>NZ_CP121471.1:4105580-4761350 GCF_033954835.1 Thiorhodovibrio frisius
GCTGTGGGGACAGGACTGATGCGCTGGGCTGAGGGGCTGGAGACAAGCCCAAACTGAAACAGCAGAGGATGATCCTGGCCGCAGGGTCTTGTCACTTGCGCTTGGGGCAGTCCTTGCAACGCTTGCCTTTCTTGTAGCTCTTGCAGCATTTGTCCTTTTTCTTGCTCATCAGGTCAGCGCTCCTTTGGTGGATTTTTTGCCATGGCCGCTTTGGTGCTCGGTTGAAAACTAATTCGAACACGGCCCCTTTAATTCATTGCCCAGGTGGCTCGAAATTAATTCGAACACGGCCCCTTTAATTATTCCCTTAATTGATTGCCGCTTGATTCTGCTAGCAGTGCCCGAACCTCAGTGGAAGATGGTCTCGGGCGTCTCGGCGGTGAGGATGCGTTTGGACCATTGCAGGAGTTCTTCGGGGTCGGCTGCCACGATGCGCTCGCGGTGCGCTTCGAGCGAAGCTGAGCCGAATTTTTCTTCCAGCAGCATCATTAAGATCGTGGCTTCGCCCTGCTGCATGCCCTGCTGCTTGCCCTGCTCAATAAACCGATCGGCAAACGCGCTCATGGTCTTGATCTCCTCGGCATAGTCTTGCTGGTAACGCTGGCGTTCATTCTCGTTAAGGTTGGCATAGATGTCGACAAAGTCCAGATATTTGATCTGGCGTTCGCGGTCGGGTTCCAGGGTGCGCAGGCCGCGCACGGCTTGGGCATAGACGTCGACCTTCTCCTCGGGCGCATACCGCATGTTGGGCAGATTCAGCCGAGCAACCAGGTTGGGGCTGTCGAAATAGTCGCGCGCTTTCAGCCCGAACAACGGCCAGGCCAGATAGCTGAACTGGAGATACACCCGCGTGTCGCTGCCCAGGCTGAGCGTCTCGCGGAACTGCCCAGGTGGCTCGAAAATTTATTCGAGCATTCGAGCACGGCTCCTAGGAGCCCGTAGAAAAGAAAAACCCCGCCTCCTTGCGAGAAGCGGGGTTCGCTGGGGTTACCTCTTGTGGAGGTTAGGGCTTGAGCTGAAAACCAATTCGAGCCTGGCCCGTTTGGTTGCCCGTTTGGTTGTGGCCCGTTTGGTCGCGTCGCTCCGGGCCCAGAGCCGCGGTCACTCAGTTTGGATCGAATGGGGACCTGACCGTTTCGACCTGTGCGACTTGCGGATGGTCATTTTCAGCGGCGTCATCCTCAGAGACAATCAGCACGGCTTGGCTACCGCCGATCAACAGGGCAACGAGTGCGAGTGGAGCCAACATATCTAGCCTCCTGACGAAGTGTGGATGTGGTTGATGATTGTTAGTATATAAGCGAATACTAATTTGTCAAGCCGCATTCACGCGGAACTCTTGCCCTCGTCCCCGCTGCTGTTCTTTCTACCTCGCAGGCTTTGGCAGACGCCCGACGCTACACTGTCGGTTCGGTACGGGCTGATGGACAGCGCTCGGCCCTGCCCTGAGCCAGCGGCGCTCCCTTGGTGGTGTCATCAAGGTAGATCGCCAATTGCCCCGTGGTTTTTTCTATCCTAGGATCAATCCGAAGCTGACGCAGGATAAGAAAATTAATTCGACCCTGGCCCGTTTGGTTGCTTTCCAGGGGCTGTCGTAGTCGCTGACCGCGGTGTCGGTGGCTTGGGTGTCGGCCGTCATGCCGGGAGTTTAGCTGATCGTCTGCGTTCCGGCGATCCTCACCGCCGCTCGCGGCGCCGAGGCCGACACAAAAAAGCCCCCGAGGGCGAACCCCGGGGGCTGGATGGTGAAACCTGAGATCAGGTGCAATCGGTTACGGGGCTGGGCGTCCTTGCCCGGCGGGCTCGAAAACTAATTCGAACACGGCCCCTTTAATTGAAAGGGGCGAGATGAGGTTACCAGCTCGGCCCGCGCCTTCGTTAGTGGAAAATCGTCTCCGGCGTCTCTGCGGTGAGGATGCGCCCCAGCCAAGTGTCGAGTTGCTCAAGCTCCCCCTGCTCAATGCGCTCGCGGTGCGTTTGCACCACCTCGGGGCCGAATTTTTGATCAAGTTGGCGAAGCAGCGTCCTGGCCTCGCCCTGCTGCACTCCCTGCTGCACTCCCTGGTCAATAAAGCGATCAGCAAACGCGCTCATGGTTTCAGTCTCCTCGGCATAGTGTTGTTGGTAGCGCTGGCGTTCAGTCTCATCCAGGTCGGCATAGATGTCGACAAAGTCGAGGTATTTGATTTGGCGCTCGCGGTCGGGTTCCAGGGTGCGCAGTCCGCGCACCGCTTGGGCGTAGACTTCAACCTTCTCCTCGGGCGCATAGCGCATGTTGGGCAAGTTCAAGCGCGCGACCAGGTTGGAGCTGTCGAAATAATCCCGGGCCTTGAGCCCAAATAACGGCCAGGCGAGATAGCTGAACTGAAGATAGTCGCGCGTGTCGCTGCCCAGGGTGAGTGTTTCATCGAACTTGCCGGGGTGAAGAAAGATCACCACCGGCACCACGCGCTCGGTGTGGTAGAGCTCGGCCAAGTCCAGGCAATAATGCGCCAGGCGATGGATTGAGAAGCGCTTGGGCTCGGTTTCTTCCTCAAAGACAAACAGCAGCGCCTGGCGGCGTCCATCAGGCCATTCGAGCAGCAGCGGCACATCCAGCTCGCGAAAGCGATCACCCAAGCGTTCCTTGAGTTGCTCCTCGCGCGGCGGCAAACTCAATGGCCTGGCGTGGGTAGTCGAGAATAAGGTTCTTGAAGTTTTGATCGTGGTTCATGGTTGCCTCTGGCAGCGCGCGCCGGTATCGGGCATTTGGGTAGCGGCTGTCATGCCGGAAGTTTAGCCGATTCGATGCCGTGGGTGGGCGCGGCTTTGGCCGCGAGCGGTGCGCCCGCCAACCCAAACACGAAAAACCCCGCCTCCTTGTGAGAAGCGGGGTTCGATGGGGTTACCTCTTGTGGAGGTTAGGGCTTGGGCTGGAAATTAATTCGACCCTGGCCCGTTTGGTTGGCCCGTTTGGTTGCGACTGGTACTCCCGCATCGCTTGCAAATAGGCGTCGAAGTCATCCAAAAAACACCTGCAAAAATGCGATGTAACGGTTGCGTTAATTTCTTCAAGATCCGTCGCAAACAGTTTCCACGATCCGACCGCCGCGCGGAGCACATCGGCAAGATCCTTCGTGATGACACATTCATCCTCCAAGATCGTGAAACAATCCTGAGAATTGGCCATTAACGACCCGACCCGCGAGGCGGCAACCGTGATGCCGATCCGCCAGGAAAGACGAACGACATGCGTCAGATCCCGCTTAATGACATCTAATTCCTGGTCATTTTCCGGTTGATCCACCTTCAATGGCTGTTTTTCCCGGACGGCGGTCAAGTATCGATGCAAGCAGTCAAGATCAACCTGGACGGATGGCATTCTCATTAAAGGTAGCCCTATTCCACTGAATAAAGTTCCGGTGCGACTTGGTAGAGAGGTTTGACGAAAGAGCTCGGCCGCTGGTGGCGGCATCGCCCGCACCGAGATCAGTGGAAGATAGTCTCCGGGGTCTCGGCGGTGAGAACCCGGTCCAACCAGGCATCCAATTGCTCAAGCTCGGCGGTTTCAATGCGCTCGCGGTGCGCTTGCACCACCTCGGGGCCAAATTTTTGATCAAGCAAGCGAAGGATTGTCCGGGCTTCGCCCTGCTGCAAACCCTGCTGCAAACCCTTCTCAATCCCGGCTTGCTCAAACGTGGTGACATAAGGCATCTGTTGTTGCTCCTCGTAACCATAAAGTTCCTGGCGAAACTCCGCCTCCAGTGCCGCGGGAAGGCGGATCATCCAGTCGATGAGGCGTAACACCTCTTCAATCATCGCGCGCTCGTGGCCACGATCATACATCAGGCGCATCAGGCGAAATTTCCAGCGTTTCAGTGTCTCAGCATCGTCGGTGAGCTTGGCGCGGATTTGGGCCATCACGACCAGGGCAAAGACGTTGTCGCTGGCTTCCAGCTCCGCCCAGCGCTCGGGCTCGGCGTAGTCGAGCAGTTTGACCATCGGGAAGTCGAATTGCACCCGACAGTCCCATAGCGCGGCGCTGTAGGACTCGGGACGGAAACAGCGATTGGTATCGGCCAGCACCGCCAGGCTCGCGACCGGCACCTGGTAGGCATCGCGGATTTTATCGTTGTAGGTGAACATCCGCTCGGCAAAGTCGCTTTCCGGATCACCTTGCACTTCCACATGGGCCAGCACCCACACGGGCGTCTCATCGCGGCGCGTGACGCCGACGAGCTTGTCGGCATAGCGCCGGGTGGTCTTGGCCTCGCGCACAATCTGTTGGAATTCCTTGTCGAGAAACTGCACGCCCTTTGACCAGTCGATCTCGGCATGGATGGCCGGGAACAGCAGCGCCAGAAACTCCGGGAAGAACTGCTCCAGGGCTTCTTTCCAGGGGCTGTCGTAGTCGGGTTTCTCCCTGCGGTCAGCAGGTTGGGTGTCGGCTGTCATGCGAGGAGTTTAGCCGATTCGGGGGTGGGAGTGGGAGGACTCGGCGCTGGCTGCTCAGAATTAAGTATACGGAGAGTAAGCCGGGAACTTGTCCGCGTTTAGGTCAAGGTTTGTTTTCTCTGTTTCCGCCTGGTTTCCCGGCGGTGCCACAATATTATGACCGTGCGCAGCTTCGTTACCCGGCTCCTCGCAGAACCGGACTTGGAGTGTTACACCATCCGGCTCCCAGTTCAGGTCATTCACCAAGGAATGGGCTGTCTCAACCCATCAACACAGAAAGCCCTCCTTCCATCAGACCACCCATGTTTCTCGCGCTTGGCTCCATTGGTGTGAATCGCATCGGCTCTCGTTTTCACGCGCAGAGTCCTCTCGGTGTAGGGGCGTGTTAGACCAATGCAATCTCCCAAACCGCCACTCCTTTGCTCGACCCGCATTACCGGGCGTCATCGCTCATACGAGTGGCTCCGACTTCCAGCAACCACCGCCGATGTCCTCGTTGATTAGACTTGTTCATCGGTGCCCACCTCCCGCAGACCGGCTGTTGGATCTCCCTGGTTACCACGTGCTCTCAATGTAAGGCTCGATACGGCCTCGGACCCCGGGGAGTCTCCATGCCACTGACCTTGACGCGACATGGAGTGTTGCCTGCCGGGGGGACAAACCCGTCGGCACTCTCCGACAAATTCTTTTCGGGGCTCTACACCTTCAGTACTGAAAAGGTGACTTTGCAACCGCTTGTGTTTACAAGAAAAATTGCCTAGGCGCCTGTTTTTTCGTTGTTTTTCGGTTTATCAAGCGTTATCATTGAGTCTCAATCGGTCGCAGGTATTTGCACAATTCTGTAGCCTAGGAGTAGCCTAGAAACTCGCGACCGAAAAAGCGAAGCCGAGCGGTGCTGCCAACACCTGCCCAGCTTCTGTCACAACCGCCGACAGGAGGCAAAGCCGTGACTGACTCAAAGATACCCCATCCGCCGTTCAAATTCACCGACGCGCGTCTGAAGGAGCTCAAGCCAGCGGCCGCGCGCTATCAGGTTCGCGACACCGAGCAGCGCGGTCTAGTCTGTGTCGTTCATCCATCTGGCCAGCGCTACCCCAACGGCCGCCGCGTCCTGCAAGTCTACGCCCGCGCCAAGGGCATCGCCGCGCCCGTGCGCGTGAATATCTGCGAAGTGGGCGAATTACCCATGACCGCGCTCAAGGGCGATGCAAGCGTTCGTGCGCGCGCTGCTGAAATCCTTGGCCAGCTGCGCCAGGGCATCAACCCCAACGAGCACCGCCGCGAGCAGCAAGCCGAGCAGCGCCGCCAGGCCGAGCAGGATCGCATCTCGAATGTCACCCTTGGCGAAGCGTTCGAGCTTTATCTGGCCACCAAACCAATCGGCCCCAGGACGCTCGAGTATTACCGGCTTTCTATCAATCGCGACTTAGCCGACTGGAAGGACAAGCCGCTCGCCTCGATCACCGGGCAAATGGCCGTGAGCAGGTTCGCGGAGCTTGCCAAACGCTCGAGCAACACGGCCGCGACCGTGGTCAAGGTCTTTCGCGCGATTCACCGGTTCGCCTCGGAATACTACGGCGACGACGACAACGAGTTGCCGTTCGGCCGCTGCCCGGTTGCCAAGGTCAATAAAATCTTCACCGGCTGGGCCAAGACCGAGGCCAGGACGCGGCGACTGACGACCGATGATCTTGCCCCTTGGCTGGCAGCGGTGCGCGACCTGCCGAACCATCAGCGCCGATGCAGCGGCGAATATGCCCGCGTGGCCGTTTATATGGAGATGATGTTACTAACCGGACTGCGCCGCCGGGAAGCGGCATTTATCCGCTGGGCAGACGTGGACCTGGCGCGCGGAACCATGATCGCGCGCGATACCAAAAACGGCAGCGACCACACCTTGCCCATTACCGCGCGCGTGCGCCAACTGCTGGAGTTGCGCCGCCAAGCGGACCCGAACAGCCCGTTCATCATCGGTAGCACCAAGGTCAATCGGAACGTGGATCTGATCGAGAAGCAGACCGGCATCCGCATCAGCCCGCACGACCTGCGCCGCACATGGGCCAGCATGGCGGACAAGTGCGGAACCGGCAGTTACGGCATCAAGGCCGCGCTCAATCACAAGTCAGGCGATGACGTGACCGGCAAGCATTACGCGCAAGTCTCGACTGAGGATCTGCGCCCCATCATGCAGCGCGTGGAGGATTTTATTCTGCGCCATGCCGAGCAGCGTGACGATAACGTGGTCAGTCTGCGAGGTGCAGCATGATCCAGCTGCCGCCCGCGCTCGCGAATCCGCCCGACGGACGCTATAGCCTCGACCAAGCGGTAACGGTCTGGCTGGCGATCTATCACGGTTATCAGCCTGGTTCGCCTGATAGCCTCGACTTTCGCCGCGCACGCCAGCGGGCAGCGCGGGAGTTGGAGCCAATCATTCAGCATGAAACCCCATCCGCTCCAACCGGACCGCGAATTGTGCGCCGCCAATCAACATGGTTCGACCATGCCCGCAACACACCGCGCGAGTCATCAAGGCGAGTCATCAAGCGAACCATCGCCTCGGTCACAAAATCCGACATGATCGAGCTCGCACGCCAGCATGGTATCGAGATGGAGCCCCAGGTACAGCGGGAGCCGATGGAGCGGCAAGCCGAGCAGGTTAGGCGCAAGTCGCCCGGTCGACCGGCTAAGATACCGCCTGAAGCGCTCGACGAATACGACCGCCTTCGCAGTCAAAACATCATCATTGAAGCGGCAACGAAAGAAGTGGCCGAGAAGTTCTGCATTGATAAGCCTGACAGCATCCGCACAGCATCAGACCGACGAAAGCGCGAACGCGAATAAGCGACGCAAAAGCTAACCAACACCAAACCGCCGCCATGGCGGTTTTTTATTGCCTGCCGTTCGGACAAATTCGGACAAATTGTTTTGTCCATATTATCCAGTTTTATCCGAATCAGAACAGGGATTTACTTCAACCATCGCCACCGGCAAACAAGCGCTAACAACCGTTAGCACCGGATAAGGCGATGGAGATTGAAGCGAATGAAGACCCACCTACGAAACGCAATGCCTGATGCTAAGCCTACAGCATCAAGCGTCAAATCCTTTTGCCAGCGCTACGACATCAGCGAACCGACCTTTTATCGGCATCGCGCGTCAATGCCCGCATGCATCCGCATTGGTGGCCAGTTGCGCATCACCCAGGCAGCCGAGCAGCAATGGCTCGAGCAGGCAGCGCAAGGGAGGGCAGCGTAATGGATGCAATGGAGCGAATTGATAACGCTGTTCGCGACGACATCGCGCGAATTGAAGCGGCTGGCTATCCAACTGCGGTAATTCGCAACAGAGATGACGTCGACTCGGCTTATATCGACTGGTGGACCGATCCTCGGTCAGACCTGTTCGCTGAATTGACCGACGGCATTCGGGAAGGGCACATCAAGATGAGTGACGCGAGCTGGCATCGCGAGCTTGATGAGGTTATCGCGCATCAAAACGCGCTGGTCGATCAGACGCTCGAAGTTCTGCGCAAGACCGGCAACGTCGACGATCTTTGTCAGTTGATCGATGACACCGCCGAGATTGATTCGGCTGATTCGCCGATGACTGGCGCGGGCTCTTTTCTGCGCACCATAGCCGAGCTGGCGATGGAGCGGATTCAGCAAATGGAAAGCGCTCGACCGGCCGGCACCGGTACGAGCGCAGAGCAGAACGATCTTTTCGGTTCTGATTATAGCAGCCAGGGAGGGGCGGGCAATGCGTAGTTACGCAACCATCGATCCGGCCCGCTGGATGAAGGATTACCGAACCGCAATCCGCCTCGGAAGCGTGGAGTTCAAAACGCTGATTTTTTGTGAGACAGCGCCAGAGTCGCATCCAAGCGGGCTGTATTTCATCACCAGCGCAGCGGTCGCGAGCATGATCGAGGAGCCGACTGATCTGGTTGACCTGGCGTTCGACAATCTCGACCGTGCTGGCCTTCTTTTGCGCGACCCGGAGTGGCAGTTGGTCTATCTCCCAGGCTACTGCGCTCGCCAGTTCGGTAAATGGAGGGACACAGAACGCGCATCAAGAGACTGGAAGACAGTTTCCATCAAGCGGCATATTGCAAGCCTTCCGCCTTCACACTTGGTCGGCTTGTTTCTCGAATCGTGGCCTATCTTCACGCCCGAGGAAAGCCCCTTACAAGCCCCTTACCAAGCCCCTACCCAAGCCCCAAGTACTAAATCTAAAGCCGACAGGGGCATTGGACAGGGCAAAACGGCCCAAGTCGCGACCATCCACAATCTGGCGAACCGGCTGGGAGGTGGATCGTGAACGACTACCTTTCCCGCTTGCTCACCGACAATGGCGCGGTCGAGATCCGGCATCAAGCCGATGGGCGCTGGAGATCCGGCTGGTTCGACGCGATCGAGCCCATGGTTCGCGAGATTCAGCGCCTTGGTTCGCGCGGAAATCTCTACACCAGCCTGAACGCACCTAAGCCTCGCCGCTGCCCGAACGCCATGGCCGGAGATCCGGTTCGGAATGATGACATCGGCTGGCTGACCCGAATCCCGTTCGACTTCGATCCGGTTCGCCCGGTCGGAGTCTGTTCGACCCAGACCGAGCTAGATTCAGCACTCCAGCGCCGTGACGCCCTGGTGGCGATGCTGCGCAAGTCTGGATGGCCGAGGCCCCTGGTCGCTTGCTCAGGCAATGGAGCCCATGCGCAGTTCCGATGCCGGCTTCCAAGCAGCGCGGAGACAGCCGAGCAGTTCCGCGCGATCTACACCGGCCTTGCGCTCGAGTTCGGCGACGATGAAGTCGGATTCGACAAGACGGTTCGCAATCCCGGCCGAATCTTTCGACTTTACGGCACCTGCAACCGCAAGGGACCGCATACAGCCGAACGGCCGCATCGGCTGGCGACTTGCGACATTCCCAGGCCATGGAGCCAAGTCAACCACCGGCTGATTGACCGCCTCGCGAATCGGTTCGCACGGTCGCAGACGCCAGCGCAAACGCCGCTAAATCGCCCTGAAAGCCGCCCGCGAGTCTCAGGGCATGGTGACTATGCCACCTTGGACGTGGTGGCTCTGACGCGCTCACACGGGCTCTACAGGCATGAGCTCGGCAGCGGCACCCATGCCATTGTTTGCCCATGGGAGTCAGAGCACAGCACCCCGCGCGGCCGCTCGGATACCGTCATTTTTGAGAACGGCCCGGGCAAGTGGCCAGGTTTTCACTGTCATCATGGACATTGCCAGGGCCGCAGCATCCGAGACCTGATCGAAGTGCTCGGAGATGCGGACGCATTTTGCTCGGCACCGTGGACTGGGAGGGCAAGCGCATGAAATTCGCCCTTCATACATTCCAAAAAGACATTTTGAACGAACTGCGCCAAGGGCACGCCAAGGGCCATCGTCGACAACTTTGTGGACTCGCGACTGGTGGAGGCAAAACCGTGGTGGCATCGCATGCAATCCACAGCGCCGCGCAAAAAGGAAGGACATCGCTGTTCATCGTCGACCGCATCGAGTTGGTCGGTCAGGCCGCACGGACACTTACCGAGATCGGGCTTCAAGTAGGAGTACTTCAGGGCGACAACACGCGCCTTCACCCAGACGACGAATGCATCGTCGCCAGCATTCAGACCATCCGCGCAAGGGAAGCGCCGCCGGCTGGGTTCGTGGTTATCGACGAAGCGCACATCTTGCACCGAGCACACGTCGACCTGATGCGCAGATGGGATCGGGTTCCATTCATCGGCTTATCGGCAACACCGCTGCGCCCTGATCTCGGCCAGCACTTCAGCAACTTGGTAAGAGGCCCAACGGTCGCATGGCTGACTGAAAATGGATTCTTGACTCCGGTCAAAGCCTACTGCCCGATGCAAGAAAAGATCGACGCAGCGCTGGAGTCGGTCAAGGTGCGCGCTGGCGACTTTGTGGAGTCTGAGTTATCTGAGGCATTCAGGCGCAAAGAGCTTGTCGGCGACGTCATCTCGGAGTGGAAGGCCAGAGCATCTGACCGTCCGACGCTGGTGTTCGCAGTCGACATCGCTCACTCGAAAGCCATCATCGGCGACTTTCTGGACGAAGGAATCGCCGCCCAACACCTGGACGCATACACCAAGCCCGAGGAACGAAGGGACATCATCGCGCGATTCAAAGCCGGCGAGATCCGCGTTCTTAGCTCTGTGAACGTGCTCGGCATTGGCTTTGATTATCCTGGCGCATCGTGCGGCATTCTGGCACGCCCGACGCTGAGTGAAGCGCTCCACATGCAGCAACTCGGACGCGTCATCCGCACCGCACCCGGCAAGCAGGACGCCATCATCCTCGACCATGCAGGCAATACGATTCGGTTCGGACTCCCCGAGCACTTTGTCATCCCGGACCTTGGACAAGGCGAGCACCAAAGCGCCAAGACAAAGCGCAAGCAAAAGACCATGGCCACCTGCAAAAGCTGCCATGCGGTGATCGAGCCCGGCTCCGAGACCTGCCCGCATTGCGGCATCGACCGGCCGCTGCGGTCTGCTGACGTGGTTTACATCGATGGGCGCCTCGGAGAGTACGGCAAGCCGACCACCGGCACCGAGGATCAAGCTGACCGGAGATCCTGGTATCAGGCATTTTTGTGGGAAGCAGAATCCCGAGGCATCAAACGCGGCTGGGCATTTTTCGCCTTTCAAGCCAAGTTCAACGCCAAGCCCGCCTGGTCATGGCAAAACCTGCCGCCGCTCGAGCCGACATGGGAGCAGTCGCGATGGATTCGGCATCACCGCATCAAGCAGGCCAAGGCATTCAGAGCGGCATCCTGATGACGGAGTTCCAGACCGATGATGCCAGGGAGGGCATGACCTGCGAGCAAGTCGCGCGCGAGCTCGGCATCTCGCCCAGCCGCGTGGCTGCAATCGAGCGGCAGGCCATCGCCAAGTTAAGGCGCATGATCCACAGCGGCAAGGTGGCCGCGCCAGAGCTTCCAGAGCGCCCCGACCTGCAAGGCGAGCATCGGCTGTTGCTGGCGCTCGGTTCCCCCCTGGACACCTAGCCAGAGGGTTGTTCGGGGCTCGCCGTTCACATTCTGCGTGGCTCGCGAAATCGAGTTGTAGTATTACCTATCGAGCACCACCATGACCCCAGCGCGCATCGACTTTTTCAGCCTGATAGAGCATCTGGTGACGGCGCCCAACGCGCCATTGCCGCCCGATCTGCGCCTGTATCTGCTGGCCGCCATCGCCTCACACCTGAAGGACGGCGAAAGCATGGACGTGGCCCTTGGCGTGCGTGAGCCATCCCGCCCCACCGCCGGACGGCAGTGGCGCGTTGCACAGCGCAATGAACACCTGCGCGCGACTGGCATGGACGCAAGCACGCTAAAACTGGCCATCAGTCGCTATCGCCGCCGGGCCCCAGGGCGCCGCACCAGCGAAGTCGACCGCCACCTTGCCGAGGCTGAGCGATGGGCCAGCTTGCCCGAGTCGGTTCCCCAGCTGCGCCGCATCCTCGGCTGAGATCAAAACCCCCATGGTGGTTATGATCCGCACCCTAACCCATGCTTGTGGCATCGCAGCCCAACAACAAACTGAGCATGGCCAAACAACCCACCGACATCCCCGGCGCCATCGAGCGTCTGACCGCCCGCATCGAATCCGCCAAGTGCGAACGCGATGACCTGCGCCGCGTGCGCCGTTCGCGTGATGACGTTATCGCCGCTGCCGATGCCGCAGTCGATGTCGTTGCCGCCCGCTGCCCCGAACGGCTCAAGGGCAAGCTCACCAGTCTGAGCGCACCGCACGCGCCGCCGCTGCGCCTGTTCACCGGCCCCGATGCCGAGCTGCTGACCTTTCTACTCCGCGACCGGATGAAGGACGCCATCCGCCGCTCCGCGCCCAATCTCCCCGATCCGCCAGCCGACCGCGAGCCCCGCCTGGCTGCGCTCGAGGCCGAAATTGCCAGCCTGCAAGCCGAGCTGGCCGCTATCCACTCCCGCATTGAGGCCCATCGCTCATGACCATTCATGTTTCCCAAACATCCGATGCCTACGCCCCGCAAGAGCTGGTGCATGGCAACACCCACATGTTGCTTGCCGAAAAGGTCACTGTCGCCAGTGGCCAGACCTTGACCGCCGGCGCCATCCTCGGCAAGGGCGCCGCAAGCAAGTATTACACCGCATCCTTAAACGACCTGGCTGGCGATCCGGTAGCCGATGGCCGCGATGATCCGGTAGGCATCCTCGCCCACGATGTCGATGCCAGCACCGCCGATCAAAGCGCGCTGATGTATACCCGTGGCGACTTTATCGAGGGCGCCTGTGCCGCTGATAGCAGCCTGAATGCCGCCACCGTCAAGGCCGCGCTCCGCGCCTTGAATATCTACCTGATCGCCGCTGAATAAGGACACCCGCCATGTATGACACGACATCGCTCGCTCGCCTGATTGAGAACATCCCAACGCCCTCGAGCGCGCTGCTGGACCTGTTTTTCCCCAACGTCCAAACCAGCCCGAGTGAGGAAATTGCTTTCGATATTCGCGACGGCTCGCGCCGCATCGCGCCCTTTGTCTCGCCGCTGGTCGCTGGCAAGGTCATGACCGATCGCGGTTACACCACCAAGAAATTCGCACCGGCGTACATCAAGACAAAATCCGTGGTCGACAACACCCGCCCGCTCAAGCGCCAAGCCGGCGAGACCATCGGCGGTTCCGTTCACCCCGCTGAACGCGAGCAAGCGCTGGTCGCCATGTTGGCCAAGGATCACGTCGACATGATCCATCGGCGCCTGGAGCTCATGGCCGCCGAGGCCCTGGTGTCAGGCCAAGTCACCGTGAGCGGCGATCAATACCCGACGCACGTGGTGGACTTCGGGCGCAAAGCCGAGCACACCGTCAATATCGCCACCGGCGCCGGCGACTGGGCAGAGCCCGCCACCAGCACCCCGGCAAACGACCTGCAAGACTGGTCAATGCTGATCCTCCAGGCGTGCGGACAACGCCCCAGCGCCGCCGTCATGGGCTTGGGCGCCTATCAGGCCATGATTGAGCATGCGGACGTGCAAGAGCGCCTGGAGACCCGGCGCCTGCTCGGCACCGAGCTGCGTGGTGGCCCGATCCTCGAGGCCCCTGGCTTGTCCTACATGGGCGAACTCGACGGACTGCCGATCTACGTGCATGTTGACTGGTACATCGACCCCGACACCGGCGACGAATCGCTGATTGTCCCGACCAACAAAGTCATCATGGCCGCGCCAGCGCTCGAGGGCACCCGCGCCTTTGGTGCGATCCGCGACCATGACCTTGGGTTTATCGCGCAACCTTTCGCGAGCAAGAGCTGGACCGACGAAGACCCAAGTGTCAGGTATCTGCTGACCCAATCGGCGCCGCTCATCATCCCGGTTCAGCCCAACGCATCGCTATGCGCGAAGGTCATTGACGACTAATCGCCCTGGACGGCTCAATTTTGAGCCGTCCAACCCGGAGACACCCCATGGCAAAGAAAGTATTGATTGAAGGCGTCATTGGCGCGGACACCACCGCCTCGGGCATCCGTGCCGCGCTGGAGGGCGCCACCGACATCGAGCTCCGCATAAACTCCCCAGGCGGCGATGCCTACGAGGGCATCGCCCTGCATAACCTGCTGGCCGAACATCGCCGCGCTGGGCATCGCATCGAGGCTGTTGTCGATGGCATTTGCGCCTCGGCAGCTACCTACATCGCCGCCGCCGCGCATCATGTGAGCGTGCCAGAGAACGCCGTCTGGATGGTACATGAGCCGCATAGCTCCGCCATCGGCACAGCGGCCGACTTCGCTAGCGCCAGCAAGCAGCTGGCCGCATTGGCCGAGATCATGGTCGACGGCTACGCCGCACGCACCAAGCGCACGCGCGGCGAGATCGCCAACGAGCTGAAGGCGGAAACCTTCTACTACGGCCCCGAGATTATTGCCGCCGGTTATGCCGACGCCGCCTTGCCCGCCCTGGCACAGCACAGCGGCGAGCGCGTCCAGGCTGTTGCGCTCGCACGTGGCGCCGTGGCCAACGCCATGGCCAAGCTACAGGCCACCCCCGTGAGCGCGCGTGCACCAGCACCACCAGAGGCTGTCGCGCCCGAGCCATCGGCCGTCGCCGAGCGCGAGCGCATCCTGGCCATTATCCGCGCCTTAGGCTTGACCGACGCACGCGGCCAGACTGCGATGGAGCTCGCCAGCGACCCACATATCACCGCTGAAAGCGCCGAGCGCATTCTGGCCACTATGGCAACCCCAGGCCGCACGCCCGAGGCACAAGCCCGGCTGGAGGATGAATGGGTAAAGCGCGGCGGTCCCGAGATTCGCGGCCATCACAGCGCCGGGCTTGGGGAGGGCGGCAAGCCCGACTGGCAACGCCTGCTAGAGCGCATCGCCTAATCGAATTGGCATGGCGTCCAATGCCCTATCCGATGCGCAATCTCTGGACGCGCATTGGTAGCAGACGCGCCGCCGGTCGCGTGGGCGATACCGGCAACTGATTTTTGTCCGTGGTTCCCCCTTGGCGCCTTTTTACTTGCGGGTTTTCCGGCCGCGATGGTTCACCAGCCACAGACCCGCCTAAGCTCCACCACAACCGATGCAAGTTTCAATCAATCAACTGAGCGAATGGACCGGGCTCGACCGCAGAACCGTCAAGCGTCGGCTGGCTGACCTGCCCCACAAGCCCGGCCCCAACCGCGCGCACGAATACGAAAGCGCTGTCGCCTTGCGCCTGATCTTCGGAAGCGGCAACCCGGACGGCGACCGCCTTGACGGACAGCAAGAGAAGGCCCGGCTCGACAAGGTGCGCGCGGATATTGCCGAAGTTGAGCTCGAGCGCAAGCGCGGCGATCTGATCGACGTGGATGCAGTGACTCAGACTTGGGAACGCCTGGTATCCGTCGCCAAAGGCCGGTTCATGGCACTGCCGACGCGCCTGAGCTATGACCTGGCCGGGCTCAGTGAGCCTCGCGAAGCCGAGCGGCTGCTGAAGAACGCGATATGGGAAGTGCTGACTGAGTTGGCCGACGGCGATCCGCTACCGGCTGGTGAGTGACACCTCTGCAACGATCATTGCACCGCCTTCAACCCCACCGGCAAGCCGCTGCTTCTGGTGGCTGGTTCGCGCATGAACACCCGGCAGGCCGGGCGCCCCAGGGGAACCTAGCCCCGTGTAATCCGGGAAAATCCCACATTACACGCGACAGCACCACCATCGGCATGGATTTTCCTTGTTTGCTCAAGTAGTTAGAGGGCCGAAAATTCGGCTCTCTAAATCCTTGAGAACAGTCGGAATGCTGACCTGATCCATGGTCGGTTCGGACCGATGCTATCCGATTGCACCGACCGATGGACAGATTCGACCATCGTCACCATCGGCATGGATTTTCCTTGGCTGTTCAAGTAGTTGGACAAGCCAAAATTGGCTTGTCTAAACTCTTGAGAACATCCGCCTCGGTACATCCCCCAGTGGGGAAAGTACGGCCGCCCGGCGCCGCGCTCATTGCGCCAGCCATCCCCAGGCTGAAACCGCCCCAGCGGGCAAGCTGTGCGGTCGTTTTTGCCAGATTCGGCGAAAAGGCCATGGGCGCCGATCTAATTACGCAAATCTGCGCAGTTCCCCCGCGCGCGTGGGCGCAGCTGCCCGTTACTGAATAACGCTTGACCGTTACTGAGTAACAGACTATCCTCACTGTTACTGAGTAACAAAAGAGGGTAAGCAGATGGGCATGACCAACGCAGAACGCCAGCGCCGCTATCGCGAGCGGCACCTGAAAGACGTCGACGCCCAAGGTGAGCGCATCGCCCTGGTGGTCACTGTGCAAGCCAAGGCTGCGCTTAACCGGCTGGCAAGCTGGCATGGCACAACCCAGCGCCAAGCACTCGAGCAAGCGCTGATCGAGTCTCAGGCACGCATTATCAACACCCTTACCGGCGAGCAGCAAAACGCCTTCCATGATGGCAAGCTGACAGCTAGCGCGTTACCGAGTAACGGACACCCCGAGCCGTTACAGGGTAACGACACCCTGCCGCATGATGCCAAGGTTAAGCGTTTGCGCAGCACTGTTTCCGGGTTGCTCCAAACCGAGGAAGCGCTCCATAAAGAAGCTCGCGAGCTCCGCGCGCATCTGAAAAACCGGGATGCTCAGATTGAGCATCAAAAGACAATGCGCGCAGCGGTCGAACGCGAGCGCGATATGGCAAAGGCTGAAGTCTCCCGGCTGAAAAGCGCAGCACGTGGGCCAACCTGCCCAGCACATCCCCCAGTGGGGTAAGTGTCCCCAGGCCAACGCATCTTTGCACTGGCGCCGGTGCACTTCCGATTGCACTGCCCGGTAGAAAATTACCGGCTGACGCGGCCATCATCGTCGCACTACACTATTCGTGAGTGTAGCCCAAGCGTAGCCCCACCGCGAAAGATAACGACTAACCGTTTGCGCTGAAAGCAGTTTTTCTAACACCTTCAGGGGCGGCTTCACCCGCTACCTTTGCACCTCGCCTGTTTTCATGCCTACGCACCGACGCGTCAGTTACCCTTCGCGCCGTAAGGCTTGATACCGGGCTCGCGGCTCACGATTACCCGGGCGGGACTCTAACCCGCTAGAGCACGCGGCCTTGCCAGGCCGCACTGTCCCCGGAATTCCGGAATTCCCAACTCTATGATTGAAGGCACATCAAGCGCCAAATCATAGCCAACCCCGCGCCACTCGGGTAGAGCCAGGGCCAGAAAGCAGCCATTCACCACATGGACCGCGCGGCGCTGGAACTCGGCGGCTACCACCGCAAGTTCTTCATCAGCCACAACCCGGAGGCCTAGGCGCTGGCGGATGTGGTGTTGGAGATGGCGGGGTTGGGGGTGGCGGGTTGATGAGAATGGAGCTTAAAGCGTTGCTTGCCAACGCAGCAGAACAACACAATCAGCGCCAAACAGGAACTCTCATGGTGTCGAAGTGGTGATCATAAGTCCACACCGGCAAGCTCAACCGTAACGCCACAGTCGCAAGGGTCGCATCAAACAACGTGATAGTCTGATCTTGATAACGACCGACAACCACGGTGGCGTCGCGATAATCCTGAGGGCTTGGATTCATCCAAGCACTACCTGCTCGCACATCATCGAGCCAGGCGGATGCACTTGGAAAACCTAGTCGATACAGGATCAGGGAATAGGCCTCCGAGAGGATCGGGTAGACGATCACGACCGACACGCCCGCATCGGCCAGGTTCGTCATCTGCTCCTGGGCACGATCATGGTATTGGTCGTCTGGATCAACCGCCGCATAGAGCGGCCCCGTATCGGCAAGGACGGTCCGGATCATGCGCCAGACAAATACCGGTCGTGCAAAACGCTGACATCGTCATGGCCACTACCTTGCTGAGACGGTCGGATGCGTAAGGCCGCCGAGCTTGGCAGATAACCGCGCTCGCCGAGGAACTCCCGCACGGCCGACTGAACAACCGTGCTGAGTTGGACTGGCTCCGGCTGCTCAGCAACAAATTGCACAAGCGCCTGGTCAATATCATCCGGAAGGGTAATGGTTGCGCGTCTCATCGGGCGACTCGGTGGCTTGGGTGTCGGCTGTCATGGGCCGAGTTTAGCCGATTTGGGGGTGGGAAGGGGAGGGTTTGAGCGTGAGCAGCGCGCCCTGCCTTGCCGACCAAACACGAAAATCCCCGCCCCGAATGAACGGGAGCGGGGTTGGTAAGGGTGCGGGCGTCCTTGACCGTGGGGTTAGGGTTTCAAAGGAGAGGCTGGAAAATTAATTCGAACCGGAGAGTAAGCCGGGGTCTCACCGTGTTTAGGTCAACGTTTGTTTTCTCTGTTTTCCGCCTAGTTTCCCGGCGGTGCCACAATATCTTGACCATGCGCAGCTTGACTCCCGGCTCCTCGCAGAACCGGACTTGGAGTGTTACACCATCCGGCTCCCAGTCTGAGGCATCCACCAACGGACGGGATAAAGGTTATGGAGTATTCGAGCCTTGGGCAGCATGCGGCGGATGTACGCCGCGAATTGCTTCCAATTGAGCGAGCGCTTTTGACTTCGCCGGTTGAGCCACTTAAAGAGCAGCCGTTGGGCAAAGTAGACGTAGCTCGACAGCCCGCGACTGTTGCCACTCACACCGTAGTACTGAATGTGTCCTTGCAGATGCCGCGCAAGGAATGCCACCATGGCGTTCCCTCCCTCCCCACGCAACTCCCGCAGGCGTGCGTTGAGGGCCTTGAGCTTTTTGCGCAGGCGCTTGCCGTCGGTTTTTCGGCCAACGACAAAACGCCCCGTCCGGCTCCGCCCTACGTAGTGAGTGAAGCCGAGGAAGCTGAAGGTGCGCGCTCCCTGGCCTTGCGCCCGCTGGCGTCCGAGCCCTCTTGGGGTCAACAGGGCGCTGCCGAATTCCAACAACGCCGTCTTGCTCGGCTCGATCTCCAGGTCGAACTCGGCCAACCGCTCGCGCATCTCGCTGAGAAAGGCGCGGGCGTCGGCTTCGCGCTCGAAACAGGCCACAAAGTCATCGGCGTAGCGGATCAGGTAGGCCTTGCCCGCACATTGTCGTGCAAAACGCTTCTCAAACCAGAGGTCAAGGGCGTAGTGCAGGTAGATATTACTCAGCACGGGTGAGACCAATCCGCCCTGTGGCGTCCCTTCGACGCTGGCTGCGAACACGCCATCTTCCATGATGCCTGCCTTCAGAAACCGCTGGATGATCCGCAGTAGGTTTGGATCGCCGATGCGGTGCTCCAGAAAGCGCAGCAGGTGGGCATGGGAGACGTGGTCGAAGAAGCCTTTGATGTCGGCCTCGACCACCCATTGCGTCCGTTCGTTGGTGATGACCTCCGCCACACGACGCAGCGCATCGTGCGCACTGCGCCCAGGGCGGAAGCCATAGGAGCACTCCAAGAACTCCGGCTCCCAGATGGCCTGCAAGATTTGGCTGAGGCGATCTTGCACCAGACGATCCTCGAAACTCGGAACGCCCAATGGACGCATGCGTCCATCCCCTTTCGGAATGTAAGTCCGCCGTGCCGGTTGCGGCCGATAGCCCAGTCGGCGTATCCGTGCCGATAAGTCCTCTAGGCGCGCTTGCACACCCTGGGCATAGTCCTCTTTCTTTATCCCATCAATTCCAGCCGCCTTGCGTCCGTCTTGGCGTCCGAAACTTTCGCGCAATCCGTCAGGATCGAATAATAGACCCATCAGGGAGGTGAACCGCGTTCGCGGCTCTTCGCGCGCCTTCAGTGTGTGTTCAGTGACAATTAACTTGGCCGGTCGATGACAACTATCTTGGCCGCTTCCCAAAGCTAAGGTAGCCGACATTTTCGCAACCCAAAGGCGGGCGAATGTCGGGCAAACGACTCACAGCAGAGCAGGTCAGGTTATACATGAGCAGCAGAACGCAAGGTCGCACACAGATTCAGGCGAGTGCCAAAGTTGGCATCTCCGAGCGCAGCGGACGTCGCATTGATGGCGCCGGGACGCGCGTCACAGAGCGCAAGGAGCGGCACTGGCGAACCCGCAAGGATCCATTTGCCGAGGTATGGGACAGCGACATTGTGCCGTTGCTGGAGCAGCAACCGCGTCTGGACGCCACCACCCTGTTTGAGGATCTCCAAGAGCGGTATCCACAGCGGTTTGGCAATGGCAAAAAGCGCACCTTTCAGCGCCGGGTCAAAGCTTGGAAAGCGCTGCACGGCCCGGACAAGGAAGTCATGTTCCGCCAAGTGCAGGAACCGGGTCGGCAAGGCTTCTCGGACTTCACCGAACTCAAGGACATCACCGTCACCATTGCCGGGGAGGTGCTCGCGCACCGTCTCTACCACTTCCGCCTGCCTTTCAGTGGTTGGAGCCACGTCAGCGTCGTATTGGGCGGGGAATCGTTCAGCGCCCTGGCCGAAGGATTACAAGCGGCCCTCTGGCGTCTGGGCGGAGCGCCCTTGGAGCACCGCACCGACAGCTTATCGGCCGCGTTCAAGAACCTCTCGCAGGACGCACGCGCCGACCTCACTGAGCGCTACGATGCCTTGTGCCGGCACTACGGCATGACGGCCACGCGCAACAACCGCGGTGTCAGTCACGAGAACGGCGCTGTGGAATCGCCTCACGGGCACCTCAAGCGGCGCATGGCCCAAGCCTTGTTGCTGCGCGCATCGAGCGACTTCCCCACCCTGGAGGACTATCGCCAGTGGCTCGACGCGCTGGTGGGTCGTTTCAACCGGCGGTGCGCCGACGCCCTGGCCATCGAGCGTGCGCAGCTTCAGGCCTTACCGGCGCGGCGCACCACCGACTACAGCGAGCAGGTGGTGTCGGTGACGACCTCCAGCACCATTGAGGTCAAGCGGGTGCTCTACAGCGTCCCGGCGCGCCTGATCGGCGAGCGATTGCGTCTGCACATTTTTGATGATCGCATTGAGGGCTATCTCGGTGCCACCCCAGCGGTGAGCCTCACGCGCGTCTACAGCGTCAAGCACGAGCGGGCGCGTTGTATCGACTACCGCCACCTCATCGCCACCCTGGTGCGTAAACCCCAGGCCTTCCGCTACTCGCAACTGCGCGATGACTTGCTGCCGAACGCCACCTACCGCGCGATCTGGCAGTATCTCGACGCCCACCTGGAGGCGCGCGCGGCGTGCAAAGCCATCGTCGGCATCCTCGCCTTGGCCGCTCGCGCCGAGTGCGAGCAGGCCCTGGGTGAGTATCTGCGCGGATGCATTGAGGCCGGGCGCCTCCCTAGCCTGCACGAACTGGAGCAGCGCTTTGATCCTGCCCAGCGCGGCGAGGCCGAGGCCTTTCTCCCAAGCGGGGTTCAACACCCGCTCTCGGCCTATGACGCACTTCTGCCCTCCCAGCGCCCAGCGATGGAGGTGTGCTGAGATGGTTCAAACCGCCACCTTACCCCTGATGCTCAAGCAGCTGCGCCTCTCGAGCATCGCGCAGCATTGGCAGGGCTTCCTCGACCACGCCCAGCGCCACGGTTGGGACAGCGCCCAATACCTGAGCGCCTTATGCGAGCAGGAACTGGCTGATCGCGACAGCCGGCGCATCGCCCGCTACAGCAAAGACGCCCGCCTGCCGGTCGGCAAGAGCCTGGCCAGCTTCGACTTCGCCCAAGTCCCTGGCCTGGCCCGCGAACAGATCGAGGCGCTGGCCGGCAGCGCGGATTGGACGCGCCAGGCGCGCAACCTGCTGCTGTTTGGCCCCAGCGGTGTGGGCAAAACCCATCTGGCCGCCGCCATCGGTCACGGACTCACCGTGCAGGGGGTGCGCGTGCGCTACCTCGCCACCACCGCCCTGGTGCAGCAGTTGCAGCTGGCCCGCACGCAGCTGCACCTGGAGGATGCCTTGCACAAGCTCGAGCGCTACGCCGTACTGATCCTGGATGATTTCGGCTACGTGAAAAAATCCGAGACGGAAACCCAGGTGCTGTTTGAGCTCATCGCCCATCGCTATGAGACCGCCAGCCTGATCATCACCTCCAACCAACCGTTCGCCGAATGGGATCGCATCTTCCCGGATCAGATGATGACCGTCGCCGCCGTCGATCGCTTGGTGCATCACGCGACAATTATCGACCTCAGTAGCGACAGTTACCGGCGCAAGCAGGCCCTGGGGCAGATCGCCGCTGAGCCCGGGAGCCTGACACCAACGCCAGCGCCAACGATCACGTTACCCTCGCCATCGACGACAACCTCGGTGGGTTGTCGCGATGATGACTCTGAGTCCGCGCCCTCGGGATGACAAACCGCCAGGGCAATTGTCGCTCTCTTGCAGGCGCGAATGCCCGCGACAACTATTCTGGCGCACGCGCCGCCGCGCCGCTGGCGGGGCCGAGCACTCCCAGTCGCCCTACGGGCTCCTTCCCGTACTCGGCCCCGCCAGATCCACCCGCAACCACCCTGTAAATTAGGAGATACCGCATCTAAAGCACAACGACATTAACCGGCCAAGATAATTGACGCTGACCGGCCAAGATAGTTGACATTGGATAAGTGTGAAACGTTCAAGTCGTGTTGTCACGCTCTTCAGTCCTCTCTGGGTAGGGGCGTGTCTCCCTCTTACGTTATCTCAAAACCGCCACCCCTTTGCTCCACCGGAATTACCCAGCTTCATCGCTACTATGGATGGCTCCGACTTCCGTACACCACCACCCGCGTCCTCGCTTTTACACTTGTTTGCAGGTGCCTGCCTCCAGCAGACCAGCGCACGGATCTCCCTGGTTACCACGTGCTCTCAATATAAGGCTCGACACGGCCTCGGACCCCGGGGAGTATCCATGCCACTGACCATGACGCGACATGCATTGTTGCCTGCCGGGGGGCCAAACCCGTCGGCACTCTCCAACGTAATTTTCGGGGCTCTACGCCTTCAGGGTCGGCTTCACCCGTTACCTTTGCACCTCGCCTGTTTTCGTGCCTACGCACCGACGCGTCAGTTGCCCTTCGCGCCGTAAGGCTCGATACCGGGCTCGCGGCTCACGATTACCCAGGCGGGACTCTAACCCGCTAGAACACGCGGCCTTGCCAGGCCGCACTGACCCGTTTGATTTCGAGCCTGGCCCGTTAGATTTCTAACAGCCTGGAGCAAGGTTTAGCTCAGTGATCGCGGCGCACCTTGGCCAGCCAGGCTTCGATGGTGGCTAGATCAAGACCCCGGAGCCGCTCCTCCGCATCAAGCCCCTTCAGCCGATCCTCCGGATCGTAGCGCTTGAGCACCTCGTCTGTGTCAAGCCCCTTCAACCGATCCTCGGGATCAAGCCCCTTCAACCGATCCTCGGGATCAAGCCCCTTCAACCGATCCTCAGGGGCGTAACATTGCAGAACCTCTTCTGGGTCAAGCTCGCTCAGCGCGTGCTTGAGCCATTCCCGGGCATCGCGGTGCATGTCGTCTTGCGTGTAGGCCATTTGTCCTTCTCCCAGGCGAAAATAACCAATGAGGTTGTGCAGGTGAATGCCGATGTCGCTGTGCGAGCGATAGCTGGCATAGGCCGCGCGCCAGTGGGCTTCATCGGTGGCGAACAGGCCCCAGGGCGCATTGCGCGGGTGGGGTTCGAGTTGGTTGATGACGACCAAGCGCATATCGCGGGTGCCAAAGCGCAAGCGATAGATTCCCGCTTTCTTGGTCTTTTGACAACTGCCGGGTCGCAGTTGTTTGACCAATTGGCGCGGAAAGCGGGTGGCGATGGCGTAGCAGCGAAAGTCTTCGGCGGGTAACAGCCGGTAGTGCTCCTTGGGCTCCTCCAGCGGTTGCTCCTTGTCTGACTGACGCGCGCGCAGGGCGCGCAGGGAGGCGACTTTGCGGTAGGTGACGGAATGACTGAGCAATTCTTCGGCAGACCAGGCGCTGAAGGGCTCATCGGCGGCTTTGAAGCTCAGCAGGTTGTGCTTGGTCAGGTCTTCCAGGCCATCCGGGCGATCTTCGGCGGGTCGGCCTGTTGTATTAGGTGATTCGCCCTGCTCGATAATCAGCACATCCAGGCGTTGACTGCGCAGGGCCAGTTCTTCTTCGGTGCTAACCTGATAGGGCAGCCCGATCAGGGCGTCGGCCAGGGCTTGGCCCAAGAGTTTGTGCCAGGGAATGCGTTGCTCTTTGCTCATGCCCGGAGTCTAGCCGATTGGCCGGGGGTTCGGGTAGGGACGGCAGCGCTGGCTAAGACAGCCGCACAAAAACGCCCCCAAGGCGCGAACCCCGGGGACTGGACGGTGAAAGCCTGCGGTCAGGCAGGATCGGGAGAGCAATTCAGTAAGCTCTCCTCGGAACTCCAAAGAAAAACCCCGCCTCCTTGTGAGAAGCGGGG
Source organism: Thiorhodovibrio frisius (assembly GCF_033954835.1). Taxonomy (NCBI): domain Bacteria; kingdom Pseudomonadati; phylum Pseudomonadota; class Gammaproteobacteria; order Chromatiales; family Chromatiaceae; genus Thiorhodovibrio; species Thiorhodovibrio frisius. The sequence goes on from NZ_CP121471.1 coordinate 4,129,788, forward strand.
TTCGATGGGGTGGGAGTGGGAGGACTCGGCGCTGGCTGCTCAGAATTAAGTATACGGAGAGTAAGCCGGGAACTTGTCCGCGTTTAGGTCAAGGTTTGTTTTCTCTGTTTCCGCCTGGTTTCCCGGCGGTGCCACAATATTATGACCGTGCGCAGCTTCGTTACCCGGCTCCTCGCAGAACCGGACTTGGAGTGTTACACCATCCGGCTCCCAGTTCAGGTCATTCACCAAGGAATGGGCTGTCTCAACCCATCAACACAGAAAGCCCTCCTTCCATCAGACCACCCATGTTTCTCGCGCTTGGCTCCATTGGTGTGAATCGCATCGGCTCTCGTTTTCACGCGCAGAGTCCTCTCGGTGTAGGGGCGTGTTAGACCAATGCAATCTCCCAAACCGCCACTCCTTTGCTCGACCCGCATTACCGGGCGTCATCGCTCATACGAGTGGCTCCGACTTCCAGCAACCACCGCCGATGTCCTCGTTGATTAGACTTGTTCATCGGTGCCCACCTCCCGCAGACCGGCTGTTGGATCTCCCTGGTTACCACGTGCTCTCAATGTAAGGCTCGATACGGCCTCGGACCCCGGGGAGTCTCCATGCCACTGACCTTGACGCGACATGGAGTGTTGCCTGCCGGGGGGACAAACCCGTCGGCACTCTCCGACAAATTCTTTTCGGGGCTCTACACCTTCAGGGGCGGCTTCACCCGCTACCTTTGCACCTCGCCTGTTTTCATGCCTACGCACCGACGCGTCAGTTACCCTTCGCGCCGTAAGGCTTGATACCGGGCTCGCGGCTCACGATTACCCAGGCGGGACTCTAACCCGCTAGAGCACGCGGCCTTGCCAGGCCGCACTGTCCCCGGAATTCCGAGTTTGTTTCTGTTTGGCTGGGTGACCATTCCAACCGGCGCCCTGCTCGGCTGGCTGATGATCCGCCGGTTGCCTCTCACGGCGTGCTGAACAACCGAGAACCACTGATGCGTTCCTGGATCGGCACTGCACTATCCGCCAAAGTGCAATATCCTTCCGCAAACGGCCTTCTGAAACGCGACTTATCAATGCCTCCAATCCCGCCACCCCGGATAATCCCGACTAGATTGATCGGATACAGCGACCCGGAGGTTCTAGCATGCCCCAGCAACAACGCCACAACATGGGAGCGGGCGGCGCCTGCATCTGCCCGAAGTGCGACTATCGCGGCGCGCATCGCGCGGGCATCCCCTGCCAGGATGAGCGCCGCCCCCAATGTGGCGCCAAGCTGCTGCGCGAGGGCTCTCACCACGACCAACTTTTGCAGCAAAAGCGTCAGCATTAGGACCGGCGCGCCATGCGAATCTATCTCGACTGCTGGCCCTGCTTCCTGCGCCAGGCGCTGAGCGCGGCCCGCCGCGCTGGCGCCTCGGCTGAATTGCAGCGCGCGATCTTGGAAGAGACCATGACCGCGCTGCGCGAACTTGGCGGCGACGCGACCCCACCGGAGATGGGCGAGCGCATTCATCGGCTAGTGCGCGAGCGCGCGCGGGCTCCAGACCCCTACCTGGAGGTGAAACGCGAGGCCACCAGGCAGGCTCTGGCCCTGCTGCCGACGCTACGGCAGAGGGTTGAAGCGTCCGATGATCCTCTCCACACCGCGGTGCGCATCGCCATCGCCGGCAACATCATCGACCATGGTGTCGCCGAGACCTTCGATCTGGAAGACACCCTCGGGCGGGTGCTTGACGCCACGCCGCCCATCAATGATCTGGCGGCGCTGCGCGGCGCGCTCGAGCGCGTTGATGAGGTGCTGTATCTGGCCGACAACGCCGGCGAGACGGTCTTCGACCGCGTGCTGATCGAGACGCTATCCATTCCCGTGACCTATGCCGTCAAGGCAGGCCCGGTGCTGAACGACGCCACCCGCGAGGACGCCATCGCCGCCGGGCTGGATCAGGTCGCGGACATCATCGATACCGGCTGCGATGCCATGGGCGCACCGCTACGGCTGTGCTCTCCGGCTTTCCGCGAGCGCTTCAACCGTGCCCGGCTGATCATCGCCAAGGGCCAGGCCAATTACGAAACGTTGAGCGGGGTCGATGCGCCCATCTGCTTTCTGCTGCAAGCCAAGTGCTCGGTGATTGCCGGGGATATTGGTGTTCCGACAGGGAGCGTCATTATTCAGGCCACCAACGCGCTGCGGGGAGCCCAGGAGCCCTTCGTATAATTCGTCTTCTTGCTGTGGTTTTCTGGGGGGCTAGCTCGCCAGCGCATTGAAGCCCCAGCCGACCAGGATGAATGAAACGGCGAGCACAGCGACGTAGAGCGCCAGCGCCGGCCAGCGGATGACCTTGCGCAGAATGATCAGCTCGGGCAAAGAAAGCGCGGCGATGCTCATCATCAAGGCCAGCACGGTGCCGATGGCCACGCCCTTGCCGAGCAATGCCTCGGCGACCGGGATCACACCGGTGGCATTGGAGTAAAGCGGCACGCCCAGCACCACGGCGACAGGCACGCTGTACCAAGCACTGGCATCCAAAGGCGTCGCCACCCAGTCTTGCGGCACATAGCCGTGAAAAAGCGCGCCGACGCCGATGCCAAGCAACACCCATTTCCACAATTGGCGCAGAATCTCGCGCACCTCGCCGAGTGCATAGCGGTGGCGGCCGGCAAGTGAGGTATCCGGAGCCTGGGTCCGGGCCTCGCCGACGCGAATGGTCCAGACATAATCCTCCACCCAGCGTTCGGGTCGGAAGCTCTCCATGGCCAGACCGCCAAACCAGGCGACCAGGAGACCGGCGCCGACATAGAGCAGCGTCAGTTTCCAGCCGAGCAGCCCGAACAGGATCACCACCGCGACTTCATTGATCATCGGGCTCGCGATCAGGAAGGAGAAGGTGACGCCGAGCGGAATGCCGGCCTCGACAAAGCCAATGAACAGCGGCACCGAGGAGCAGGAGCAGAAGGGCGTGACGGCGCCCAGTCCGATGGCGCTCGCCCGCGCCGCCCAGGCCGGCTTGCCACGCACATAGGCTCTGACCTTCTCCGGCGACATGAGCGCGCGCAGCAGGCCCATCAGGTAGATCACCAGCACCAGTAGGGCAAAGATCTTGGCGGTGTCCATCACGAAGAACTGCGCCGCCGCGCCGAGATGGGAGTCGGGCGCCAATCCCAGGAGCCGATAGGCCACCGCGTCGCCGAGCAGGGCGAAAGGCCCGTCACACATGCGCGGGCGAGTCCTTGGGCAGGGGTTGCGGCGCCGGCTTGGACTCGGACTCGACCGTTGCAACCGCCGGCAGCGGAATGGACAACAGCAACGCCGCCAGCACAAAACCCGCCGACCACCACAAGCAGCCGACTAGCCCCTGGGTCTGGTAAATCAGCCCCGAAAGCACCGTGCCAATCAGCCGCCCGCCGGCATTGGCCATGTAATAGAAGCCCACGTTCATCGAGACTTTCTGAAAGTCCGAGTACGCCAAAATCAGATAGGAATGCAGCGCGGAGTTGATGGCGAAGACGATGCCAAACAGCAGCAGGCCGATGATCAGGATGTCTCCCTGAAGTTGCCCGGTGGTGAGGGAGGCAAGCCAGCTCAAATCCAGCCCCGAGCGCGCGGCCAGCGATTCGACCAAGGCGGGAAATCTCTCCGGTCCATAGATCATAGCCAACGCCATGCCCACCGGGATCAGGGCCAGCACCAGCGCCCAGCCGCGGACCGAGGCGCCGCCGGGGCTGGTACGTGAGCGGTGTCCATCGGAATACTGAATCACACGCCCGCGCAACAGCGCCGGCGCGCCCGCCTGCACGAAGCCATAGCCGATCACCCAGAGCGCCAGAAAGGCGCCGACTTGGGTGTAGGACCAGCCGAGCACTTCATACAAAAACACCGGCAGGGCCACCACGAACCAGACATCGCGCGCGCCAAACAGAAAAAAGCGCGCCGCCGACAGCCAGTTGACCGCCGGGGTATTGGAAAAGACCTGGCTGAACTTGGCCTTCTCCTTGAGCTTGCCGACGCCCGCGGGTAGCAGCAAGGCGGTGACCACCAGCACCAGAAACAACACGCCCGCCAGCACCAGGAGCGCCCCGCGAAAGCCGATCTCTTGCAGCAGCGCCGCGCCGACGAAAAAGCCCGCCCCTTTGAGCGCGTTCTTCGAGCCGGTCAGCACCGCGACATACTTGAACAGCTTGGATTCCGCCCCCGCGCCCTGTCCGGTCAGGCTTTTGACCGAGGCCTTGGCGGACATCTTGTTCAAATCCTTGGCGATGCCTGACAGCGCCTGGGCGGCCATCACATAGGCCACCGACAGCCAGGGGTCGGGCACCGTCAGCATCAGCAGCGCGGCGACTTGCAGCGCCATGCCAATGTGCATGGTGAGATTCAGCCCAATGCGTGCCCCCAACCAGCCACCGACCAGGTTGGTGAGGATGCCGAAGACCTCGTAGAAGAGGAACAGCATGGCGACTTCAAAGGGGGAATAGCCGAGCTGGTGGAAATACAGCACCACCAGCATGCGGATGGCACCATCGGTGATGGTGAAGGCCCAGTAGCCGGCGGTGACCGTGAGATAATTGCGAGTCGCGCTGTTCATGAGGGTGCCAAGCGCATCAAAGGGAGCGCGCGAGCATCAGGGCAATGTCCACCATGCGATTGGCATAGCCCCATTCGTTGTCGTACCAGGCGTAGATCTTCACCTGGGTGTCATCGACCACCAGGGTCGAGAGGGCATCGACAATGGACGAGCGCGGGTCGTTCAGATAATCAACCGACACCAGCGGGCGTTCCTCGTAGCCGAGAATACCGGCCAATTCGCCCTCGGCGGCGGTTCTCAGCAATCGGTTGATGTCCTCCGCGCTCACCGCCCGCTCGGCCTCGAAGACAAAGTCCGTCAGCGAGGCATTGAGCAGCGGCACCCGCACCGCATGGCCATTCAGCTTGCCGGTCAATTCCGGGAAGATCTTGGTGATGGCTCGCGCGCTGCCGGTGGTGGTCGGGATCAGCGATTGCCCGCAAGCGCGCGCCCGGCGCAAATCCTTATGGCCCAGATCGACAATGCGCTGGGTATTGGTGATGTTGTGCAGAGTGGTCATGCTGCCGTGGCGGATGCCGACCTGCTCGTGCATCACCTTGACCACCGGGGCCAGGCAATTGGTGGTGCAGGAGGCGGCGGTGACAAGACGATGCTGATCGGGGTCGTAGCGGTCGTGATTCACACCATAGACGATATCGAGGGCGCCGCCCTTGGTCGGCGCCGCGACCAGGACTTTCTTCACGCCCTGCTCGAAATAGCCCTCAAGCAGCTCCGGTTGCTTGTGGTGCTTGCCGGTCGCCTCGATGACGATGTCACAGCCTGACCAGTCAGCATCCCGGATGGTCTTGGCCGAGCTGTAGGAAAAGGACTGGCCGTCGATCAGCAGGCGGTCATCCTCGCCACAGCAGTCATGGCCGAAGCGCCCGTGCACCGAGTCGAATTCCAGCAGATGGGCACTGCCGGCGGCGTCGCAGGCGATCTCATTGATGCGGGTAAAGGCCAGTGCCGGCTCGCCCTCGCTCCGCCGATCCCAGGCCGCGCGCAGAGCGAGCCGCCCCATGCGGCCGAAGCCGTTGATGCCGATGTGAATGGTCATGGTTTTCCTCATCCTAGCGGTCAGTGCCGCCTAGCCGATCAAGTTCCAACAAACTGGCCTTGCTCAAGGTCGTCGGCAGCGGCACGAAGCCGAGCCCATCGGCCTGCTCCTGCCCCTCGGTCAGTATCCAGTGCAGAAACTCATGTACCGCGCGGGTCTTGAAGGGTTCCGGGTACGCGGCCCGCACCAACGCCCAGGTAAGGGTGACGATCAGATAGGAACGGGCGCCCGCGGGATCAGGCACGGTAACCGTGAGATTATCGGGCATGGCATCCGAGCCATCGACCAGGGCGCGCTGGCCAGTCTCGGCCGTGGGCGCGATCAGCCCGCCACTGCGGTTTTCCAACCACGCCAGCGGCAGGTGCAGGCGGCTGGCGAAGCCAGCCTCGACATAGCCGATGGCGCCATGGGTAATTTTGATGCGCTGGGCCACGCCCTCGTTGCCGGAGGCGAGAATGGTGCCCTCGGGCCAGCCGATTTGTTTGCCGGCACTGTACTTTGCCGCCCACTCGGGCGAAATGCTGGCGAGATGGTTGGTGAAAGCGAAGGTGGTGCCGCTGCTGTCGCGCCGCGCGACCACCTGAATTAGCTTGCTCGGCAGCTCCAGCCCAGGGTTGGCCGCCTGGATGCGCGGATCATCCCAACGGTGAATCTTGTTGAGGAAAATATCGGCATAGACGGCGCGCGGCAGGTTCAGCGGGCCGGCGACTCCCGGCAGATTGTAGGCCAGCGCGATCATCCCGCCGGTGATGGGGATTTGCGCAAAAGCCCCTTGAACTTGTGCGGCTTCCTCAGGCTTGAGCGGCGCATCCGTGGTGCCGATGGCGACCTCTCCGGCGATGAAGCGCTTGATACCCTCGCCGCTGCCGACCGAGGCGTAGCTCAGGGCCAGATCGGGATGCTGTTCGCCGTAGGTCTTCATCCACTGGCTCATCAGCGGCGCGGCGAAGCTGGAACCCGCGGCGGTCAGGGCCGAGGCTGGCGTGGTGTCCGGGGCGGCGGATGGGGCATCATCGGCAGGGCCGGATGGACCACAGCCGCTCAGGCTGGCGCCAAGCAGCAACGCGGCGGGCAAGTAAGGCATTCGTTTCATCAGCGGAACCTCGATGATCGGTAGGGATGTTCGGCAAGGTAAGTCAGATGTCAGCGGTGGTGATGCCCGGGAGCTCGTCGGCACTCGCCGGATCCTCGGCACTCAACCCGCCGATGCGATCCATTTCGCGCTGGAGCTTGAGCCGATCCAGGGAGGCGATGGGCAGTGCGGTGAAAATCTTGACGCGGTTGTCCAGTTCGCGAAACGCGGTCCGGAAAGCGGCCAGTCGAGTCAGGCGATCACCGGTGACTGCGGCGGGGTCGGTGATGCCCCAGTGGGCAGTCAGCGGCTGCCCAGGCCAGGTCGGGCAAAGCTCGGCGGCAGCGGCGTCGCACACTGTTATAACGAAGTCCATCTCGGGCGCGCCGGGTTGGCTGAACTCCGCCCAGTCCTTGCTGCGCAGATGATCGGTGGCATGGTTGTACTTGCGCAGCACCTCAAGCGCGAGCGGATGCACCTCGCCACGCGCATGGCTGCCGGCGCTGAAGCCGCGAAACCGGCCCTGGCCCCAGCGTTGGATCAGGCACTCACCAAAGATGCTCCGCGCCGAGTTACCGGTGCAGAGGAAGAGGATGTTGTAGAGGGGGTCAGCCATGAAACCTGTCCTCGCTCGAACCCATGGAAGCGAATTGGGATGTTCAATGCAGGACAGGATATATAGTTTTTGTTATATTTCAATGACAGCATGCAATCGCGCCAGCGGCATGGTTTAAGGTTCAAGCGCCTGAGCGCGTTCAGGTGGGGGCTGTGTCCCAGGCATCAGCCGCGACCAGACCACTTTGGCAACGTGGTGCATCCGGGCGATTCACCATGGTGGCCAGGTTGCTGGCGTCCGACCGAAACGGGTCCGTCGAAACAAGCGCGGTGGCCGTCTCGCGCAGGACGCGTCGCGCCCAGTCGGGCAGTTCGGGGTGAATGCGATAGTAAATCCAAGTGCCGGCGCGACGGTCGGCAACCAGCGTCGACTCGCGTAACTGCGCGAGCTGGCGCGAAATGTGGGGCTGGGAGACGCCGATGGCCTGGGTCAATTCGCAGACGCAAAGTTCGCCTGCGTGAGCGAGCAGCACCAGAATGCGCAGCCTGGTTTGGTTGGCAAGCGCGGCGAAGAAGTTTCTAGGCGGGGTGTCAAGCACGGGTGGTCTGTTTCCTGGAATCGAACGGTAACACGGATGGCCCCTAGATTGCCGCCATCGCACCATCTCGCCAACCGCCGCGCGGGTCAAGTCCCACGGCAAAACAATGTCTTGAACAGGAGAATGAGCACATGCATGAAATCAAAGTCCTCGGCTCCGGCTGCCGCAACTGCGAGATCACCGCGAAGCTGATCGCCACCGCCGCCGAACAGGCGGGCGTGGTGATCGACCTGACCAAGGTGACTGACATCACCGAGATCATGGGCTTCGGCGTCCTCGCCACGCCGGGCGTGGTGATCGATGGCCAGCTCGTCCATTCGGGCAGCGTGCCAGGGCCGGATCAGGTGCGCGGCTGGTTCCGCCAGGAGACAGTAGCGTGAGCCTCCAATGCGCCACCACGGGACAACAGGCCACCGGGGCGCCGATGAGCCTGTTCGAACGCTACCTGAGCCTCTGGGTGTTTTTGTGCATCCTGGTTGGCATCGGGCTCGGGCAGCGCTTCCCCAGCGTCTTTCATCTCATCGGCGGGCTGGAAGTCGCCCAGATCAACCTGCCAGTGGCGGTGCTGATCTGGCTGATGATCATTCCGATGCTGCTGAAAATCGACCTCAAGGCCCTCTCCGGTGTGCGCGCGCACTGGCGCGGGGTGGGCGTGACCCTGTTCGTCAACTGGGCGGTCAAGCCGTTTTCGATGGCGCTCTTGGCCTGGCTGTTCATCGGCGGGTGGTTCCGACCTTACTTACCAACGGAACAGATCGACAGCTACATTGCCGGGCTGATTATCCTGGCGGCCGCGCCCTGCACTGCCATGGTGTTCGTCTGGAGCAATCTCTCCCGCGGGGAGCCACATTTTACCCTGACCCAGGTCGCGCTGAACGATAGCATCATGGTGGTCGCTTTTGCGCCCATCGTCGGGTTGTTGCTGGGGCTCTCGGCCATCAGCGTGCCCTGGGAGACGCTGCTACTGTCGGTGCTTCTTTACATTGTGGTACCGCTGATCATGGCCCAAGTGCTGCGCACGCTCTTGCTGCGCGGCGCTCATGGGACTAAGCGACTGGAGGCTTTCATCGCCGCGCTAGGGCCTCTGTCCTTGGTCGCCTTATTGGTCACTCTGGTGCTGTTGTTCGGTTTTCAGGGCGAGCAGATCATCGCCCAGCCGCTGGTGATTGGGCTGCTTGCGGTGCCCATTCTGATTCAGGTGTTTTTCAATTCCGGACTCGCCTATCTGCTCAACTACATCGTACGCTCACCGCACTGCATCGCCGGTCCCTCGGCTCTGATTGGCGCCAGCAATTTCTTCGAGCTAGCGGTAGCGACGGCCATCGCGTTGTTTGGCTTTCAATCCGGCGCCGCGCTGGCGACCGTGGTTGGGGTACTGATCGAAGTCCCTGTCATGCTGGCAGCGGTGGCGGTGGTCAATCGCACCCGCGCTTGGTACGAAGGTCGCACTGGCCTGCCAACTCAGGCAGTTTGAACCCTGTCCAGAGAGGATGTTGTTTTTCCCGTCATCGCGGCCGTCCTGGCTCTAGCCTGTCGGCGACCAACCCAGTAAGACCACTCCGACATCATGCGAAAAAGAAACCATGGCTTCCGATTGACGATGCTCGCGCCCTTGCTGCTTTCCAGCGTGGTGTCAGCCGCCGACCATGACGCCGTTTTGCGCCTCGAACCCATCAGCGATGACATTGGCGCTGATCGCATCCGCACCCTTTGTAAGGATTTGGCAGTTCGAGGCAATGTCTCGGCCAGTACGCAAAGCCAAGCGTTGAATGATCGGTGCGGGCACACCGAACCGGTGGCATGCGTGGAATCGCCCGATACGCCTGGTCGATGGTGCGACCATGACAATGGCTGACACGGAAGAGAACCAAGCCGTATCCAGCTCATGACTATGAGCCATCGCTTACCTTAGTGCCATCACGGCCTTGCCAGCATCTCCTCGGCATGGGCGCGGGTAGTGGCGGTGATGTCGGTGCCGCCGAGCATGCGGGCAATTTCCTCAATGCGCTCAGCGGTGCCGAGGGCGGTGATTTCGGCGAAGGTCTGGCCGTCTTTGGTGTGCTTATGCACGCGCAGCTGCTGGTGGGCCTGGGCGGCGACCTGAGGCAGGTGGGTGACGCAGAGCACCTGGCGCTCTTCGCCGAGCTGGCGCAGTTGGCGCCCGACGATCTCGGCCACGCCACCGCCGATGCCGACGTCGACCTCATCGAACACCAGCACCGGGATGCTGATGCAGTTGGCGGTGGCGACCTGGATTGCAAGGCTGATGCGTGAAAGCTCGCCGCCTGATGCCACCTTGGCCAGCGGCTGCGCTGATTGGCCTGGGTTGGCGCTGACCAGAAAGCTGATCTGATCGAGCCCGTGCGCGGCTGCGGCGGCGCTGTCCTGGGTTTGAATATCGATAGCAAAGAGCCCCCCGGACATGCCAAGTTCCTGCATTGAGGTGGTGACCGTGGTGCTGAGACGCTCGGCGGCGGCGCGCCGCGAGGTGGTCAGATCCCCGGCTGCCTTGAGGTAGGCGGCGCGCGCCTGCTCGCGTTCGGCGGCCAGGCTGTCGAGGTCGGCATCGGCCTGTCCGAGCTGATGGTATTCGCTTTGGATGTCGCGGTGCAGGTCCGGGAGCTGGGCCGGCAGCACCCGGTATTTGCGCGCCATCTCGTGAATACGGCTCAGACGGTCTTCAATCTCTTGCAGCCGCGCCGGGTCCATCTCGAGCGTATCGAGATAGTGGCGCAGGTTGGAGGCGGCTTCTTCAATCTGCACGGCAGCGCCTTCAAGCAGCTCGACGCTTTGGCCGAGCCGGGCATCGAGGGCGCTCAGCTCGGCGAGTTCACCACCGGCGCGACTGAGCTGGTCGTGCAGCGCGGGTTCGCCGTCGTAGATGAGTTGTAAAATCCTGGCGCTGGTCTCTTGCAGCTTGCCCTGGTTGGCGAGGCGGCGCTGGTCAGTGTCGAGCTGTTCGAGTTCGTCTTCGCTCAGTGCCAGGTCGTCGAGTTCAGCCAGCTGGAAGCGCAGCAGGTCGAGTCGCGCGGCGCGCTGGTCGCGCTCGGCGGTCAGGCGCTGGCAGCGCTGATCGCAGTCACGAAAGTGGCGATAGACCTGGGCCACGGCAGCGCGCAATGGGCCATGATCGGCATAGCCGTCAAGCAGATCGCGCTGGGCGCTGGCGCGCAGCAGGGATTGATGGGCATGCTGACCATGAATATCGACCAGGCGTTCGCCAAGGGCTTTGAGCTGGCTGCTGCTGACGGTGCGACCGTTGACGAAGGCGCGCGAACGGCCGCTGCTTTGCAGCACGCGGCGGATGGCGCAGTCGCCATCTTCGTCCAGCTCCTGCTCGGCAAGCCATTCGCGCGCCTGCGGGCAGGCGCTCAAGTCGAAATGGGCGCTGACCTCAGCCTTGTCGCGCCCGGCGCGGATCATGCCGGCATCGGCACGCTCGCCCAGAGTTAGCCCCAAGGCGTCGATCAGAATGGACTTTCCGGCGCCGGTCTCGCCGGTCAGGGCGGTCATGCCGGGGCCGAACTCTAGCTCCAGGCGACTGACAATGACCAGATCCTGAACCTGAATATCGGTTAACACCTTGTACCTTCCTGGACTTGTCCGCCCCAGCCGAGTTTGGCGCGCAGCAGTTGGAAATGATCATGCCCGCGCGGATGCAGCAGCCGCAATCGCGTCGGGCTGCGGCGGATGCGAACGGACCTGGTGTTCGCCAGCCCAAAGGCAACCTGGCCGTCGCAGGTGAGGCGCGCTGTTTCAGGATGATGATGACACAGGCGGATTTCGATCTCGCTGTCCCCGCCAACGACGAGCGGCCGGTTGCTCAGCGTATGGGGGCAGATGGGCACCAGCAGCAGGTTATCGAGCCCCGGGTGCAGCAGCGGCCCCCCGCCTGAGAGGGCATAGGCGGTGGAGCCGGTGGGGGTGGCGACGATCAGACCATCGGAGCGCTGGGCATTGACGAACTGGCCGTCGATGTAAGTCTCGAATTCGATCATGCGCACCGTATCCCATTTGGCGATCACGGCTTCGTTTAGCGCCCGGCCCGGCCAGGCTGGCGCGCTGCCCGATGCGCCGCCGATCCCACCGTTGGTCGCACCCTCGGTCACACCCTCGCTCACGCCCTCGGTCATCCCCAGCAGACGGGTCTCGAGCAGGCTGCGATACTCGGTGTCGAACTGCCCCTCAAGCATGTCATTGAGGCGAGTCTCGATGCAGTCGGGCGAGAGATCAACCAGAAAGCCGAGGCGCCCGAGATTAATGCCAACCAGGGGCGTGCCGGTCGGGGCAATATCGCGCGCGGCATGCAGGAAGGTGCCATCACCGCCAATGACGATGACTAGGTCGCATTGGACGGCCAGCCGGGCGTAGGGACTCGCATGAGCATCGCGGTGGTCTGAATCATCAGGATCAATCCCGGATTGATGGATTGTTGCACTCGCTTGCGGTTGGACCGAGGGCGGGCACAGATCGGCACTGTCGCTGAGAAGCCTGGCTGTGGCCGGCTCCAGTAGCGCCTGATAACCGCACCGCTCGAGATGCGCGAGCAGTCGCCGCAGGGCCGCCGCGACGCGGGTGTCCGGCTCCTGTTTGCCGATAATGCCAATAGTCTGGAAAGCGCTCATGCGGATGTTTCTGCCACGCCGGTGGTTGCGGCCCCAATAACCGAGCCGTCTGCGATTATACCGGTGGCGCGCCCCGGTGGCGCGCCAGGTAAGGCTTGTGCGGAATCGACCAAGAAGCAGCGGGCAACGGCAGGCCAACAGCGCCCGGCTTGACAGTCGGGAGCTATGTCCCTAAATTGGCAGGCCGTTAGCACTCTGGTCTTGTGAGTGCTAACAAGAGACTCTAGCTTGCCATGATCAGGCCGCCTCCGGGCGGCATCGGACGGTTGTTCGTTCTCCAGGTTGACTTAAGAGGTTGCGATGGCTGGGACGCGCAGCGACAAAGAAACAAAAGTCAGTGAGCGAGCGTCGCATTTTCTCAAGGCGCTGGTCGAGCACTATAGCCGCGACGGGCAGCCAGTCGGTTCACGCACACTGGCAAAGGAAACAGGACTGGACCTGAGCCCGGCGACTGTGCGCAATGTGATGTCCGACCTTGAGGACATGGGCTTGGTCTCCTCGCCCCACACCTCGGCTGGGCGGGTGCCGACTCTGCTTGGCTATCGTCTCTTTGTCGATAGTTTGTTGACCATTAAGCCACTCAATGAAATTGACGTGGCGGCGTTGCAGGCCGAGTTTGAGCCCTTAAACGATGCGGGAGCCCTGGTGGATACCGCCTCGCGTCTGCTCTCTGGCGTGACGCATCTGGCCGGCGTGGTGATGCTGCCCCGGCATGAGCGCGATGTCTTTCGCCAGATTGAGCTGCTGCCGCTCTCGGGTAAAAAAGTGTTGGCCATTTTGGTCACTGGGGAAGGAGAGGTTCACAACAGGATTATCCACACGGAGCGCCCCATCAGCCCGGCGCAACTGGTGCAAGCATCCAACTTTCTGACCGAACTGTTTACCGGTCAGGACATGGGGGAGGTGCGCAAACGCTTGCTTGAGGATCTGCGGATCACGCACCAACAGATGGACGCCTTGTTGCGTCACGCCCTGGAAATGGCGCAGCGGGTGATGGAATCAGCCGAGCACAAGGATCAACTGCGGGTATCGGGTCAGACCAACCTGATGCAGTTTGACGAACTAGCCAGCATGGACCGCTTGAAGGCCCTGTTTGAGGCCTTTAACGAAAAACGGGAGATCCTCTATCTGCTTGATCGCTGCATCCAGGCCGAGGGTGTGCAGATTTTTTTTGGTGGCGAGTCGGGCTATGAGGTGCTTGACGATTGCAGTCTGGTAACCACGCCTTACCGGGTGGATGGCGAGGTGCTCGGGGTGCTTGGGGTGATCGGCCCAACCCGTATGGATTATCAGCGGGTGATTCCGGTCGTCGATGTGACAGCGCGGCTGCTAGCAGCGGCGCTAAGACAACACAATTGATCAAGATGTGGTTCGCGCGTCTGCGGCGGCTCCTGTCAGGGAGAGTCGGAGGCGGTCGGACTACCGCGGAGGTAAAGGGCATGACGATGGACCAGCAAGGTCAGGAACAACCACAGGGCGATGCGGAAGAATTCGCGGCCCAAACTGGCGAGGGGGCCGGCTTGAAAGCAGCGCAGGCGCCTGAGTCGGCGGAGGGCGGCGCCGAAGCAGCGGCATCACCCTGGCCGGAAGACCCGGGCGAATTGATCGCCATGATCGAGCAGGAGCGCGCGCGCAATGAGGCGTCACGCGATCAACTACTACGCGCCCGGGCGGAGGTTGAAAACATCAGCCGGCGCAAGGCGAAGGAGCTTGAAAACGCGCACAAATTTGCGCTCGAGAACTTCGTGCGCGAGTTGCTTCAGGTGCGCGACAGCCTGGAACTCGGCCAGTCTGCGGCAAGCGAGTCCGATGCCGATGTGGTCAAGCTGCGCGAGGGCATGGACCTGACCGTTAAGCTGCTTGGCGATGTGATGACCAAGTTCGGTGTTGAGCGGGTCGATCCCATGCATCAGCCATTCAACCCGGAGTTTCATCAGGCCATGTCCATGCAGCCGCGTGCGGATGTCGCGCCCAATACGGTCGTAGCCGTGATTCAACGCGGCTACACCTTAAACGGCCGCTTGGTGCGCCCGGCGCTAGTGATGGTGTCGCAGGCGATTGAGCAGGGTTGAACGCAACCGCAGCCAACACCTCGGGCAGTGCTCGAGACGGCCGCGCGGGGCGATCAAGGCATCGGCGTTAAGGCTTGAACTTTGCAGGGTTTTGCCTCACTTGCGAGAACATGTCGGTCGGAGTCCACGGCCCGAAACAGACTGCGAATCTGGCTCGGATGCGGCGCCTGTCACCGCGCGGCATTGGATCAGGTCTGCGCAAATCACGAATTAGACCCTTTTTAAATCGTTAAAATCGGAGAACTCAACATGGGAAAGATCATCGGTATCGATCTCGGCACCACCAACTCCTGCGTGGCAGTGATGGATGGCGACAAGCCGAAAGTGATCGAGAATGCCGAAGGCGATCGCACCACGCCGAGTATCGTTGCTTATTCAAGCGACGGTGAGGTGCTGGTCGGCCAATCCGCCAAACGGCAGGCGGTTACCAATCCAAAAAACACCCTGTTTGCCATCAAGCGCCTGATTGGCCGGCGGCACGAGGACCATGTCGTCTCCAAGGACAAGGACATGGTGCCTTACCAGATCGTCCGTGCTGACAACGGCGATGCCTGGGTTGAGGTGAACGGCAAGAAGATGGCCCCGCCCGAGATTTCGGCCAAAGTGCTGCAGAAGATGAAGAGCACCGCCGAGGACTACCTGGGCGAGAAAGTCTCGGAAGCTGTCATCACGGTCCCGGCTTATTTCAACGACTCCCAGCGCCAGGCCACCAAGGACGCGGGGCGCATCGCCGGGCTGGAAGTCAAGCGCATCATCAATGAGCCCACGGCTGCTGCCTTGGCCTACGGCATGGACAAGCAGCGCGGCGATCAGAAAGTCGCCGTCTATGACCTCGGCGGCGGTACCTTCGATATTTCCATCATTGAGATTGCCGAGATCGAGGGCGAGCACCAGTTCGAAGTGCTGTCTACCAATGGCGATACCTTCCTCGGTGGTGAGGACTTCGATCTGCGCATCATTGACTTCCTGGCCAATGAGTTCAAAAAGGACCAGGGCGTTGATCTGCACAATGATCCGCTCGCGCTGCAACGCCTGAAAGAAGCCGCCGAGAAGGCCAAGATCGAGCTCAGCTCCAGTCAGCAGACCGACATCAATCTGCCCTATATCACGGCCGATCAGAACGGTCCTAAGCATCTGAATATCAAGCTGACCCGGTCCAAGCTGGAGTCTCTGGTTGACGACTTGGTGGATCGCACCCTCGGCCCATGCCGCACCGCGCTCAAGGATGCCGGCGTCACCGCTGGCGATATCGACGAGGTCATCCTGGTCGGCGGCCAGACCCGCATGCCCAAGGTACAGGCCAAGGTGCAGGAGTTCTTCGGCAAGGCGCCGCGTAAAGACGTGAACCCGGACGAAGCCGTCGCAATCGGCGCGGCCATCCAGGGCGGCGTGCTCGGCGGCGACGTGAAAGACGTGCTACTGCTCGACGTCACCCCGCTGTCGCTGGGCATCGAGACCCTCGGCGGCGTCATGACCAAGCTGATCGAGAAGAACACCACCATCCCGACCTCGGCCGAGCAGGTGTTCTCCACTGCCGACGACAACCAGACCGCCGTGACCGTGCATGTGCTCCAGGGCGAGCGCCAGCGTGCGGCCGATAATAAATCGCTGGGCCGCTTCGATCTGTCCGACATTCCGCCCGCACCGCGCGGCGTGCCTCAGATCGAGGTCAAGTTCGATCTCGACGCCAACGGCATTCTCAATGTCTCGGCCAAGGACAAGGCGACCGGCAAGGAGCAGTCCATCGTCATCAAGGCATCCTCTGGTCTGTCGGATTCGGAAATCGACCGCATGGTCAAGGACGCCGAGGCCCATGCCGAGGACGACCGCCGCTTCCAGGAGCTGGTCGGCGTGCGCAACCAGGCCGACAGCATGATCCATGCGACGCGCAAGTCCATGGAGCAAATCGGCGAGGACAAGCTCGAGTCCGGCGAGAAGGACCGCATCGACTCCGCCATCAAGGACCTCGAAGAGGCCATGAAGGGCGAGGACAAGGACCGCATCGAGTCCCTGACCAAGGCATTGGGCGAGGCGTCTTCCAAGATGGCCGAGCGCCTCTATGCCAACCAGCAGGGTGGTGAGCCGGGTGATGGCGCTGGCGATACGGCCGATGCGACTGCCGATGACGTGGTCGATGCCGAATTCGAGGAAGTCAAGGACGACAAGAAATAAGGGATCTTGAGCTCACACCATGGCCAAACGCGACTACTACGAGGTCTTGGGCCTCAGCCGCAACGCGAGCGAGCAGGACATCAAAAAGGCGTTCCGACGCTTGGCGATGAAGCACCACCCGGACCGCAATCCGGACGATTCCGAAGCCATTTCCAAGTTCAAGGAGGCCAAGGAAGCGCATGATGTTTTAACCGATGCGCGCAAACGCTCTGCTTACGATCAGTTCGGGCACGCCGGGGTCGGTGGCGCTCAGGGCGGCTTTGGCGGCGGCGGGCCTGGCGACTTTGGCGGCGGCAGCTTCTCGGATATCTTCGGCGAAGTCTTCGGCGACATTTTCGGCGGTGGTCGCGCCCCCGGCGGCGGGCGGCGCGTGCATCGCGGAAGCGACCTGCGCTACGACCTGAGCCTGACGCTTGAAGAGGCCGTCTCTGGCAAGGATGTCAAAATCCGCATCCCCACCGCAGTGGAATGTCACCACTGCGGTGGTAGCGGTGCCAAGCCAGGCACCCAACCCAAGACCTGCCCGACCTGTCAGGGCCTTGGGCAAGTGCGCATGCAGCAGGGTTTTTTCTCCGTTCAGCAGACCTGCCCTCAGTGTCGCGGCTCAGGCAGTATCATTGAGGATGCTTGCCACCATTGCCGGGGTTCTGGCCGGCTGCGCGAAGAAAAAACCCTCTCTGTCAAGGTGCCTGCTGGGGTCGACAACGGTGATCGCATCCGCCTGGCGGGCGAGGGAGAAATCGGCGACAAGGGTGGCCCACCGGGCGATCTCTATGTGCAGATTCAGGTGCAAGAGCACCCGATCTTTACCCGCGATGACAATAACCTCTACTGCGAGGTGCCGATCAGCTTCACCACCGCCGCCCTTGGCGGCGAGTTCCAGGTACCGACCCTCGACGGCAAGGTGATGCTCAAGGTGCCCCACGGGACCCAGAGCGGCAAGATGTTCCGCATGCGCAGCAAGGGCATCAAGCCGGTGCGAGGCGGTCCCGTCGGCGACCTGATCTGCCGGGTGATGGTAGAGACGCCCATTAACCTCACCGAGCGGCAGAAGGAATTACTGCAGGAACTTGACGAGAGCTTCACGGCGGGAGGCGACCGCCACAGCCCGCATTCCACATCCTGGCTAGACCGAGCCAAGAGCTTTTTTGAGAAAATGGGCCTGTAATAAGCATCGACTGGTCATTGCGTACTGGCCGCCGGCTATACCAATCGCAAATTGGTTGTCGGTTTTGGGCCGGGTGATGGGCACCCCGAAGAATGACCACAGTCAGACTGTCACGCACTCCACCCGGTTGCGGCCCGCTCGCTTGGCTTGGTAGAGCGCCTCATCAGCCGCTTTAAGCAAGCGTTCGGGTTGTCGTTCGGGTTGGTCTGGGTCGACTTCAGTCGCGGCCACGCCCAAGCTGATGGTGACGCGATCCGCGCTGTCGGAATGGGCGTGCGGCAGATTTTTTGCAAACAAGGCTTCGCGCACCCGCTCGGCTGTGGCGCAAGCGCCTGAGCGATCAGTATTAGGCAACAGCAGGACGAACTCTTCCCCACCATAACGGGCCACGCTGTCGGCCGGGCGTTGCAAACTGGCTTTGAGAGCGTTTGCCACCTGGCGCAGGCAGTCGTCGCCGGCGCCATGTCCGTAATTGTCGTTGTAGGCCTTGAAATGATCCACGTCGATCATGGCCAATGCCAGCCATTGCCCTTCGCGGCGCGCGCGCTCCCATTCTGTAACGAGCGATTGGTCGAAGCGGCGCCGGTTGGGGATATAGGTCAGACCGTCGATCAGGGCCAGCTCCTCGAGCAGGTCGGTTTTGAGCTTGAGGTTGATGTGGGTCTTGACCCGTGCGCGCACCACCGGCAAGTGAAAGGGCTTGGGGATGTAGTCCACCGCGCCCAGATCGAGCCCGTACGCCTCGTCATCGACACTGGTCTTGGCAGTGACGAAAATGATGGGGATAGCGCTGGTGGTGGGGTCAGCCTTCAGCTGTTGGCACACCTCGTAGCCGTCCATGCCAGGCATCATGATGTCGAGCAGGATGAGATCGGGCGGTGTCTCGGAGCGCGCGACCTCAAGCGCCTTGGCGCCCTGATTGGCCACTCTGATGCGATACTCGGATTTTAGCGCTTCGGCCAGAAGCTGGATGTTCGCCGGCACGTCGTCGACGATTAATACAGAAGCTTGGTGCATCATAAATCGTTGTTGGTCGTTCGGGGCAAATCGGTATGCTCTAGGTCCGCTGCCTGCGTCGGCTTGTTGGGGTCAGGGCGGCTAGTGTATCAGCTGCGCTCTCGTAGTCGAATGCATCCAGTGCCTGCTCGACACGGGTAAGGATGCGCAGCGCGGCGGGGCTGGCATTCTGGCGCAGGACGCCGAGCAATTCCGGGGAGACGTACTCGCTGTCGGCAAGCAACTGCCGCAGCCTGGTGAGTTGTTCCGGGTCGATGCCGAGCGCAACATCCTGCTCCGCCAAGGGGGGTTGCGTTGTTTCATCGCGTGCCGCTTCTGCTGTCGCCTGCTTGCCCGTCTTAAGCTTGCCAGTGGTGTTGGCAAGCTTGATCCAGCGCGTCATGACCTCAATCAGGTGGGCTGGGATGACGGGCTTGCTCAGGTGATCGTTCATGCCGGCGGCCAGGCAGCGCTCGCGGTCGGTCTCCAGGGCGGCGGCGGTGAGTGCGATGATGGGCACATCCGGATTGTGGGCGCGAATGGCCTCGGTGGCCGCATAGCCGTCCATCAGCGGCATTTGCAGGTCCATCAGCACAACGTCGAAGTCCTGCTGCAGTGCCAGGTCTGCCGCTTCCCGCCCATTGGTGGCGAGGGTCACGGAAGCGCCGATCTGGCACAGAATGCCCTCGACCACCATCTGGTTGATGCGATTGTCCTCGGCGACCAGAACGCGAACCCCTTGCAAGGGAGAGAGGCTCCCCGGATTGGCTTCCGCTGCGTAAGCGCGCACTGGGCGCTGAGCCTGGGTCACATTGGCAATGGCATCGAAGAGTGCCGAGGGAGTGACCGGCTTGGCGAGCAGGCGCGGCAGCTCCGAGCTGTCGCCACGCGCAAGGAGCTGGGCCTGCTCAATGCTGCTCACCATCAGGACCACGGGCGTGGGTGGATCGCCAAGGGCGCGCGGCGGCAGGCCTTCGGCCGGCGCCGGCGGCGCGGCGACCGGACAAAAGCGACAGTCCAGACACTGTTTGGCTTCTAGCAGCACCAAATCCACCGGCTGACCGGCAGCTGCGGCCTGGGCAATGGCCTGACGAGCGCCGGGGCAGCTGCTCGCTTCGAGCAGTGTCATGCGCCAGGATTGCAGAATCTCAGCAAGCAACTGGCGCGCGGCCGGGCGTTTGTCGACGATCAAGATGCGGCTTTGGCCGATTGCGTGCGGCGGCGCACCAATGCGCGCAGCGGCGCGTTCGGGCAGTTTAAACTCGGCATGAAAACAAAAGGTGCTGCCTTGCTCGGGAGCGCTGCGCGCCTTGATGGTACCGCCCATCAGCCGCACCAGACGCTGGCTGATGGTCAGCCCGAGCCCGGTGCCACCATAGCGGCGGGTGATGGAGCCGTCGGCCTGGGTGAAGGCCTGAAACAGCCGCTCGATGGTGTCCGCAGCCATGCCGATGCCGCTGTCCCGAACGCTAAAGCTGAGTTCAATGCGCTCATCACGCTCGCTCACCACCCGAATGGCCAGTTCCACCTGGCCCTGTTCGGTAAACTTGACCGCGTTGCCGACCAGATTATTGAGCACCTGCCCAAGGCGCATGGGGTCGCCAATCAACTGACGCGGTACCTGAGGGGCGATGCGATAAAAAAGGTCCAGCCCTTTGGCCTCGGCCGCAGCCTGAAACAGCGCCGTGAGCTGCTCAAGCAGGTCCTCGAGCCGGAACTGGGTCTGCTCGAGCATGACCCGACCGGCCTCGATTTTTGAGTAGTCAAGAATGTCGTTCAAAATACCGAGCAGCGCGCGTGAGCTGTGGCGGACTTTATCGAGGTAGTCGCGCTGGCGGGCATCGAGTTCGGTGCTCAACGTGAGTTCTGTCAGGCCGATCACGGCGTTGAGCGGGGTGCGAATTTCGTGGCTCATGTTGGCCAGGAATTCGCTTTTGGCGCGGTTGGCGGCTTCGGCCGCTTCCTTGGCGGCGAGCATGGCCGCCTCGCTGGCACGGCGTTCGGTGAGATCGAGTACATGATTGACGGTGAAGGTCAATCGACCTGACTCATCGCGTACCGCCGAGGAAGTCAACAGAATAGGGACAATGTGGCCGTCCTTGTGCAGATAGCGCTTATCGAGATGCACCTGATCGGTCGCGCCGCTGACCAGTTGTTCAAGCGCAACCAGATCAGCCGGCAGATCGTCGGGGTGGGAGATGGACTGGAAATCGCGTGCCAGAAGTTCCTCGGCGCTGTAGCCGAGGATGTCGCACAGCGCCTGGTTGACCTGCAGCCAGCGACCCGCGCCATCGACCAGCGCCATGCCGTTGGGGGCGATCTCGAAGGCGCCGCGAAAGCGTGCCTCCTCGCGCGCCATGCGCTCCTCGGCCAAGCGGGTGTCGGTCACATCCCAGTTGCAACCGATCATGCGCACCGGTTTGGCATTGGCATCTCTGATGATGCGCGCGGCGACGCGCAGCCAGCACAACTCGCCGTTGCGGAGAATGCGAAACTCGGAATCGAACCCGTCTTGGGCGTCTAGCGCTTGTTTGAGCTGCGCATCCATGCGCGCGCGATCATCGGCGCAGAGCGCGAAATACCAACGGGTGTAAGGCTCTTGGCCGTCGCCGACGGGCAGGCCGTAGAGCCGATACATCTGCTCGTCCCAGGACAGGGTTTCGCCATTGATTTCCCATTCCCAGATGCCAATCCCGCCAGCACCGGTCGCGAGCAGCAGGCGCTCGCTCAGGCCGCGTAGCTCGGTGATGTCGCGGTACATCGCGTAGAAGAACGGACTACCGGCGATCTCGGTGAGTTGAACCGAGACCATGGCTGTCATAATGTGACCGTCGCGGCAACGATGGCGGGTTTCAAAATCGTCGCGACCAGTGCGGGCGATACGCTCCACATGGGCCCGCACAGCCTCGGCGTCCTCATTCGCCTCATAGGCGGCGATTGGCAGCCGGGCGAATTCGTCCGCCGTGTAGCCAAGACGCTCGTGCGCGAGGCGGTTGAACTGGAGCGGCAGCGTCGTTTCCGGGTCCAGAATGACGATGCTCTCGGGTGACATTTCAAACAGGGCACGCAGGCGTTGCTCGGACAGACGCAGGGACTCGTCGGCCTGCTTTTGCTCGGTGACGTCGCGGTTGAGACCTCGGTAGCCGACCAGCTCGCCGTGATCGTCAAACACCGGGACACCGGCAAACGCGAAGCAGCGCGCGCCGCCCTGCTTGGTTTTCAGCCAGTTCTCGTGCTTGCCGAGTGCCCGACCCTCGGCGCGCGCCGCCTCGAAAATCGACTGAATGCGCGCGCCTTCATCGGCGTCCATGAACTCAAAGGGAGCGCAGCCGATCAGCTCGTCCGGGCGGTAGCCGAGGAGTTCTTCGATCTCGCCGGCGACGAAGCTGAAGCGGCCACTGCGATCCACCTCCCAGATGAAATCGGCCGTACTGGCAATGATGTCGCGAAAGCGTGCCTCACTCTCAGCCAACCGCCGCTGGGCGAGCTTGCGCTCGGTCATGTCGCGCTGCACGCCGAAATGCCCGAGAATGCGTCCGCGATGGTCATACAGACAGCGGTAATCGCCTTCGATAAACACCGGGCTGCCGTCAAAACGGCGCTCGTCGGTCTCGGTGTGCAGGCGGCCGGTATCAAAGAGCTGCCGCCACTGCCGGCGACCCTCAGCCAAATCGTGGGCGAAAAAATCCGCCGGTCGCAGTCCGATCAGTTGCTCCGGTTGCGCGGCGTACTGGCGGCACATGGCCTGGTTGGCATGGGTCAGGCGCTGGTGCTCAAACACCTGATCGAGCACCCGCTCTTTATCGACGCTGTCATCCCAGCAGACTGGCTCATCAAGCATCATGAAAAACAGGCCGTCGAGCGACTGCTCAAACAGCATAGCCAGATAGCGCGGGTTGACGCCTGTTGGCAGTTTGGTTTCGGCGCTGTCTGGACGGCCCGACGAGGCGCGCCAACCACCCAGAGGATGATCAGCGAGTAGGCCGTTGGCCTGAAGGCTGGTGCACTCCTGCTGGCAGAGCGCCAGCGGCAGGCCGAAAGCGTCGGCCAACGCCGGGGTTGCAAGCCCAGGGTGCGCGGTGACAAATTGCACCAGAGCCTGTTGTAAGGGGGTGACTGCCGCCGTGGTGTGCGAGGCTTTTCTAGGGCTAGGGCTATCCGGTTGTTGCGGATTTTGGGCGGCGGTCATGGCTTAGCTTGTGCCCTTGGCCTCAGGTTATCAGGGGTTTGGCCAAGCCAAGCCCCAGGTACGAGCAGCCCATGGCGGCATTTGGCTGCGACCGGTTCAGGTCTGGGTGCAGGTCTGGCATCCTGGTGCACTGCTGAGGTTAAGCATAACACTGTCCGCCAATTCTGTCGGTTTGCACCGAGCAACCAACGGATCGCCCCCACAGGTATAATTGCCCGCCAGACGCGCGGCCAGGCCAGCTCATTGGTGCCAGCATGATTTTGATGATCGACAATTATGATTCTTTTACCTACAACCTGGTGCAGTACCTGGGGGAGTTGGGGGCGGAAGTGCGTGTGGCGCGCAACGATGAAATCAGCGTGGAGCAGGCACTGGCGCTGAATCCCGAGCGCATTCTGATCTCGCCCGGGCCTTGTACGCCGGATCAGGCAGGGATTTCGGTGCCGCTGATTCATGCTGCGGCGGGTCGGGTACCGCTGCTTGGGGTCTGCCTGGGGCATCAGTCCATTGGGCAAGCTTTTGGCGCGCGCATCGTCAGGGCGCGGGAAGTGATGCATGGCAAGACCTCGCCGATTCATCATGCCGGTCAGGGCGTGTTTTCTGGACTGGCCAATCCGCTCACAGCGACGCGGTATCATTCGCTGATCATTGAGGCTGAAAGCCTGCCTGAGTGCCTGGAGGTGACCGCCTGGACCGAGCACGCCAGGGGCGAACGCGATGAGATCATGGCCGTGCGCCATCGTGACTGGCCGGTGGAAGGGGTGCAGTTTCATCCGGAATCCATTTCAAGTCAGCAGGGGCATGAGCTGCTGCGGAATTTTCTTGCAGACTGAAACCAACAGCATTTGACGCGCTGAAAGTAGGAGCCTCATGGATATCAAACAAGCCATTGCCCGCGTTATCGACGGCCTGGACCTGAACGCGGATCAGATGACCTCAGTGATGCGTGCCATCATGACGGGCGCTGCCACCAACGCTCAGGTAGCCGGCATGCTAGTGGCCCTGCGCATGAAGGGCGAGAGCGTGGAGGAAATCGCCGCCGCTGCTGCCGTGATGCGCGAGCTGGCCGTTGGTGTAGACCTCTCCGGTCTGGATTTCACCGTCGACATCGTCGGCACCGGCGGAGATTGTGCCGGGCTCTTTAATGTCTCGACCACCTGCATGTTCGTCGCCGCCGCCGCCGGCTGTCATGTGGCCAAGCATGGCAATCGCTCGGTGTCTTCGCGCTCCGGCAGTGCCGATGTGCTCGAGGCCGCCGGAGTGCGCCTGGACCTGACACCCGATCAGGTCGCGCGCTGCGTGCGCGAGCTTGGCGTGGGCTTTTTGTTCGCGCCCGCGCATCACACCGCGATGAAGCATGCCATCGGCCCGCGCCGGGAGCTTGGCGTGCGCACGTTGTTTAATGTGCTGGGGCCGCTGACCAATCCCGCCGCAGTGCCCAATCAAGTGCTCGGCGTCTTTGCCGATGATCTGGTGCCGGCGCTGGCCGAGGTACTGCAACGCTTGGGCGCCCGCCACGCGCTGGTGGTGCACTCGCGCGATGGACTGGATGAAATCAGCATCGCCGCAGCCACCCGGGTCGCGGAGTTGACCGTCGATGGCATTCGCGACTACGAACTGGCGCCCGAGGATGTCGGACTCACTCGCGCCTCTCTTGACTCTTTGCGCGTCGACGGACCCGAGGCAAGTCTCAAGCTCATGCACGCTGTCTTCGCCAACGAGCCCGGCCCGGCACGCGACATTGTCGCCCTCAACGCCGGGGCAGCCATCTACGCCGCCGGGCGCGCCGACAGCATTGGCGCCGGAGTCGAACAGGCGCTCGCCCGGCTGGCAGACGGCGAGGCGGGACGTCGGCTGCAAGGACTGATCGATCTCACCCAAGGGTTCTGAAAAGAGCCAACCCTAGCCGCCAACTGCTGACCCCTCGCTGCCAACCACATGCCACAGACCCCTAACATCCTAAAAACCATCGTCGCGCGCAAGGTCACCGAGGTTGCCGAGTGCGCGGCCCGCCGGCCGCTACCAGAACTGCTCGCCCACCTGCGCGATGTCCCGCCCCCGCGCGGTTTTTCTGCCGCCCTGCAAGCGCAGGTCAAAGCCGGCAAGGCTGCGGTAATTGCCGAAATTAAGAAAGCCAGTCCCAGCAAAGGGCTGCTGCGCGAGAACTTCGACCCCGCTGCCATCGCCAAAAGCTATGCCGCCGGCGGCGCCACCTGTCTGTCGGTGCTAACAGACCGGGATTTCTTCCAAGGAGCCGATGACTATCTGATCGAAGCCCGCGCGGCCTGCGACTTGCCGGTCTTGCGCAAGGATTTCATCATCGACCCTTATCAGATCACCGAAGCGCGTGCCCTGGGTGCGGACTGCGTGCTGCTGATCGCGGCCTGTCTCGAGGATGCGCGATTGCGCGACCTGGCCGCCCTAGCGCTGGAGCTGAAGCTCGATGTGCTGGTGGAAGTGCATGATGCCGCCGAACTGGAACGCGCGCTGGCGCTGCCGCCGGCCTGTCTGCTGGGCATGAACAACCGCGATTTGCGCAACTTTGAGGTGCGGCTTGAAACCACCCTGGCGCTGCGCGATCAGGTGCCGCCCGAACGCCTGCTGGTGACCGAAAGCGGCATTCACACACCGGAGGATGTGCAGCTGATGCGCCAGCAGGGCATCCATGCCTTTCTGATCGGCGAGGCGTTCATGCGTGCGCCGGACCCGGGCGCACAGCTCAAAACGCTCTTTGCCTGAGGCGCGGATATTAGATCGTCGACGCGCGCCTAGCGGGTATTGAACACCACAATCGTTTTGCCCGAGACGCTGAGAAATCCCTGCTGCTCGAGCGATTTCAGCACCCGCCCGGCCATCTCGCGCGAGCAGCCGACCATGCGACCGATGTCCTGGCGGGTGATACGAATCTGCATGCCGTCAGGGTGGGTCATGGCATCGGGCTGCTTGCAGAGGTCCAGCAGCGCACTGGCAATGCGCCCGGCGACGTCCACAAAGGCCAGATCGCCCACCTTGCGGCTCGTCTGGCGCAGTCGAGCCGAGAGCTGGCGGCTGATAGCGAACAGCAGGCCAACAGCATGGGGTTTGAGTTCGCGCTCAAGCAGCTGGATGAGGCGCTGATAGGAAACCTCGGCAATGCGGCAGGGCACCCGAGTGCGCACCGTCACCGAGCGTTGCTCCTGATTTGAAACCGGGTTAGAGAACAGGCCCATTTCGCCGATGAACTCGCCATGGTTGATGTAGGCGAGGGTGATTTCATGATTATCGTCGTCCTCAATGAGCGCAGCGACCGATCCTTCGATCAGATAGTACATAGTCTCGGCTGGAGTGCCCGGGCGCAGCACATCGACCCGCTTGGGATAGCTTTTGATATGGCAATAGCTCAAAAAAGGAGTAAGCCATTCGGGCTGGCGCGGAGGGGCGTAGTCTGACATCAGGATTCCTGGGCGGTGGCTGTGTGAGTTTGTGGGACACATGCTCTGGGTGGTTTGGGGGGCATCCTGCCTGATTCGGCATCTGGTATCCGGCATCCGCAAAGACGCACCCTTCAGCGACAACTATTGCGCAATTGCCGATATTTTGCTCAACCAAAATCGGCTGACAAGCTTAAATCCATTAAAAACCATATATTGCACAGAGGGTTAGACAAATGAAGGCGCGCGTGAAGTGGATCGAAGGGGTGGCGATGATGGCCGAGTCCGAATCCGGCCATGCACTGGTGATGGATGGCCCGCCCGAGTTTGGCGGTCGCAATCTCGGGGTGCGTCCGATGGAAATGCTGCTGCTTGGCATGGGCGGCTGCACGCAGTTTGACGTGATGCTGATTTTAACCCGCGCTCGCCAGCAGGTGAGCGACTGCGTGGTGGAACTTGAGGCCGAGCGCGCCGAGAGCGATCCGAAAATCTTCACCCGCATACATGCCCATTTTATCGTCACAGGGCATGACTTGAGCGAGCGTCATGTCGAGCGCGCGATCAAACTCAGTGCCGAGAAATATTGCTCGGCCTCCATCATGCTCGGGGCCAGCGCCGCGGTCACGCACGATTTCGAAATCCGCCCGGCTTGAGCGAAACTGACGAATCCTCTTGATTAGCCGCGCCGGGGAGAGTAATTTTCGCGCTCTTTTGGGAGGGGGTCGATGCCGCAGTCACTAAAGCGCCTGAAGCTGCATGGCTTCAACAACCTGACGAAGTCTCTGAGCTTCAACATCTATGATGTGTGTTACACAGACTCACCCGAGCAGCGTGCGGCCTATATCGCCTACATTGATGAGGCCTACAACGCCGAGCGTCTGACCGGCATTCTGACCCAGGTCGCCAATATCATTGGCGCCAATGTGCTCAATGTGGCGCGTCAGGACTATGATCCACAGGGCGCATCAGTCACCATGCTGATTGCCGAGGAGCACCCGGGCGGCGAGAGCATCTGTAACTCGGCCACCCCGGGCCCGCTGCCCGAGACGGTGGTGGCGCATCTCGACAAGAGCCACATCACGGTTCACACCTACCCAGAAAGCCATCCGCACAATGGTATCAGCACCTTCCGCGCCGATATCGATGTGTCGACCTGCGGGCTGATTTCACCCCTTAAAGCGTTGAATTATCTGATTCATTCGCTTGAATCCGACATTGTCATCATGGATTATCGCGTGCGCGGTTTCACGCGGGATGTGAAAGGTCGCAAGCATTTTATCGATCACAATATCAGCTCGATTCAAAACTATCTGTCGCGCGATACCAAGAATAATTATCAGATGATCGACGTGAACGTGTACCAAGAGAATTTATTTCACACCAAAATGGTGGTGAACGAGTTCCGCCTGGGTGACTATCTGTTCTGCGTCGACGCCGCCGAGTTGTCCGATAAGGAATACCAGCGCATCCAGCGCCTGGTGCGCCGGGAGATGATGGAAATCTTCTACGGCCGCAACCTGAACCGGGAGATTGAACGCTGGACCACGCCAGGTCGGAAGACGCCGCCGGAAAACTGAGCGGCCAGCGAGACCAAGTGCCAGCCGCAGGTTGCCAGCCGCAGGCGCCAGCAGCCGGGCTCTTGCCCGTCAAACCCAATAAGCCCCGCGCGTCATCAACTTTGAAACGGCCTTCATCGCCCATTTGACCGGCGCCGGCAGCTCGGCCGCTCCGGCATCGCGGGCGACATTGGCATGATGGATCTCATCGCGCTTCATCTGCTCGAGAATCGCCCGACTGCGTTGGTCGGCAATCGGCAGGCGGTCGATGTGCGCGGCCAGATGGTCCTCCACCTGGCGCTCGGTCTCCACCACAAAACCCAGGCTCCATTGGTCGCCACTCAGCCCGGCGATGGCGCCCAAAGTGAGCGAACCACCATACCAGAGCGGGTTGAACAGGCTCTTGCGGCTGTCGAGTTCGCGCAGGCGTTCGTCGCACCAGGCGAGATGATCGTTTTCCTCCAGTGCCGAGCGCTCAAGCTTGGCGCGCACATCGGCATCGCGCGCGGTCAGTGCCTGGCCCTGATAGAGCGCTTGGGCGCAAACCTCTCCCGCGTGATTGACGCGCATCAGGCGCCCGGCGCGCTGGCGCTCCTCGGCGTTGAGTTCAATCTCGGGGAAGGTTTTGGCCGGATTGTCGCGTTCGGTCACCTGTGGCTTGCCGAACAGGGTGCGCAGAGCGGAATCGAATTGCACAATCGCGCGGTCGATGGGGCATGCTGGCGTGGCTGGAGCTGACTGGTTCATGGTGCGGATGTAAACTGATCCTGATAAGGTTATTGAGACCAAAATGCCTGGAATGATGATTCCTTCAGAGGCCGGGTAGCGACCAAGACCTCACTGTAGCGCATGGGACATTCTGAGCGCCAGGTCGGCTGCCCGCGCTTGGCAATTGCTCATAAAATCGCGCCGATACCCCTACTGGCAATGTTAGAATCACCTCATTGAGGCGCTGACATGCTTTAGATATGCATCGGCGATCACGACTATCAATCAGCCACCAACCACAGACCACACTCCGGAGGATATACAGATGGCAGCACTTGTGATGATTCTATTTTGGATTGCCGTTGGCACCGTCATCGGCTGGAATGTCGCGCAGCCAGACTGGGCCAAACAGGCTCAAGCGCAGGTCATGGGACTGATCGGCCAACTGACCGGCCAACTGACCGACAAAACCAGCTCCAAGGACTCCAACAACCCGCCTGACTCCCACTGACAGCGCATCGCTAACTACCCAAATCAACGCACCAAGGGCGCAGTCGCGCCACAACTGGATCGCCCCAAAGGATCAGCCCCATGCCAGCCATTCCCATCGCATGCCCGCAGCGGCCAGCGCGGCACCCTTGGCATCTTGCATGGCTGCGCCTGGGGTTGTTGGGGCTGATCCTGCTCGCGCTGCTCTGCCTTGCCGCTTGCGGTCAGAAGGGGCCTCTCTATCTGCCCGAACCAAAGCCAGAGGCAACGCAGCCCCAAGCGCCAACGCCAGATCCAGCGCCAGAACCGGTCGCGCCCACAGAGTCAGGCGAAAGCCTGGAGGTCATCGACAGCCTGCCTGATCCCGGCATTGGAGACATCTCCTCCCCCGACCTGCTCGGCGACTAACCCTGCTGCCAGCCTGCTGCCAGATGGATGAATTCACCCGCAAAGCCGGCGACCTCCATGCCGAGGCCGTGCCGCTGCAAGCCATTGCCGAGCGCCATGGCACCCCCTGCTATGTCTACTCCCGTGCCACGCTGGAGCGACACTGGCGCGCCTTCGATGCGGCCTTTGCCGAGCGCGATCACCTAATCTGCTTCGCGGTCAAGGCGAATTCCAATCTCGCCGTGCTCAATGTGCTGGCACGCATGGGCTCGGGCTTCGACATCGTCTCGGTCGGTGAGCTTGAGCGGGTGCTGACCGCAGGTGGCGATCCCGGGCGGGTGGTGTTCTCCGGCGTCGGCAAACGCGTGGATGAGATCAGCCGCGCGCTGGAGGTGGGCATCCATTGCTTTAATGTGGAGTCCCCCGCGGAGTTGGAACGCATTGATGCCATCGCCCGTGCCCAGGGCCTGATTGCGCCTGTGTCGCTGCGCGTCAATCCGGATGTCGACGCCGGCACCCATCCCTACATCGCCACGGGTCTGGCTGAGAATAAGTTCGGCATCGCCATCGGGGAGGCTGTCGCCGTCTACCAACTGGCGGCCAGATTGCCCGGGGTGCGGGTAGTCGGCATCGACTGCCACATCGGCTCCCAACTCACCGAGCTTGCTCCCTTTGTTGCCGCACTCGAGCGAGTGCTGGCACTGGCCGATGAACTCGAACGCCTCGGCATCGGGATCGCACACCTGGATCTCGGCGGCGGTCTGGGCGTGCGCTACATTGATGAGCAACCGCCCTCGCCCGCCGCTTATGTCAGCGCCCTGCTCGAGCGACTCGGCGAGCGCCCTTACCGGATTTTGCTCGAGCCCGGACGTGCCATCGCCGCCAACGCCGGCATTCTGCTCACCCGGGTCGAGCATCTCAAACACAATGGTGAGCGCCATTTCGCCATCGTGGACGCGGCCATGAACGACCTCATTCGCCCTGCCCTGTATCAGGCGCAACAGGACATCGTCCAGGTGTGCAAGCGCGACGGTGACAGCCCCGGCGAGGTCCACAGCGTCGACCTGGTCGGCCCGGTATGCGAAACCGGGGATTTTCTCGGCAAAGCGCGCCGCCTGGCGCTCGCCGAGGGCGATCTGCTTGCAGTGCGCTCAAGTGGTGCCTACGGCTTTGTGATGAGCTCAAACTACAACAGCCGCCCGCGCGCGCCGGAGGTGATGGTTGATGGCGACCAGGTGCACCTGATACGCGAGCGCGAGCGCATTGCCGATCTGTTTGCTGGCGAATCCTGCCTACCGCCCGCCCCACACTGAGCCCATCCGCCAAGGCCATCCACCAACCATCCACCAACCATCCACCAGATTCGCCCATCTATCCCCAGCCCCTTTCCTGTCGATCATGCAGCGCCGCCCCGAACCCGAACTCATGGACACCCCCGAGCAGGCCGAAGCCTATGCGCGGGCGGATTTTCGCAACTCCAACGACTTGTTTATGCGCCTGCTCGATCAGCACTGGCCCGAACGCGGCATGGCACGCCGCGAGGGTTGCAAAGCGATTGATCTTGGCTGCGGTCCGGCAGACATTGTGCTGCGCTTTTTGCGCGCCTGGCCCAAGGCCGAATGCACCGCCGTTGATGGCGCTGCCGCAATGCTGGCCGAAGCCCAACGCCTGCTCGATGCGGCAGAAGATCTGAAGACCCACGCCCGGCTGGTGCAGGCAACCCTTCCTGACCCGAGCCTTGGACAGCAGTGCTTCGACCTGATTCTATCCAACAGCCTGCTGCATCATCTGCATCAACCCGAGGTGCTCTGGGACAGTCTCAGGCAGCTTGGCCGACCGGGTGCCTTTGTGCTCGTCATGGACCTGATGCGCCCGCCCGAGCCGAGTTGGGTCGAGGCGCTGCTTCAAACCTATGCCGCGAAGGAGCCCGAGGTGCTGCGCGCGGATTTTCGTCATTCGCTGCGTGCCGCCTTTGAGCCGGCCGAGGTGCAGGCGCAATTGCGCGCCGCCGGCCTTGCCGATACGCTCGAGGTGCGGGTGGTCAGCGATCGTCATCTTGCCGTTTGGGGCCAGTTGCCGGAATGAGGCTGCCGGAATGCGCTTAAAATTCACCAAAATGCACGGACTGGGCAATGACTTCGTCGTCATCGACGCCATCAACCAGCAAGTCGCCATGACTGCGGAGCTGACCCGCAGGCTGGCTGAGCGCCGCCGCGGTGTCGGCTGCGATCAACTCCTGCTGGTCGAGCCGCCCAAGACGCCCACAACCGACTTTCACTATCGCATCTTCAATGCCGATGGCTCCGAAGTCGGCCAATGCGGCAATGGCGCGCGCTGTTTCGCGCGTTTTGTCCATGACAAGGGCCTGACCGACAAACGCCAGCTGCAAGTCGGCACCAAAAGCGGTCTGCTAGAGCTGAACCTGCTCGATGACGGCCAGGTGCGGGTCGACATGGGCGTGCCGCATTTCGAGCCCCGGGCCATTCCTTTTCTGACCGATCAGCGCGCACCAGCTTACAATTATGGCGCCGGCCGCCAGACCCGGCGCATTGGCGTGGTGTCCATGGGCAACCCCCATGCAGTGGTACCCGTGGACGATCTCGCAACCGCTCCGGTTGACACCCTGGGACCGGAGATCGAACACTCGCCACTGTTTCCGCAACGCACCAATGTCGGCTTCATGCAAGTATTCGACGATGAGCACATTGGCCTGCGCGTCTGGGAGCGCGGCGCTGGCGAGACCCAGGCATGCGGCAGCGGCGCCTGCGCCGCCATGGTGATAGGCCGCCTGTGGGGTGAGCTGAGCGAGGAGGTGAGAGTCACCCTGCCCGGCGGTGATCTTGTCATACGCTGGCCCGGAAACCAGGAAACTGTCACCATGACCGGCCCGGCCTGTCAGGTCTTTGATGGAGAAATGACCTTATGAAGCGCCACACCGTACCAGATGACGCCATCACCGAGGCCATGGCGGTTGCCTATCTGGACCGCCATCCTGACCTGCTGCTTCACCACCCAGAGCTGCTGGTCAAAATGGACGTTCCCCATGGGGGCGACGGCGCCGTCTCCTTGGTTGAGCGCCAACTCGCGCTGCTGCGCGAACAGATCGCCCAGGAACGCCAGCGCCTCGCTTTCTTAGTCGAGCGCGCGCGTGAGTATGAGTCCCTGTCCGAGCATCTGCACGAACTGACCACCAAGCTGATCCTGGCTCGCAGCGTCAAGCATGTCCAGGACATTCTAGATGTGGAACTGCGCATTGAGTTTGGCGCCGAGGCAGTCGCGCTGCTGCCATCACCCCCGCCGGACGAGGCGCCAAAGCATGCGCCGAGCCAAACGCCAAAGGATCCCCAGGAGATTGCGCCAGACACCCCTGCTGCCGCCCCCACAGACATCGACAAACTGCTTGAGCTCGATCACTGTCAGTGCGGCCCGCTGAATCCGGACCAATACGCCGAGCTATTCGGTAGCCAGGTGGAAAATCTGCGCTCGGCGGCGCTGATTCCGCTGCGGGCCCCAAAAATGCACGGACTGCTCGCCATTGCCAGTCACGACCCGGATCGATTTACCCCCGACATGGGCACGGTCGCGCTTGAGCGCCTGGCCGACATCATCGGCGCCAAGTTGATTGAGCTTGCGCTTTCGCACCATGACTGACACTGCCCGCGCGCTGCTTGAGCGCTTTCTGAGTCACCTCGCCAACGAGCGCCGACTCTCGCCCCACACTCTGGATGCCTACCGCCGCGACCTCGAGCGCATCCTGGCCTGGCACCAGGAGCTCAGACCAGAGGCCAGCTGGCCAGCATTACAGGAGCGCGATGTCCGCGCCTATCTGGCCATGCGCCATCGCCAGGGCCATGTCGGTCATACCCTGGCGCGCGAACTCTCCGCGCTGCGCCGGCTCTTTGTTTACCTGATGCGCGAGCTGATCGTTGAACACAATCCTGCCCAGGGCGTACGTGCGCCTAAACAGGCTCGGGTGCTGCCAAAAACCCTGGATGCCGACCGCCTGAGTGCCATGCTTGACTCAGACACCGGCACTAACGCGGCAACTGGCTCTGATCTATCGACTGGCACTGAAACCGGAAAAGCCGCCGCGACAGCATCGACACCGGACTCAGACCCGCTTAACCTGCGCGATACCGCCATGGTCGAGCTGTTCTACTCCTCCGGTCTGCGCCTGGCCGAGCTGATTTCCATCGACACCCGTGACATCAACCCGCGCGACCCCATGCTGAACATCACTGGCAAGGGCTCAAAGACCCGCCGCGTGCCCATTGGGCGCCAGGCCCTTAAGGCCATCGAGCTTTGGCTTGCCGTGCGCGGTCAATTTGCGAGCAGCGATGAACCCGCGCTCTTTGTCAGCTCCCGCGGTCGACGCATTCATCCGCGCACTGTCCAGCAGCGCCTGCGCCTGTGGGCCATTGCCCGCACCTCGGACATCCCACTGCACCCGCACATGCTGCGCCACTCCTTCGCCAGCCATCTGCTGGAATCCTCCGGCGACCTGCGCGGGGTGCAGGAACTGCTCGGCCATGCCGACATCAGCACCACCCAGATCTACACCCATCTCGACTTCCAGCATCTGGCACGCGTTTACGACCAGGCGCATCCGCGCGCCAAACGCAAGAAATAGGCGTCTTTCCCGTGAAACAGCTGATTCATCCTCCGGCGTGGCCGGGGCGATGCCCCCCCGGAACCTTAGCTGGCCACAATCGGGATAATGGTGATCTCCACCCGACGATTCAGGCTCCGGCCGACCTCGCTGGCATTGGAGGCAATGGGATTGTTCTTACCATAGCCGTAGGCACTAACCCGCTGCGGCGTGACGCCATCGCCCATCAGGCGGCTGCGCACGGCATCGGCGCGACGCTCAGATAGCTTCATGTTGTATTCCGCGCTGCCGGTGTCATCGGTGAAGCCGGCCACCGCGAGTTGGGTCTTGCCGTATTGGTTCACGATGGACGCGATCTTATCCATGGTGCTGTAGAATCCGGGCTTGACCTGGGCGGAATCCACGTCGAAGGTGGTTGCGCTGGTCATACCGACGATCAAACGATCATCTGAGAGTTTACGCACGCGAATGTCGCCGCGACGGATTTCATCGGCCAGCTCCCGCTCAAAATCGAGCCGCTGCTGCTCCATGTAATCCCCCACTGCGGCTCCAACCAGGGCGCCGCCAACCAGGCCGATCAAAGCACCGCGCCCGGCGTTGGCACTGAGCGAGCCCAGGGCTGCACCTGCTGCGGCCCCGGCCAATCCGCCCATGCCAGCCCCTTTGGCGGCACCTGTGGGTTCTGAGCGGCTGTAGGGATCATAGGGGTCGGTCGTGGCACAACCTGTCAGGGCCACCACGGCAGTGGCAGCAATCAGTGTTTTGCTGTTCATTAATTTGGGCATCGGGATAATCTCCTTGGTAGCCTGTTTCAGATGGTCGCGCCAGCGCTTGGAGCTGCCGGCGGCCAAGTTCTTTCACTGCAAGATTCTGCCACGTCCACGCGCGCTGCGGCGAGCCCTTTTCCCGGTGGGCCTCTTTCTTCACCTTAGACATCTTTCTTCACCTTAGACATCTTTCTTCACCTTAGACATCTTTCTTCACCTTAGAAAAGAACTCGACAACGGCTGCGCAAATGCCGCCGTCATGGATCTCCAGCACTGGACAGATAAGTCTTCAAGCACATGCCGCCCCTGCTACCCCGAGAGACGATGACCACCACTTCCGTTCTTCCAGTGGCCACCCAACGGCCTTCCCCTTCTGACCACAGGGTCGGCGTCTCCAACCTATGTTTACGAGGCTACGTCTAGGTTCACTTGCGTTACGGCCTGCACTCTTGCTGTGTGGAAACTCACGACCCCTTGTTACCAAGACGCCGCTTCCTCATACTACCGAGGCGTACGGACAACTCCCCGGACGGGACTTTAAACCGCTAGACTTACTGTTGTTACTGCGAACGGCCTGGGTCGAATTGTTTTCCGGCTATGCTGGGAATTAAGCCGACCCTGGTCCCATTAACCTCAGTGCCGAGCGAATGATTCAGCAGGCGCACCAGGCAGGGCTGGAGCTAATCGGGATCGGGATTGCTATCGACGTCAGCCGATTATTTCCCGCTGTGTCTGTCCGCTTTCGCTTGGAGTGAAAAGCAGCCGGATCTATTCGTAAAACGTCCTAACAATCTCCCGGGACTTGACAATTAACTCTTGGTTGCATTGGCCTGAAAACTCGCTAAAATTGCATTTCTTACTTCATTACTTTTTGAGGTCGTCATGCTCACCAAGCGCACGAGCAAGAACCAGGTCACCTTGCCCAAAGCCATCGTCCAGACGGTGGGTGAGGCCGACTACTACGATGTCACGGTTCAGGACGGCAAGATCGTACTATCGCCGGTTCGACTGCGGCAGGCAGACGCAGTAAGGGCCAAGCTGGAAGAACTGGGCATCACGCAAGATGATGTGGGTGAGGCAATCTCTTGGGCAAGAAAGCGCGCATGAGCAAGCCTCGGGTCGTCATCGACACCAACTGCCTGGTTTCTGCCCTAATTTTCTCGCGAGACCAATTTGCGTGGCTACGGGAAGCCTGGCAGGCTAAACGTTTCGTCGCCTTGGCCAGTCGCGACACGGTGAGCGAACTGCTGCGCGTTCTCGCCTATCCCAAGTTCAAGCTGAGTCACGATGAGCAAGAAACGCTGCTGGCCGAATTCCTGCCGTTCGTAGAAACCGTCAGTATCGAGACAACGCCTGGAGGTCTACCGGAGATTCGTGATGCCGAGGATGTGATCTTTCTGGTGCTCGCAGCTGTAGCCAAGGCCGATGCACTGGTCAGTGGCGACGGCGATATTCAGGCAGTCAAGGCGCAATTTCAAATTCCCATCCTGACCGTCGCAGAATTCGCCGACTGGCTGCAGGCTCAATAAACTCCCGGAATCAAGCTCGTGATGTTGGCCGCCATCCCCACCACAGCAGAAACCCTGCCCGATGACTCGGGAGCGGGGTTGTCTCGGGCGGTGGGCGTCCGTGCCCGAGGGGTCAGCCGCGCCGGGTTGGGGCGAGGATGTCAAAATACATGTGAATTAAGCCAATCGCGCAATGCGATATTCATCCGCACCTGCCAGCCTTCGCCGCTCGCCTTGAATGCTTCAATCACATCAATATCGTAACGGATCGTTAATGCCTGTGTCTTGTTTTTTGTCTGGAAGCGACCTCGATGAATCAGCTTATCACCGACATACTCATCGGCTTGAGCAAAAAAATCGTCCGTCAACTCAGGTGCGTCATCTGGATCAATCCAACCGCTCGCTATAGCGTTTTCTTTCGCGTTCATTTGCTTTCCTCATACTGATAATGCGCCGAGTCTTTCCACGAGGTGTCCAGACTATGATAACCATTCGGTCATTCAATTTGCCGGCGGTGATGTAGCGCAACTCACTGTAATTCTCGTGGGCATCTTCAGCGGTGAAATGCCGTCCAGCAAAGATCTCATTGGCATGAGCGAAATCCAAACCTCGCTCCATGAGGGTTTTAGAGCGTTTTCCCGCATCAAATTCGATGTCCATGGAGTGAGATTAGCTGCCTCCGTTTTGGGAATCAAGCCAGTGAGCGTCGGCCACGTCAAGAAAACACGAAAAACCCCCGCCCCGATGACTCGGGAGCGGGGTTGTCTGGGGCTGTGGGCATCCGTGCCCGAGGGGTCAGCCGCGCCCGGATTGGGCTTAGGCTGGACGCGGCTGGGGTGGTGCGGACATCGAGGCGAAGTTCGCTCTCGGTACAAAGGTTTCGATGATCTTGCCCTTGCGTTGCAAGACGGTCACGCCTTGGGAGAGTGCCTGTTGTTTTAGCTCGTCATAGATTGAGAAGGTCGCTAGCACGAGGTGATGTCGATACGCTTGATACATGGGGAACAGGGTTTGAAAGTTGGCATATTTTTTGGTGAGCAGTTTGTTTAAATCCGCTTCATGGGCTTTGTATTTGACTTCGATGATGGCGACATCTTCGCCATTGACCATCAAGATATCGAATTCGTCTTCGATTTTTCCTGCGCTGCGGGTTAGGTTTTTATCAATAAAATCATAGCTAATCCCGCCCAGTTCTTGGGTGTCTTTAAGGGAGTTAAAGAAAAACTCTTCGGTGATCTCGCCCAGGTTGCGACCAAAGGTGCCGATCATTTCGCCGATTTTTTCAAGCTTACGGTCAGTTTTGGCCATTTGGGCTTCGGTTTTTGCCATTTGGTCATCGGTTTTGGCCTGGGCAACCGCGAGGCTGGCAACCAGTGCTTTGAGTTCATCATCGGTCATGGGACTGGCTCCTTTTTGTTTATACCGCAATCAGTGGAATACGCTGATGATAACGCAAAAACCCCGCCCCGATGACTCGGGAGCGGGGTTGTCTGGGGCTGTGGGCATCCGTGCCCGAGGGGTCGGCCACGCCGGGTTGTGTTTAGGCCGTTACTGCGTGACGGACGGCCACTTTGGCTTGGTCGCGCTGCTCGGCTTGCCAAAGATCATAAGCAAGCTGACCTTTCAACCAGCTTTCTGCGCTCGGGCCATCGAGCCACGCCTCCAGACGCAAGGCAAGATCGACGCTGATACCCGCCTTGCCGTTGAGTATGCGGGAAAGCGTCACTCGGTTGATGCCAAGTTCTTGTGCCGCCTTGGTCACCGTCAATTCTAGTGCGGGCAAAACATCCTCGCGCAGCGTTTCACCGGGGTGCGGTGGGTTGTGCATTCTTGCCATATCGGGGATCCTTTTCTCAGTGATAATCCCGGTAATCGACCAGGATCGCGTCTTCACCCTCAAACACAAAGGTCATCCGCCAGTTGCTATTGACGGTCACTGACCAATGCCCGGTCTGATCGCCTGAAAGCGGATGCAGTCTCCAGCCGGGCATGTTCATATCACGCGGGCTCGTGGCATCGTTCAATTGCCGTAATTGCCTTGCCAGACGGGGCGCGTGATCCGGTCGGATACCCGACTTGTTTCCAGTCTCGAAGAAGGCTTGAAGACCTTTGTGCCGGAAGTGTTTAATCATGCCTGAATTGTAGCGTCATGCACTACAATTCACAACGGGGTCGTGAACAAGGAACGGCCTACAAAGGGCGCAAAACACAACCCCGCCCCGATAACTCGGGAGCGGGGTAGTCTGGGGCTGTGGGCATCCGTGCCCGAAGGGTCAGCCGCGCCGGGTTAGGCTCCCAGAATTCCCTGAAGGATTACAAAGAGGTGTCAGTTCAATCCGCAATTGTTGTCCGAGTGCCTTCGCGGCACTGCTCAATGTGGTCAGCGTCAAACTGGTATCGGTTTCATCGAGTAAACGATTCAGCGCTGCTCGACTGGTGTGCATTTTCTCTGCCAAAGCGGTTTTCGTCAGATGCTGAGACTTCATTTCTTGAGCAATCTGCCATGCAATGACGCGCTTGACGGCCACTGCTGTCGTTTCATTGAGTATGGCTTCATCCGCAAGAAAATCATCGAAGCGACTGCCAATATGCGGGTTCATTGAAGGTTCCTAATGATGTCTTCACCAATCAAGCGGCGTTCATTGGCGGGCAAAGACTTCAGCCAATCGCGCACTGGTTCGCTGTCGCTTTCGGTGGCGAAGAAACGGACGGTGAGTATGGGTCCGGACATGCGCGTATTGTATCAATTTTGGTCCGCATCAACAATACCA
This sequence comes from Thiorhodovibrio frisius, assembly GCF_033954835.1. Classification (NCBI taxonomy): domain Bacteria; kingdom Pseudomonadati; phylum Pseudomonadota; class Gammaproteobacteria; order Chromatiales; family Chromatiaceae; genus Thiorhodovibrio; species Thiorhodovibrio frisius. Next base: position 4,169,044 of record NZ_CP121471.1, read on the forward strand.
CCCCACCACAGCAAAAAACCCGCCCCGATGACTCGGGAGCGGGGTTGTCTGGGGCGGTGGGCGTCCGTGACCGAGGGGTCAGCCGCGCCGGGTTGCGCTTAGGCTGCGCCCGGCTGGGGTGGCTCAGAAATTAATCCGAACCGGAGAGTAAGCCGGGGTCTCACCGTGTTTAGGTCAACGTTTGTTTTCTCTGTTTTCCGCCTAGTTTCCCGGCGGTGCCACAATATCTTGACCATGCGCAGCTTGACTCCCGGCTCCTCGCAGAACCGGACTTGGAGTGTTACACCATCCGGCTCCCAGTCTGAGGCATCCACCAACGGACGGGATAAAGGTTATGGAGTATTCGAGCCTTGGGCAGCATGCGGCGGATGTACGCCGCGAATTGCTTCCAATTGAGCGAGCGCTTTTGACTTCGCCGGTTGAGCCACTTAAAGAGCAGCCGTTGGGCAAAGTAGACGTAGCTCGACAGCCCGCGACTGTTGCCACTCACACCGTAGTACTGAATGTGTCCTTGCAGATGCCGCGCAAGGAATGCCACCATGGCGTTCCCTCCCTCCCCACGCAACTCCCGCAGGCGTGCGTTGAGGGCCTTGAGCTTTTTGCGCAGGCGCTTGCCGTCGGTTTTTCGGCCAACGACAAAACGCCCCGTCCGGCTCCGCCCTACGTAGTGAGTGAAGCCGAGGAAGCTGAAGGTGCGCGCTCCCTGGCCTTGCGCCCGCTGGCGTCCGAGCCCTCTTGGGGTCAACAGGGCGCTGCCGAATTCCAACAACGCCGTCTTGCTCGGCTCGATCTCCAGGTCGAACTCGGCCAACCGCTCGCGCATCTCGCTGAGAAAGGCGCGGGCGTCGGCTTCGCGCTCGAAACAGGCCACAAAGTCATCGGCGTAGCGGATCAGGTAGGCCTTGCCCGCACATTGTCGTGCAAAACGCTTCTCAAACCAGAGGTCAAGGGCGTAGTGCAGGTAGATATTACTCAGCACGGGTGAGACCAATCCGCCCTGTGGCGTCCCTTCGACGCTGGCTGCGAACACGCCATCTTCCATGATGCCTGCCTTCAGAAACCGCTGGATGATCCGCAGTAGGTTTGGATCGCCGATGCGGTGCTCCAGAAAGCGCAGCAGGTGGGCATGGGAGACGTGGTCGAAGAAGCCTTTGATGTCGGCCTCGACCACCCATTGCGTCCGTTCGTTGGTGATGACCTCCGCCACACGACGCAGCGCATCGTGCGCACTGCGCCCAGGGCGGAAGCCATAGGAGCACTCCAAGAACTCCGGCTCCCAGATGGCCTGCAAGATTTGGCTGAGGCGATCTTGCACCAGACGATCCTCGAAACTCGGAACGCCCAATGGACGCATGCGTCCATCCCCTTTCGGAATGTAAGTCCGCCGTGCCGGTTGCGGCCGATAGCCCAGTCGGCGTATCCGTGCCGATAAGTCCTCTAGGCGCGCTTGCACACCCTGGGCATAGTCCTCTTTCTTTATCCCATCAATTCCAGCCGCCTTGCGTCCGTCTTGGCGTCCGAAACTTTCGCGCAATCCGTCAGGATCGAATAATAGACCCATCAGGGAGGTGAACCGCGTTCGCGGCTCTTCGCGCGCCTTCAGTGTGAAACGTTCAAGTCGTGTTGTCACGCTCTTCAGTCCTCTCTGGGTAGGGGCGTGTCTCCCTCTTACGTTATCTCAAAACCGCCACCCCTTTGCTCCACCGGAATTACCCAGCTTCATCGCTACTATGGATGGCTCCGACTTCCGTACACCACCACCCGCGTCCTCGCTTTTACACTTGTTTGCAGGTGCCTGCCTCCAGCAGACCGACGCACGGATCTCCCTGGTTACCACGTGCTCTCAATATAAGGCTCGACACGGCCTCGGACCCCGGGGAGTATCCATGCCACTGACCATGACGCGACATGCATTGTTGCCTGCCGGGGGGCCAAACCCGTCGGCACTCTCCAACGTAATTTTCGGGGCTCTACGCCTTCAGGGTCGGCTTCACCCGTTACCTTTGCACCTCGCCTGTTTTCGTGCCTACGCACCGACGCGTCAGTTGCCCTTCGCGCCGTAAGGCTCGATACCGGGCTCGCGGCTCACGATTACCCAGGCGGGACTCTAACCCGCTAGAACACGCGGCCTTGCCAGGCCGCACTGGCCCCATTTATTCCTGCTGCTGCATGGAATGCCGGGGGTTTTATCGGGCCAATCGCCACGGCGGTGATTCTCGCGCTGGGGGACGTGCTCGGCGGTAACCTTCGGGGCTATGCCGAGGCGTTCGTGGCGGATTTGCAGATTCCCGAGGCGGCGTTGCTGGATTGAATGCGCAAACGCCGAGGCCTGCCGCCGGATGAGATCAAAGAGGCCAGCGCATTTCAGGTCACTCAGCCGCTCTACACCCAATGGGATTGAGGCATGGCTGCGGCACGAGGTGGCATTTCAAATTAATTCGAGCCCCATTAGCCCATTAATTAGAACTGCGTCTAGCTGAGTTCGTCCCCCGGTTGAGGTGGGTCTCGACCCAGACGCTCTAATACATCCAAGAAACGCGCTCGGTCAGCCCTTGCTGCGCGGCGCGTAAAGACTGTCTCAGTCTCCAGTGTGGCGACCTTCTCAGCCAGGGCGGTATTGATGAACTGGTTCAAGCTTACGCCATCACGCTTGGCAGCGCGGCGTGCCGCCTCCAGAATGCTCCGTGGCGCGCTCAATGCGTAGTTACTCTTACTCATTGCGCAAAATCCTCGCAATCTCAGCCGGGCGGCACAGCTCAATCCCGAATCGGCTCGGTGCTATTCCGAAGTCGCGGACATTGAAGGTGACCAAATGCGTCGCTGCCGCATTTGCAGCCGCCTCCAGCACCATGTCGTCGTTCGCATCACGCAACAGCGGACGCCACAAGTACCAGATTGGCACCCGCTGCATGACGGCGGCCAACTGATCGAGAATGACATCCATGTCACCCGGCGTGCCTCCCGCACGATCGAGTGTTTCAGGGCGTTTGAGCACGGCTTCGTATTCCAGCAGCAGCGGCACGGACGCCGCCGCTGGCAAGCGACCGACACCGATTTCATGCAGCAAAAAACGGGAGGCTCCAGTCGGACTGACAACAGCCGAAACGACGACATCTGTATCCAGCACGACGATCATATGCCATAGCATATGAGAAATGCAGCGCATGTCAAGCAATACCCATCTTTTGCTTCAGGAATTAAGCAAGGGAACACAGAAAAAAACCCGCCCCGATGACTCAGGAGCGGGGTTGTCTTGGGCTCTGGGCATCCGTGCCCGATGGGTCAGCCGCGCCGGGTTGGGCTTAAAATTAGCCGTTTCATCGTCACGCACAATCTGAGCGACTTCCGACGGGCCGACTCATTCAGCATCCAGGTTCGTCACACCGGCGCAGCTTCTCGAGTTTCTTGAGGATCCATTTCCATGAGCGCACTGACCGTCCGTTTGCCCGATTCCCTCCATCAAACCATCAAAGAGCTGGCGGCTCGGGATGAGATCTCCGTCAACCAATTCATCGCCAGCGCCGCCGCCGAGAAAATGGCCGCGATGCTGACCCTCGATTATTTGCGCACCGAGGCAGCCAAAGGCCGGCGCGAGGATTTCCTGCACCTGCTCGATCAGGCTCCAGACGCCCCGCCGCTCGCGGGGGATGAGTGGCCGGCGAGTTCATAGCCTGCTGTTGCAAGGGGATGTTCGACCATACCAAACCCGCGTGAGGAGCGAATCAATGCCTGCTATCTGTCTGAAAACAGCGGCTGCCGTGACAGGATTGACCAAGAGAACCCTGTGGCGCTACATCGAAAACGGCAAATTAAACACAGAAAAGCGAGAGAGCGAGGTGAAAACCCTGGTGGATTTCGACAGCGTGCTGCGGATCGCGGAGCTGGAATTTCCTACGGATAATTATGCAATGATCCTGGACGCGGATGCGGGCACGCCGGCGGCAGAATGCGAGTTTGGCCTGTGGCTGCTGGAAAATAGGCGCGAGACGCTGGCCGTGGAGTGGTTGCAACGCGCAGCGCACGGGGGCGTGGCCGATGCCATGCAGTGGCTTAGCCAGCTGTATGCGCGCGGTCAGGGCGTGGAGCAAGATGAAGCCCAGGCCGTTGCGTGGCTCAAACAGGCTGCCGCGCATGGCCATCTGATCGCGCAGGGGCAGATGACGGGGCTTGGGCTTTAGCCCCAGCGCCGGGAGTTTCGGATGCCGACCATCCACTTCGATACAGCCAAGGCCATCACCGGCCTGAGTCGCTCAAGCCTGTGGCGTCGCATTCGCGAACACCCGGGCTCCAGTAAAACCGTCGGCCCGACCAAGAGCCAGATGCGCACGCGCATCGACGTTGACAGCGCCTTGGCCTGGAACCGCTTGGGCACGCCGGCGCTCAATATGGTTTGGGCTTGCGGTTGTTTGAACTCGGCCACCCACAAAACGCCATTGCCTGGCTGGAGGAGGCCGCCAAGCAAGGTCATGCTGAGGCCAAGGAGCGACTGGCCGAGTGTCTGGTGCATCGCGGAGGCGGCGAACAAGACGAAACCGAATCCCAAGAGGATGGGGATCAAGTGACGATCTCATTGCACCGCGAGCGAGAGGCCGACCTCCAGGCTTGGGTCAAATTGGTGCCGAGCGAGGATCTTGCAGTGCATATCAAGCAAGCGCTGCGCGAGTACATCGCCCGCTATGCTGGGGAGACGGTAACGGTGCCGGTGGTCATGCGGCGGATGACTGTGCCAGCGGTGCCCGAAGAGCAAGTCAATTGATCGCTCAGTTGATGGCTCGACTGATGACTCAACGGCCTTGGTGACGGCTGCGCGGTGCTGGCGACGGGGCCCGAGGGCTTCGCAGACCTGCCGGTCACCGAGATGACCGTGTTGCTGGTGAACGGCGTTCGAGACGGAGTCGAGGGTGGCTTTCGCCGGCGCGGCCTTTTTTGCGCGCTGGCGGTGTGCGTGCGGTAGCGCAGCGGCCCACTGGCAGGGACAACACGAGCGCGCGCGGGGTTGCATCTGCGGCCTCGGGCAGCATCTGATGCAAACAACCGCCTGCCCATCTGGGCGCGCGAGGTTTTTACGGAGTGCGAACGTGCGACTGACCGATATTGCCATCAATTTTGTCCTTTTTCAGATCGCCTGGCTGCTGTGTGTCATGGCCGGCGCTCAAGATCAGCCCATGCTGGCACTGCTGGCAATGACCACCGCCGTGGGCGTGCATCTGGTGCGTGCGCCGCGCCCCTTGCCAGAGTTACTGCTCATGGTGCTGACGGGCTGGTTCGGTGCCCTCTGGGATGGCACCTTGGCCGGCTTCGGCTGGCTAACTTACCCGTCCGGGCAATTCGCAACCTGGCTGGCACCCCACTGGCTGATCGGGCTTTGGGTGCTGTTCGCCACCTTGCTGAATATCTCCCTGCGTTGGCTGAAGGGCCGCTATGCGCTGGCCGCCGGTCTTGGCGCCATTGGCGGTCCGCTGGCCTTCCTCGCTGGCGAGCAACTCGGCGGGGTAAGTTTCCCGGACCCGGTCATTGCTTTCCCGGCCATCAGTATTGGCTGGTTTTTCGCAACGCCCTTTCTACTGTGGCTTTCCATGCGTCTGGATGGGTACCGACCACAACTGCAATCATCGCCCAGACGAGTTTTAACTGGAGCAGCATCCAATGTTTGACCTCGGCATCTACGCAGCTGGCCTGGCCGTTAGCCTACTGCTGGCAATGTTTGGTTGGCTAGTGAGCATTCGCAAGCAGGATGTCAGCATTGTCGATTCGATGTGGTCGCTGTTCTTCCTGCTCATGACCCTCATCTATGTCGCGAGCGCCGAGGCACTGGGCGGGCGGGCCAGCCTGATGCTATTTCTGGTTGCGCTCTGGGCGATGCGCTTGTCGGTCTTTATTACCCTGCGCAACTGGGGTGAACCGGAAGACCGGCGCTACCAGGCCATCCGCCGGGACAACGAACCCAATTTCTGGATAAAGAGTCTGTATATCGTCTTCGGCCTGCAAGCGATTCTGGCCTGGGTGATTTCCCTGCCCCTGCTCGGTGCCACCCTGAGCCCCGCGCCGCTAAATTGGCTGGATCTGGCCGGAGTCCTGGTCTGGCTATTCGGCTTTGGCTTCGAGGCCATTGGTGATCAGCAACTGGCCAGCTTCAAGGCCGATGCGCGCAACACCGGACAGGTGATGGATCGCGGCCTGTGGCGCTATACCCGGCATCCAAATTACTTTGGCGAGGCCTGTCTGTGGTGGGGCTTCGGGCTGCTTGCGCTGGCGGGCGGTGCCTGGTGGAGCCTGATCGGCCCGGCGCTGGTGACCTTCCTGCTGCTGCGCGTCTCTGGCGTGAAACTGCTTGAGTCCGATATCGGCGAGCGTCGCCCGGCCTATGCGGACTACATTCGCCGCACCAATGCGTTCCTTCCCGGACGGCCGAAGGCAAAAGCGGAGGCTTAGCCGATGTCGGGGCCGATGTCGGGGCCGATGTCGGGACGTTCTGACCAAGGGCCCAGCCAACTTGACCCCATCGAAAAAACAACGAGGATGCCAAACCGCATGACTTCCCCACCACGCCTGAAACACCTTGGGCGCGCCTTGCTGCTCGCCGCCAGCTCACTCATTCTGTCCGCCTGTGTCGAAACCGGAGGAGAACCCATGGACACCGTCAAGCAGGTCGATCTCGAACGCTTTATGGGCGACTGGTATGTGGTCGCCAATATTCCCACCTTCGTTGAAAAAGGCGCTTACAACGCGGTCGAGTCTTATGCGCTCAACCCGGATGGCACCATAGCGACCACTTTCACCTTCAACAAGGATGCCTTCGACGGCGCGCAAAAAGTCTATCACCCCAAAGGCTTTGTGCTCGACACCAGCACCAACGCGCATTGGGGCATGCAGTTTATCTGGCCGATCAAGGCCGACTATCGCATCGTCTATCTGGACCCGGATTATCAGCTCACGGTGATTGGCCGTGCCAAGCGCGATTATGTCTGGGTGATGGCGCGTCAGCCTGCATTCAGCGATGCCGAACTGCAACGCATGCGAGACTTCATCGCCAGTATCGGCTACGATGCGACTAAACTCGAGCGGGTTCCGCAACAGACCGAGCGTGCGCCAACCAAGCCTGAGGGCTGAGCTTCTGGACATCTCCTTGCACTGGCGCCAGCTTTCCCCGACGCCACCTAGGGCCACCTTGTGCTGCTGGCGTGACCGACTACTCGCCGGCCGGCGCGGAATCCGCGACACCCATTCGCCGCCCATGGGCTCGCTTGCCGCCTGATACCTTGCCATGCCGACTCCGGCCACTCCTGACCCCAACTTGACTGGCGCAGAAGCGCAACAGCGTGGAACACGCCCGGCGCCTGCCGCTGGCGATGATCGGGCGCACGCAGGTGAAAGCAAACTTGCAGCCAAGCGCTTTCTCGATCAGCAAAAGCCCTTGGCTGGTCTCTATCTGCGCCTGGCCATCGCCATGCAGCTCGCCAACGGTGGGCTGCTGATCGCCCAAGCCTGGATACTGGCCTATGTGATCAACGCCTTTGTCTTCGCTGGCGCCGGTCGCGCCGAGCTGACCCCTTGGATGCTGCCACTGCTCGGGCTCTTCGCGCTGCGCGCCCTGCTGAGCTGGGGCGCCGAGCAGACAGCCTTTCGCGCCGCCGCCGGCGTCAAACGCAACCTGCGTAATCGGGTCTACCGACACATTCAGGCTGCCGGCCCCCGCTGGATGGCTGGTCAGCGCAGCGGCGCCCTGGCCGAGGATCTGACCAAGGGCATCGAGGCGCTCGAAGCCTACTATGCCCGCTATCTGCCAGCCATGACGGTGACCATGCTGCTACCGCTGGCCATAATCGTGGTAGTCGCACCCATCGACTGGCTTTCGAGCCTGATCATGGCGCTGGTCGCGCCGCTCATCCCGATTTTCATGATCCTGATCGGCACCCGGGTGGAGGCCATCAATCAGCATCAGTGGAAGGCACTGGCGCGCATGGGCGCGCATTTTCTGGATGTGATCCAAGGGCTGACCACGCTCAAGCTGTTCAATGCCAGCCGCCGCGAGGCACAAGTCATTGCCGAGATTTCAGAGGACTATCGCCGCCGCACCATGGAGGTACTGCGGGTGGCTTTTCTGTCCTCGGCGGTACTCGAATTCTTCGCCACCGTCGGCATCGCCATTATCGCGGTCTTCATCGGCTTTCGGCTCTACCAACTCGACCTGCCGCTGCCGGATCTAATCGCACCGCCCGAGATCAGCTTTCTGAGCGGATTTTTCATTCTGCTGCTCGCGCCCGAATTCTTTCTGCCCCTGCGCAGCCTGGGCACCCACTATCATGGGCGACTCGAGGCCATCGCCGCCGCCGAGCGCATCGCCGACATTCTCGACACGCCCCTGCCTGAGCGGCCATCGCCCGGCCGTCGCCTGCCCACCAACAGCCCGCTGGCTATTGGCTTTGAGGATGTGCACTTCGCTTACGAAGCAGGTCGCCCGGCCTTGCAAGGCGCGAACTTTCGCATCAACCCAGGCGAGCGTGTGGCCCTGGTCGGCCCGAGCGGTGCCGGCAAGACCACCATCGCCAGCCTGCTGCTCGGTTTCGGCATGCCGGATGCTGGGCGGATTGTTGTCGATGGCATTTCCCTTGCCGATATGGACCTTGAAGACTGGCGCCGGCGCCTGGCCTGGCTACCACAGCGTCCGCGCTTGTTCCAGGGCAGCCTGCTTGAGAACATCCGCCTGGGCACGCCACAAGCCAGCCTGGAGACGGTGCAAGACGCCGCCAGACGCGCGCGTGCGGCCGAGTTCATCGATCAACTACCGGCTAGATATGACACCGAAATTGGCGAGCAGGGCGTTGGGCTCTCCGGCGGGCAGATTCAGCGCATCGCGCTTGCCCGCGCCTTTGTGCGCGACGCCCGGCTGGTGATTCTCGATGAGGCCACCGCCAGCCTGGATCCGGCCAACGAAGCACTGGTGCAGGCCGGCATCGATGAGCTGGCGCGTGATCGCGGCCTGCTAATCATCGCCCATCGGCTGGTCACCGTGCGCCATGCTGATCGCATTCTGGTGATTGTTGATGGGCGCATTGCTGAACAGGGCACGCATGATGAGTTGATCGCCCTACAGGGCCATTACGCGCGCATGGCCAAGGGTCAGTTTGCCGAAATCGCCCAAGCCGCTGATCCCGGAGAACTTGCATGAAGGAGTTGCTGCGTCTCTGGCACCTGTTTAAACCCTACCGCGCCTGGATATGGGGTGGCTTTCTGATCGCGCTGGTCACCCTGCTGGCCAATGTGACCCTGCTGGCCATTTCCGGCTGGTTCATCACTGCGATGGCCGTGGCCGGTGCCGCTGGCGTGATGATGAATTACTTCACCCCGGCAACCATCATCCGCGCCAGCGCCATGGCACGCACCCTCGGGCGCTATCTGGAGCGCCTGGTCTCGCACGAGGCCACCTTGCGCCAGCTCTCCGGGCTGCGGGTTTGGTTCTACCAGCATCTCGAGCCCCTGGCGCCGGCACGCCTGCAAGAATTTCACAGCGGCGACCTGCTAAGCCGCATCCGTTCCGACATCGATGCGCTCGACAACTTCTATGTGCGGGTGCTGATCCCGGTGCTGGTCGCGGCCAGCGCCAGTCTGGTTTTTTTCCTCTTCACCGCCTTCTATGATCTCGGCCTGGCGCTCAGCCTTCTCGTCCTGCTGCTGATCGCTGGTACCCTTCTGCCCACCGCAAGCCGCAAGCTCGGCCGCGAGCCCGGACGCCATCTGGTCGAGACCGAAGCCAAACTGCGCCAGACCGCCATCGACGGCACCCAAGGGCTGTCCGAGCTGCTGGTATTCGGCGCCGCCGATGACCACGCACGGAGCCTCGATGCGCTCAGCGCGGAGTTGATCGCCTCCCAGGATCGCATGAGCCGCCTGGCGGGCATTGCCTCCGGCGGTGTGGGCCTGTGCGCCAATCTGGCACTCTGGTTTGCGATCTGGCTTGGCCTGCCGCTGCTTGAGACCAACAGCCTGGCGCCACCCCAGCTGGCCATGCTGGCGCTGCTGGCCCTGGCGAGCTTCGAGGCTGTCGCGCCTCTGCCCCTGGCCTTTCAGCAGCTCGAGAGCACCCTGACTGCGGCGCGGCGGCTATTTGCCATTGTCGACACCCAGCCCGCAGCACCCGAGCCCGAGGGACCGCAGGTGACGCCCGAGCATTTCCATCTCAGCCTGCGCGGGGTCGGTTTCCGCTACCCCAAGGCAGAGCGCGCCGCCTTGCGTGACTTTAACCTGGAATTACCGGTCGGAAAGCGCATCGCCCTAGTCGGGCCGACCGGCAGCGGCAAAAGCACGGTAATGAACCTGCTGCTGCGTTTCTGGCTGCCGGACGCAGGAGAGATTCGACTCGGCGACCTGCCATTGGCGCAATTACGGGGCGAGGAACTGCGCCGCCATCTGGCCCTGGTGTCGCAGCAGACGCATCTGTTCAACACCAGCATCCGCGAGAATCTGCTGCTGGCCGCACCGGCGGCGAGCGAGCAAGACTTGGAGCGTGCCTGTCGCACGGCGCAGATTCATGACTTCCTCCAGAGCCTGCCCGAGGGCTATGACACCTGGGTGGGGGAAACAGGCGTGCGCCTTTCTGGCGGACAGGCAAGACGCATCGCCATCGCCCGCGCACTGCTTAAGGACGCGCCCATTCTGTTGCTTGATGAGCCAACTGAAGGCCTCGACGGTCCTACCGAACAGGCATTGATGATGGCAATCGATCAAGCCATGGAGGGGCGCAGCACCCTGCTGATTACCCACAAGCCCATTGCGCTTGCGCGCATGGATGAGATTCTGGTGATTGATCAGGGACGTCTAGTTGAACGCGGCAGCCACCAGGAATTACTGCAGGGCGAACTCTATCCGCGACTACTGGGCTTTGATGCCAGTGCCGCAGCGTGAAACAGGCGCTGCATTCTCGGGGGGGCCGGGACCAAGAGCCTATGGGGCGAATTAATTCGCCCCATAGGAAAGACTTCTCAGCGCATTTCCTCGCTTAGCAGGCTCAGGATGCGCCCGGCTGTGGGGGAAGTGTCGGGGTTGCCATTAGAATCGTGAATAGTCACGCGGGTCTGGCCCTGCGCCTCGTTCAGGCGCACCTGGTATTGCTCAACGCCAAGGTCTTTGTTGTTATTCTTCCAGAACGCCAGGCGTGAACCCAGCCCTTTTTTCTTGCCCTGGCTCCTGTTCGGATCGTCGTAGCGCACGTAAAACACCCCTTCGGAACGATTGCGATCTTCGACCGCAAAGCCGCTGCGATCAAGCGCCAGACCAACCTGGCGCCAGGCTTGCCGATAGGGTTCGGCGATGACCAGGGCGCCGCCGCCACTTTGCACCAGTTGCGCACTGCGTGTTGGCGCGCTTGAGCCCTGTTGCGCGAGCATGCGCTGAGCTTGTTGCTCAGACACACCGAGCGACAGCATCAGCCGCCGCAGCATTGCACCTTCCTTGCCCGGGTCGCTTGGCGCCGGCTCCCACACAGTGCTGGCCTCCTCGCCCAGGGTATTACGCACCAGGCGCTCTTCCATTGCACGGTGGGTCAGATAGACCTCGGTGGTGCCGGGACGCGGTCCGGCATCGATACGCACCCGGTATTGATCGCGTGTGGAGGTGCTGTAAAGACCATCGACCACCGTGCGGAACATCTTGGTGACGATATCCCGGCGGACCTCGGCGCGATTTTCAATCCAGTCGGTCTTCATCACACCAATGGACGGCTCCTGCTCAACCAGCAAAATGCCTTGCTGGCGCCAGAAGGCGACCACCTGCGGCCAAACCAATTGTGGCGATTGATCGATCTGCAGCCAACGCTTGTCGCCCGAGCGTTCCATCTCGACACCCGCGACGCTTGGCAACACCTCACCACTGCCGGCGACCCGCTGCCGACGCTCACGCGTGCCGGTGTATTCGGAGTAAGTGGTGATGCCGCTAGCCGGAGGGATGTCGAGGGCATCGTCGAAAGAGGCGGCGGTGAGATCCGGTGGTAACTCGAGGTTTTCCCCTGCCTCGCGCTGATGTTTGTATTCCAGGCGCTGATCAGGCAAGACCTTGTCGATTTTGTTCCGGATACCACAGCCCGTCATCAGCGATGCCGCCACCACCGAGGCCACCGAGGCGACGGCCAAGCGCGACCCGAGAATGCGCGGGTTTAATTGTGAGAATTTGGCTTCCAATTCGACGCTCATGGCAATTTGCCACCTCAATCTATAGGGAACGAATACCGCTCAAACCGCACGGCCACTGGGTGCGACAAGACCGCTCAGGCAAAGGCGCGAGTGTACCTCATCAGCGCGCATCGGGCATCGGTTAAGACCACCGGGCGCTGTCAAGTGGCGATACAGTCAAGATCCCGCAGGCTCGCACGCAGTCCGTCATGGTGCGATGCAGTCAGCCAGGTCAAGGGCAGGCGGATGCCCGGCTGACAAAGCCCCATCTCGGCAAGTGCCCATTTGACAGGGATGGGATTGGACTCAACGAACAACCCCTGATGCAACGGGTCAAGCGCGGCATTCAATGCGCGGGCTTGTTCGGCATCGCCTGCCAAAGCCGCAACGCACATGGCCTGCATCTTTGCCGGAACCAGGTTGCTGGTGACGGAAATCACGCCATCGCCGCCGGCGAGCATGAAGTCGCAGCAGGTTCCATCGTCACCGCTGTAGAGCAGAAAATCCTTGCCGCAGAGCGCGCGCAAGGCCGCCACCCGAGTCAGGTCGCCAGTCGCCTCCTTAAGACCAACAATGTTAGGCACCTCTGCAAGCCGCGCGACCGTCTCGGGCTTGAGATCGCATGCTGTGCGCCCCGGCACGTTGTACAGCAACTGCGGCAGCTCGACGGCCTCAGCCACCGCCTTGTGATGCTGATAGAGCCCTTCCTGCGTCGGCTTATTGTAATAGGGGGTTACCAACAAGGCCGCATCAGCGCCCGCGTCTTTGGCACAGCGGGTCAGGCGGATAGCTTCGGTCGTTGAGTTGGCCCCGGTGCCGGCAATCACGGGAATGCGCCCAGCTGCCATCTTAATGGTCCGGGTAATGACATCGCAGTGCTCGGTCTCGTCGAGCGTCGCCGACTCGCCGGTGGTTCCCACGGATACCAGCGCGACTGTGCCGGCTTCGACATGAAAGTCCACCAGCCGCCGCAACGCCTGGTCATCGACAGCTCCCGATGGCGTCATTGGGGTGATCAGGGCGACAATGCTGCCGCGCATTTTGTTCATTGCGTCGCTCCGTTGGCGGAATCATTGAGCAAAAAATTATTCAGTTTGCCAGAATCCAGCCCTGACCGGACTCCTGATGTCCTGACATTCATGGTGGGATGGTAGCGCCTGCTTTCCACCCATGGCAAGAATGCCTGCAAGTCGCCACCGGTCGTGGCTGAAGCCACTCCCACCAGGAAGCCTGTTCGCTCGACATCGCAGGCTTATCATGAGGCAGCGGACCGGGCGAGCTTCAGCCTGCCTGTCGACAAGCGAGCGTGATACACTCAGTATCGGTTCATTTCCCAGTCCCAACCGACTTAAGTTACAAGCGTCAAAAAGGTCATGACTAAGCAGAAAACCTTTCTTGTTCTCTCCGCGCTGGGCGAAGACCATCCCGGCATTGTTGATCGGCTCTCCAAGACCATTCTCGATCAGGGCTGTAGCATCGAAGACAGCCGTATGACAGTGCTCGGCGGCGATTTTGCCGCCATCCTGCTGATCGAGGGCAAATGGAATACCCTGGCGAAAGTCGAAAACGTCCTGCCCGATCTTCAGCGCCAGCTCGGGCTGACCATTACCAGCAAGCGCACCGGCGAGCGCGAGCGCAGTGGCAACAACATCCCCTACGCGGTTGATGTGGTGGCCATGGATCACCCGGGGATCGTCCATAACCTGGCCGGATTCTTTGCTGATCGCGGCATTAATATCGAGGACATGGCCACCAACACCTATGCCGCAGCCCACACCGGCACGCCCATGTTCGCGGTGCACATGACCGTCGGCATCCCGGCTGATACCCACATTGCCACACTGCGGGAAGAGTTCATGGACTACTGCGACGGGCTCAACCTGGACGCCGTGCTTGAGCCGCTCAAAGCCTGAGAGTGCGCCCAACATCGCGCCCACCAGATGGCGCTTGGGCTTGATACATGCCAGCCAGCGCACCCATGTTGCCTGGACCCAGTCATTATCCAACCCGGAGCGAGAAGATGCCTTTAACAGTCGGCGACAATCTTCCAGACATCAAGGTCAAGATCACCGGTGACCGCGAGATCGCGCTCAGCGATTTTCGTGGTCGCAACCTGGTGCTCTATTTCTACCCCAAAGCCAGCACCCCCGGTTGCACCCAGGAGGGACTCGACTTCACCGCCGCTGCGGATGCATTCGCCGCTGCCAATACCGCCATTCTCGGTGCCTCGCGCGATGGCCTAAAGGCGCAGGAAAACTTCAAGACCAAACAGGGATTCAGCTTCGACTTGGTGTCGGACAAGGACGAAGCGCTGTGCCAGCTGTTTGATGTGATCAAGTTAAAGAAAATGTATGGCAAGGAATCGCTCGGCGTGGAGCGCAGCACCTTTCTGATTGACTCTGAGGGCGTGCTGCGGCATGAGTGGCGCAAAGTCAGCGTCAAAGGCCATGTCGATGAGGTGCTGGCTGCCGCCAAGGCCCTGTCATAACCTGGGTTCTCAAGCCTCGCAGGGCGGCCCCGACCTAACCCTCATGGTCCCGACCACCCCGGACAATGAGGCTCCTTATAGGCAAATGCCCCAGTAGCCGCCATGACCGGCATGCGCACCCAAACTGGCCAGCTCGACCGCACAAGCCGCGCCATCACCGAGCATAGAAGGCTTGGAATACCATGATTAAGCGCCAAAAGGATTCACTATGCCTGTTCGTGCTCGACACCAATGTGTTGATGCACGATCCAACAGCCATTTTCCGCTTCCACGAACACCATGTCTTCCTGCCGATGGTGGTGCTCGAGGAACTGGATGCCGGAAAAAAAGGCATGTCGGAAGTGGCGCGCAATGTGCGCCAAACCAGCCGCTTTCTTGATGAACTGATCAGCGACGCGCGGCGCGAAGATATCGAAGCCGGCCTGCCGATCCAGACACTCGGCGATGCTGGGCGCTCATTGTCCGCACCGCCGGCGGGGCGATTGTTTTTCCAGACCGAGCCACTGGCATCGCGGACCTCCGCCAACCTGCCTGGGCACAACGCCGACAACAACATTCTGGCCACCGCGCTGGCGCTCAAGGAGCAGCATCCCGACCTACAGGTCGTCATCGTCTCAAAAGACATCAACCTGCGCATCAAGGCCACGGTGCTTGGCATCGCGGCCGAGGACTACTCCAACGACCAGGTCCTTGACGATGTCGACCTGCTCTACACCGGCCTGCGCACCCTCACGGCCGATTTCTGGGACAGGCACGCCAAAACGCTCGACTCCTGGAAAGAAGAAGGCCGCACTTTCTACCGCATTACCGGCCCGGATCTGGCCGAATGGTACCCGGGTGAGTGCCTGTCACTGGATGACAACCCGCCTTTCGAGGCCATCGTGCGCGAGAAGCGCAGCGAGCAGGAAGCCGTCATCGAACTGGTCGAGGACTATCGCCTGCCACGGCACAACGTCTGGGGCATACGCGCGCGCAACCCAGAGCAGAACTTCGCGCTCAATATGCTGATGAATCCAGAAATCGACTTCGTCACCCTGCTCGGCACCGCCGGCACCGGCAAGACGCTGCTTGCCCTAGCGGCAGGACTGGCGCAGGTACTTGATCGCAGCATCTACCGCGAGATCATCATGACCCGGGTGACAGTGCCGGTGGGGGAAGACATTGGCTTTCTGCCCGGCACCGAAGAAGAAAAAATGACCCCCTGGATGGGCGCGCTGATGGACAATCTGGAAGTGCTCACCCAGACCGAAGGTGGCGAGTGGGGTCGCGCCGCCACCAATGATCTGGTGCGCAATCGCATCCGCATCTCATCGCTCAATTTCATGCGCGGGCGCACCTTTCTGCACAAGTACATCATTCTGGATGAAGCGCAAAACCTGACCGCCAAGCAGATGAAAACCCTGATTACCCGCGCAGGGCCGGGCACCAAGATCGTCTGCCTGGGCAATATTGCCCAAATCGACACCCCTTACCTGACAGAAACCACCTCGGGCCTGACCTATGTCGTCGACCGCTTCAAGTATTGGGACCACAGCGGCCACATTACCCTGATTCGCGGCGAGCGTTCGCGATTGGCGGATTTTGCCTCCGATCGGCTGTGATGCCGGAGTCCGAGACAATACCCGCCACATGTCAAACTTGGGCTCAACGGCGCACCTGTGCCAAAGTGCGATAAAAACCATCCAACTCCGCCACCCGCGCATCCAAAGCGTCAAGAGCGCCTGAATTATCAATCAGATCATCAGCTCCGCTCAAACGGCGCTGCCGGTCAACCTGGCTTGCAAGGATGGCATGGATGGTGGCATCGCTGAGTCCATCGCGTCTGCGTACCCGCTCAATCTGCATCGCCTCTGGCAGATCGACCACCAGCACGCGATCAACCAGCGCCTGTTGACCGGTTTCAAACAATAGCGGAATCGCAAGCAGGCTGTAGGGGCCTGGTACCTGCTCGGCAAGCCGCAGCATCTCGGCGCGGATCATCGGATGGAGAATGGACTCAAGCTCTTGCCTGACACCGGCATCATGAAAGACCCGCTCACGCATCCAGGCACGATCAAGCGCTCCGGTCGGGGCGCGGGCGGCGGCACCAAAGGCCGCGACAATAGCTGGCATGGCCGCACCATGCGTCGCCGTCAGGGCATGGGAAATCAGATCGGCATCAATGACAGTCACGCCGCGATGCGCAAAGCGCTCAGCCACGCTTGACTTGCCGCTACCGATCCCGCCAGTCAGCGCCACGCACAGCCGACACATTCAGCCCAGGCCGCTCCAGCGCAGATAAGCTTCGGTGATCTCAGCCCCCCACAGCAGGCTCACCCAACCGGCAATAGCCAGATAAGGGCCGAAAGGCATTGGCGTGCGCTGCTTCTGCCGGCCAAGCGCGATCAGCGCGATCCCCACCAGGGCTCCAGGCACCGCAGAGAGCAGAATAATCTGCGGCAACGCCTGCCAGCCCATCCAGGCACCAAAGAGCGCAAGCAGCTTGAAGTCCCCGCGGCCCATACCCTCACGGCCGGTCAGCACCCGGAACAGCTGAAACACCGACCAAAGACTCAGATAACCGGCGATGGCACCAATAATGGCCGTCTCGGCATCGACGAAAACCCCGAACAGACTGAGCAACAGCCCGCCCCAGAGCACTGGCAGGGTGATGGCATCAGGTAGCAGTTGGGTGTCGAAGTCGATCACCGCCAGCGCGACCATCGACCAGGTAAACACCAGTGCTGCGGCTGCCTGCACGCTGAAGCCAAAGTGCCAGACCACCACCAGGCTGAGCACGGCAGTTAGGGTTTCAATCAGCGGATAACGGATGGCAATGGGCGCACGACAGGCCGAGCAGCGCCCGCGCAGCAGCAGGTAGCTCAGGACCGGAATATTTTCCCAGGCGCGGATGCGATGACTACAGCTCGGACAGTGCGAAGCAGGCCGTGCCAGGCTAAAGGGCGCCGGCTCTTGCTCGGGCACCGGCTCGTGCTTCGACTGCTGCTCCCCCGACTGCTCCTGGCTAGGCCCACCGATAGGGCTGGGGGTAGCACTGGTAACCAAACTGGGACTGGATGCCGTTTCCGCCTCGGCTGTCAGCAGTTCGGCGCAATCCCGATGCCATTCAAGCTCCATCATGCGCGGCAGGCGCAGGATGACCACATTCAGGAAACTGCCCACGACCAGCCCCAACAGCACAGTCGTGCTGTACAGCAGCCAGGGAGTTTCCGCAAGCACGCGAATGAGATCGCTCATCGCCCAGTCCAAGCCATGATGAGAAATGATCGAGCCAGCACGAAATCAGACAACTGCGGCGAGCTTGAAGATCGGCAGATACATGGCAACGATCAGGCTCCCCACCAGACCGCCGATGACCACCATGATCAAGGGCTCGAGCAAGCTACTCATCGCATCCACGGCGTTGTCGACTCTTTCTTCGTAAAAGTCCGCTACCTTGGCCAGCATGGCATCGAGCGAGCCTGACTCCTCACCGATGGCCGTCATTTGAATCACCATGTGCGGAAACAGATTGCGCTGGCGCATCGCCAGTTGCAGGCTCTGGCCCGTGGCAACCTCTTCGCGCATTTTGAGAACCGCATCCGTGTAGACGATGTTGCCGGTCGCGCCAGACACCGAGCCCAAAGCCTCAACCAAGGGCACGCCGGCGGCGAACATGGTTGAGAGCGTGCGGGCAAAACGGGCAATGGCAGCGTCGTTCAGGATGGAACCAATAATGGGGATCTTCAGCGAAGCGCGGTCGATCAACTCACGAAACTTGCGCGATTTCTCATGCACCTTGGCCACAGAAAAACCGAAAGCCCCCATCCCCATGGCGACAATCCACCACCACTTCTGCAAGAAGTCGGAAAGCCCAACGACCATCAGGGTAAAGGCCGGCAGATCGGCACCGAAACTGGTGAACAGTTCCTTGAACTGCGGAATTACAAACACCAAAAGCACCGCAGACACCACAACGGCAACAATGATGACGGCAGCAGGATAGAACAGCGCCTTCTTGATCTTGCCCTTGATGGATTCGGTCTTTTCCTTGTAGGTCGCAATTTTGTCGAGCAGCACATCGAGCACACCCGCCTGCTCACCGGCAGCGACCAGGCTGCACACCAGATCGTCGAAGTATTTGGGGTGCTTGGCCAAGGATGGCGCCATCGCGGTGCCACTTTCGATATCGTTCTTGATGGCCAGGATGAGTTCCTGCATCGAGGGGTTTTCATGCCCGCGACCAACGATCTCGAAAGACTGCACCAGCGGTACGCCGGCGGCCATCATGGTGGCAAGTTGACGGCTGAAAATGCTGATATCCGCGCTGGTGATCTTCTTTTTGCCGCTGCCGATGACAAACTCCGTTTTCTTGCGCACCTTGGTGGGATTCACCCCCTGGCGGCGCAGATCAGCGCGAATCATCGCCATGTTGGTGCCACGGGTCTCCCCCTTGATCTTGGCGCCACGCTTGTCGACGCCCTCCCAGGCAAAGTTGTAGCTTTTTTCGGCCTTGGCCTGTTTTTTTACAGGCAGTTGTTTCGCGGCGACAGCCATGGCGATTAATCCTTGGTGACTCGGTTGAGTTCCTCAAGACTGGTCACACCAGCCTTGACCTTACGCAGACCCGAAAGGCGCAGGTCCGCATAGCCCTCGAGTTTTGCCTGCTTGGCGAGTTGAATCGAATTGCCGCCTTCCATGATCAGCCGGCCCATTTCCTCTGACACCTTGATGATCTGAAAAATGCCCACCCGTCCTTTGTAGCCGTTGGTACATTGATCACAACCCACCGGGCGGTAGATGGTTACCCCTTCGTCGACTTCCTCTTGGGTAAAGCCTTCTGCAAGCAGCGCTTCAGCCGGGATATGTTCTGCTTGACGGCAGATGGAACAGAGTTTGCGCGCAAGGCGCTGGGCCATGATCAGCAGCACCGAGGAGGCAATGTTAAAGGGCGGCACCCCCATGTTGGCCAGGCGGGTAAGCGACTGGGGCGCATCGTTGGTGTGCAGAGTCGAGAGCACCAAGTGGCCGGTTTGGGCTGCCTTGACAGCGATTTCAGCCGTCTCCAGGTCACGAATCTCGCCGACCATGACAATGTCCGGGTCCTGACGCAGAAAGGCGCGCAGGGCGGCGGCAAAGGTCAAGCCGCTTTTTGGATTCAGGTTGACCTGGTTAATGCCGGGCACTTGAATCTCGACGGGGTCCTCGACGGTGGAAATATTGATATCCGGCTGGTTGAGGATATTGAGCGCCGAATAGAGCGTCACTGTCTTGCCCGAGCCGGTGGGTCCCGTGACCAGGATCATGCCATAGGGTTTGTCGATGCTGGACAAAAAATCCTTGCGCTGCTTCTCATCCATGCCCAAGCTTTCGATGCCCACATTGGCAGCCGAGGAGTCGAGAATACGCAATACCACTTTCTCGCCGTAGAGGGTCGGCAGGGTATTAACGCGAAAATCGATATCACGCGAACGCGAGAGCTTGAGCTTGATGCGACCATCCTGGGGCACGCGTCGCTCGGCGATGTTCATGCGCGACATGACTTTGAGTCGCGAAATCAGACGCCCGGCGATGTTGAGCGGCGGATGGGCGACCTCGCGCAACATACCATCCTGACGGAAGCGCACGCGAAAGCTCTTCTCGTAGGGCTCGAAGTGGATATCCGAGGTGCCGCTCGAGATGGCGTCGACCAGCATTTTGTTCACATAACGCACAATAGGCGCATCATCGACGTTGGAGTCGGTATCGTCGCGATTCTCGCTGTCAGGATCCTGAACGTCGATATTCTCGAGATCGGCATCCGAGACATCGACCCCGCCAGTCCCTGAACCCTCGACTGCCTTGATCAGCGCTGCCGCGAGCTTGTCTTCCTCCACCAACACCGAGTCAGTTGCCAGCCCGGTATTAAAGCGAATTTCATCAAGCGCTTGATCATTAGTGGGATCGGAAATGGCCAGGAACAGCCGGTTGCCGCGACGGAACAGCGGCAACGCCCGATGCTTGGACATCAGCCGCTCATCGACCAGCGACAGCGGCAGCGACTGCAAGTCCATGGCGCTTAGGTTAAGCACAGGTACGCCGAATTCCTGCGAAGCCGCCAGCGCGATACTGCGGCTGTCCAATGCCTTTTTTTCAACCAGACACTGCACAAAAGGCTCGCGGCGGCGCGCTGCCTCTTCCTGAATTTTGCGCGCTACCTCCTCGGAGATCAGCTCGTCACGGACCAGCCTGCGCGCAAGGCCTGATAAATTGACTTCCGACTGATTGGTCGCCATCGGACGCTCTTTGCGTTGAGATCAAGAGAATGGGCATCAAACCGAACGGCGGATGACATCATCGAAAACAGGTCGCACGCGTCGGTTTGAGGATATTCGCCACCACTACCGCCATAGTCTAACCGACGATCCAAAAATCGCCGATGCAATGTGATGATACTGCGTCAACCCAGTGCCTGCCCATACCCGAGGCACCGGGCTAACGATTGACACCAAAGGCCAGGCGCACATTATTCGCCACCAGTCCATTGTCCTTCTGGTCACTTTCATTGAGATAAAACTCGAAAATCGTCTCGCGATTGAGCAACATTTCCTCGCCGACATCCTCAGCCACCTCGTTGGCGTGGCAGAAAACACTGGTGTAAGGCGAATCCGGCTCGCGTGGATCAGTCACCCAGAGGTTGGGGGAAATATGATTCATGAAGCGCAAAAAACCATAGCCCTTGTCCGGAAACCATTTGGTGCAGACCCCGCGCACGCAGGAGCCCGGCTTACCCCAGTCGTTGCGCGGCTCGTAATTGATGGGCAGCAGGTCCGGAATCAAAAAACCGGACCAGAAAGCATCGACCTGCTGCTGTAATTGGCGCGAGACGTTCTTAAAGCCAATCAGCTCAACCCGGCAACCGCCATTTTGCAGCGCCGAAACCACTTGCAGAAAGTCGCCGTCGCCGGTGACCAGAATCACCTGTTCGAGCTTGCCGGCCTGCAGCATGGCATCCACCGCCATGTCGAGGTCGGCATTGGCCTTGGTCGACACCACGCCGTTTTCATCAGTATAGCGACGCACATATTTAACGGTAATTTTCCAGCCGTAATCGCGCACCATCTGCTGGTAGGCGCGCGACTTCTTGGCATAGTCATAGTCCTCGCGCGCGCGCTCGCTGTCGAAGGCAAGATAGGTATTCAGGCGTTGCAGGGGGCCATCGCTGCGCCCGGCAAAACGCCGCAGCACGTCATAGCGCATTTGGTAACCGCCGTTATAGCGGACATTCTCAGCGTCAACAAAGACACCAACACGTTGAGCAGAATACAAAAATAACGTCCTCTTAGAGAAAAAAACAACGCCGCCCAGAGGGGCGGCGTTGTTTACGCATTAACAAAAAGAATACAAGCTTCCCGCGCATCGCAAAGTGCGGTTACCGGGGGAAAATCCATTGCAAGACAAATCCAAATCAGCCACTTATTGATTCGCGCGATGATCGATCAAATCCTCGACCACGGTTGGGTCGGCCAGGGTAGAGGTGTCACCCAGCGCCGAGACCTCGTTGGCTGCAATTTTGCGCAGAATCCGCCGCATGATCTTGCCCGAGCGCGTCTTGGGAAGACCGGGTGCCCATTGGATGATATCCACCGTGGCAATGGGGCCGATCTCGGTGCGCACCAGTTTGACGAGTTCTTGCTTGAGCGCATCCGTGGGTTCGACGCCGGCCATGGGGGTGACATAAGCATAGATGCCCTGACCTTTGATATCGTGCGGATAGCCGACCACAGCTGCCTCTGCGACGGATTCATGCAGCACCAGGGCAGATTCGATCTCGGCCGTACCCAGGCGATGACCCGAGACATTGAGAACATCATCGATGCGCCCGGTGATCCAATAATAACCATCGGCATCGCGGCGCGCACCGTCACCGGAGAAGTAGTACCCCGGATATTGCTTGAAGTAGGTATCGATGAAGCGCTGATGGTCGCCGTAGACGGTGCGCATCTGTCCTGGCCAGGGGCGAGTGATAACCAAGGCACCTTCGCCCGCGCCGTCGATCAGGGTGCCCTCGCTCGCGTCAACCAGAGCCGGCACCACGCCGAAGAAAGGCCGCGTCGCCGAGCCCGGCTTGAGCGGAGTCGCGCCAGGCAGCGGGGTGATCAAATGACCACCAGTCTCGGTCTGCCACCAGGTATCCACCACCGGGCAGCGGCCATCGCCAACCACCTGGCTATACCACTCCCAGGCCTCGGGGTTAATGGGCTCGCCCACGGTGCCAAGAATGCGCAGCGAGGAGCGCGAGGTGGCTTTAACCGGGTCGGTGCCAGCACGCATTAGGGCGCGAATGGCCGTGGGCGCGGTGTAAAAGATATTGACCTGGTGCTTGTCGACCACCTGCCAAAAGCGCGAGTTGTCCGGATAATTCGGCACCCCCTCAAACATCAGCGACTTGGCGCCATTGGCGAGCGGGCCATAGACGATGTAGGTATGTCCGGTGACCCAGCCGACATCGGCGGTGCACCAGTACATCTCACCGTCTTGGTAGTCGAAGGTGTAGAGATGCGTCATGGCGGCAAAGACCAGATAGCCGCCGGTGGTGTGCAGCACGCCCTTGGGCTTACCCGTGGAACCCGAGGTGTAGAGGATGAACAGCGGATCCTCGGCATCCATGGGCTCAGGCTCACAATCGGGCGATGCCTCGGCCATGGCCTCGTGGTACCAGAGGTCGCGGCCCTCGCTCCAGGCCACCTCGCCGCCAGTGCGCTGAATGACCAGACAGGTGCTGACATCGGGGCACTCGGCCAGCGCCTGGTCGGCGTTCTTTTTCAGCGGCACCTGGCGTCCGCCGCGCAGGCTCTCATCGGCAGTGATCAGCACCCGGCAGTCGGAGTCCAGAATGCGGTCACGCAGGGAATCGGGCGAGAAGCCACCAAAGACCACCGAGTGCACGGCACCGATGCGCGCGCAGGCGAGCATGGCAACGGCCGCCTCCGGCACCATGGGCATGTAGATGCAGACGCGATCACCTTTGCGCACGCCCCGGGATTTGAGCACATTGCCGAGTTTGCTGACCTCCGCATGCAGTTCGCGGTAAGTCAGGGAGCGATCAACACTGGGATCATCGCCCTCCCAAATGATAGCAACCTGATCGCCACGGGTGTCGAGATGGCGGTCGAGGCAGTTGTAGGCGACATTCAGCTTGCCGCCATCGAACCAGCGGATAAAGACATCATCGGGTCCGTAGCTGTAGTCCATCACCTTGTCCCATTTCTTGAACCAGGTGACGAATCGATCAGCCTGCTCCGCCCAAAAGCCCTCGGGATCATCGACCGAGCGCTGATAGAGGCTCAGGTACTGATCATGATCGATATGGGCGCGCTCGGCGATCTGCGACGGGACCTCGTAGATTTTTGACTCCGACATGGCGATGGTCTCTCCTCAAGAGGGGTGCGGCGCGAGACAGCAAAGGGGGCGCTGAGTCGCAACCGGGAAATGTTAAAGCCACCTGATCATCGGCCGGATCATAGCGGCCGCGCACTTGGCGCACGATCATTTGGTGGCGCGCAAGCGCAATACTAACCCCTTGCTCGGCAGCCGGCCAGCGAGAGGGTCTCCTTTCAGCCCAGACGCATGAACTTTGACGCAACGGCCACCCCTCTTGCGACAACTTTTTGTCGCTCTCCTCTCAGGGCTTGCTACCCGAGGGGTCGAGTAATGGTTTGTCAGGGCTGTTTGGCAATTCGCTCAAGATCAACCGGCCAATCCGACAGCTGTTCAGGCTTGAGAATCCGCTCGTCGCCGGCGGCTTGAGGATCGGATAAATTTAGGTCATGCACATCCAAATAGCGACGACGCTTCGCATCCATGAAAACGCGCACCACCGGTTGCAGCAAGCTGTTGGAATTGCTTTCAATCACCAAACCGACACGGTGGCTGGCCAACCGAACAAGGGTGCCAACAGGGTAGATACCGACACAGCGGATGAAGTGCTGCACCAACTCAACATCCACATGGTAGTGACCCCATTCGAGCAGCTTGCGCAGTGCCGCACTCGGTTCCTCTCCTTTATGGTAAACACGGTCAGACGTTAGCGCATCATAGATATCGACTATTGCGGCCATTCTGCCGTATTGCGATATCGCCTCACCCCGTTTCTTTTTTGGATACCCGCTTCCGTCCATGCGCTCATGATGCTCGGCGGCCACCTGTAATCCGGCGAGCGGGATGCCTGGCGCCGCCTCAAGCATGCGTTCGGAATGCACCACATGCTCACGCATTTCCTTGAGCTCAGCCTCCGTCAGCGGCCCAGGTTTATTCAGAATTGCTTTTTCAATCAGAGTCTTGCCGATATCATGCAAGAACGCGCCGGTACCGATCTGATTGAGCAGCTCGCGCTCGAAACCCAGGCTGCGGCCAAAGGAGATCATCAGCACAGCGACATTGACCGAGTGCTCAAAGGTATAGCGGTCCTGGCGGCGGATACGCTGTAAACCGAGCAACGCATCTCGATTCCGGAAAATGGAATCCGTCATCTCTTTCAGAATCGGCGCCGTCCGTTCCAAGTCAATCTGCTGACCCAGCCGAATATCCGACATCAATTCATTGATCAGCGTGATCGCTTGCTGCTGAATCCGCTCGGCCCGCGTGCGTTCCTCCCTGAGCGGAACCTCATGCAGATCATCAGATTGATTCCCGACAATGGCATCAAGCTCATCGTCAAGCTCCTGTTGGACCTCCTGCTGAGTCGGCGCGTCCGCGACATCGGCGCCCTTGTCGGTATCGATATAGCACTCGCGAATACCCGCCTGCTGGATCTTCGCAATCACCCCTGAATGCTTAACGGCAAATCTGTTTGAGAGAAAGGAATGATCGAGCCATCCACAATTTAGATCATGGATGTACATGCCAGGCCGTAGCTGTTCGGTGAGGATTTTTTTGATCATCGCAGGCCACTGGCCACGATCAGAGCATCGTGTCCGTCAATTGAGTTTCCTCAAGGCTACATGAAAACCCTGTCCTCCAGCCACTGTTTCTTTCAGCTGAAAACAAAAAATACTACATTATGTGTTGATTTTCGGCGCGCAAAAGCGGACCCCCATGTTCTAGCGAGGGCATCGCTTGGTGCTACTGGTTAGCGAAGGTGCGCAGCCGAGCCCTTTTCTAGGGCTCAGCTAGCGGCGAAGGGCTATCTGCGAACGCTTTCTGTCAGTGGGCCGAGGCGACCCTGAGCATCAATCCTCTGCTCCACCGCCCACGCAGGGATGCTGCTCGATGCCGGCTTCGGCCATGGCCACGGCGCGGAAAATCGCCCGGCCTTTGTTCATGGTCTCCTTCCACTCGAGCTCGGGGATCGAGTCGGCGACCACGCCGGCACCGGCCTGGATGTGCAACTCGCCGTCTTTGATGACCGCGGTGCGAATGGCAATGGCCGTGTCCATGTTGCCGTTGAAGCCGAGATAGCCGACCGCGCCAGAGTAGATTCCGCGCTTGACCGGCTCGAGCTCGTCGATGATCTCCATGGCGCGAATCTTGGGTGCACCCGAGACGGTTCCGGCCGGAAAGGTGGCGCGCAGCACGTCCATGGCGGTCATGCCCTCGCGCAGCTGCCCGATCACATTGGAGACGATGTGCATCACATGCGAATAGCGCTCGACGATCTTCTGATCCGTCACCGTCACCGAGCCGACTTCTGCCACCCGCCCGCAGTCGTTGCGGCCGAGATCGATCAGCATCAGATGCTCGGCAAGTTCCTTGGGATCGGCCAGCAGCTCGGCTTCGAGTTCCTGGTCCTCCTGCTCGGTATAGCCGCGCCGGCGCGTCCCGGCGATGGGACGCACGGTGACAACGCCGTCCTCGAGCCGGGTCAGAATCTCGGGCGAGGAGCCGACGATCTGAAACCCGTCGAGATCGAGAAAATACATGTAGGGCGAGGGGTTCAGCCCCCGCAGCGCGCGGTAGAGGTCGAGCGGACGGGCGTGGAAGGGAATGGACAGCCGCTGCGAGAGCACCACCTGCATGCAGTCGCCAGCGAGGATATAGTCCTTGATGCGCGCGACAGCCTGCTCGTAGCCGCCGCGGCTGAAGCCCGACAGAAAGTCCTGCTCGCTCACCGGACGGCCTACCTGCGCTGGATTTCGGGGCGCGCCGCGCTGCATGCGCTGCACCAACTCTTGGATACGGGCATGGCCGCTGTGGAGATCGTCGCCGGCATCCGGGTTGAGATGCACGATGATATAAATGCGCCCGCTCAGGTTGTCGAAAACGACCACCTCCTCAGACAGCATCAGCAGGATATCCGGGGTGCCGAGCTGATCCGGGTTGGGACAGTCACGCAGCTTGGGCTCGATGTAACGAATGCTGTCGTAGCCAAAGTAACCAACCAGACCGCCGGCGAAGCGCGGCATCTCCGAATGTTCAGCCACGCGGAAGCGCTTTTGAAAGGACTCGATCCAGGCCAGTGGGTCTTCCGACTCGATCTCCTCGATCAGTTGGCCATCGCGCTCAATGCGCAGGGTGCGACCAAACACCTTGAGCACGGTGCGACAGGGCAGACCGATAATGGAGTAGCGACCCCATTTCTCCCCGCCCTGCACCGACTCGAACAGGTAGGAATAGGGCCCTTCGACCAGCTTGAGATAGCAGCTGAGCGGGGTGTCAAGGTCGGCTAAGACCTCACACACCAGCGGGATGCGGTTATAGCCCCGGGCAACCAGGGCGCGATATTGCTCGGGCGTCATGCGGCGAACTCCAGTCAGACGAAAGCCAGAAAGCGCGAATCATAGTCGAGTGCGCAGACATCGCCATCGCCACCCAAGGGCCGCAGCGGCTTGAGACTTAACCGGGAGCGCGAAAGAGATCGGCATCATTGCGGTCAACGGCGACGCTCAGGCGGCCGCACCGGACGATGCAACCGCCGCCGCCAACTCTGCTTCCAGCCCCGCACCCCGACCCGGCCCCATGTCCGGCTCTCGCTCAGGAAGCAGATCCGCAAGCTGCGGCAGGGTGTCGATGACCGCATCGGGCTGGGCGTCGCGAATATCCTGTCCGTGATTGTAGCCGTAGCTCATGCACACGATGGAGAAACCGGCCGCGCGGGCAGCCTTCACATCGCTGATCGAATCGCCCACCATCAGCGCCTGCCGTGGCTCGACGCTGAAATGCTCGGCCGCATGCAGCAGCGGCAGCGGACTCGGCTTCTTTTCGGGCAGGCTGTCACCGCTGATCACGATCTCGAACAGCCCGCGTAGATCGAAGTGCGTCAGCAAGGGCTCGGTAAAACAGGCCGACTTGTTGGTCACACACCCCAGCCGGAACCCTTGGGCATGCAGCCAGCCAAGCCCTTCGCGCACGCCAGGATAAAGCACCGAGCGCTGGCAATTGTGCTTGGCGTAAAGCTCAACGAAAATCGGGTAGGCGCGCGCGTATTCCTCGGGGCTCGGACGGTCCTCAAGCGATCCGCTCAGCGCGCGCGACACCAGCCGCTCGACGCCATTGCCGACCCAGTTGCGCACCGCTTTCTCGCCCCGGGGCGGACGCCCGATTTGCTCCATCATCTGATCGACGCAATGGGCCAGGTCCGGCACACTGTCGACCAGGGTGCCGTCCAGGTCCATGAGCACCAGACCGGGTCGGAATCCATCGGGCAGCATGGGTTGGCGCATCTCCGGCAAGCTCAAGGACGGGTTCAGTTCAGGGTCAGCAACCCGCACTCAGGCCGCTTTCGCCAGCTCGTCACGCATCTTGGCGATGATGCTGTTGTAGCGGTTGGGGTCGCTGTCCGAGCCCTTGCCGAAGATGCCAGAGCCAGACACGAAGGTATCGGCCCCTGCGGCCTTGATCTCGCCGATATTGTCCGCTTTGACGCCACCGTCGATCTCCAGGCGAATCTCCCGCCCGCTCGCCTTGATCAACTCGCGCGCCTGGCGCAGCTTGGTCAAAGCCGAGGGGATGAAGCTCTGCCCACCAAAGCCTGGATTGACCGACATCAGCAAAATCATGTCGATACGTTCCATCACATACTCGAGCGCATCAAGCTTCGTGGCCGGATTGAACACCAGCCCAGCCTTGCAACCCTCGGACTGAATAAGCTGGAGCGTGCGGTCGACATGCTCGCTGGCCTCGGGGTGAAAGGTAATGTAGGTCGCACCTGCAGCGGCAAAGTCGCCAACAATACGATCAACCGGCTTGACCATTAGATGCACATCGATGGGCGCGGTCACGCCATGCTTGCGCAGCGCCTCGCACACCAGCGGGCCGATGGTCAGGTTGGGAACATAATGGTTGTCCATCACATCGAAATGCACAATGTCCGCGCCGGCGGCAAGCACATTGTCGACTTCCTCGCCAAGCTTGGCGAAATTGGCAGAAAGGATGGACGGGGCGATCAGATCATCAAGAGCGGCCATGGCGAGATCTCCGCGGCTGACAGTCAGTTGAGCGAAACGCCACCGAAGCGGGCGCATCGCGAAAAATCCAGGTGCATTTCAGAATCGGCTACTTTACCCGATCAGCGCCGGCTTTTCATCAGCGCCCTGACAGGGCACTCTCCAAAAATCGCGAACCACCATGATTTCGCCGATGACCCCGTAACCGGCACCCGGTCCAGAACGCGCCAAAATCTCAACGCTTAAGAATCAGCACTCGCCCGATGCGATCATGCTGGTAAAACAAGCGCCAATCGGCGAGCATAGCCTCTTGTTGCGCACAACGCGCTCCACGCTCCTAGCCGAATATTGCTGATCGGAGTTCTCGAAAACATGGCGCCTAAGATCGATGATGAAGTTTTGGTTTGGAAGGAGGAGGCATGTTCTCACAGGGAGAATGTGGTCGAGAAGGAGCCGGGGTTGAGCAAAGTCACGGTCGGGCTGAAGCACAAGGCTCTGCGCTTCGCAACCTCCTGGCTACCTGTTGACGAACGCCGACGCGGAGAATGCAATCGCTGCGGCGAATGCTGCAAACTCCCCCTTCCCTGCCCGTTTCTGCGTTATGACGAACAGGGCTTGAGTCTCTGCACTGTCTACCATGCCCGCCCGCCGAGCTGCCGCAAATATCCGCGCACGCCAGATGAAAACATCACGCCTGCGACCTGTGGCTTTTTTTTCGATGACGAGATCGCTGGGAATCCCGGCTACGCCGAGGCGGCCTGCTCGAATGACAACATCGACAGCGTCACGGCTTAGATCGCCTGTCATCCTGATCGGCGCCGTTCATTGTCCCTCTGTGCGCCGGCTACTGCATTAGCGCGGCACAATGCCCAGCAAGTTGCGCACTGTCTTCAGTGGTGGCATCACCACCGCCTTTCCGCCTGGCCCGTCCGCGAAGAAAAAGCCGGTTGATGAACCCCCGTCGAGATTGATCGCGCGCTCCACCGGCCAATCGGTCAAACAACCAGCCGTTGCCAGGCAATCCGCCAGATCGGCCAGGCTGATTGAATTGCGGGTTGCGCCCAGCAACCAGTGACCGCGCCAGTCAGTCGCGGCAAAACTGCGGCGCGCTGCCGGCGCGCTCCTCAGCCCTCGCACCGCGCGGCCGTGTTCGACCAGATAGGGGCCGGACTGCAAGAGCGCGTCAATGCCGGCGTGGTCACGAAAGGCCGCGTAGCGCTCTAGATAATTACCCCCGGCGTCACTGTAGAGCACCCCGCTCAGCAGCTTGGCCCGCTCGAGTCGATTAATGCGCTGGCCGTCAGCGATTACCAACCCAAGCGGTTGCCCGTCGGGATGAAAAAAGCCGCCATTGATGCCAGCCGGCATCCCGGCGGCGCGAAAAGCCGCATCAATGAGTTTTTTCGTCTCAGGGTTGATGGACTCAAGATCAACCACCGCTAACCGGAAGGCGCGGGAATGAAAAAAGGCCAGGCGGGCGACGACGCGCTGATCGTCTGATTGACGCTGGGACGTGCCTTCGGCGTAGGCCAGGTCCGCATTGGCCGGGACCAGTGGTCGCTCTCCCACCGGCTGCCAGTCTGCTGCGAGCGCTGTTGCCGTGGTCAGCGACAGCAGCAGCGCCAGCATGAGGGCCGGTCGCAACTGACGCTCACACATTGAAGCGGAAGTGCACCACATCGCCATCCTTGACGATGTACTCCTTGCCCTCAGAGCGCAACCGGCCCGCGTCCTTGGCTCCCTGCTCGCCTTTGTAATTGACGAAATCCTCATAGGCAATCACCTCGGCGCGGATGAAGCCGCGTTCGAAGTCCGTGTGGATGACGCCCGCCGCTTGGGGAGCCGTCGCGGCATGGGGAATGGTCCAGGCGCGCGCCTCCTTGGGGCCGGCGGTAAAATAGGTCTCTAGCCCAAGCAATCGGTAGCCGGCGCGCACCACGCGGTTCAGGCCGGGTTCTTCCAGCCCAAGATCAGCCAGAAAATCGGCGCGGCTGTCGGCATCCAGCTCGACCATTTCGGACTCAATCGCGGCACAGACGGCAACCACTTCGGCACCTTCGCGCGCCGCCTGGCCCTGCACACGCGCAAGCAGCGGGTTATTGGTAAAGCCATCCTCGGCCACGTTGGCGATGTAGAGCACCGGCTTGCCAGTCATCAAAAAGAGATCGCGCAAGGCCGCTTGCTGATCGGCATCAAGACCGAGCGTGCGCAGGGGATGGCCTTCATTCAGATGCGCCGCGACTCGCTCCAGCAGCTCGCGGCGCGCGGCGGCCAGCTTATCGCCGGTCTTGCTCTGGCGGGTGGCCTTGTCGAGCGCCTTTTCGACCGAATCCATATCTGCCAGCGCCAGCTCGGTATTGATGATTTCCATATCCCGCAGCGGATCGACACCGCCGGAGACATGCACCACATCATCGTCCTCGAAGCAGCGCACCACATGAGCGATGGCATCGGTCTCGCGGATGTTGGCGAGGAATTGATTGCCCAGCCCCTCTCCTTTCGAGGCGCCGGCTACCAGCCCGGCGATGTCGACGAACTGCATGCTGGTGGGGATTGTCTTGGCCGACTTGGCAATCGCGGCGATCACATCGAGCCGATCATCCGGCAGCGGCACCACGCCAACATTGGGGTCAATGGTGCAGAAGGGATAATTCTCGGCCGCGATGCCGGATTTGGTCAGTGCATTGAAAAGCGTCGACTTGCCCACGTTCGGCAGGCCGACAATGCCGCATTTAAAACCCATGGTGCTGATTCTATTGCTGGTTGGAGAACGGAAAGCCGAGCATCATAGCCGATGCGGGAAGTCCCCGCCTGATCAGCGGACCACTAACGCTCGCGCGAATTAGACCTGTGACGCGCGCGATGCGGCAATTCAACGGCACCGCGCCCAACCTGGAGACCGCCAGAAACGGTCACAATGATCGCTCGGCAAAATGATGGCGTCACTGTGGCGCCGATGCTCTTGTTTCATCCATATTGATCAACCACGGGGCCTTTTCCGTGCTCGCCAGCGAACCAAAACATTCAACTCGAATCGGCGCTCGTGTGCCACCCGATGTCTTGCGTACGCTGCATTGCGCAGCCGATCTCACCGGCGCCACACTCAGTCAGTTCCTCGTGCAGGCTGCGCTCAAGGAGGCTCAAGTGGTCATCGAGCACGAAAAGCGTTTGCACTTATCGCCGCGAGATGCTGAACGTCTGCTGGATTTGCTTGAACATCCACCATTGCCAAACTCCGCACTCGCCGCCGCCCAAAACCGTTACGAGACACCGAAGCGCGATGCTGATTCAGCCTTTGACTGGCCAGCATGACCGGCGCGCTTTCGATTGCGGGCGCTCCGAACTCAATGACTGGCTGGTCAAGATCGCTCGCCAGCATCAGGACAAAGGCTTGTCGAAAACCTTTGTCGCAGTTCAAGAGACAGCCCCGAGCGTGATCCTCGGCTATTACGCGCTGACTCTCTGGATGAGATTTTCACCGAGGACTGAGTCGCGCCGGATGCACAGTCGCCCAGGTCGAGACACGACGGCAGTGGCAGGTCTCGGCCTCGGGCGCTAAACTTCGGGATTCCCGCTACCGCGCCACGAAGTAAAGACAGATCATGGACACCAACCCCGCCGCGCTTTGCCCCGGCTGCTTCCAGTCCAAAGGCCGTGCGACCCCCTGCCCGCACTGTGGCTTCGACGAGGCAGCCCCACGCCCGGTGCAGGCTTTACCACTGCGCACCCTCCTTCACGATCAATTCATGGTCGGTCGAGTGCTCGGCAAGCCCGGCGGTTTCGGCATCACCTACCTGGCCTGGGATCAGCTGCTTGAGGCCACCGTAGCCATTAAAGAATACCTGCCGCGCGAGTTGGTAGTGCGCGCCCAAGACAGCCGCACGCTGCATCCGCACAGCACGGACGAGAACGATCTTTTCCGCTACGGCCTGGAGCAATTCCTCGCCGAAGCGCGCACGCTCGCCAAGCTCGATCATCCCAATATCGTGCGGGTACGCCAGTTCTTCGAGGCCAATGGCACCGCCTATCTGGTGATGGATTACTACCAGGGCTGCTCGTTGGCAGAGCATCTGGAGACGCAGCCAAACAGCCGGATGAACGAGTCAAAAGCGCTGGCGCTGATGCAGCCGATCCTCGACGGTCTGCGCACCGTTCATGCCAAGGGATTTCTGCATCGCGACATCAAGCCGCAGAACATCTACCTCGCCGAAACCGACTTCGGCAGTGTGCGCCCAATTCTGCTCGACTTTGGCACCGCTCGGCAGGCAATAGGGGAGCGCAGCCGGTCACTCTCAGTGATCATCAGTCCAGGCTATGCGCCTTTTGAGCAATACCATCGCAAAGGCCAGCAAGCCGCAGCGACGGACATCTATAGTTCAGCTGCGGTGCTGTATCGGATGGTGACCGGCGTGGTGCCGCCCGAAGCAACTGAGCGCATGGCCGGGGATGAATTGCTTCCAGCGACCGAGTTTGGCGTGAGTCCGCAGGCCAGCGCGGTGCTCGCTCTTGCGCTGGCGATGAAGATGGACGCGCGGCCAGAGTCAGTTGCGGCTTTTCAGCAGATGCTCCAGCCGTCGGTTGCGCGTGCCGAGGATATGCCGCCCGCCGTGCCCAGCAGTTCTAAAGTGCGTCCCGAGGTCAGGCATCCGAGCGGAGGTGCGTCACTGCTTCCCGGAGAGAAACAGCGGCAGGGGGCTTCGCCATCACTGTTTGAACAGCGCTACCAGGATCATGGCGACGGCACCTTAACTGATCTCAGCACTGGCTTGCAGTGGATGCGCTGCAGCCTTGGGCAGAAGTGGACTGGAACGACTTGTGCTGGATCGGCAGTCAAGATGACATGGGATGCGATCATGCCAAACGGACAACAGAAGACTTGGCCCGAGTTTGCCGGTTACAGCGATTGGCGCGTACCGACAATCGATGAATTGAAAACGCTTGTTTACTGTTCAAGCGGTCAACCAGATTATTGGAAAGTCACGAATAGCGCCTGCAAAGGCCATTATGTTCGACCAACGATCCACCTTGAAGCTTTTCCTAATACGCCATCTATTTGTTTCTGGTCGGCCTCGCCGCCTACCAACTATTCGTACGGCGCGTGGCCTGTCTCCTTCAACGATGGCTACGTCAACCTCGGCAATAAGAGCAACGGCAGTGCTGTGCGGTTGGTGCGCGGCGGACAGTGATTTTGTTTTTTTGCATCTTGCGCACAAACCCTGTGATCAGCCGAAGACCCAGCTCACGCACCGCAGCGGCACTGGTATTGTCGCTGACAGCACTCAGCACCCTGCTTGCCAGCACGCCGCTGCGCTCCAGCGACGACGCCACCCGCGCGCACATGGATGCGGCAACGCTGCGGGTGCTGTGCCTGAGCGAAGATGGCACGGAGCTCGGCACTGGATCAGGCTTCGTCATTGGCGATGGTCGTCACGTCGTCACCAATTGGCATGTGGTCGACTGCACTGCCGCGGCGGGACAGGCTGCGGTGCTGATCTCTGCAACCGAGCGCGACGGGCGCGACCCAGCCGGCGAGCCGGTGGTCGGGGTACAGGTCGTCAGCTCGGATACGAATCGCGATCTGGCCATTCTGGCACTGGATCGACCACTGCGCCGCCCGGCAGTCACCTTTGCGAGTGCGGCCAGCGTACGCAAGCTCGACCCGGTCGTCGCCTATGGATTTCCTTGTGTGGCCGACCGCGAAGACGCCGGCGATCTGGCCGATCCCAGCGCGACCACTGGCGTGGTCAGTCGCATCGACCCGGCGGCACCGGGCGCTGGTCTGCCTCGGCTGATCCAGCTCGACGCCGCCATCAATCCCGGCAACTCCGGCGGGCCGCTGTTCGACGCCGCTGGCCGCGTGATCGGCATCAACACCATGAAGGCACTGACGGAGGTCGCCACCACCGACCCGGATTCCGATGGCACGCCGGTGCGGGTGCCGCTCGGCGAGGGCATCGGCTGGGCCGTGGTCAGCGATGAACTGCTGCCCTATCTAGATCGTCTCGGGATCGCTTATCGGGTGGAATCCACCCGGCCAGAGGCCGCTGACCATGTCCTATCCGGCGGCGTCTGGCTGACCATCGCCGCGCTGGCGCTGGGCCTGATGGTCTTGACCCTGCTTGCCCGCCGCGCTCGCTCTGCCACCCCGAGCACCGCCGTCCGCCAGTCGAGCTTACGCGCTCCGCAGCCCGCCGCAGCGCCAGCACAAACGCCGCCCGGACAGGCGCAACTGCGCGGCCTCGCCGGCCCCTATGCCGGCGTCAAGATTCCGCTCGGTGCCGAGCCTCTTGCCATCGGCCGCGATCCGGCCATGGCGCAACTGGTGATTCCACCCACTTTTGGTCGAGTCAGTAAACGCCATGCGCTGATCAGCTATGATCGCCCGACACGCCAGTTTCGGGTCGAGGACTGCTGGTCTTCCCACGGCACCTTTGTGAATGGCGAGCCACTGCCACCCGGTGGCTCGACCACCCTGACGCCGGGCGGCCGCGTCGATCTGGCAACGGCTGAGGTCGCTTTCGAGGTACTTTTGACATGACCACCCTAACCTTTCGCACCGCCCAGTTAAGCGTCGCCGGCGGGCGCACTCTGAATGAGGACGCACTGGGGCAAGGCGAAGGCATCTGGGTGCTGGCCGATGGTCTCGGCGGTCACGGTGGCGGCGAGATCGCCTCGCGCCTTGCCGTCAACGCAGTTCTTGCCACCACCCAGGTCGCCAGCACCGGTCTGCCCAATCTGACCGAGATTATCGCCGCCGCCCACCAGACCGTGGTCGATGGTCAGCAAGAGGCCGCGCGTCTGGTCGCCATGCGCACCACTCTGGTGCTGTTATGCAGCGATGGCCGCAACGCCCGCTGGGCGCATGTTGGCGATAGTCGGCTGTATGGCTTTCGCGCCGGGCGTCTGTGGGTGCAGACCGCCGATCACAGCGTGCCCCAGGTGCTGGCACTGGCCGGGGAGATTACACCGGAGCAGATCCGTGGTCACGAGGATCGCAACCGCCTGCTGCGCTGTCTGGGACAGGAGCGCCCACCCAAGCCAGCGCTGTCCGAGGCCACAGTCGCGCTGCAACCGGGCGATGTCTTTCTGCTGTGCAGCGATGGCTTCTGGGAATGGGTTGATGAGAACGAAATGCAACAGACGCTGGCCGAGACCAGCGAGCCGACGGCCTGGCTTGAGCGCATGGAGCAGCGCCTGCTTGAGCGCGCCGAACCCGGCCATGACAACTACAGCGCCATGGCCATTTTCGTCGACGGATCGCCGACCTGATGCTCAAGCGCCGCAGCCGCGAGATTTCGATTTTCAACCTATCGATGCTCGATGTGTTCGCGAGCGCGATGGCAGCCTTTCTGATCATCATGATCATTCTGCTGCCCTACTACGAGCGCGACGCCATCGCCGATCAATCCCGCATCGCCGAATTGCAGCAGGCACTGGATGCCACCCAGGCCGAGCTGGCGAGTGCCGAGGCGGCGCGAGAAGCCGCTGAGGCGGAGACCCAGAGCGCACGCGCCGAGGCAGAGCGCCAACGGCAGCAGGCTGAGAGCCTGGTCAGCCGGCTGGCGCGCACCTTTCTGGTGCTCTATATCCGCTGGAACACGCTCGACGATATCGATCTGCATGTGATCGACCCCAGCGGCGCTGAGTTCTATTTCGAGCACAAAACCCGCCCCGGGCGCCCCGGAGAGCTGAGCGAGGATACGATTAATGGACCTGGCAACGAGGTCTGGGAAGTGCGCGATGCCCCGCCGGGCCGCTACCAGATCTTCGCCCAGCTCTACAAAGACAAGGATGCTCGCAAGCCGGCTGTCGTGCAGGGCCGCGTCTTTCATCGCGACGGAAGCAACGCCTTTCCGACCGTGCGGCTAAACCGCACGAGTGAGTCCGCGCTCATCACGACCATTCAGGTCGATGCCGACGGTAACGTTTCGTTGCGATAATAAGTCGGTTGCAACCTTACTCGCACGTTGCCGCACCAGCGAACACCGCTCTACAATGGCTCCATCGCCCACGAATGCCCAGGATCATCGCCGATGACCACTGACTCAGCGCACCTTTGCCCCGGCTGCTTCGCCGCTACTGCAGGTGCCAATCCCTGCCCCCACTGCGGTTATGACGAACAGGTGCCGCGTGGGCCGCTCGTTCTACCTCACCATAGGCTGCTCAATGGCCAGTTTCTCGTTGGCCGCGTGCTCGGTAGGCCGGGTGGGTTTGGCATTACCTATCTGGCTTGGGACCAACAGCTACATACGCGCGTAGCGATTAAGGAATACCTCCCGCGCGATCTGGCCGGGCGTGATATGGACAAGAGCACGATCGCCGCCCACTCAGTAGAAGATGCCGAGCTGTTCCGCTACGGCCTCGATCAGTTCCTGCGCGAGGCACGCACGCTTGCCCAGCTCGATCATCCGAACATCGTTCGGGTACGCCAGTTCTTCGAGGCGAATGGCACCGCCTACCTGGTGATGGACTACTACGATGGCGTGTCCCTAGCTGAGTACCTAGACCAACAGGGTGGCAAGTTACCAGAGCAGGCCGCCGTTCAGCTCATGCTGCCGATTCTCGATGGGCTACGTGCGGTGCA
This sequence comes from Thiorhodovibrio frisius, assembly GCF_033954835.1. Taxonomy (NCBI): domain Bacteria; kingdom Pseudomonadati; phylum Pseudomonadota; class Gammaproteobacteria; order Chromatiales; family Chromatiaceae; genus Thiorhodovibrio; species Thiorhodovibrio frisius. Next base: position 4,206,622 of record NZ_CP121471.1, read on the forward strand.
CGCCAAGGGCTTCCTGCACCGCGATGTAAAGCCGCAGAACATCTATCTGGCCAAGACCGACACCGGCGGCACGCGCCCGATCCTGCTGGACTTCGGTGCCGCGCGCCAAGCAATGGGCGAGCGCAGCCGCTCGCTATCAGTGGTAGTCAGCGCTGGCTATGCACCGTTCGAGCAATACCAGCGCAAAGGCCAGCAAGGGCCTTGGACTGACATCTATTCAGCAGCGGCGGTGCTTTATAAAGCCGTGACAGGCGTCGAGCCGCCTGAAGCTACAGAGCGCATGAGCGCGGACGAACTCAAACCGGCCAGCGACTTTGGCGTCTCTCTGGCTCTCAGTAAGGCGCTTACTTCGGCGCTAGCGGTTACCCCCTCAGATCGGCCTCAAACAGCGCAAGCAATCCAAGACCAAATAAAGCCGAAAGATCCAGAGCATCGTATAGATAATGCGCCTTCCTACCCCAAAGATGAAGTCACACCCTCAAGGACATTTTCCAAGAGCAATGTTGGTGCTCGCAAAGCCAAGCGCGAGGAAGCTAACGAAAACGAAATCCCTTTGACTGACTTTGCTCAAATAAAAGGCATACCAGAAGCCAAGGTTATCAATATGATACGAGATGGCTTCTATATTGGTCGCTTGGTGAACGGATCGTGGTTTGTCAGTAAGGACGAGTTAGACCCAACAGAAGATACGTACCCCTATAGCTTGAACTTACGGGGCAATCAGAATGGCCACTCAAGCCTCTATGAAAGTGAATTTACTTCAGAGAATTTCCAAAGCGAGATTCCAGTCAAAAAGTTCGCGGGACTCAAGGGACTTACCGAAGCTAAAGTGATCGATATGATTCGAGATGGATTCTATGAGGGCCGCCTGATCGATGGGGAATGGTTTGTAAGCAAAGAAGAAATCAAGCAAGAGAGCAGAAATGACACGAGAGGAAAACTCAAACACTATAAAATCTTTATCTCCCACACAGGGAAGATTGAGGCGGTCAAGCAAGGTTGGTCATGGCCAGCCTTCTGTTTCGGGGGATTCTGGGCGTTTTTCAAGAAACTCTGGGTTATTGGAATATTATACTTTGTTGGATTCTTTACTCTTGGGTTAATTGAAGGCGCTTTGGAAGCCGAGCCTATCGTCGGGGCTGGGCCGCCACCTGACACTCTATACTCCTTGATTAGTATCGGCATAGCGCTTCTTTTTGGCGGACTAGGAAACCAATGGAGAGAAAAAAATCTCAGCTCAAAAGGTTTCGAGCCGAAAGATACGATTAGCGCCAAGAATGCCATGAAGGCAATAGCAACGTGGAAGAAAACAAGCTGACATTGCAACTTAAATCTAAGGAAAATCAGGGAAAGACCACGTTATTCACACTTGCTCGATGAGTAAGATTTTGTTACACATCCAAATTTCTTGCATTAATTTATGGGGAAAGTATTCATGACCGATTTGATTACAATTGATCTTGGCATCTGCCACGGAAAGCCTTGCATTCGTGGACTGCGCTATCCGGTCGAAAACATCCTCGAATGGCTGGCCGGCGGGATGAGAATTGATGAGATCCTGGCTCACTACGAAGATTTGACGCGAGAAGACATCCTGGCGGCGCTCGCCTTCGCGGCTTGAATGACCACAGTCAAACGATTTGGATCTTTGGCGGCATGATGAAGTCCATTCGTTATCCGAGGACAAAGCGATGTTGGTGGAAAATCTCGAGAACCTGGTGAAACGGGAGCGCAGTGAAGGTCGTGAGGAGTCCTCGCGCGAGACCGCACACAATCTCATCAGACTTGGCATTTTGACCGATGTGCAGATCGCGCAGGCGACAGGTCTGCCGCTCCAGCAAGTGCAAGCGTTACATGAGAAAAACCGGCACTAGACGCGTACTGATGTCCGAGACCGAGCACGAGAGCCTGATCGAAACCCTGGATCTGCTGTCCTTGCCAGGCTTCCGAGAATCCTTCGAGCAGGCCCGAATCGAAGCGGAAAAGGGCGCGATTCGCTCTTTTGAGGACATCTTCAAGGAACCTCTGGAGCTATCGGGTTCGCTTCACGCGGCAAGCTGAAAAAAGACCTCGAAACGCTCACCCCAAAGCTCTGCGACAAGGTGAAGAAGCCACCACCTTAGTCGATGCGCACGGCAACACGATGTTGCGCTAAGATACTCGACCAAGACATTTGCACTCCGCTTTGAGGGAACCAAGAGCATGCCCATGAAATCCTGCGGCAAAGGCCATTTCTACGACGACAGCGCGCATTCCACCTGCCCCTATTGCGGTGTCGATATGGACATCGGTGCAACCGTTGGCGTCTCCAACTCGGTCGCGCAGAATGTTGAGGTGGAGGCATCGGTGACCCGAGCCGCCGGTCGCGTCGGGGCGCCGCCACAGCGTGACGATGGCGTTACCCGACACATCTGGGCCGAGAAACTCGGTGGCATCGATCCGGTTGTCGGCTGGCTGGTGTGCATTGAGGGGCCGGACAAGGGGCGGGATTTTCGCATCCATAGTGAGCGCAATTTTATTGGGCGTGCACCGACTATGGATATAGCCATTGCCGGCGATGCCAGCATTAGTCGCGAGAATCACGCGGTGATCAGCTACAACCCGAAGAAGAACCGCTTCAGCCTCGCGCCCGGCGACAGCCGTGGGCTGGTCTATCTGAACGATGACGAAGTCCTCGCCGCCGAGGTGCTGACGGCCTATGACCGGATCGAGTTGGGCGCGAGCAAATTGCTGTTCGTGCCCTTCTGCGGCGAGCCCTTCCGCTGGTCGGATGGGGACTGAGGTCAGCACAAATTGGCCTCGCCCACTACCAAGATCCACATCGGTCGCGATCCGCGCTGCGAGATCGCGCTCAACCATCACACCGTCAGCAGCCAGCATGCCGAGCTGAGCTTTCTGGGCGACGGCAAACTGCTGCTCACCGACTGCCGCAGCCGCAACGGCACCTTTCTGATTGCGGCGAACGGCCAGCGTCAACGCCTGCATCAGGCTCTGGTCTCGCCCATGGATCAGGTTGATTTCGGCGAGGCACGCCTACGAGTGCGGGAGATTCTCGAAGCCTGGCGGCTTAAGTCGCCGGCTGCTGCATCCAAGACCGAGGCACCGAGTGAGCCCGAACCCACACCCGCGCCCGCACTAGGCGAGCCACTCGAACGCTGTGACTGCGGCGCCATCAAGGCGGTCGGCGGCACTTGCCCCGCCTGTGGCCAATGACCGAGCCGGCACCCCTGCCAACCGTCGTCAGCCGCGTCCCGCCGGCCTGGCTGGTGCGCGTCCTGGCGCTGCTGTGTGCCTTGATGTTCATTGCCCTGCTAAGCGTGCTGTTGTCCGCCGGCGACCCGGTCGCGGTTTTGCTGCTCGACCATCACGCGCTGCCGCCGCCCAATTCGCCTTTCGTCTACCCCTTTACCATTCAGAATCTGATGCACCTGCTGCTGTTCGCGGGCTTCGGCGAGCTGTTCTTACGCTGGCGTGCACTGCGTGACGAATCCGCACTGCTCGCCGGGCATCTGCTGCCCGAAGACCCGCGCGTGGTGCTGCAAAGCCACGACCTGCCGGCGATTCGCGCGCGCGTTGCCGGCCGCCACGATGGCGAGCAAGGCGTGCTGCCGGGGTTGATCGACCTGTGCATCCTGCAATTCCAGTCGAGTCGCTCGGTCGATCAGGTGGTCAGCGTGCTCAATTCCAGCCTGGAGTTGATCGCCCACCGGGTCGATCTGTGCTACGCCATGCTGCGCTATTTGGTTTGGGTCATCCCCACCATCGGCTTCACCGGCACCGTGATCGGCATCGCGCTGGCGCTGAATCTCATCGACCCCAGCGCTGGCACCCAGCCGCTCGGTGAGATCGCGCAAGCCCTGGGAGTCGCGTTCTACACCACCCTGGTCGCATTGATCGAAAGCGCTATTCTGGTGCTGCTACTCAATTTGGTGCAAACGCGTGAGGAGCGGGTATTGAATCAAGCGGGACACTACACCCTGGTCAATCTCGTCAATCGGCTCTATGCCGGGCATTGAGCGCAATGGAACATCGGCATTTGAATCATCAGAGGTTCACGCTCGCGGCCATTGATGACGTCATTTCCCGCGGGAATTTCAACGACTGGGCGGAACTAAGGCGCGCCGTGCTGGCTGATTCGGCTCTGTTGAACAAGGTCGAGCGGGTATGCGGTCAGTATGCCTCGGACCCTTATGCCCAACGCCACCTATTCTGGCTGCGCTATGTCGAAGCACACCGAAAAACTGCCTGATTGGGAACAGGTACTGTCCGCGGCAGCCAGGCTTCAGCGCCTACTGCCAGAAGCCGTATTGGTCGGAGGAACCGCCGTGGCACTGGTTGCCGAGCACCGGTTTTCGCGCGATGCCGATCATGTTCTGACTGACCTCAAATTTCACTTCGACACCGTTCTTGAACAACTCGAATCGGTCGCGGGGTGGAAAACGGCCCGCGTACAGCGTCCGGTGCAGATTCTTGGCCGACTTGACGGAATTGAGACAGGCATTAGGCAGTTGATTCGGGACGCGCCGCTTGAGACGCGGACGATTTCAATCCAAGAGCAACAAATTCGCCTACCAACGGAAGCCGAAATTCTTCGCATCAAAGGGATTCTGATCCTCAAGCGCAATGCCACGCGGGACTATCTGGACTTTGTCGCATTGGCTGATTGTATGAGTATCGAAGACCTGACCGCCGCTCTTGACCCTTTTGACCAACTCTATCCGCAGAGCAATGGGGAATCCCCTTTACAGCAGTTAGAAATTCAACTCGCCAACCCGATGCCTTATGATCTTGAAGAAACCGAGCTAGCCGAATACAAAGGGCTGAAATCACCGTGGCAAGATTGGCCGTCGGTGAAAGCCGTTTGCTCCCGAGTCGCCCTACTGATTTTCGACCGGATTTGCGATGCGAGTTGATCTGGTTGTCATTAAATCCAGAATACCTGCGTAGTAAGCAATCCACCCAATCGCATTAAAACCTGCCAAGGATAGCCGCATGACGGCCGCCCCGGATCAACTTTGCCCAGGTTGTTTCAAGCCAAAGGGTACCGCGAATCCCTGCCCGCACTGCGGCTTTGATGAAGCCGCCCCGCGCCCGGTGCAGGCGCTCCCGCTGCAAACACTGCTCAACAATCAGTTTGTTGTTGGCCGCGTGCTTGGCAAACCGGGCGGCTTTGGCATCACCTATCTCGCCTGGGACCAGATGCTCGAGGCGACGGTCGCCATCAAGGAGTATCTGCCACGCGAGTTGGCCGTCCGCGCCCAGGACAGCCGCACCTTGCGTCCTCACAGTAGCGACGAAACGGAACTCTTCAGTTACGGGCTTGAGCAATTCCTGGCCGAGGCCCGCACGCTCGCCAAGCTTGATCATCCCAACCTGGTTCGCGTACGCCAGTTCTTCAAAGCAAACGGCACCGCCTATCTGGTAATGGACTACTACCAAGGCTGCTCGCTGCAAGAGCACCTCGACAGCCTGCCCGGCAGTCGCATGTCCGAGGCGGATGCGCTGGCACTGATGCAGCCGATTCTCGATGGTCTGCGCGCAGTCCATGCCGCAGGTTTTCTGCATCGGGACATCAAGCCGCAGAACATCTACCTCGCCCAGACCAATACCGGCGGCGTGCGCCCGATTCTGCTCGACTTCGGAGCCGCGCGGCAGGCGATGGGGGAGCGCTCGCGGTCATTGTCGGTAGTGATCAGTCCGGGGTATGCCCCTTTTGAGCAGTATCATCGTAAAGGCCAGCAAGGACCGGCGACCGACATCTATGGCGCGGCAGCGGTGCTGTATCGGATGCTGACGGGATTCGTGCCGCCCGAGGCGACCGAGCGCATGGCGGGTGATGACCTGCGCCCGGCCTCCGACTTTGGTATCCGCTCACCGATCAGCACGGCTCTGACGCAGGCATTGGCAATCAATATGGACGAGCGACCTGCGTCGGTAAGGGCGTTTCAGCAGGGACTCGACTTGCTAGTTGTGCCTCTCGTCGCCCAATCGCCAGCGGTGCCAAATGACGCGCAACTTCTAACTGAGCCATCACAACCCCAAGCTGCGCCACCAACGGACGGGCGCCGCCGGTCCCGTGTTGGCGTGGGCGTACAAGTTAGTACGCTGGCGGGTGTTCTTATCGCGATTGCGCTGCTGTCTCAATTCAAGTCGCCACCGGCCGATTACGAGCCATTGGCAACAGGGATGATCCAACCAGAAGAACCGGTTACCGAGCAATCAAAATCGACGGGGCAAACCGAGCTGTCGTTAACATCTGAAACGAAGCCTGACAGGACTGCCGCGAGTGAACCATCATCGCTGCCTGCAGTTAAGGCTGAATCGCAACCTGAAGTTGAAACGTCGCCACCATTCGCAGCAGTAGACGCTGAGTTACTCGCGACTTGCCGTGAGCACATGAGGAACATGCGTTATACTCATCCGGGAGATGACAATGCGTTCCTTTGTTTTCGAAAACTACTGGAAAACGACGCGGATAATCAAGAAGCACAACAAGCTTTTAAAAAAATGATTGAATTTTATGAAAATAGTGCGCATGAGGCATTTAGATCATCGAATCTTGAGCGAGTGAAAGATCGAATTGAACGTTTGCGTCAAATTGAACCAGGCAATCATGTTGCAATGGTTTTAGAAAGACGCATAAACGCCAACAAAAGAAAATCAGGAATCTACACGACTGGGTATATAAAAAACTTTTACGGGGTCGATTACCAGATTGAAGCCAATATCGACGCACAGATTACAGGCTTATTCTTCAAAGTAAAGATTTTTCAGAATAGGTGTATCGGCGAATTAAGTGGCAAAGCTAGTTGGATTTCTGAGAGCGAAGCTCTATTTGAAGACGAAAAAGAAAGCTCTGATTGCAATTTAGCGTTTCGTTTTTCTGATGACATTCTTGTAATAAAAGAGTTTTCTTGTTCTTATTACCATGGAGCTGAGTGTGGTTTTTCCGGCTCATTGCGCAGAATTGGTGCGAACTAACCCCCGAAATCTCAATTACAAAGAACTCTTCAGCCATCCCGAGCTTGTCCAACAGCTCATCGAAGGCTTCGCGCCGCCCGAGGTGGCGACGATGATGGACTTTGCGATCCTGACCAACCACAGCGGGCATTACATTACGCCTTTGTTTGAAGAAAAGATCGATGACGTGGTCTGGTCGGTCGAGGTGGCTTGGCAAGGGCTGCGCCAGCGTGTGTTTCTGTTTCTGCTTCTGGAGTTCCAGTCCAGCGTCGATGCGCGCGTGGCGATTCGGCTGCTGCACTATGTGGCCTGTTTTTATGATCACCTGCTCAAGACCAAGGTAACCTCGCTCAAGCAGGGCCTGCCGCCGCTGTTGCCCATCGTGCTCTACAATGGCGTCGGACGCTGGACTGCGGCGCGGACATTCATGGGCTGGTGCGCCCCAAGCCGCCGGCGTTCTTGCGCCATTATCAGCCGCATCTGCGCTATCTGGTCATCGACGAGGGACGCTACAGCCAAGATGAGCTGGCGGCGATCAACAGCCCCCTGACGGGTCTGTTCGAGGTCGAGAACGCTTCAAGCGACTGGGCGAGCTTGCAGGCGGCCGTGGATCGGCTGGCGGCGCTGATTCGCGCCGATCCCAACAAAGAACGTCTCGACCGCTTGATCACCCGTTGGCTGAAGCGCCACCTAAAACGGCTGGGCAACCGAATCGATCTCGGGCAAGTTCACTCTCTCACCGAGGACAAAGCAATGTTGGTGGAAAATCTTGAACATTTAGTGAAACGGGAACGCCAGGATGGCCGCAAAGCCGGTCACAAAGCGGGCCGCAAGGAAGGTCGTGAGGAATCGGCACGCGAGACGGCGCGGAATTTCATTAAGCTTGGCCTCTTGACCGACGAGCAGATCGCGCAGACGACCCGTCTGCCGCTTCAGCAGGTGCGTGCGCTGCATGGCAATTATGACGACTAGACCAAGACGTTATGGCACTTCACCGATTTGCCGCGCCGCCTGACCCTGGTTGAACATCGCTGCCGACAGCTGCGGCACTTCCCTGACAGCAACACTTGATCACTGGCCAGTCTTCATGAAAAGAATCATCGCCTCGCATCATCTGATCGCCGCCGCGCTTTTTTTGCCTCTATTCATGGCAGGCATTGCGTCGGCAACGGCCGCGGCGACGGAGCCAGCCGAACTGCGACTGTCACAGAGCTGGCAGGATGGGACCGAGCTCACCTCCTATCTCGATGTGCGCGATGCGCATGGGGAGCCTGTCGGAGATCTCGACCCGGAGCGTTTGCACGTCACCATCGGTCCCCATGCCGGCGCCATTGAAAGCGTCGAGCCTTTCGCGGCGACAGAGGAAGGCGTGCTCTACCTGTTTTTGGTTGACCGTTCGCGATCACTCTCCGCCGCCCGCTTCGCGCAGATTCGCGCGGCCCTGATGGCCTGGGTCGCGGCACTCCAGCCGAATGACTTGGCCGGCATTATCACCTTCGGTGAGCGGGTTGAGACCGTCCTGGCACCGACAGCCGATCGGTCGGCGCTGGATGAGGCGATCGGGCGTCTCGCGCCGACGGACCAGCAGACCGCGTTGCATCAGGGGCTGGTGCGCGCGATCACGCTTGGTCAGCAACAGCGCGCCGATTGGCCGCGGCGGCGCGCGATTGTGATTCTGAGCGATGGACTGGAGGATGCTCCCGGCGGCATGACGGCGGACGAGGTGCATGCAAGGCTGGCGGAGAATCCCGCCCCCATTTATGCCATCGGACTGAGCACCGGGGGGAGCGCGGAGCGGCGCACGGCTGGGCTGGCGGCACTGGGCCGTTTTGCACGCGAGTCCGGCGGGCTGTTTTTGGATGCGAATCGCGCGGAGGACTTGTCCGCGCCCTATGCCGAGATGCGCGATCACATTCGCGCTGTCTGGCGGCTGCGACTGCAATGCCCGGATTGCACCCTGGACGGGAACCGCTACCGGCTGCAGATCACGTTGCTGAGCGACGATGGCCTTCGCTTGACGGATGGGAGCGATCTGCGTTTGTTGCCCCCACCGGTCAGCACCGAAGAGCCTGAGGACGCGGAAGAAGACATCGCCGATTCTTCCGGCACGGAATCTGAACCCGAAGCAGCGGACACTGCGGATGCGGGAGAAACCGCATCGGAAGAAGCAGCAGAGACTGGCATCACGGGCATTCTCCACAGTAACGAGCGCTGGGTGCTCGCGGCAGGTGGCATCGCTTTGGTGGTGCTGCTCATCATCCTGGCGGTTGTCTTGCGCGCCCGGGGCCGCCAGTTAGCTCAGACCACTGCAGCGACAATGACAGACCAGGCTGAACTGGCGATACCCGCAACCGCGTCAGATAAGGCGGGCGAGCCGTCGCTGAGCCTGGATGCGGACGCCTTGGTTACCGAGCGCGGACAGATGCCTGCGGCTCCCAGCGTTCCCCCGGCGGATCATGCGACCCCGCAAGCCCCTCCGGTCAATATCTTGCCCCAGCTGCGGCTGGCCTTTGTCACCGGCCCGCGGCGCGGAGAGGTTGTGGAACTGTCCGTGATGCAGCCAGCACGACTTGGTCGGTCCGCCGATTGTGCCTTAGTGCTTTCCGGCGACGATGAAATCTCCGGTCGTCATGCGGAGGTTTTGTGCCTAGACAATGGCCAGCGAGTGCTGCGCGACCTGAGCTCCACCAATGGCACCCGATTGAACGGCGTTGGCGTGCAGGGGACGCATCCGCTGCAAAATGGCGACCGCATCGGTGTGGGACAGACCGAGCTGCGAGTGCTGTCATGACAGCGAGTGCCGCAACCAAGAACAAAGTGTTCCTGACACCTGGCAACGCCCAATGGATCGGCACGCGCGGCGAGCAGCAGGATGCCTTTGGCTTTCACGGCTTTGACGACCTCGAATTCAGCACCCATGGCGGGATGCTCGCAGTCCTCGCCGATGGCATGGGCGGGCTGCAGAACGGACGTGCCGCCGCCCAGACAGCGGTTGCGATCCTGCGCCAAGCCTATGCCGAGAAAGCACCAGAGGAATCGATTCCAGACGCCTTGCAGCGCGCGCTCGAAGCGGCGAATGCCGCCGTCTACCAACTGGCGATCACTTCGGATGGAGAAGGCCAGGTGGGCACCACGCTGGTGGCAGCCGTCGCCCATCACGAAGGGATTTACTGGGTCGCGGCAGGTGATAGCCGTCTCTATGGCTATCGTGCTGACACGGACAACTTGAGCCTGTTGAGTCAGGAGCATAACTACGCCGCCATCCTGCAAGCCCGGGTTGCCCAGGGGGCGGTCGATCAGGCAGACGCCGACGAGAACCCGGAGCGCGACGCGCTGACCAGCTTTCTTGGTTTGGAGGACATTCCTCTGATCGATTCAGGCACCGATCTCGTTCCGCTCAGCATGGGTGATCGCCTGCTGCTATGCAGCGATGGCGTTCATGGGAGCCTGGATGCTGAAGACTTGCGGCAACTGATTCGCCAGCCTGCCCAGCAGGCCGCCGAGGCCATTGTCTCCAGCTTGAAAGCTGTCGCGAAGCCGACTCAGGATAATGCAACCCTCGCCATTCTGGCCGCAGAGGCGTCCCCACCCGATCAGATCGAGCTCCAATCTCCGGGTCCGCAACATGGTGCAATGACCAGTCCTCGCCAGGAGATGACTGGGACGCGCCAATTCGCGTCGCGCTTAAGCAAGCTGATCATTGGCATTGGGCTTGCGTTAGTGCTGGTTCTGATCGGCATCGCCATCGGCATGTCACTGCGCAACCCCGGGAAGCAAGAGCCAGCAAAGCCGCCAGAGGATGCGACTCAGATGCCAGAGTCTTCAGTGCCGAATTCCGAGGCTGGCGCCTCCATGCGAGATAGCGGGGCATTGGAAGCCGCTGACGCACAACCCCAGCCAGTAGACTCACAGATACGGCCTCCAGCGGTTCCGCCATCGAAAACTACAAACATGGAAGCTGAGAAGTCCGTGCCCGCACCCGAGCCGGAGGATGAATAGAGCGCATGAAACAAAGCCCGGGCGCTCGGATCAGGCGGTGTCTCCTGTGCCGTTCGGATCGAGCAGCGCATGCAGGTTATCGCTGTCGGCGGCTCGCTGGCGCAGGCGCTTGGCGTAACTGGCCTGATTTTTGGTGCAAACCAGAGTATAAGGTCGGCCACGCTTATCTGTCGTCAAGTCCAAATCGCATTGGGCCGTGCGGATTTGGTGGCTGACGTGGTCGCGGGCCTGTTGCCCGGCCTTCAATCGCCAGGTGGAATCGCTCGGCGATTCGAGGAAGCGGCTCAGCTCCTGGCAATGGGTGCACTGGCACTTGAGCTTGGCCGGACGGCGCCAGTCGGCGGGTGGCTCGAGCGCTTCGGCAATGCGCTGGCGCAAGAGCGCAATCATGGCGTCCTTGAGTTGCTCAGCCAGAGGAGTGTTGGCAGCCAGTGGGGCCTCGCCGGTCTGCACTGCGCGCGCGGCTGGGATCAGGATTTGGTCGGGATCATAGGTTTCCGGGTGTGTGAGAAAGCGCTCGAGTGCCTGTTGCGCGAGCGGATTGACTGATGCCGTGTCAAGTGCCCCGTCGAGGTGCTGGAAAGCCGCCAGGGTCGCGGTAACCAGTTCGGGCGTCATCTTTTCTGGCGCACCATAGTAGCTCCGGGCAGGGGGCGCGATCGGCAGCCCGTCGAGGAGTACCATGGCCGCGGGCTTTACCGTCTCGCCGGTCAACTCCGGCTTGCCGGCGAGCACCTTGGCGAGCAGTTCGGCACAGGCACTGGGGTCGCGCTGGGCATTGCCGGTGATCAGGCTGCTCAAAATCGCCCCGGCGTGCTCGGCGGGCAGTTCATCGAGGATGGCTAGCACTGGTACGTTGTCCTGCGCGCTGTAGCCGCCAGCGGCGGCGACCTTGGCGATGAAATCAACCGTGGTGCGGGTATCGCCAAGCCGATGCAGGGCGCTTAGAAAGCGCGCGCTCTTGCCATTGCGGCTGGCAAAGTATGCTGAATGGTCGGACGCTGGCCAACCGGCGCAGATGGCTTGTGCGAGTTGGCGCGCCTCGGCCAGTATCTCGGCATCGGCCCCCGCGCTAGCATCCGCGTCCCCGATTAGCTCGCTCAGCCGAGGCAGGCTGACATCCAGTCCGCCAGCGGCAAGCACGGCACTGCGTTGCCGGCGCGGCCAGAGCACCAGGGCCGCGCACTGGTACTGACGCTCGAAGCTGGCGCCCGCGTTACCGGTGGCTTCGTGGAATTCCGCCTCGGCATCGGCGATCTCCTCGAGCATCGAGGGCGGACAAAGCTCGTGATCGGTGAAGGGCAAGGCCCCCATGGCCGACGAGCGACCATCCGGTCGGCGCCAACTGTGCAGTTCCTGCACCCGCTCGTCCACCTCGCCGACCTCGAGGTCGTCACCCCAGCGACTGTAGCCCGTGTATTCCGCCCAGCCGGTTTCTTGCACACTGAGCATGGCCAGATGCAGATCGCATTCAGAGGCGGCGGCCGCATCCCGCACCACGGCCGCGAGCGTGGCATCGATGGCCTTGAGCGCGCGAAAGCCGAGCTCGGCCTCGGTGTAGGCGTACTCCAGGGGTAGCACCAGCTTGCGCGGCCAGTTGGCTTGATCCTGATGGCCGCCCTGCCCTTCGCCCCGAGCCTGGCCCTGATCGGGCCTTTCGCTCCACAGGCTGAGCAGCCGGGTCAGCTCGGTGCGCGCGCTGTCATGATCCGGTGCTTGGGGCAGCGGGCCGCCATCCCGGCGGACCAAGTTGTAGATCAACGCCAGCCGGCAGCCGTCGGTGATGGGCAACACCTGATGGCGGCAGTCGGCATAGAAGGCGGCGTAGGCGATGGCGGCTGGATCATCGCGGCGCAGATCCAGGCGCACTTCGCGGTCTTGGTGCTGCACGATCAGCTCGCCGCCGCTGAACTCAGAGGGCAAGATCATCACCAGGGTGGCGAACATGCCGGGGCATTTCTCGGTGTCGCGGTGCCGCACAAAAAAGCTGCCGGCATCGTAGATCAGCAGCTTGTAGAGCTCGGCCTCGACCTGACCGGTAACGCCCAAGCCCTCGGCAATGCACGGGAGCAGGGTGGCGAGATCATCTTGCCAGCGTTGCCCCTCGAGCGACAGCTGGGCGGCATCGATCTGCCAGGTGCGTCGCACCTCGGTATCGACCAGGGTCTCGCTGCCACGACCATAGGGCGCTTGCTCGGCGACGCCGATCAGTTGTTGCGCCTGCACCGGCAACAAGGGCAGCGCGATGGTGCCGATACCCTCCACCCGCAGTCGTGGTGGGTGCATGTCGAGCGTGCCGGTGGCATAGAAGTCGCCGGGACGGTCGATACGCTCGAGCAGCGCGGCAAGTTGCTCTTGGATGTTTAGCATGGCAGGTTTCCAGTGTGTCGTTACAAACGCTGGGCCTCACAGCAGGACCCGTTCGATGCCTCGGGACGCTAAATCCTTGATGAACCCCTGCTGCCAGCCCTCGCCAAGCTGGCGACGGGCGAGCTCGACCACAACGTAGTCCGTGTCAAGCCCGGTCTGGTCGGTGAACTTGGCCAAGCCCTGCTGGCAGGCGGGGCAGGAGGTCAGCAGTTTTGCCTGGCCATCAGTTGCGCGCGTTTCGCCGGTTAGCGTTTTCAGCCCAGCCGCCAGTTCCTCGGCCTTGCGCAAGCGCACCTGGTTGGCGATGTCGGGCCTGGCGGTGCCCAGGGTGCCGGCTTCACCGCAGCAGCGCTCAGAGAGTGCCACCGGCTGGCCCATGAGTTTGCTGGCCACCGAGATGGGCTGGTAGGCCTTCATCGGCGTGTGGCAGGGGTCGTGGTAGAGGTATTGCGTCCCGTCGGTCGGGGTGAGCGCCACCTTTTGTTCCATCAGATATTCATGGATGTCGAGCAGTCGGCAGCCGGGGAAGATGCGCTCGAACTGGTAGCGCGTGAGCTGGTCCATGCAGGTGCCGCAGGAGACTAGCACGGTGTGAATGTCGAGATAATTGAGCGTGTGGGCGACGCGGTGGAATAACACCCGGTTTTCCATGGTGATGCGCTGACCGCGCTGTTCTAATCCCGCACCGCGTTGTGGATAGCCGCAGCAGAGATAACCCGGTGGCAGAATGACCCGCTCGCCCTGGTGGTAGAGCATGGCCAGAGTCGCCAGGCCGATGTCCGAGAACAGCCGCTCCGAACCGCAGCCGGGGAAGTAGAACACCGCCTGTTCGTCCTCGCCGTGGGCGCCCTGGGGATCGCACAGAATAGGGATGCGGGTTTTGTCCTCAAGCTGCAGCACCTCCCGATAACCCTGCTTGGGCAGCTCGACCCGGATCGGCCGGCTGACCAGTTGCCGCACCTGATCGACTGGTTGCGGCCGACCGGTGGTGGCGCCGGGGGCCATGGTCGGCCCTTTGGTCAGGCCCAGGCGCGCCGCAAACCGATGCGCCAGGTTGAGACCGGCGAAACCGCCCCGACCCAGCACTCGGCGCAGCAGGCGCACCAGGCGCGGGTCGTGCGCGTTGAGGAACTGCATCGCCGCCCAGGCGCCGGGGTTGCTGCGCTTCTTGCCGCGCTCGACCAGCATGCGGCGCAGACGCATGGTGAGATCGCCAAAGTCGATATTCACCGGACAGGGCGGCTGGCAGTGATGGCAGATGGTGCAATGGTCGGCGATGTCGTTCATCTCGGCGAAATGCCGCTGGGACAGCCCGCGACGGGTCTGCTCCTCGTACAAAAAAGCCTCGATAATCAGGCCGGTGCCGAGAATCTTGTTGCGCGGCGAGTAGGACAGATTGGCGCGCGGCACATGGGTCATGCACTTGGGCTTGCATTTGCCGCAGCGCAGACAGTGTTTGACGTCATCATTCAGCGCGCCGAGCTCAGTCTCTTCCAGAATGATGGCCTCGCGCTCGACCAGCCGCAGCGAGGGGGTGTAGGCCAGCTCCAGTCCGCTACCGGCAAGCAGCTTGCCGGGATTGAAGCGCCCCTGGGGGTCGACCCGCTCCTTGTACGCGGCAAAGGCGGCGAGCCGTTCGGGCTCCAGATAGCGCACCTTGGTGAGCCCAATGCCATGCTCGCCGGAGATGACGCCGCCCAAGTCGGACGCCAGCGTCATGATGCGATCGACGATGCGGTCGGCCTCGTGCAGCATCTCGTAGTCGGCGGAATGCACCGGGATGTTGGTGTGCACATTGCCGTCACCGGCGTGCATGTGCAGGGCAACGAACAGGCGCGCGTCGCGAATCTTGCGATGAATGCCGGCGAGATGCTCGCGCACCGGTTGCAGTTCCTGCCCGGCGAAGAGTTCATTGAGCCGATTGGCGACCTCCTTGCGATAGCTCTGGCGCAGATCGCGGCGCAGCAGCATGGCGAGCAGAGTGTCACCGCGATCGTCATCGGCGCGGATCAAGCCGCGTTCCTTCTCGCGCAGCAACTCGAGGTGGTCGGCGGCCGGTTCGTCGAGTGCGGCGAGTATTTGCTGCCAGCGAGTCCGTGCCTGACTGACAGCCTCCCGCGCCGCCTCGCATTTGGCGGCCACAATGGCCTGCCCTTCGGCCGAGTCTTCGTGGTCCAGGGGTGCCGCCTGCGGCATGGGGCCGGACAGATACTCCAGCACGGCAGCCAGGATGCGGTCCTTGTTGCCAATGGACTGCTCGATATTGATGCGCTCAATGGCGCGACTGTAGTCGGCCAGGCGCCCGAGCGGGATGACCACGTCCTCGTTGATCTTGAAGGCATTGGTATGGCGCGAGATGGCCGCGGTGCGGGCGCGGTCGAGCCAGAAGCGCCGGCGCGCCTCGGGGCTGGTGGCGATGAAGCTCTCGCCATCGCGCGCGGTGACGCTTTCGCGCACGGCCGCAGCCGCAGCTCCCAACGCCGCATCGTCATCGGACACCAGGTCGGCGAGCAGCACCATCTTGGGCAGCTCGCGCCGCGCGGCCTTGGTGGAATAGTTGACCGCACGGATGTAGCGCTCATCCAGATGCTCCAGCCCGGCGATCTGCACCTCAGGCAGGCCATCGATCATGTCCTTGATCTCGACGATGGCCGGCACCGCGCGCTCGAGATCGGCGCCGAAGAACTCCAGGCACAGCGTCAGGGTATGCGCTGGCATGCGATGCAGGATGAAGCGTGCGGAGGTGATAATGCCGTCGCAGCCCTCCTTCTGGACCCCGGGCAGGTTGCTCAGCGCCTTGTCGGTCACATCCTTGCCAAGACCGGCCTTGCGGAAGCTGCCGCCCGGCACATCAATCAGCTCCGGCTCGCCAATAGGCGTCTGGCCATCGGTGGCAAAACGCTGGATACGAAAGCGCACCCGTTCGGCGTCCTGGAGCTTGCCGAGGTTATGGTCCAGGCGCTCAACCTCCAGCCACTGCGCCTCGGGTGTCACCATGCGCCAGGAGGCAAGATTATCGAGCGCCGTCCCCCAGATGACGGCCTTCTTGCCGCCGGCATTCATGGCTACATTGCCGCCGATGCAGGAGGCATCCTGGGAGGTCGGATCGACCGCGAAGGCGAGGCCCTGGGCTTCCGCTCGCTCCGCCACCCGGCGCGTCACCACGCCGGCGCCGCAAAGCACCGTTGGCACAGGCTCGGCCACGCCGGTCAGGACCATGGTCTCGACTTGTGACAGCGTATCGAGCTTCTCGGTGTCGATCACCGCTGTACGCGCAGATAAGGGCACACCCGAGCCGGTATAGCCGGTGTTACCGCCATGGGCAATCAGCGACAGCCCGCAATCGATGCAGGCGGCGACAATGGGCGCGACCTCGGCCTCGGCATCCGGGCTGATGACCACAAAGGGCAGCTCCACGCGCCAGTCGGTCGCGTCCGTGGCATGGGAAACCCGCGCCAGGCCGCCGAACTGAATATTATCCCGCCGGGTCACCTCGGCCAGGCGCTTTTCGATACGCCCGCGCAGCGCCAGATCCTGCTGAAAACCCTCGGCAAAACGCCGCACAGCCTCCCGCCCGGCGTCCAGCAAAGCAGCGGCTTTTTGGTTTTGATTCAGGCGCTGTTCGAACAGATCCAGGCGCTGCTCAAGCCCCTCGATCAACTGCCGCAGGCGTCGCGGGCTATCGAGCAAATCCTCCTGCAAATAAGGATTGCGGCTGACCACCCACATGTCGCCCAGCACCTCAAACAGCATCTGCGCCGAACGCCCGGTGCGCCTTGAGCCGCGCAGCTCTTCGATCAGTCGCCAGCTTGACTCGCCAAGAAAGCGGATCACAATCTCGCGATCAGAAAAGGAGGTGTAATTGTAGGGAATTTCGCGAATACGCCAGGCTGGTGCGGTGGGAGCCATCGGAGCGACGGTGGATGCGGGCTGAGTCATGCGAACAGATTAGGGTTGCTAAAGGGAGTCTCAGTGTAACCCAGGGTTCGGGCAGCCCCCAATGCGATCCGGCAGCCGCAAAGTCAGCCCGCAGCGGGACTGGTCGCACATCGGGTTTGCGAGCGCACCGCTGGCGCATTACCCTATCGCAGCAATGGCCAATGCGTCCCCCCTGGATTCTTTGGCTTAAGGTTTCCCGGCAATCCTGCCGCTTCCACGCTTTATTAGAATGGAGTTTCTTAGCTCATGCGCACCTTCAACCTGATCCCCAACCTGTTGACCACCTCACTCGCGACCCTAGTGCTCGCCACCAGCGCCCTGGCCCAAGAGCCACCCGCCGATGGGCCAACGACACCGACCGCTGCCTTTATGAAAGAACTCGACAAAAATGGCGATGGCCAGGTGTCCGTCGATGAAATCAAGACCCCGCAACAGCAACGCTTCACAGAGACCGACGCCAATGGCGACGGCGCCATCTCCACTGAAGAAGCCAGCGAAGCCTTTGCCAAGCAGGCGCCGCCGGAGATGATGGCAGAGATGAAAAAGCGCGGCATGCCAGACCCAGGCGAAACCTTTGTTCAAAATCTCGACACCGACAAAAACGGACAGGTGAGCGCGGACGAATTCATGCAGCCCGCACTAGACTCTTTCGGGCGCATGGACGCCAACAGCGATGGCGTGGCCAGTGCCGAAGAAGCCACCGCTTTCTTCGATGAGTTGCAGCAGGAAATGCAAAGACGCATGGAAGAAATGCAGCAACAGCACGGGGACATGGCGGCACCACCGGCACAGCAATAACGCAACACCTTGCCACCTGGGCCTTGGCTTACCGCCAAGGTCCAGCGCTGAACCAATCTATTCGGCAAACAACAGCCTGGGGCGTGACTTGCGATTCAGCCATGACGAAGGTCGGGCTTCTTTTGCAAACTCGCCGCCTTAGTTAACCGAGTCACCACGAGGACCATCGTCATGAGCACCGAATCGGCTTCGGACATTCGAAAATACGGCATCATCGCCCAAGGTTTCCACTGGCTAGTGGCGCTGCTGCTGGTGGGCCTGCTAATCACCAACGCCCTGCGCAGCGGGTCGGCGGAAGACTCAGATGCCTTCAAGTTCTGGCTTGGGCTGCACATGTCCTTCGGGATTTTGGTCTTTGGGCTGACCTTCGCGCGCATTTTCTGGGCCAAGATCGCTCCCCCTCCTGAGCTGCTGGATGCACCCCAGTGGTCGGTGCTGGCGGCCAAGGCCGCGCACATGCTGCTGAATCTCTCTACCCTGGCCATTCCCATTTTTGGCTATTTGCGTGTTGCCTCCAAGGACATCCCGGCCAACTTCTTTGGCATACCCGTGCCATCTCTGGTCGGCGATCAGCCCTGGCTGCATCATGTGATGGAGATTCTGCACGGCTCGCCAATGGCGATTTATCTGCTGAGCCTGGTTGGGCTGCATATCGCCGCAGCTCTGTGGCATCAGTATGTGCGCAAGGATCATGCGCTTGAGCGCATGCTGCCCTGGAGCCCGCCAAGAACCTGAGCATTCCAGCATTGGCCTTGGGCGACCTGGAGGTCGCCCCTAGCAACCATCTCTCGCAGCTCACTCGTCGCGCGCTGTTATAGATGCCGCGTCATCATGGCGCGGAAATCAATGCGCGCACGCAGCCGCCGGCACAGCATGAAGGTGCCAACAAACTTCCGGTGCAGGAACAAACTGGACGGATCGGGCAGCTCGCTGAAGGCACCGGCCAGGTATAGCTCGCGCCCGCGCTGATAAATGCGTTCGAACAGATCCGAGGTGCCAAAGTCGTAAATACCCTCAGTACGCAGCATCTCGCCGGACAGGCGCATGAGTTCGGTCAGGGCATCGACATTCTGGCGCGGCGCATCGGCCCTGAGATAACCGAGATCAATGATCGCTTGGTGCATGGCGGGCACATCGTCGGCCATGCCAGCGGCGGCGAGGCGGCGAAACCCCGCGACCAGCGAAGGCGCAATGCGCGCGGTAGCGCCAAAGTCCAGCAACACCACCCGCCCGGACTCCGGCTGATAGAAATAGTTGCCGAAATTCGGGTCCGTCTGTGCGAGCTGAAAGCCAAACAGCTCGCGCAAGGTCAGGTCCGTCAGCGCACTGGAGACGCGATCACGCTCTTGGCGGCTGAATCCTGTCTCTGACAGCCGATCAATCGACACCCCCTCGATATAATCCATCGCCAGCACCTGGGCGGTACTGATATCCCGATGCACCGCCGGCACCAAAAAGGCGGGATCATCGCCAATGCGCGCGCGATAGGCCTCCAGTGCCTCGGCTTCGGCCTGGTAGTCGGCCTCCTGGTGCAGCTGGCGGCGCGCCTCATCAAGCAGCGGCTGCGGATCCATCCCTTTAGGCGCCATGCCTAAGGTGCGGGCGAGAAAGCCCAGATTGTCGATGTCGCTATCGATGCTCTCACGCACACCCGGGAACTGAATCTTCAGCGCCAGTTGGCGCCCGTCCTTGGTCTCGGCGCGATGCACCTGGCCAATGGAAGCCGCTGCGATGGGGGTGAAGTCAAAGCGACGAAAGTTCTTGTTCCAATCCGCCCCCCATTCTCGTTCCAGCACCTGCGCGAGTTGACTGAGCGGCATCGGCTCGGCACGCTCACGCAGGCTGCCCATAATGGCGGCCGCCTCGGGCGTAAACACATCGGCGCCGTCCATGGACATCATCTGGCCCATTTTCATCACCGCGCCGCGCATGCGCGCGAGGCGGTCGGTAAAACGCTGGGTGGCGACCGGACTGAGACGAATGCGGTTGGACTCAGAACCACGCGAGCGCGCCAGTTCCATCAGACCGCGCACGCCAACACCAGCGGCCAGATCAGTGGTGGCGCGACCGAGATGCCACAGGCGACTCAAACGCTGACTGGGAACGGCGCGACCGCCGCTTTCTGAAAAGTGACTCATTGTTGGGTTCCCTAAATTCCGTTGAATGCTTCAGTAAATAGTGCGCCAGTCTGCCCTTTTCGAGTCACCCCCGCCATGACATTCCCCAGTAGCCTGGTCGGAATTCCCTCCTCGCGCGAACACTCCCGCTGCCCCCCCAATGAGCGGGAGTGTCTCTACCGCATGGCGTCTCCTGGGATGGCGGATCTGCGTTCGCGCCCCCGTGCGCGCGGTGCTATCCCAATCGCAAACTGGTTGTCAGTTTGGGTACGGGTAGCGGCCACGGGGGTCTCGGCAGCAGGACGCCCCTGGGAAGCCTACAGGGATGTATTCACGGCGTCCCCCGTGGCCGTCACCCGACCCAGAACGAGCCAAAATCTCAAAGGGTTTTGGTATATAGTCGGGTCATAGCAAAGTGGCAAAGAGCAACAGCCGCCGGAACCGCGCGCGCACTGGAGAAGTTTTCTGGACAAGTCATCCTCTCTGAACCCAGATATGGACCCGGAACTCAGGCATCTGATCGGGGCCGACACCAACAAGGCGCTCGAAATCGCCGAGCGGGTCTGGTGGGTCGGGCATGTGCTGCCGGATGACCCCTTTCAGTGCCATGTTTATCTGCTCGAACAGGGCGATCAGTCTGTGCTGTTCGACCCCGGCTCGCGCCTGACCTTTCCCAGTACTCTGCGCAAAATCGAGCAGGTGATTCCCTTCACCCAGATTCGTTACTTTGTCTGTCACCATCAGGACCCCGACATTACCGCCGCGCTGCCCTTGATCGACGCCATCACCGAGCGTGAGGATGCCGTGGTGGTCACCCACTGGCGTGCCCATGCCCTGCTGCGCCATTACGGACTCAAAATGCCCTTCTGGCTGGTCGATCAAAACGACTGGCGCCTGCCGCTGGTTGATCGGGAGTTGAAGTTCATTTTCACGCCCTATGCGCATTTTCCCGGCGCCATCTGCACCTTTGACCCCAAGACCGGGGTGCTGTTTTCCAGCGATCTATTCGGCGGCTTTACCGAACAACCCACCCTGGTCGCGCGCGGGGAATCCCATATCGAGGCGCTCAAACCCTTTCATGAGCATTACATGCCAAGCAATGACATTCTTGGCTATGCCATGGCGCAGATTGAGCGCTATCCGGTGGAGATCATTGCCGCGCAGCATGGCTCCATTATTCCGCGCTCCCTGGTCCCATTTCTGATCGAACAGCTCAAGCAGCTCGATTGCGGCATTTATCTGCTCGGTCAGGATGACAGCGATATTCGGCGGCTCTCGCGACTCAATGCCACCCTGCGCGACATTGCCGAGACCATGCTGCTGTATCGGGATTTCCGCGACATCGCCACCCGCCTGCTAGAACTGGTGCAGCGCAGTCTGCCAGCGGAGCGCATCGATTATTACACTGCTCTGCCGGATGGGAACATGCTGGTACTCAATCCAGAAAATCGCTTCTCCGGCAGCATTGAATGCGAATCCCCGGAGTTCTGCCAATTCATCGGCCAGGATCGCGAGCAGTGGGTAAGCGCCCATCAGGTCGATCCGGCTTTTATCGATCATCACCAATGCGCTGGCGCCTTTTGTGAGGAATACAGCGGCTCCGGCACGGGATCGCGCATTGCCATTCCGCTGATTGGCCCCTCGCAACAGCGCATCGATGGCTTTGCCATCATCACCCTGCGCGAGCGTATTCCGGTCACCAAGGGTGTCGAGCAGATCGTCAAGCAGCTCGCCGATCCGCTACAGGTGGCCTTGGAGCGCGAGGTTATTTATCGGGAAATCGATCAGGAGCGGGAAAAAGCCTATCAGCGCTCCATTCGGGATGCTTTAACGGGGCTTTTTACCCGCTTTTACATGCAGGATGTGATGAGCCGCCATTGTGCCCTGCATGATCGCGACCCTAAGGCGGAATTCGCCGCCATTATGCTCGATGTCGATCATTTCAAGCGCATCAACGACACCTATGGCCACGGCATTGGGGATCGCGTACTGCAAAGCGTCGCGGCCCTGCTGACCACCTCCAGCCGCGCAACCGATATTGCCGTGCGCTATGGTGGCGAGGAATTCATTGTCTTTGTGGTGGGCCAAGGCCAGCAAACGGCCATGGCCACCGCCGAGCGCCTGCGTGCCTGTCTGATGGCTGCTCCCATTGATACAGGCGGCAAAGAGCCACTCGCCATTACCGCCAGCTTCGGTGTGGCCACACGAGCCCCAGCCGAAAGCCTAGATCAACTCATCAAACGGGCCGATACCGCGCTCTATCGCGCCAAGGAGAATGGCCGTAATCGGGTCGAGGCGGCTTGATGCCCCCTTTTTTGAACGGCGGCCGGACTTGGTCCGGCTTCAATACCCTTGTTTATTGAGCGGACCAAAGCTCCCAAAATGCAAGAACCCGGCGGAAAGCCGGGTTCTTGGGTTTCACATTACCGCCCCTTTTTTAGCCTAGAAAAACATCTTCATCTCTCGGAGCGGCCAGGACTATGAATCAGGACCCGGCATGCATGGCATAGGGCACCAGTGGCAGCAGACAGACTGCTGCCGTCATCCAAAAGCCCAGACGATTTTTTCTACGCAGTGCTTCATCGCTCATAGTCTTACCCTCTAGTGAAAGTGACGCTTTACCGAAAGGCCGATAACAGATTAACCGACCGTCGGGGTAGGAAATTGGCGCTCTTGCGCAGACTTCAACAAATACCCGATTTTCTGAACCGTTTTTCCGGGTCCTGAGGGGCGAGGTACGGGAGATCGAACGGGAGGGCGTGCTTCAGTCAGAAAGGGGTCGAAACACCAGCCGCTCCACCCCTAGGGCGACCACGGCGAAAGCGCGCAGGTCGGTCAGGCCATGGCGTTTCGTCAGGGTGCCGCCGTAGTCGCGGGCCTGGGCTTCGGCCTCATCGAGCTTGGCGGCTACCGCCGGTTGTTTGACCAATGCCTCGCGGGATTCCTGCCGCACTCGCGCGCCGCTCATGCCCAGTTCCTTCAGGCTCAGATATTTGAATTCCAGCAGCAGATCAAGTGCCTGAAAGCGACGCATGTCCGGGCGGACGATCAAGGCAAGATCGGCATAGCCGCGCTCGGTCTCCAGCTCAGAGACGGCCATGTAGAGACGGTCGTCGAACAAGAGGGTCAGGAAGGCGAATTTCACCAGCAACTCGTTGGTCCAGCGATAATCTCGGTTAGACAGCACGGCGAAATAGCTCTGTTCGATCAGCGCGCACAGGGGCGCGAGATCGCCTTGCTGGCCAAGGGCGCGCACGGCGTCGGGCAGCTCGCGTGCGCGTCCGCTCGGCGGCAGCCAGCGTTCGCGCAAACGCTCCACATAGAGCCCGCGCGCCACCAGATTGGGAATGCGCATCTGGCACTCGTTAAAGGAGTTCAAGCCTGCCAAGGTGAGAATGCCAAAGAAATACAGCAAGGACACCATGAAGGGCTGATCCTTCACTGCCGCCAGTACATCGGCGACGCCAAAGCGCTGCACCAGTTCCGGCACCAGCACTCGGTCATCGCCACTTAGCGCTTCGATCAATAGCTCCTCGCCATGGGGTAGCGAGGCGATATAAATCAGCTTGTTGCGATCCATGGCCAGGTTTTCATCGAGCATCTGCCGGGGGTATTTGCCTTGGGTGAACAGCGCGTCGAAAAAGTACAGGCTCAGAGTGGGGTTGTAGAGACTTTCCTCGGCCTCCTCGCTAAAGCGATAACCGTTGTAGAAGGTGCGCATGGTCGCCAGCGCCTTGTCCGCAGACCAATCGCCTCCTTCTTGGGTAAGCTGGTTCAAAACGGCAGCCACTTCCCCCTCGGTAAAGCCGCACAGGTCGTTGAATTGGGGCAGCAGGAAAATATCCTTGCCCACGTTGTAGCCGCTGGTCATGTCGCTCAAGACCACGGGCGAGACGCCGGTGATGAACACCCGATCAAGTCCCTGCCCGCCAGCAGCGGCCTTAACGGACTTGAACACCGTTTTCATCAAGCCTTCGCCCTGGAGCAGCGTTTGGTAACGATCCTGCCCGCCGGGCTGGGCGGCCATCAGTACCTCGTTGGCGAAGTTGTCGTATTCGTCGATCAGCAGATAGAGTTTGTGGGGAGTTTGGGAAAGGACACTCAAGAGTGTCTCCCAAGAGGTGAGGGAATCCTCGGGATGGATCTGAATCGGTTCTGGCAATCGCTCGCGATAGCGCCGGGCGAAGGCACGAATGCGCCCGTTGATGTGCCGATGCAGCGCCACTTCAATATCGCCGATCTCCCCATGCGCAGCGACCAGCGAGAAATCCCATTTGAGCACGAAAAACTGATTGCGCAGAGGCGTCGGGTTCTGCCCCACCGCCAGGGTGGCGAACAACGCATCGAATTGCTCGGAGCGGTTCAGATCGTAATAGTGCTCCAACATGGAGAGCAGCAGGCTTTTGCCGAAGCGGCGCGGGCGCAGGAAGATAAGCTGCCGCCCGGTGTTCTCGAGCGCGGCCAGACGGTCGGTGCGGTCGAGGTACCAGTAACCCTCCTGCCTCAGGGTGCCAAAATCGCTCAGACCATAGGGAAAGTGCATGGTTGCTCTGCTCCATGGCGGGGACAAGTTGCCTCAGCATAGCACTGCTGCGGCCTCGGCTGGCTGGCTGGCCGGCCCGGATTACACATGCAAGACCTTGCGGATGATCATTACCAACCCATGAGCAAAATGGGCCGGCTGGCACTTCAGGCACGCAACGCCTATACCGAAACCCTTTGAGATTTCGGCTCGTTTTGGGCCGGGTGACGGCCACGGGGGACGCCGTGAATACCTCCCTGTAGGCTTCCCGGCGGCGTCCCTGATCCGATCAAGGGCCGCCGAGACCCCCGTGGCCGTCACCCGACCCAAAACCGATAACCAGTTTGCGATTGGTATAACTCGCGTCCGGCGGTCAGCTGACGAGTGCTGAGGATATTGCCGAAGAATTGCGCCAGCGCGGAGGCGAACGACCCGATGCCTGAAATTCGCACCAGCGATTCTGTCGCACGATTGGTGCGCGATCAAGCCCGCCCAATGCGCGGGTCGATCCATAAATACAACACATCTGTTAGGGTATTGACGCCGACATAGATCAGGCTGATCAGCAGCACGCAGCCCTGCACCACGGGGTAGTCGCGGGCTTTGATGGCGTCGACCAGCAGGCTGCCAATGCCGGGCCAGGAGAAGACGGTCTCGGTGATGACGGCACCGCCGAGCAGGCCGCCGAGTTGCAGACCGAGCAGGGTCAGGATGGGCAGGGCGGCGTTGCGCAGGGCATGACGCCAAAGCACGGCGGATTCATTCAGGCCCTTGGCGCGAGCGGTGCGGATGTAGTCCTCGCCCAGCACCTCCAGCAGGCTAGCGCGCACCATGCGGGCCAGCAGCGCGGCCAGTCCGGTGCCAAGTGTCAGCGCCGGCAGGATGAGGCTATTCCAGCCCTCGCGGCCACTGACTGGCGTCCAGCCAAGCCACAGGGAGAACACCAGTATCAGCATGGGGCCGAGCCAGAAATTGGGCACTGCCATCCCGAGCACCGAGAAGCCCATGGCGGCAGAGTCGAGTGGCCCGCCCTGGTGGCGCGCCGCCAGCACGCCGAGCGGCAGGGCGATGAGGACTGCCAGTGTCAGCGCGGCCAAAGTCAGTTGCAGGGTGGCGGGAAAGCGCTCGGCGATCATGTCAGCAACCGGGCGCTGGTCGGTCAGGGACTGGCCCAGGTCGAGCCGCGTCAGCCCGGCGAGATAATCCAGGTATTGCACCGACAGTGGGCGGTCCAGTCCCAGATGGGCGCGTAGCGCGGCCAGGTCGGCGGGGCGAGCACTCTCGCCGAGCATCGCCTCGACCGGATCGCCCGGCACCAGATGCAGGAGCAAAAACACCAGGGTGGAGACGCCCAGCATCACCACCAGGGTGGCGCCCAGACGCCCGAACAGCGCCCCGGCCATCAGAGGCAGCCTCCCCAGCCGAGATCAAGCGGAAAGGGACCTGGCTCAATGCGCACCGGAGTGCCCATGGGCGTGCGCGCGAAGAGCTCCAGCAGGTCGGGGTCGCGCATACGGATGCAGCCATGGGAGCGCGGCACACCCATGGGCTCGGCGTCCGCGCAACCGTGAATGTAAATGAAACGACGCAGCGTATCGCAGTCGCCACCGCGATTGCGACCGGGCTCCTGCCCGCTAAGCCATAGAATACGGGTGAGAATCCAGTCCCGGTTCGGATAACTCGCCGCCAGCTCGGGGCTGTAGATTTCTCCGGTCGGCCGCCGGGCGCGAAACACGGTGCCGGGTGGGCAACCATCGCCAATTTTTAACCGCACTCGGTGCAGGCCGAGCGGCGTGCAGCCGCTGCCGTTGCGCTCGCCGGGTCCGTTCACGGCGGTTGAGATGGGGTAAAAATGGCGCAACCCGTCGCGACCAAGCAAGGCGAGCCGCTGCTCGGCAAGCGAGATCCACAGCGCCACGGCTAGCTCAGGTTGGCCCCCCTGCACTCCCTGCCCAGCTTGCTGCTTGAGCCCCTGCCCTGGTCCGCGCTTTGGCGAAATCTGCTCACCCATGGCCGGCTCAGGCATCGAGACACTTGCCCAGCACCTCGAACAAATCAGGCGAGATGCCATCGCGCGCACGCAGCCCTTCCAGCTCGGCGCGCATCAGCGCCTGACGGCTGGCATCATGGCGGCGCCACTGGGTGAGCGGATGCAAAAGCCGCGAGGCCAGTTGCGGGTTGAGCGGATCGAGGCGCGCGACTTGTTCGGCCAACAACCGATAACCGCCGCCGTCGGCAGCGTGGAAGCAGACCGGATTGCCAGCGGCGAAGGCGCCAATCAGACTGCGCACCCGGTTGGGGTTGCCGATGGAAAAATTCGCGTGCCTGAGCAGTTGCTTGACGCGGCCCAAGGTGCCCGGCGCGCTGGCCTGAGCCTGAATCGCAAACCATTTGTCCAGCACCAGCGCGTCCTGCGACCAGCGTTGATAGAAATCGGTCAGCGCTTGCTCGGCCAGTTCGGCTTGATCGGTGTCGCGCAGGCGGATGAGCCCACGCAGTCCGGCGATGCGGTCAGTCATGGTGGCGGCGGTCGCATACTGGCGTTGGCATAGGGCAAGAACCGCATCATCGGGCGCGCGCATCAAGTAGCCCAGACACAGGTTCTTGAGCGCGCGCCGGCCCATGGCAGCAGGGGAAAGATCCGGCTCGCGATCGGTCGAAGCTGCGGCCTGATCCGTCACCGGCTCGAATCGATGCAGCGCATGATAGCGCTCGAGCAGATCGGCGCGCAGGGCAGTGGCGACCTGCACCATCAGCGCCTCGCGCGCGCGGTGGATGCCATCGACATCCACCGCTTGCATTTGATCCCCCAGATAGGACTCTGAAGGCAGTGCCAGCACCTCGGCGAGCAGCGCCGGATCGGCCTCTTGGTCACCCAGCGCGGCGGCAAAGGCGTCGATGAAGGCTTGCGGGGGCGGCGTGTCGGGTGTCACGACCATGGCCAGCAGCACCCGCTCGGCCAGTTGCTGGGCGGCATTCCAGCGCGCCACGCCGTCTGGGTCCGCAGCCATCAGGCGAGTCAGTTCCTCGTCAGAATAGGGAAAACGCAGCTTAACTGGTGCTGAGAAGCCGCGCAGCAGCGAGGGCACCGGGCGCTCGCTGAGCCCCACGAACTCAAACACCTGCCGCGCCTCGCGCAGCTCCAGTACCCGGGTACCGGGCCCGATTGGCGCGGGCTCGCCGGCCAGTTGCACCGGGAGTTCTCGTCCGTCGGTACCGATCAGCCCGAGCGCGAGCGGCATGTGCCGCGGTGACTTCTCGGGCTGGCCCGGGGTGGGGTCGGTGTGCTGGCGCACTTCCAGCCGATAAGTGCCCTGCCCTGCCTCCCAGTCCGCCGTGCACTCGAGCACCGGCGTGCCGGCCTGCTCATACCAGCGGCGGAATTGGGTCAGGTCCAGGCCGCTCGCGTCTTCCATGCAGCGCACGAAATCTTCAGTTGTCACCGCCTGGCCGTCGTGGCGTTGAAAATACAGATCGGTGGCAGCACGGAAACGCTCGGGACCAAGCAGTCGCGCCTGCATGCGCACCAGCTCGGCGCCCTTCTCGTAAACGGTCGTGGTGTAGAAATTATTAATCTCAATATAACTGCTCGGGCGCACCGGATGCGCCATGGGCCCGGCATCTTCCGGGAACTGGCGCGCGCGCAGGGCACGGACATCAGCGATGCGTTGGACATCGCGCCCGCCCTGGTCGGCGCTGAATTCCTGATCCCGAAACACAGTAAAGCCTTCTTTCAGGCTCAACTGGAACCAGTCGCGGCAGGTGATGCGGTTACCGGTCCAGTTGTGAAAATATTCGTGCGCCACCACCGACGCGATGCCGGCAAAATCCTGATCGGTCGCGGTCTCGGGGCTCGCCAGGACATACTTGGCATTGAAGACATTGAGCCCCTTGTTCTCCATGGCGCCCATGTTGAAATGGCTGACGGCAACAATCATGAACAAATCCAGATCGTACTCGCGGCCATAGTGCTCCTCGTCCCAGCGCATGGCGGCTTTCAGCGAGCGCATGGCATGGCCGCATTTATCGCGATTTCGCGGCTCCATATAAAGGTGCAGCGCGACCTCACGACCGGAGGCAGTGGTGAAGCTGTCCTCGATGCGCGCCAGATCGCCGGCCACCAGGGCGAAGAGGTAGCTCGGCTTGGGGAAGGGGTCTTCCCAGCGCGCCAGATGGCGGCCACCGGGTAGAGTCTCTTGGTCGATGGGATTACCATTGGACAGCAGCACCGGATAGCGCGTCGCATCAGCGACCAGAGTGACGGCAAAGCGCGCCATCACATCCGGGCGGTCGAGAAAATAGGTCATCCGCCGAAAGCCCTCGGCCTCGCACTGAGTGCAAAGCATGTCGCCGGAGATATATAGCCCCTCAAGCGCGGTGTTGGCGGCAGGATGAATGCGCACACGGGTGCGCAACTGGAAGCGATCCGGCACCCGTTGTACGACCAGCGTCCGCTCGTCGACAACATACTCGACCGGCGGCAGCGCCCGGTCATCAAGCGCGATTTCCAGCAACTCCAGCTGTTCACCATCCAGGCGCAGCGAGCCATCGCCGCGCTTGGCAGCCGGATTGCGGCGAATCTCAAGCGCTGCGCTGACCAGGGTCTCGACGGCGTCGAGATCAAAGCGCAGTTCGGCGCGGTCGATCAGGAACTCGGGCGGCTGGTAATCTTCCAGCCGGGTTGGCTTGGGGGTGTCGCGATACATATCGGGCGGCTTCCTAAACTTGTTATCCTGAGGCGGGGTCGCACGCGCTGAGCGAGCGCGGCCTCATGGGTATTAAACCAGATCAGTCGAATCGAACGCACGATGGTCAAAATTGAAATGTACAGCACCGCCTTCTGCCCGTACTGCGTGCGCGCCCGGCGGCTGCTGACTAAAAAAGGGGTGGAATTCGAGGAAATCCGCATCGATCAAGACCCCTCGCAGGAGGCGGTGATGATCCAGCGCAGCGAGCGCCTGACGGTGCCGCAGATTTTCATCAATGGGCACCATATCGGTGGCTATGATGACATGGCCGAGCTCGACATGGATGAGCGGCTCGACCCGCTGCTGCTCGGGGAAGACCCGGCATGAGCGCAACGCCCGATGCGCCCGGAGCCAGCCAGCGGCTGGACAAATGGCTGTGGGCTGCGCGATTTTTTAAAACCCGGCAACTCGCGATCACCGCCGTGAGTGGTGGCAAGGTGCAGGTGGACGGCCAACGCTGCAAGCCAAGCCGCGCGCTGCGCCCCGGCAGCCGCGTGCACATCCAAAAAGGCGAACTGGCCTGGGAGATCGAAGTTCGCGCTCTGGCCAAACAACGCCGCCCGGCAAGCGAGGCAGCGCTTTTGTACGCCGAGGACGAGGCCAGCCGATTGCGCCGCCAGGAACTCGCCCGCGCCGCGCGCGAGAATGCCCAGCACGGCCCACGCCCACAGGGTCGCCCCACCAAACGCGACCGGCGCCAGTTGCAGGCCTTTCGAGAAACGCGCCGCGAGGAGTGAGAAACGCCTACCACGCCCACACACTCATCACTCCTCTCCAGGCACTCTTCCGCTCCCTGACACCAGATCCGAAACAGCATGGACTCCCAGGCACTGCGCGAAACCTACGATGAAATCAACGAATGTGCCTGCCCCTATGAAAAGGCGATTCTGACCGGCCAGTGCGACTGTTCGCGCGCCAGTCGCTTCTGCCTGGCCGAGCGCGAAGGGGTGCGTTGCAATGCCGAGCCGGCGCGAACGCGCTGTGCGGCGCTGCTCGAGATTCTGCGCACCCAGGCCCGCTTTACCCTAAAAACCCTGGATCAGCAGTCCGCACTGGCTCACAACAAGGCCCTGCGGGTCCAGGTTGGCGGTCTGCAAGGCCTGCACAAGGCGCTCTGGCCGGCACGCAAACTGCCCTTGATGGTCGGCGACATCGACGCCTTGATCGAACGCGCCATTGCCGAATTTGGCCGTCTTGACGCCCTGCCCTTCGGCCAGATCGTGCAGCAGATCGCCGCTTATCAGGCACGACGCCGGCGGCGGTCGCGCTAGTTTTCTGACCGGAAGTGCCGGTTATCAAAGCGCCCCAATTATGAGAAACCATCATGGCATCGAATGACGAAACGTTTTTCAGCTTCAACCGCTATGCCCTGGTTGGTCCTGGATCAATTGGCGGGAGCGGGGGCTAGGGGCGCAATTGGGGGCAATGCTGGGGGCTCAGCCGGAGGCGCAATTGGGGGCGGACCTGGCAGCAGTCCAGGTTCCTGAGCAGCGGCGCCGGCAGCGGGTTGCTCGGCTGGCTGATCGGGATTCTCAGCGGTTCCCTGGGCGGCTGCGGGTTCTGGAGTTTGGTCGCCAGCCTGATCAGCGACCGGTTCTCCGGCCTGATCAGCGACAGGTGCGCCAGGCTGATCAGCCGCTGCGTCCGCCGGCTCGGGCTCGGCGGCCTGTCCGTCAGCTCCGGCAGCGCCTGCTGCATTCTGACCAGCTTCGGCAGCGCCCGGTTCTCCCGCAGGCGGCTCCGCACCGGCATCTGGTGCCTCTGCGTCTGGCGCGGGCTCTTGAGCTGCGGCGTCCGCCTCGGCTTCGCCTTCTTCGGGAAGCTCCCGGACCAGGCGCAGATGGACGATATTGCGCTGATTGCCGCTAAACTCCTTGCCAAAAGCGAAACCAAGCTGGCCAGCGCGAGGGGAATTGTCCGCCTCAGCGGAGTCGAACCAAAACCAGCCCGAAGGTGTGTTGGGGAAGAGCGACAAATTCACGGCCGGGAAAAAGCAGCCGGGCTGGATGATCTGGCGCAGTTCGTCGAGCTTGGGGATACGCCAGTCATCAAAGCCCGCGAAGGTGCTGTTCTCGGCGATCTCGAGCGCACGCTCCCAGGACAAATAGGCCAGACGACCCTCACGACAGCGCTCGCCATGCAGACCTTCGGGGCATTGCTTCCAGACAAGGCGATTTTGCTCGTCGCCGACGATCCCGTCTTCGCTCAGTTTCCAGCGTTCTTCATCGAACTTGTCCTCTGGTCCGCGACCACAGTCGAGTCCCTGGGCCGGAGCGCCAGGCTGGGCCTGGGCGCCGGGCTGGGGCTGAGCCCGGCCTTGGGCTGCGACCAGGGTCGGCAGCAACCAGAGCCCGATCAGCAGCACTGCGCGCAGTCTGAACGCGCGCCCTGGTGACAGACAGAAAAGCTGACTAGGCAATTGACATCCCCGGCGTTTCAGTCACGCGCGGTGCGCAAGCAGGCAATGGCCGCCTGCAAGGGTTCGACCACTGGCATGAGCTTGCGCCGCATCAGGGTGCCGAGAGTGGTTGGGTCCGGCAGCACCGGGCGCAGAGTGGCGTAGCTAACACCCGAGAGCAGGCGCAAGGCAGACATCTCAGGGCCAATGCGCGGCAGGCATGCCAGGCAGACGGCGCACGCGGCTTTGACCTCAGCTTCGGCTGCAGTAGCACTCGATTCAGCGCCATTGGATGCAGCACGACTGGATGCATCTTCTTTGGCGAAGGCATCCGCCTCGGCCTGGAGTTCGGCTAGCGATAGCCTGGGCTCGCCTTCCGGGCGCATCGGGCTGAAATACTCACGCATAAGGTCAAAGGTGGCAGTGACCACGTCCTGGTTGGGCGGCTTGGCCAGCACCCGTGAGAGACTGTCAAGAAACCGCTGGCCGCCACCGCTGGCGCAGCGCAACAGCAGACGCGCGACCGGGTTGCCCTCTGCGGCGAGCGGGGCCAGCACCTGGTCGAGTTGCTCAATGTCGGGTCGCGGCGGCAGCGGTTCAGGCAGGTCATCCGGCAGCGCGCGCAAGAACCCGAGCAGATAGGCCTGTTTGCGCGCGGCTTTCTGCCATAGATCCTGGCGCTCCTCGGGGCTAATCAGGCCCGGCTGCAACACCAAGCACACGGACTCCATCATCCGGTCGCTTTCGGTCTCGAACGGCAGAAATTCAATCAGATAGGTGGCCAGTTCGCCGCCCAGCCCACTGCCGGCGATGACCGGGTTGGCAAGCATTCGCCGGGCGTTCTCGGCGTCTTCCATCGCCCACCAGGCGCGGCGGGCAAGTTCCTCTGTCAGCCCAGGCGAGCAAACCGCCGCAACCACGGCCTCGGGCTCGCCGAGCATTAGCAGTTGCTCCAGGCTTTCATCGCGCATCTGGCCCATGCGCGTCCAGCGGCGCAGGTAGACCGGATAGCCGCCGGGGGAGCCCAGAATATTGCCTGAGATCAACTCGCGCACGGCGCGCAAGTAGGGCTCTGGACGGCCGGTAGGATGCAAGGAGACACTAAGCTCGCCTTTGTCCGACAGGCAGGAGACGATAAGTTTTGACTCATCAATGCGAATGGCGCGCGGCTTGTTGGCGAGCAGCACATTAAGGCGCAGATTGTCTTCGCTCGACAAGTCCAAGGGTGGGAACCTTACTGTGAATCACAGGAATTCATTATCCGGGATGGCCGGGGTCATGAGCCTTAGGATGGTTATAACGAAACCCTTTGAAATTTCGCCTCGTTCTGGGCCGGGTGACGGCCACGGGGGACGCCGTGAATACTTCCCTGTAGGCTTCCCGGCGGCATCCCTGATCCGATCAAGGGCCGCCGAGACCCCCGTGGCCGTCACCCGACTCAAAACCGAAAACTCCTTTGCGATTGGTATAGCCGGTGCAGTGCCCCCGCGCTCAGGCGTCGCTCGGAGGCTTGTAGGTTGGATCCTTGGGGTTGAGAAAAATGAAGTGCTGATTTCCGTCATCCAGGGTGACAAAATCCATCACCGCCGTATCGAGCAGGGGCACGAACTCGGGCGCCATAACGATATCCACGCCCTCGGAGGTGAAGCGGATGTCATCCTCGCCGATCTCATCGAATCCCATGCGGTAATCGATGGAGCCGTCCGGTTTCTGCACGGCTGCCAGTCGCAGGGAGAACCCCTCGGTTCCCCCTTGTTTCGCGGCTTTCGCGACCTGTTCAGCCGCTGTTGGAGTCACTTTGAACATACGCCGGATTTCCTGTCGTCTGTCACTGAGTCCTGCCCGGGCCTCCGCAACGGGCAGCCACCCGAAGAAACCACAGGTGGAGTGCAAAAGGTTGTTGGTGGCATGGCCATTTTCAACCGTGCCGGAGCGCGCGTTCGCACGGGTATATTGTTCCTGACTCTCATGGCCCCGGCGACACCGGAGAATGATTCCATATGATTCACGGTCACCATTGTCTCAGGCGATGGTGTCCCGAGCAATCAGCCGCAGCGCTTCAGCCACCAAGCGCGCGTTGAATGCTGGTGACAAAACGCTGCGGCCAGCAATTGCCCCCCACTCCGCGCAGATGGGCATAGCTGGCCAACAGGTGTTTGTGCACAATGCCGTCATGTTGACCGTCCACCCCGGTGCCGCGCAAGACCTGATAGGCATAGCTCCAGTCTGGATCGGGGCTGACCACGGCGGAATGATGGAACTCATGTGCGTTAACATCGCCCTTGTCGCCCGCGCCCGGCCAAGGACAGGCTCCGGTCTCGCGCAGGCGCACATAGCCGCGTCCCTGGGGCTTGGCATGCATGGCCACATCGGCATTGAGCACGGCACACATATCCGCCGAGCGGCCGTTCCAGTGCAGCTGGCGGCAAAGGTACATCAGCCCCCCGCATTCGGCATAAACCGGCTTGCCAGAGGCGATGAAATCGGCCACAGCAGTGCGCAAACTGCGATTGGCGGCAAGTGCCTCCATGTGAAATTCCGGAAAGCCACCGCCGATCAACAAGGCATCCACGCCCGGCAGCTCGGATGATTGCAGCGGACTAAAGCTCAGCAGTTCCGCACCGGCTTGCTCAAGCGCAGCAAGATCGTCCGGATAATAAAAGCCGAAGGCAGCATCGCGCGCGATGCCGATTTTGATCCCTGATATCGGCTTGGCATCGGCCCCGGCTGCCGGCGTTGCACTAGCAGACGCGGTTTGGGCTAGCGGTCCAGGCTGCTCGGTTGCCGCAATCGCCAGCAGAGCGTCGCAGTCGACATGCTCGGCAACACGGGCGCGAATCTGCTCAACCTTGTGGCCGGTGGCCTGAGCCTCGTTGCTCGGCACCAACCCGAGATGGCGCTCGTCGATATCCAGCTCCGCCAGGCGCGGCAGCATGCCGAGCACGGGTAGATCAGTGTAATGCTCGACCACCCGAAGCAGATTTGCGCCATGACGGCCACCGCCGATGCGGTTCAAAATCACCCCGGCAATGGGCAGCTGGGGGTCGAACGCCTGGAAGCCCAACAGCAGGGGCGCGATGCCACGGCCCAGGCCCTTACAGTCGATCACTAACACCAGGGGCACGCCCAGCAGCTTAACCAACTCGGCATTGCTGCCGGCGCCATTCATGTGGACGCTGTCGTAGAGGCCGACGTTGCCCTCAATCAAGCGCAGATCGCTGCCCCGGCCATCGCGCTGAAAAGATGCGCGAATCTCATCGGCAGCCATGGTGTGAAAATCGAGATTGAAGCAGGCGCGCCCGGCGGCCAGCGCGAGCCACATGGGGTCGATGTAGTCAGGGCCTTTCTTGAAGGGGCTGACCTTCAGGCCGCAACGCCGCAGCTCAGCCGTGAGGCCGATGCTCAGCGTGGTCTTGCCGGAGGACTTGTGCGCTGCGGAGAAGTAGAGGCTAGGCATTGAGGTCGGGCCGGTCGGCTCGGGCCGGCCCGAAACAAGCCGCGCATCCGTGTTTTACGGGAATTTGAGATGAGGCTATTTCCCGCGGCTTTCGGCAGCGGCAATGTGAGGGTCCACCTCTCGGTCAGCTAAAGACTCTGGCAGGAACTGCAAAACCCGAATACCAACTGTGGTGATCAGCAGGGCCACGGCCACGCCGCCAATGCCAAGCAGGAACTCTGGCAGGCTTGGCCAGTAGGGCGCAACGGCGCCGCCAATATCGCCCGGGGCGCCGAACTCGACCACCGTTTTGCCAGGGAACATTTCCTGCGGGTAAGCCTGGCTGCCGATAATGATCACATACATGGCCGCCAGCCCACCAAAGATGACCAGCGCGCTGGCCAGGGCAATAGCTTTGGGATTCTTGTTGTGTTGCGGGTGATAGATGATACCTAGGGGCACCAGACTGCCGACAACAATCCAACCGAACCAGAAAGCCAGGGTGTAGATCCCGCCGCTCACCAGCAGGAAATGCTCGATATTCTGCGTCTGAGCACCATACAGGCGAGTCAGGTGATAGATGAGCGTGAAATAGAGCACCCCAGCCACAAACAAGCCCAGGAGGTTTTTCAGCCGTTTGAGCATCAAGGCGCCGATGAGGCGGTCATCCTGCTCAAAGCTGTACATCAGCACCAAAATGTAAATGGCAAGCCCGTAGGCGAAGGACATGACGACAAACATGGGCGCCAGAACCGCCGTGTCGTAAGCTTCGCGTCCAACCAGAAAGCCAAAGATTGACCCGGTACCAGTGGTCAGCGCCAGGCGCCACAGAAAAGCGAAAGACCCGACCGGCTTTTTGTAGGGGTCGCCCTTGCGATCAGCCATGGTCCAAAGGTAGGCGATAACTATGGCCACAAAGCCGGTATAGAGAAAAATGTTCCAAGCAAAGATGGAACTGAAATTGTAAGTGGTCATGGCCACGGCGAGCCGGTCCGGTCGACCAAGATCCAGCACCAGCACCAGCAGGCCACCGATCAGCAGGGCAGCTGCCAGCAGGCCGGACAGGCGGCCCAAGGGTTTATAGAAGGATTTGTCGAACACTGTGCCAATGGAGGCGACATTGAGCGCGCCCGAGGCCGAGACGATTAAGAAGACCGCAAATACATGCGGTGTTCCCCAGACCACCGAATTGGTCATGCCGGTAACCCAGTGGCCGTGGTGCTCCATATAGAGCGCGGCAAGCCCGCCAATGGCAATGACACCGGCCAGTATGGCCAGCAGGCTCCAGTAGCGCGATGATTCAATGCGCCATTCGCGATAGACGATTCTTCTCATGACCGCTTGTCCTCGCGGGTTAGATGCCGGCATAGCGCACGCCGGTATTGAGTTCGAGATCCTGGCGGATCTGGCGGCTGTTGATCTGCCGCAGAGCCTCTCGCAACGGGCCGTGCGGCTCATTCAGGTCGCCGAAAAGGATAGCGGCATGGCCGGCCTCCTGGCAGGCGTCAGCACAAGCGGTGCTGGTTTCGCCGTTATCGAGGCGGTAGGCGCAGAGGTTACAACTCTCCACACAGCCCTGGCCGCGTGGAGACCGGGTAAGCTTCTCAGCCACTTGCTCGTGGATAAATGAGCGCGCCTTGTAGGGACATGCCATCATGCAATAGCGGCAGCCGATGCAAGTATGACGGTTCACCATCACTATGCCGTCAGCACGCTTAAATGATGCACCAGTCGGACACACGTCCACACAAGGCGGGTTCTCGCAGTGCTGACACATGAGCGGCAGATTGGTCATGCGTCCAGTCAGGTTGTCGCGCAGTTTGACTTTTCTGATCCAGGTTGCGCGCTGGTTGTCCCACTTGAGCGGCTTGATGCCTTCGGGCGCTTCTTGCAAATCGAGGCCGTTTTCGTGCTCGCATGCTTCAACACAGGCGTTACAGCCGTCGGCGCATTTCGCGGTGTCGATCAGCATACCCCAGCGCTTGATGTCGGTCACCGGGGTGGTGCGCGGAGCAGCAACCGCAGCCGTATGCAGCAACACTCCCGGAGCCACCGCTGCGGTAGCCACCCCGGCGGCGGTAGCGAGAAAGTCGCGCCGACTGCGGTCAGGCTGTTGCTCGAGATCTGGCTTTTGGTCGATATCTGAGTGTTTAATTTGCTCGCTCATGGCTCTTTAAAATCCTCCTGCCGAGCCGCCTCCGGCACCTGCACCAGTGCGGCGCCGAGTGGCCGAACGCCTGCTGGCCGGGTGGTGGATGACCTGGCGGCTGCTGGGTCTTGGGGCAACCCCTGCAAAGGGACGGATGTCTCTTCTTCGGTCACCTGATTCCAGCCTTCCCCGTCTGGAACAGTCGCATGGCAATCAAAGCAGTTCAGGGTCACTGCAGCCGTTTCGTGGCAGGCATTACAGAACTGCCCCTTGCCATTGACAGGAACTGGAGTCCCATCAGCGGTGTGTCCTGTATGACAGCCCACGCAGCCAGAAAGGCTGTACTTGGTGTGTCGAATGCCGTTGTAGACAGTGGTATCGCGCTGATGGCGAATATACTCCATGTGGTAGCGACGCATTTCGCGGGTGGGCTCGACGCAGCGATCAAGTTCCGCCGCCTTGGAGCCCGGCACAACAAAGCCGCCGATGGCCTCGGCGCGGGCCACCCCGGTACTCGTCAATGCGCTACCCATTACTGTCAGCACCATCAGAGTGAAACAACCCGCGAACCACCAAGGGTTGGTGACTTTCGCTTCCGTCATGAACGCCTCCGGATATCCTGTGTGATCTCGTCCGCCTTCCTAGAACATCGTCGGATCAAACATCTTGGCCTGTATCTGTCGTCCGGGTCAGCCCTGAGATGGCGCGGTGTCAAAAGTTGACGCCGCGCCCCCTCTAAGTGGACTCGGTGGACTTACTCGCCTAGCCCCATCTTGATGTAACCGGTCGGGCAGACATCGGCGCAAATATGACAACCAATGCACTTGGCATAGTCGGTATCGACATAGCGACCGGTCGTGCTCTCGCTCTTATTGACGCGGAAGACAGCATCCTGCGGACAGAAGATCACGCAGTTATCGCACTCAAAGCACATGCCGCAGCTCATGCAACGTTTGGCCTCGTTGATGGCTTCTTCTTCGGCGTAACCGATCACCCGTTCCTTGAAGTGGCCCAGCACATCATCGGCGCTTGGGACTTCTTCCTTGCGATGAATGCGCGGGGTGTATTGGTAATGCCCCAAGAAAAGTTCGTCGTGCGGGATGACCTCGGCACCGGAGCGATCCTCATAATTGTGGATGGCATACTTGGCGTCAGAGGTACCGCGCAGATCGCCGTTGTGGGCGTCAAAGTGCTCAGGAGAAAGCTCGGCTTCGTTGAGTTTGGCGAGAAGATCGAAGTGATGGACATCGACCTTGGGTCGCCGCTTGTGCTCGGCCTGGCCCAGGTAGGCGTCAATCGACTCAACCGCGACCCAGGCCTGACCGATGGCCGTGGTCAGCAAATGCGGGCGAATGATGTCGCCGGCAACAAAATGACCCGGCTTGTCGGGCACCTGGTAGAACTTATCGGAGTTCATCAGACCGCGACCGTTGTCGAACTGCTCTAAGCCAGTCAGATCGCCGCCTTGGCCGATGGCCGAGACGATGATGTCCGCATCTAGTACCCGCTCGGTCCCTTCCACCGGCGTTGGACGGCCGTCGGTCATCTGGCAGTCGGCAACTTTCAGGCCAATGGCGCGACCTGCGTCGTTCTTGATGACTTCTACCGGCATGACACCATCGAGCACGGTCACGCCTTCTTGCAGAGCGTCGTCAACTTCATGCTCGGCCGCAGTCATCTTGTCCCGGGTAAACAGTGAGGTCAGGGTCACTGTGGCGCCTTCTGCCGCAGCAGCCGTGGCCGCGTCATGGGCAACATAGCCGTCGTGAATCACAGTCTCGGGCAGATCGCTCTTGTTGGTCTTGGAGATATGACCAAGACGGCGTGCGACCGAGACCACGTCGATAGAGGTATCGCCGCCACCAACGCAGACCACCTTCTCGGCTGTCACTTTCATGCGGCCTTCGTTAAAGGCTTTGAGAAAGCCCACGCCCGAGACGCAGTTGGGCGTGCCGTCCCAGCCAGGCACTGGCAGACCGCGACCGCTCTGACAGCCGATGGCCCAGAGCACGGCGCCATAGTCTTTTTCGAGTTGTTCAACCGTAATATCCACACCCACCTTGGTGTTGAGCTTGACCTCAATCTTGCCCATGTCGAGGATACGGTTGATCTCGGAGTCCAGAGCGTCGCGCGGCACACGATAGCCAGGGATGCCGAAGCGGAACATGCCGCCGAGACCAGAATTGGCCTCGAAGATGACCACTGCATGGCCCTTGCGACGCAATTGATAGGCGGCCGCGAGACCCGCTGGACCGCCACCGATGATAGCCACGGTCTTGCCCGTATCAGCCGGGGCAGACTCGAATTTGTAGCCGTTGGCAATAGCGGTGTCGCCGATGAACTGCTCGACCGCATTGATGCCGACGAAGTCTTCCACCTCGTTGCGGTTGCAACCGTCCTGACAGGGTGCGGGGCAGACGCGGCCCATCATCGACGGGAAAGGATTGGCATCGGTGGAGCGGCGGAAGGCGTACTCTTGCCAAGTCACGTCCTGGGGTGGCTGCTCCAGCCCGCGCACAATCTGTAGCCAGCCACGGATGTCTTCGCCGGACGGACAGCTTCCCTGGCAGGGTGGCGTCTTGTGGACATAAGTCGGGCACTTGTGAGAAGTGTCCTGAACAAAAATCTTATCGGTCAGGCTGTCCCAGACATTGTCGCCGTCTTCATACCGGCGCCAGGAAAGCTTGGTCATTTCTTCACTTGAAGTCGCCATCGGGTCACTCTCCTCCGGACTGGAACCCCAGAGGTTCCGTCTATCGCTATCCGTTACTCAAAGCGGGCCCGGTCAGAATTAACCGAAGCCCAGAATTAGGGAAGCGCTGATTTATTCAGTGTCTGAGAATTTGAGCCGAGATGCATCAGTCACTTAGCAAGCGACCTCGGCCGAAAACTCGAATAAATCAGCGTCTCCTTAGGTTGTTCAGGCCGTTGCCTGGGCCGACTCGCTGCTTTGCTCGTCGCTCTCCTTGCCGGTCAGGATGATTGCGTTCGACACTAACTGGTGAATACCCACGATCTGATCCATGTCCATGCCGTAGTAGGGCAGCACCTTGGTGAACTGAGTCTTGCAGATGGCGCAGATCGCGGCCATGTGGGTCACGGCCTTTTCCTGGATAACATGGTTCAGCGCCTCAATGCGCGGCTGCGCACCCTTGACGCGCACCTCCATCAGGTCGTCGGTCAGCAGACCACCGCCGCCGCCGCAGCAGAAGGTCCGATCACGGATGGTCTCTTCATCCATGTCGTAATAATGGTTGCAGACCTCGCGGATGATGGCGCGCGGAATATCGAACTGCCCGCCCGGTTTATCCCCCATGCGCGAGGCGCGCGCGACATTGCAGGAATCGTGATAGGTCAGCACCTTGTCGTCGTTCTGCGACTTGTCGAACTTGAGCTTGCCTTGCTGGATAAGATCGTAGGTGAACTCGCAGATGTGCTGCGGGATCGGATAACGCTGATCGAGAAAATCCCAGGGGCCGGCCAGCGTGTTCAAAAAGCTATAGGCCACACGCCAGGCATGGCCGCACTCGCCAAAGACGATGCGCTTGACACCAAGCTTAATGGCTGCCTCACGAATGCGCAGCGCCACTCGGCGCATGTTGTCGTAGGAGCCGATGAACATGCCGAAATTGGCGGCTTCAGAGGCATAAGTACTCATCGTCCAGCTCACACCGGCCTCGTGGAATACTTTGCCATAGCCAATTAAGCCATCGACATGGGGCTCAGCAAAGAAATCGGCCGAGGGGGTGACCAACAGAATCTCGGCACCCTCCTGGTCAACCGGGAATTTGACTTCAACCCCGGTATCGTCAAAAACGTCTTCCTCGAGTCCTTCAAGGGTGTCAATCAGCGCTGGGCCAGGCAGACCCAAGTTGTTGCCGATCTTGTAGACCTTGCCAATGATCTCGTTGCAGTACTTCTGCCCAACACCGATGTGATCCATGATCTCGCGCGCTGCCATGGATATTTCTGCCGTATCAATGCCGTAGGGACAGAACACTGAACAGCGACGGCACTGAGAACATTGGTGGAAATAGTTGTACCAGTCCCCGAGCACGTCCTCGGTCAGCTCAGTCGCGCCGACCAGATCCGGGAAAAACCGCCCGGCAAGGGTGAAATACCGCCGATAGACCTTTCGCAACAGATCCTGACGACCAACTGGCATGTTTTTGGGATCATGAGTGCCCAGGTAATAGTGGCACTTGTCGGTGCAGGCGCCGCACTTGACGCAAGAATCCAGGTAAACACGCAGCGATCGATAGCGTCCAAGCAGATCGCCCATCTTGTCGATGGCCTTTTTCTGCCAGTCCTCCACCAGTTCGCCGGGAAAACCCAGCGCATCCTGAAATTCCGGCTTGGACTTAAAGGTCTTGGAGTGCGCCATGACGCCCGGTTCAATCTCCGGGATTTCTGCGTACTCCTTGAGCTCGGGGACCTGAAAATTTGCCTTAGCCATGTATCAACCCCATTTCTCAAACTCGGAATCCGGCGGCCTTGATCATTGCCTCATACTGCCAGCATGCGTGGGTGCCTAATTGCACTGCCGGGATGGCGCTGCCTGGGATTGCAATGGCGGGATTGCAATCCTGATCACGCTCATTACTCTTGCTCGAGCCGTTTCGCCCAAGGCGCAATATGGCGTTGCTCGCGCGGGTTATCGACCTGATTGCGCGTTGGGCTGAAAAACAGTCCTGGCGCATGGAGCAGTTTGCTGTAAGGGAAAATAATCATCAGCAGCGCGACTAGCAACAGGTGCAGCAGCAGGACTGGATCGGCCGGCAGAACAAACACTTCAAACTGGTACAGGCCAGCAAAGAATTCTTTCACTCGGATGATATCGGTGTGCACCACAAAGCGCATCATTAGACCCGTCAGGCCAATGGCGATCAGCAGTCCCAGAATCAGGTGATCGGAGCGCGATGAAATGTAGCGCACCCGGTCAACGAAAAAGCGTCGCGTCCAGAGCCCAGCAAGTCCGACGATCATGGCCATGCCACCATAAATGCCAAAGGGCTGAATCATCTGAATGGGCACAGGCACCGGGTCGATGAAATAGCGCAAATGGCGCAAGGTCACCAACAGCAGCCCAAAGTGAAACATCCAACTGAAGATCCAGGTCCATTTATTACCGCGAAACAGGCTCTCGAACAGCACCACTTCGCGCGTCATGCGCAGCGCCACACCGACGCGGGTGGTCGGAGCAGGCGTGGTCGGGATCTTCAGCGGCGCCGGCGTGCGCGCATATTGCAGAATCTTGAACGCCACACCGCCAAGCAACACCAGTGTCGCAAAGTAGAACAAATAGGCGTAGATATCCGAGATAAAGGACATAATCGCGCGACCTCAGTCTTCAGCCTCAGTCTTCAGTCGTAACGCTGCGGCGGTTCATCGAGCCGCAGCACGGCTCTCCGGCCCGGAGACGCTCACACCCAGTAAACCAAGGGGATGCGAACGCCCGATATCCGGAGAGCGCGCAGTTGCGCCGGTCAGACGCAGCCGGTTGGCTTAGGCAGACCCGCGTAACGGCAAGCCTGCTTGGCTGGGCCATACGGGAAGAGACCATACAGATACTTGCTGTTGCCCTTGTCCTTGCCCATCTTTTTGCCGACGGCCTTGGTCAGAACGCGCACGGCCGGAGCAATCTGGTATTCCTCGTAGTACTCACGCAGGAAGTTAATAATGTCCCAGTGCTCGTCGGTCAGTTCCAAGTCGTCCTCCTTGGACATGACTTCGGCAACGCCGGCCTCCCAGTCGTTGATATTGGCCAGATAGCCTTCTTCGTCAGTCTCAAAGCTCTTGCCATTGACTTCGATCGGCATAGTCGTCTCCTGAGGTTCGTTTGAATCAGTTGAATGAAGTGGTGAAAATTACAACCAGGCCTGGACGGCATCGGCTTGCGCGGCGAGATCCACAAAGCCGCCGTAGTCCACGACGCTGATTCCATTAATCAGGCGATCCTCGTCAAAGCCACGGGCTTTGAGATCCTCGCCCAGCACATACACTTTAACCGATGTGAGCGCGCGCTCGACAGTCTCGGCTGCGGCGGTACCTTTAAGCGCGCCATAAATGCCATCTTCAAACAGCAGCACGGCGGCACCCTCGCTAACATGCGCCAGACAGGACTCCAGCGAGGACTTCTCGAAGGGCGACTTGTTGACGGTGTGAAGCTTACTCATGCGGGGCTCCCTTAAAAGCTGAAGACAACGTCGGACTCATCCATCAGCGCGGCCATTTCGGCACGCGAGACGAGCGCGATGGAGTCTTTCTCGGCATAGTCCTCGTCCTCGTCCTCCCAGACTAGGTGCTGCAGGTCGTCAAGCGACAGGCCGCGCTCTTCGAGGGATTCTTTCTCGACAAAGATCTTTTTTACGTCATAGTCTCCAAGGGCGGCGTAAGTCGGCGAGAAATTCTTCATGCCGATGCCGGCGGTCTCTTGGCCCTTGGTGAGCTGGTAAACACCATCGTCAACAAAGGCGAGGCTGACATCCTGGTCGAAAGCCGCGCCGATCAGGACGACCTCAAGCGACTCCCACGCATAAATGGTGCCGTAGGGCGCCTTGCGGTTGAGATACAGAAATTTTTTGACTGTTGCAGACATATTTTCGTGCTCCTATGGCTGGGCGCGGCTGCTAACTGGCACGGCCTCAGTCGCCGAAAACGACCAGACGTTCGGCCTGAATTGCCGCCTCGACCAACTGCCCCAGACCGGAAATGCGGAAGCGCGGGTGAATATTGGTCGCATCCTTGCCGTTACGCTTCGCCTCACCCTCATCCACCATGCCACGGCGCTGGGCTGCGGCTACGCACACCACCATGTCGAGATCGTGCTGCTCGGCCAGCGCGGCCCAGCGCTCGACGACATTGCGGTCATCTTGCGGCGGTGTGGTCAGCCGACTCGCGTTATCGACGCCGTCGTGATAGAAGAACACACGAAAAACCTCATGCCCCTTATCGAGCGCCGCCTTGGTAAAAAAGTACGCGGAGTCCGACGCTTGGTGCTGGTAGGGTCCTTCGTTGATCTGAATGGCAAACTTCATGAACTACCTCGCCTAAGGTTCATAGTCCCGGCCACCCCGGTAAATGAATCCATGAGATTCACGGTCAATTGCTCAGGTCCGGAACATGGACCTGTGCCCTACTCTTGCCCGATGGCACAGCCCGCTGGCCGTGCCACCCGGCACCGCATCAGAAGCGGATGTAGGACGATGAGTTAAAGCTGGCTCGCGCACCGCGCCAGGTATCGATGTGATACTTGGTGAAGGGCAACTCGACTTCCTCGAAGAAGCGCGGCCAACCAATGCGCTCGATCCACTCGTTCACCCGCTCCCAGTCACGCGCACCTTCTTTATAAGCCTTAAGAATTTGCTTGACGATAGCGGTGGCCTCGGGCCAG
The DNA here is from genome assembly GCF_033954835.1 of Thiorhodovibrio frisius. NCBI lineage: Bacteria > Pseudomonadati > Pseudomonadota > Gammaproteobacteria > Chromatiales > Chromatiaceae > Thiorhodovibrio > Thiorhodovibrio frisius. The sequence goes on from NZ_CP121471.1 coordinate 4,251,451, forward strand.
CGCGGCGGATTATTGGGGATACCGGCTGCGACCAGCTTTTGGAAAGTCGGCTTGCCGCGTGCGTTGGAGTGATTACCGCCCACCCAGATCGCCAGCTTGGAGTGCTCGGCGTCGTTAATCTGCATCGGCGGACAGGGCGGATAGCAGGCACCGCAGCAAATGCACTTGCGCTCGTCGACTTCGAGCGAGGGCTTGCCATTGACAATGGCCGGACGGATAGCTGCGACCGGGCAGCGCGCTACAACCGATGGCCGCTCGCACACATTAGCCACCAGATCGTGGTTGATTTTGGGCGGCTTGGTGTGTTGGATATTGATGGCGATATCGCCCTGGCCACCGCAGTTGATCTGGCAGCAAGAGGTGGTGATATGCACCCGGTTGGGCATGGTGGCGTTGCGGAACTCATCAATGAGTTCATCCATCATCGACTTGACCACGCCCGAGGCATCGGTGCCGGGAATGTCGCAGTGCAGCCAACCCTGGGTGTGGGAGATCATGGCGACCGAGTTTTGGGTACCGCCCACCACAAAGCCAGCATCTTCGAGCGCACTGATCAGCGGCTGAACTCTGGCCTCTTCGGTCACCATGTACTCAATGTTAGAGCGCAGGGTGAAATGCACAAAGCCGTCAGCAAACTCATCGCCAATGTCACACAACTTACGCAGCGTGAAAACATCCAGAATGCGCTGGGTGCCGGCCTTCACCGTCCATATTTCGTCGCCACTGTAGGCCACATGGCGCAGCACGCCGGGACGGGGATGCTCGTGGTACTTCCACTGGCCAAAGTTTTTACGCATCGTCGGATGCATGTACTGCCAGGGATCGGGACAGCCGGATTCAATCGGCTCACGCATATCTTTTGCAGCCATCGACTTTCCTCCAGTTCGTTGGCTCCGCCGCCCGTTTCCGGGCAGCTGGAATTCTGTCGCGCCGGCCGCCCTTCAGTGGGCTGAGCCGGCATTACAAAGGGATTGGATTAACCGGCCGCGCGTTGCTCGGACTGACGCTCGAACCACTGCTCCGCAGCCTCATCCCAGCCATCCAGTCGGATGTAGGAACTCTGACGCGGATGTGCGAGCATGTTCGGGTCGGCCTCAATGCCGATGCCGTCGAGGAAGTTCGCCAAGCCGATACGCTCGATCATCTCACCGCAGCGCTCGTGCTCTAGACCGTTCTCCGCCCAGAAGTCGATGATGGTCTCGGCGAGCTCGACCATGCTCTCGTAGTCTTCCTCGGTCTCAAGCTTCTTGAAGGGAACCAGCACGGTCCCCATCAGATCGCCGATTTTGAGCGTGCGCTTACCGCCGATCAGGATGGTCACGCCCTTGTCGTCACCGGGGTGCAACGCCTTGGGCATGACATTCAGGCAGTGCATGCAGCGCACGCAGTCGCGGTTGTTGACTTCGATCGAATCGTCGTCGTTCAGCGACAGGGCATTGGTCGGACAACGGGTGATGACGTTATCAATGATGTACTGGCGGCCCTTGGTCTTGACGTACTTCTTGATCTCGTCCTGATCGACCTTCATATCGTCGCGCCAGGTGCCAAGAACCGCGAAGTCGGAGCGCTCGATGGCGTTCTGGCAGTCGTTAGGGCAACCAGAGACCTTAAACTTAAATTTATACGGCAAGGCCGGGCGATGGACATCGTCGGTGAAGTTATTGACCAGCATGCGATGAGACTTCAGCTCATTGGTGCAGGACATTTCGCAGCGCGCCGAGCCGACGCAGGACATCGCGGTACGCACGCAGGGGCCAGCACCACCGAGGTCCCAGCCATAGTCGTTGACTTCGTCGAAAAAGTGCTGGGTCGCCGGCGTATCGGCACCGATAAACATGATGTTACCGGTCTGACCATGGAAGGTCACAAGGCCAGAGCCATGCTTTTCCCAGCTGTCGGCAAGCTGGCGCAGCATCTTGGTGCTGTAATGGTTACCTGCCGGCGGCTGCACCCGCAGGGTATGGAATTCCTTGGACTTCGGGAAGGCAGCACCCACTTCAGAGAAGCGCGGGATAATGCCACCGCCGTAGCCAAAGACAGACACGGTGCCACCTTTCCAGTAACCCTTGCGAGTTTCGTAAGAGTGCTCAAGCTGCCCGAGCAAGTCATTGGTCATCGAGTTGATGCGCTCTTCCGGGTGTTCGTCGCGCAGCCGCTTGATGCCAGAAATAAAGCTCGGCCAGGGCCCGGTCTCGAGCTGGTCGAGCATCGGGGTGTGGTGCTTCTCGATTGCCATAGCGCAAATTCTCCCGAAACAGAAAAAAATTTGTCAGGGCTGCGGCAGCCTGCCGAACGCTCATGGTCCCGACCGCCCCGGAGGCTACAGCCGTTATTTCACGGTCATCCTGCCGGTTAATCCCTATCAGCCGCTACTTTAGTCCGACCAAAACGCTGGGTCTACTCCACCATTAGGAGGGGCTAGCCCCCTCACCTATCCCTTTGGAGATAGTTGACAGAAAAGATTTTCCCCAGAGATTCAGACATCTAGGACTGTCAGCCGAAAACCTGAGACGGAAATCTTAGCCGCGCGCTTGCGGAATGTCAAAATCCTCTAATATTAGCAATCTCTCATATAGCAGCCGCTAGCCGGCTTGGCCCTGAGCCGCGCGGGGCTTGTGTTCCGTTCCGGGCGCACTAATGTCACCTCAAACGACAAAGATCGCCGCTTGCTCGACGAGCGTCCCACTGCTGCTCTGCCCATGGCCGCGACAGTTGTTTTCGATAAACCGCGACTGCATCTTGCGCCACAAGCGAAAGGCTGGCGCGGGCCAGATCACCGACCGGCACCATCGGGAGTCCCACCCCTTATGTTGAAACTCAGCGAAATTCTCGTCGCCAATCAGGAGCTGGAAAGCTTCGATGACCTGCTCCCCATCATTCAGGCCATTGCCCGCGACGGCGAGCGTTTTTTCCGGATGGACGTCAAACCGCCCTTTCCCGACACCCCGGAGAATTGGGAAGACCGGCTCGAAGCCACCTTCAGCGGCCTGGTGCGCTAAGGAGCCAGCCGACTTGCCCGACCTGACGTCGACAACCACCAGCGCCGCTAGCGCCCCCTGTCCGCCGCCCGAGGTTGCCACCATGGATTTTCACGACATCACCCGGTCGCACTTGGCCGATACCGCCGCCGACTCCGTGCGTCCCCGCTCGGCCGAGGAAGCCGCACTCGAAAGCCACCTGAGCACCCTGCAGGAACAATACCGCGACCTCGAGCGCGCCAAAGCCAAAACCGGCGCCAGCGTCCATGCGAGTCACGAACAAGGCGCCGAACTCCAACTTCAAATCGCGCGCACCCTGGTCAGCCTTGAACGCGGAGCAGAAGCCTGGCCCATGGCGCGCGAGGCGCTCGACAGCCTGATCAGGGCACGAGATTTCGAATCCGCCGCCGATTGCTGTGATGTGCTCTTCCGCGCCGAACAGCCGCAGTCGCTCTCGGCGCTCGGCCAGGGCATCTGGCTGGCTGTCACCTACCCAATCGATCCCGAGCTATCCATGGAACTGCTGAGCCATGTGATCGAAGACACCCCGGACGACGCCGACGGCGCGGCGGTAGCGGCCACCACGGCGCTTTTTCTTGCCGATGTGCGTGCTCAGGGTAGCCAGCGCGATAACCTGATGTTCTTCGCCTCCCAGCAACTCGGGGAAGTTGCACGCCGTCACAGCCAAATTGACAATCAAGACGCCTTCGACGCTTGGCGCGACCGCCTGGAATTGCGCGAGCCGGAGAAATTTCTGGTCCGACTGCGCAATATCGTCGATGTGCTTGTGCAGGACGACTGGTGGTTCGACCGCGAGGCGTTGCAATCCGAACTGCCACTAAATTAACCCTCTATACCAATCGCAAACTGGCTAACGGTTTTGGGCCAGATGACGGCCCAGAACAAACCAAAATCTCAAAGGGTCTCGGTATAATCGCTGCTCGAGGGAAACCAAACACCCGACTTGACCTCTTTCACCCCGCCTTTGCCGGTGAAGTCCTTATGACCCAAAACTTTTGGCAGGAAGACACTCACGAACAAGCACCATCCACCCACGATGAAGTGGTCGACCTGCTTTTTTCCCTGAAATGCCGCGCGCTGCCGGTCGATCACGCCGAGGCACTGGCGCAAGCCCTGCTTGGCGCCGCGCCATGGATCAGCGAAGAGCCCTGCTGCGGCATCCACAGCATTCATGTCGCCGGCTCGCAGAACGGCTGGCAGCGACCTGACGCCGATGCCGGTCAGCCGCTGATCCTGTCGCGCCGCACCAAACTTGGCGTCCGGGTGCCCAAACATCGCGTTCCTGAGTTGCGCGCAGCGCTTGAGCATCGGGATTTCGACATCGCCGGCCATGCGCTGCATCTTGAGGCTGCCAAGGAACGCCTGCTGAGCCGCGAGACCACCATCTTCTCGCGCCATGTCTGCTGCGAAGGGGACAACAACGAGAGCGAATTTCTCGACTGGGCGGCCGCAGCCCTGGCCAAACTGGATATCAAAATCCGCAAAGCCCTGTGCGGCAAATCGGTCAAACTGCGTACCTCGGCCGGCTGGCTAGCGACCCGCAGCCTGATGCTGGCCGATCTCAGCCTGGAAGAATCCCTGCGCTTGCAGCAACATGGCATCGGCCCACACCGCGAGCTTGGCTGCGGGTTGTTCATCCCGCACAAGGGCATAGAGGCTGCTGGACCGACCAAGGGCTGATCTGATCCGGTCTGTCAGGTCCGGTCTGTCAGGTCAGATTTTTCAGGTCAAATCTGGTCGAGTCCGGCTTAATGTGACCACATCCGAGCAGGGCCACACCGCCCACTAGTGACGGCATTAGAAATATTAAATATAATGATGCACTTACCGGCAACCAGCCAAAGGTTGCATCCCAAGCAATAACAACAAGAGGATCATCGACATGGCGATCGAGGTCAATGGCACTAGTATCGAGACAACCGACAGCGGTTTTCTGGTCAATTACACCGACTGGAACGAAGATGTCGCGCGCAAGCTTGCCGAGATCGAAGGCATTGAGCTGACCGAGCAGCACTGGGACATCATCAACCATCTGCGCGACGAATACATCAACAACAACCAAAACCAGCCGATGGAACGCGCGCTGCTGAAAGACATGGGCAAGAAATGGGGCTCCAAACCCAGCAGCAAGGACGTCTACAAGCTCTTCCCCCTCGCCCCCACCAAACAGGGCACCAAGATCGCGGGCCTGCCTGCGGTCATGCGCAAAGGCGGCTACTGAGACGGGCTCTCTCCTACCACAGCGCATACCCCGCTTTGTTGATCTTTTCTTCCGCCTGCGGCGCAACGCCAAAGGCGGATGCAAACCGCCCTCCCATTCGTTTCGAGAAAGCAGCCAGCGCCCAAACAGCGCCGAGCAGCCCAACAAGGGCATCTCCGAGAATACAGGCATCACCGACCTGACAGCAGCACTCCTGTTGCGCAACAACCCTGCGAATAGCTGAAAAATCCCGCCCTGTGCACGCAACTGCGCCCAATGGATTTCCACAACTATGACAAATATGTTAAAAATCCGGGCGCGTGGTGAACCGGCCTGCTAGGCTCAGTCTCTCATTCATTGCATCCACCGATAAACCTGCCCCAATGTCCCGCGAATTGCTCATCATGCGCCACGCCAAGTCCGACTGGGACAGTTCGGCACGTAGCGACTTCGACCGCCCGCTCGCCAAGCGCGGCAAGCGCGATGCACCGCGAGTCGGTGCCTGGCTGTATCGCGAGGGGTTGGTGCCGGACCTTATTCTAAGCTCCCCGGCCGAGCGCGCTCGCGCCACCGTGATCAAGGTCTGCAAGCGTCTGGATATCAACAAACAGAATATTCACTGGGACGAGCGCATTTACGAGGCCAGGGCTGCCACTCTCCTTGAGTTACTCGATCAATGCCCGCCGCAGTCTGGCACTGTACTGCTGGTGGGCCATAATCCCGGACTCGAATCCCTGCTCCAACACCTCACAGACAATGACTTCGACCCACCGTCCGATGGCAAGCTGCTACCAACCGCCGCCATCGCGCGCTTGGAGATGCCGACCGACTGGTCACAACTCACACGCGGCTGCGCCAATCTCATCTCCCTGACCCGCCCAAAAAACCTGCCCGACTCGGACTGAACGCGAGTTCACATCCGCGCCAGCATCACGAAAAAGAGGGACGCCCCCGGACTTGCCGCCAGAAACTGCTCCGCGCGCGTCAGTCGAGACGCTCGAACTCAAAGTCCTGGATTTGCCGCTGCTGTTCACTAAAGGCGATACCGATTAGGAAAATCGGCTGCCCGAGCGCGCGGTATTTGTCGGCATAGCCTTTGTCCTTGATCTGTTGCAGCGCACTGCCAGTAGGAGAGCGCTCGGCGACCTTAAACTCGAACAGCCAGATTTGGTGGTTGAACTTGAGCGTCAGGTCGATGCGCCCGTGGTGGGTAATGTCTTCGGCGATCAGCTCCAAGCCAAGCGCGGCCAGATGGCTGTAGAAGACGCTGGCCCAGTAGCCTTCGTAATGGGCAATGGGCGTGTTGTCATGCCAATGATGCGGGATAGCAGCGAACAGGCTGTGCAGATGCTCGCGCAGCGGTTCGGGGTCGCCAGCCTGGAGGATGTCGTAGAGCTGCCCGGACAGTCGGCTGGCCTGACTGGCGTTGCCCATCAATGCCTTGGCCAGCACGTCATTCAGGGCGCTTTGGACTTCCAGGTTGGGAAAGGTCAAGCGGTAGCGCGCGCGGGCGCCGATGCGTTGCACCTCAGCGAAGGTGAGATAACCAGTCTGCCACAGCAGGGCTTCGGTGGCGATATGATCGACATCGAAGCTCGATAGCAGTTCATCGTCGGCGATGGTCTGGGATAGATCGGGGGTGAAAATTCCGCGCTGCATCAGCAGGTCAATCAGCCCGGTGGGTGAGCCGGTCTCGAACCAGAACGAACGCAGCTCGCGTTTCTGGAACAGCAGCAGCAGGTCGAAGGGGTTGTAGACTGCATCGCCCAGCCAGTTGTAGCCGTTGTACCACTGGCGAATCTCGGCGCGATCCAAATCGCGTAGCTCGGGCGCAAAGACGGTGTCCAGATCGGTCTCGGTATAGCCGCACAGCGCCGAATAAGGTGCATCAACGGTGATGTCGTTTAAATTATTCAGCCCCGAGAACAGACTCACCCGGCTGAACTTGCTCACTCCGGTGATGAAGACAAAGCGCACGTCGGCTTCGCGGTCCTTGATCACGGAGTAGAGATTGCGCAGCCCGTCGCGCAGCTCGCGCGCCAGCTCAGGGCGGGTCAGGTTGTCGAGGATGGGCTTGTCGTATTCGTCCACCAGCACCACGGCGCGCTGGCCGCTCTTTTGGCGCGCAAGGCCAATCAGTTCGGCGAGACAGGCTTCCGGCTCTGGCTCGGTGCATTCGACATCCAGCCGGGCCATGTTCAGACGCAACTGCTCGCCAATCTTGGTATCGAGCCGCGCGCGAGAGCGCACCACCCCGCCGCCGAAGCTCAAGCGGATAACCGGGTAACGCACCGACCAGTCCCAGTCGGGATGAATCGCCAGCCCGCGAAACAGCGGCTCGTTACCGGCAAACAGCTCGCCGATGGTGTCGATCAGCAGAGATTTGCCGAAGCGGCGCGGACGGGAGAGAAAGTAAAAGCTGCCCTCGTCGATCAACCGGGCGATGAAGCCGGTTTTATCGACGTAGTAATAATCCTCCTCGCGCATCTTGGCGAAGGTCTGTATGCCAATGGGCAGTTTGCGGCGGGGCATGATCACGACCCTGGGGACGCTGTTGATAGAATACGATCATCAAACAACAGTGCGAGAAAGTCGAATCTGTTCCCAGATAGAGGGGAAGGAGGCAAAGGTCAGGACATGGGCTCCAGGTGCAGATGCCGCGCTGATCCGTGCGCATCCCCGTGGCTGTGAGCCTGCTCGGATGTCCTGACCGGTAGCAGGAAGAGTCTGGCATGGCGCACGCCGGTTTCGGCGCTGACCACATCCGCGAAGGCCCGCACCCGCTGCGCCGAGCCGCGCAGCACCACGGTTTCCATGCAGTTGTCATGGTCTAGGTGCACATGCAGGGTGGAGACGGCCAGGTCGTGATGATCATGCGAGAGCCGGGTCATGCGCGCCGCCAGCTCGCGCTGGTGATGGTTGTAGACGTAGGTGAGGGTGGCGAGACAGTCGCTGGCCTCCGGCCGGGCGAGTTCCTCAGCCCCCAAGCGGTCGCGGATCAGATCCCGCAGCGCCTCGGAGCGGTTGTCATAGCCGCGACTTTTCCGATAAGTCTCAAACTGCTCGGCCAGGTCATCGTCGATCGTAATGGTGACTCGTTGCATTGATGCTTGCTGCTCCTCCCGGCTGCTATCCCCTCAGGTGTCTCGGGCCCTATTATTTACCACCAAGACAGCCATTGGTTATCGTTGTCGAAAATTATCATGCCGCTTGATCATAAATCACTCGATGTCTGCCCTGCCATGAGCGACCTACCCCACAAAGACTCCCCCTCCCCTTGGCTGACCATTATCGGCATCGGCGAGGATGGTCTGGCCGGCCTTGGCGAGGCCGCGTGTCAGGCCCTGGCGCAAGCGCGGGTAGTCTTCGGCGGCGCTCGCCATCTGGCACTGCTGCCGCTAAAGCCCGAACAAACCCGGCACAACTGGCCAAGTCCCTTCGCGGCTACCCATGAGCGACTGCTCGCCTATCGCGGCCAGCCGGTGGTAGCGTTGGCCAGTGGTGATCCCATGTTTCATGGGGTTGGCGCGACCCTGGCGAAGTGGTTCGATGCCGCCGAACTGCGCGTGCTGCCGGCGCCCTCGGCGGTCTCCCTGGCGGCAGCGCGGCTGGGCTGGGCGCTGCATGAGGTAGAGGTGATTCCCGCCCATCGCGAGCCGTTGGAAAGCGTCGCCCTGCATCTGGCACCCTCGGCCCAGCTGCTGGTGCTGAGCCGCGATGGCGACACCCCCGCGCAACTGGCCGAGTTGCTGGTCGCGCAAGGCTATGGCAATAGCCGTATGGTGCGCCTTGAACGTCTGGGCGGTCCCGGGGAGCGCATCAGCCAAGGTCAGGCGGTCAGCTGGGATCATCCATCAGGAGCCGCGCTCAACCTGGTGGCAGTCGCATGCTGCGCTGATGCGAGCACTCCGCGCCTAGCGCGCCGCGCGGGACTGCCCGATAGCGCCTTCGCGCATGACGGCCAACTCACCAAGCAGGACATGCGCGCCATTGTGCTGGCGCGACTAGCGCCTGATCATGGCGAGCTGCTGTGGGATGTCGGCGCCGGCTGCGGCTCCATCGGCATCGAATGGCTGCGCGCTGGCACTCGATGCCAGACCATTGCCATCGAGTCCCACCCTGAGCGCTGCGCGCTGATCCGGGCCAATCGCGCGCGCCTCGGCGTGCCGGAGCTTAAGCTAATTGAAGGCCGCGCGCCCGCTGCACTCGCGGGATTGGAACGCCCCGATGCCATCTTCATCGGTGGCGGCCTCACTGCCACCGGCCTGGTCGAGCATTGCTGGGACGCACTCAAACCCGGCGGCCGCCTGCTCGCCACGGCCGTGACCCTAGAGAGCGAACTGCTGCTCACCACTCTCTATCAGCACCACGGCGGCGAGCTGATCCGGGTCGCCCTGGCCCAGGCCGGGCCGCTCGGCGGCTTTCAGTCGTGGGAGCCGGCGCGGCCGCTGACGCTTCTTGCCATCACCAAGCCCGTTTAGCCCGTTGCGCGCTGGCACCATGCAGGCGATGATCGAAACAGCATGAAAAACATCTCTTTAATCGGCATAGGCCCCGGCGGCCCGGATCTTGTCACCACCGAGGCCATCGCAGCCATGCGCGCGGTGGATGTCTTCTTTTTGCTCGACAAGGATGGCCCTGGCAAGGAGAGCCTGATTGCCGCGCGCGAGGCCATCATGGCAAGCTACCTTGAGCCTGGCAGCTATCGCGTGGCACGCGCGCCGAGTCCAGCACGCGCACGCACCGCCGAGGGCTATCTGGAAGTGGTGCAAGACTGGCACGCGCGCAAGCGGGCGCTCTTTGCCGAGCTGATCGCGCGCGAACTCAAGAATGGCCAGACAGGCGCGTTACTGATCTGGGGCGACCCCTCACTCTATGACCAGAGCGTCAGCCTGTTCGCGGAGCTGGTTGCCGAGCAGCCGCCCGGAAGCCCTGACGCGCTGCGCCTTGAGGTAATCCCCGGCCTGACTGCGGTGCAAGTGCTGACTGCACGCCATGCCATCGCGCTGAACCGCATCGGCGAACCCATTGTCATCACCACCGGCCGCCAGCTCGAACAAGCTGATCCGGCCACTGTCGATAACACAGTGGTCATGCTCGATGGCCGGGGCGCCTTCCGCCATTGCCTCGGCCAAGGGCTTTTCATCCATTGGGGCGCCAACCTGGGCACCGCCGATGAGGTGCTCATCGCCGGCCCGCTCGATACCGTTGCCGAAGACATCATCACCACGCTTGAACGCCTGCGCGGCGAACGCGGCTGGCTGATGGATATTTATCTGCTGCGACGGCCCGAGCGCCAGCCTTAGCCGGCCTCTTGGTACTGGCCTTTGATTGCTCACCGGCTAAAGCCCGCCCAGAAAGCCAGCCGAAAATGCTCATGCTATCCTGCGAACCTTGTCAGTGCGCAGCGGAGCGCCGAGGGGCATTGCCTCCTAACCCCGATTCACAATCCACTATCCACTTTCTAATATCCACCAGCCGAATGCATTACCAACGCGCCCCAGACGCCATTTACCGCGAATCCTTCGCCATCATCCGCGCCGAAGCGGATTTGTCCTGCATCCCGCCCGATCTCGAAGCCCTTGCGGTGCGTGTCGCCCACTCTTGCGGCATGCCAGATATCGTCGATGATTTGCAGTTCTCGCCCAATGCTGGCACTGCCGGTCGCGCGGCGCTGGATGCCGGCGCGCCTATTCTGTGCGATAGCCGCATGGTGGCCTATGGCATCACCCGCGCGCGTCTGCCGGCGGACAATGCCATCCTCTGCACCCTGGATGATCCGCATGTGCCGGAGTTGGCCCGCCAAATTGACAACACCCGCTCCGCCGCCGCGCTCGAGCTGTGGCGGGAACACTTGGAGGGCGCCCTGGTGGCCATCGGCAATGCACCGACCGCGCTCTTCAGGCTGCTGGAGATGCTCGATGATGGCTGTCCGCGCCCAGCGCTCATTCTGGGTTTTCCGGTCGGCTTCGTCGGCGCGGCCGAGTCCAAGGCCGAGCTGGTTGCCAACAGTCGCGGCATTCCTTTTGTCGCCGTGCGCGGGCGGCGTGGCGGCAGCGCCATGGCCACCGCCGCCATCAATGCTTTGGGTCGCGATCCTCATGCCAGCGTCTGACCGCCACCAGTCCGGTATGGCCAGCCACCAGCCAGAGCAAGCGCCAGGCCGCCTGATCGGCCTCGGCGTCGGCCCCGGCGACCCCGAGCTCATGACACTCAAAGCCCTGCGCCGGCTGCGCGAGGCCCCCGTGGTGGCCTACTATGCCGCCGAGAACAAACGCGGCAATGCGCTGACCACCGTGGCCGAATATCTGCGCCCGGAGCAACGGCTGATTCCGCTGATTTATCCCATCACCGGCAAAATCCCGCCGCCCCCCTTCGACTACGAAGGTGTGATGCGCGCCTTCTACGACCACAGCGCCGAAACGCTGGCCGAGCACCTGAGCACTGGCATTGATGTCGCCGTGCTGTGCGAGGGTGATCCCTTCTTCTACGGCTCTTTCATGTACCTGCACGACCGCCTGGTCGGACGCTTCCCGACCGAAGTGGTCGCCGGCGTCTGCTCGGTGGTGGCCAGTGCCTCGGCACTGCGCACGCCCCTGGTGTATCGCGACCAAAGCCTGCTGGTACTCTCCGGCACCCTGCCGGAAGCCGAGCTTCGCAGCCGCCTCACCGGCTGCGAAGCGGCTGCGGTAATGAAGCTCGGCACCAACTTCGCCAAGGTGCGGCGGGTCATCACTGAGCTTGGCCTGCTTGAGCGCGCGCGCTATGTCGAGCGCGCCACCATGAGCGAAGAACGTATCCGCCCGCTGCCGGACATCACCCCCGCGAGCGTGCCCTATTTCGCCATGATCCTGATTCCAGGCGAAACCTGGCCGGCAATTCAATCAGGCGCCGCGCTAGTGCCAGTGACCACTCCCGAAGAACAGCGTGAGGCATTGGCGGACGAGGCTTGCCCGGACAAACCGACTGAGGTCGCACCCGATGCCAGAGACGACAGGGGAGACTATCGCGCGTCACGCCGGTCCCTCGACTCTCGCCCCTTGCCCTTGATGACAAGCACAGCAGGCGGCCAACTCACGGTGGTGGGCCTGGGCCCAGGCGCGCAGGAATGGCTCACACCGCAGGCGCGCGCGGCCATCGACCAGGCCGAGGACCTTCTCGGATACGAAACCTATCTGCGCCTGGCTGGCCCCTTCCGCCCCGAACAGCGCGTGCACCCCTCCGATAACCGCCAAGAGCTGGATCGCGCCCGCGCCGCATTGGAACTCGCGGCCAGCGGCCGGCGGGTGGCGCTGCTCTCCTCCGGTGACCCCGGCATTTTCGCCATGGCCAGCGCAGTCTTTGAGGTGCTCGACCGCGGCCCGCAGCCCGAGCAGCAGCCTGCTCAAAATTCGGCTTGGAACCCAGCTTGGCAACAGGTCACACTTGAGATTCTGCCCGGCATCTCAGCGGCTCAAGCACTGGCCGCCAGGGTCGGCGCGCCGCTCGGGCACGATTTCTGCATCCTGTCCCTGTCCGACAACCTCAAACCCTGGACGCTAATCGAACAGCGCCTGCGCCTGGCCGCCGAGGCAGATCTGGTCCTCGCCCTCTACAACCCGCGTTCACGGGCGCGCCCCGACACCCTTGGGCAAGCACTGGAAATTCTGCGCGCACTGAAAGCCCCCACCACCCCGGTCGCGCTCGGCCATGATGTCGGCCGCGCCGACGAGCGCACCCGGGTGCTAACACTCGCAACCCTGGACCCGGAAACCGTCGACATGCGCACAGTGCTGATCATCGGCTCCTCGCGCAGCCGCGTGCTGCCCCGCGCAGAAGGTGGCGACTGGCTCTATACACCGCGCTGGAGCCAGGGGTGAACGGGGGGGGGGGAATCTAGCGGCAAATTTTTTCGCCGAGTCGCGCTTCAGCCAGGTTGATCGCAAAGCCAATCCAGAGCCCCGGCAACTGTTGCAACGCTCGGCAGCGACGGACGCTGTGGGCGCTCGCGCATGATGACCGCGATTCCCAACTCCCGAGCCGCCGCCAGCTTGGCGGCCGCGCCTTCACCACCGCTATTGCGGCACACGATGGTGTCGATCTCATGCCGGCGCAGCAGTTCAAGCTCCTGCTCCAGCGTAAAAGGACCGCGCGCGACCAGAAGCTCGGCCGCAGTGAAGGGCGGCATGGGGTCTGGCTGGGTCACGGTGCGCAGCAGAAACCAGGTATCGAACAGTGTGCTGAAAGGTGCCAGCTCGCGCGCCCCCAGTGCCAGCAAGACCCGACGCGCACCCTGAATTTGCAAGAATGCGACCGCCTGCTCCCAATCCGCCACTGGATGCCAGCAGTCGCCTGGTTGAGGCATCCAGGCCGGCCGTTCCAGGCGCAGCAACGGCACTTTCGCCTGATCGCAGGCCAGGGCCGCGTGCTGGCCCATGGTGTCTGCGAAGGGATGCGTGGCATCCACCACCGCATCGATGGCACGCTCGAGCAGAAAGGCGTGCAAGCCCTCCACACCACCAAAGCCGCCGATGCGGGTTTCTCCCACCGGCGGGCGCGGATGCTGGGTCCGCCCCGCCAGCGAGCTAATGGGGTGGAACGGCTCCCGACTCGCCAGTTCCTCGGCGAGGATGTAGCCCTCGGTGACACCGCCGAGGATTAATATCTTTTTGGTTTTCATACCAGATACGTCTCAGAAGCCCGCTCGGAGCGGGTCTTGGTCAGCAATCAAGTGATGCCCAGCGGACCGGGACTTTCGGCTTGTTTCGGACCAGGCCGCAGTCACCTGGACGCTGTGGGTCAGTCTGCTCCCGGCGCCCTTCGCTCCAGCCGCAACCGCAGCACCGCCAGCAGCCGATAACCGGCATGGACAAATTTGCTCACCGGCAGCAGCAGAAAAAACCCGTAGACAGCGCCCAGATGCGCCAGCAGCAGCATCCCCATGGCCGGAGTTGAGCGCCCAATCAGCAGCGCCAGTCCGCTCAGCACCACGGCCAGCAGCCACAGGCTCGCCGAGGTCTCGCCGCCCTGCACTTCCGGCGCCAGCACCTTCGGGTTAGTCCGACGCCGCAGCCACCAAAGGCCCAGCCCAGCCGGCAGCATCAGCAGCCCGCCGAGCAGCCCAAGCACCACCGGCAGGCTGTCCGCCGCATAGGGTGCAGCGCGCTCCAACCCATGATGCCAGAAGGCGGCGATCAGGGTAGCGGCCAGACAGAACAGAAAGCCAAGCACCAACAACTGATGCAGCCAGCGCCGCATGGGCGCGAGCCGGGTGTGGGAATCGGTGCAGCCCGGTCCGCCGCCGTCGAGATGGCGCAGGCTGGCAATATCCCACAGGGCCGCGCGCAGACCGGACCAGGTCAGCCGCGCCGGCGGCCGCCCAAGGCTGATCGCGCGCCAGAAGCTGACCAGGCTGATGCCAATCGACAGCAGCGCCCAGCCAAGGGTCAGCAGGCCCAGTCCCACCATCACCGAAAACGGCACGATGCGATAAAAATCTCCCGATGCCAGCGCCGATTGCGTGAGCTGCGACCAGGGCAACAACCAGATGCCCAGCAGCGCCGGTGCCAGCATGGCAAGACCCGGTGCCAGACCCAGTGCCAGAGCGGGTGCCAGCCCCGTCCGCCATGCGCCATCAGAGGCGCGCATCAGGCTCGCCAGTCCCTTCGGCCAGGCGAAATCGGCATAATCCCGCCAGCGCAGCCGCTCCAGAGTGCGCGGCACATTGACGCTAAATGCGTGCGGCGGCGCGTACTGGCAGGCTTCCAGGCAACTGCGGCAGGCATGGCAGAGATGAGCCAGATAGGCCAGATCGCCGGCGCGCAAGACCGGACGCTCGCGCGCCGCGTCGAATACCGGGCAAAAGCCGTTGCAATAGCCGCAAATGTTGCAGATGGCGAGCATCCGTCGGGCTTCATCGCGAGGGGAGTTGCTCGCGCCGGGCTCAGTTTCGAACATGGCGCGCGGCCTCCTCGCCAGCGAGACAGCCGAACACCAGCCCGATGGTCAGCATCAGGCCTGAGAGATAGCCCTGGGGGCAGAGATTCGGCGCCATCAGAGTACCGGCCGCGAACAGATTGATGATGGGCTCGCCGCTGGCCAGTCGCACCCTTGCTTGGGTATCAACCGCCAGACCATGGTAAGTAAAGGTCAGCCCAGGGCGCATGGGATAAGCGGCAAAGGGTGAGGTCGCGAGCGGACGCGCTGGCTGCGTGCGCGGCGGGTCAAGCGGCGGCGAGTGGCTGGCGGGAAAAGCGCGCATGGCCGCATTGTAGGTCAGCCAGGTGGTTTCGAGCGCATCGGCATCCATCCCGAGCAGCCGCGCGAGTCTCGGCAGGTCAGGGGCGGACAGGGGCGGATAAAGCGCAGCGGGTGCTGCCTTCAGCCCCTCAGCATCCAGCAGCAGATAGCCGATCTGGCCGGGATAGTCCGCCAGCCGCTGGCCCCAGAGGGCATAGCGGGTCGAGCCCTGATCGGCACCTTCGTCATGCCGACGCCGGCCGTCGCCGTCCACCACCAGCCCCAGCGGCATGCCGCGAATGCGGGTCACAATGCCACCATCGTCCACCGGCGAGCGCGCGTCCACCGCGACCAGATACAGCCGGCGCGGATCGCCCACCGCTTGAGCACCTTTGGCCAGCAAATCGATCAAAAGCTCGCCGCGTGCCTCGGGCGTGCCGCGATTGATGAAGCCCTCCGCGCGCTCACCGCAATGCTGGCGCAGCCAGTCCGCATTGCCTTGGGCACCGCCGCAGGCGAGCACCACGGCACCTGGCGCCAATGTCTCGCCCGGCGTCTCACCCGCCATTTCACCAGGCACCCCAGGCTGACAGGGCGAACGCAGATCAATACCCGTCAGCCGGTTGCCTTGGAGGCGCGGCTTACTCGCTGCGCACTCATAGCGGATATCCACACCCAGGCGTTCGGCCCGGGCATAGAGCGCATTGACCATCGCCTGGCCGCCGCCGAGCAAAAAGGCGGTCTTGCGCGAAAAAGGCAGCTGCCCCCTGGCCCGCGCTTGCAAAGCCACACCCGCCTCCAGCAGCCAGCGCGGCGCGGCGCGCGAACGGTTAATCAGCACGCACGCAAGTGCTGCATCCCCGTTGCCATCGGTGGCGCGCGTCAGATCGGCGGCGAACTCATCGGCCGGATAACTCCCGGCCACCAGCGCGCTCGGCTGGTCATGAAAAAAGCGAAAATTGCGCCCATGCCGACTGTTACCTCCCCGACGCCAGCGCGGCGCGCTCTCGATGAGCAGCACCCGCGCACCAGCGCGCCGCGCGCTGATCGCCGCACAGAGTCCAGCGATGCCGCCGCCGATGACCAAGACCTGGGGAGATTTCATCGGAGCTGGAACGCAAGCGAGCAAATAGCGAATTGAAGTTGGATGTCGCTTCCACCTTAGAGCCGCCGAAACAGCAGATCCCGCGCTGGCTGCCCAAGACGCACGCCACGGCGCTCGAAACGGGTCAGTGGGCGATCATCCGGGCGCGAAACAAAATCCCCGGTCGGCGACAGGTTCTCGAACTGGTTCGACACCGCGCACAGGTGTTCGAGCATCCAGTCAGCATAGGGTGCCCAGTCGGTCGCGGCATGGAAGACACCACCCCTGACCAGCACCCGCGCCAGATCCTCGATAAAAGCCGGCTGCACGATGCGGCGCTTGTGATGGCGCTTCTTTGGCCAGGGGTCGGGGAAAAAGAGACAAACGCCTGCCAGGCTTGCCGGTGCCAACCCGTGCGCCAATAACGCGGTGGCATCTTCGCGTAACACCCGGACATTGTTCAGGCCAGTGCGCTCCAACTCCAGCAGTAGATGGCCAATGCCGGGGCGATGGACTTCAAGCCCCAGATAATTGCGCTCTGGATGGCGTGCGGCCATGTGCAGCAGGGCCTCGCCATTGCCGAAGCCGATTTCGAGCACCACCGGGCGATTATTGCCAAACAGCGCTGGCAAGTCGAGCACCCGATCCGGCGACCAGGCGCATCCGTAGCGCGACCACAGAGTCTCGAAGGCACGGGCTTGCGCCGCTGTCAGCCGCCCTTCGCGCAAGACGAAGCTACGCACCGGGCGACGGCGAATGTCCGCCGGGGAATCAGCCTCTGCGGGCGGAAAGATCAGCGGCTCGGGGGGCATGCGCCCGGAACTGGCGCCAGTACTCAGAAAAAAGTCCCCTCAATCGGCGAGGAGGCCGAAGCATAGCGCTTGGCCGGCATGCGACCCGCCAGATAGGCCTCGCGCCCGGCTTCGATCGCCTTACGCATGGCGCTGGCCATCAGGATAGGATCGCGGGCTGCGGCGATGGCGGTATTCATTAGCACGCCGTCGCAGCCAAGCTCCATGGCCACGGAGGCATCCGAGGCGGTGCCGACCCCGGCATCGACCAGAATGGGCACCTTGGCGTTTTCGACAATGGTGAGAATATTTAGCCGATTGCGGATGCCGAGTCCAGAGCCGATGGGCGCGGCCAGGGGCATCACGGCGACACAGCCGACCTCTTCGAGCCGCTTGGCCATGATGGGATCATCGTTGGTGTAGACCATCACCTCAAAGCCTTCTTTCACCAGCACCTCGGCAGCCTGCAGGGTGGCGACCACATCGGGAAACAGGGTCTTCTCGTCTCCCAGCACCTCAAGCTTGACCAGATTGTGGCCGTCGAGCAACTCGCGCGCCAGGCGGCAGGTGCGCAACGCGGTCTCGGCGTCATAGCAGCCGGCAGTGTTGGGCAGAATGGTGTAACGCTCGGGCGGGAGCAGGTCGAGGATGTTCGGCTCGTTCGCGTTCTGGCCGATATTGGTCCGGCGCACGGCGACGGTCACGATCTCGGCGCCGCTCGCCTCGATGGCGCGCGCGGTTTCGTCAAGGTCGCGGTACTTGCCGGTACCAACGAGCAGGCGGGACTGGTAGTTCCGACCGGCAATGGTGAGGGCGTCGGATGCTTGAATTGATGCAGTCATAATGGGAGCTGAGTCTTAATCAATAGCTTGTCTTTGAAAAACCGAAAGTTTAGGCACCTCCGCGATGACGGCCAAGAATGGCCGTCGCTGAAGTGGCAACGCTCAGACATCGGCAACGCCATCGGTCTTGGCAACGGGAATGAATTCAACCTTATCATAGACCTCCGACAGCGGCAGGCTGACATCAAGCCAGGGCAAATCAATGGATTGATCGAGCTGATTGTAGTCCCTTAGGAACCAGCGCCCATCACCATCGCGCTGGAATAGCTCCGCGCTCACCTGCTGTTGCGACAACAGCAGATAGCCTTGCAGACTGGGCAGTTTCCGGTAGTGCTCGAACTTCTTACCGCGATCATAGAGCTCAGTGCTGTCCGACAGCACCTCGACAATCAGACTGGGATTGGTCACCACATCCCGCCGCCCATCCCGGAACTCACGCTCACCACAGATCACCATGGCGTCAGGATATGCACCGAGCTCGACCGATGCGATCCAGACTTTCATGTCGCTCGTGTAGGCATAGCAGGGGCGCCCTTTGAAGCTGGCGCGCAACTCTGCATGCACGTTGCCCGCGATCAAATTGTGCGCTTCCGAGCCACCGGCCATCGCAAAAACTTCGCCGCCGAAATACTCGGTCTTTCCCTCCAGAGAAGCGCGCTCGGCTTCGAGCCATTCCTCGAAACTCAGCGATTGTTTTTCCAAAGGCTGCATCGCGACCTCCATTATTCGATTGAACCTTGAACACTTTCTCGGCTTGGGGCCTACCGCCAAGCCTCGCCTGAAAGACCCCAAACCGCGCCACCACTCAGCCAGCCAGAGGCGCAAGCTCCTCCAGCGACCAGCGTGGACGCGGCCGAAACGCCAGCGGCTCACGCTGACCGGCTTTAAGCCTGTACCAGCCAGCATAAGCAATCATGGCGCCATTGTCGGTGCACAGCGCCGGGCGTGGGAAGAATGCCCGGCCGCCAATAGCTTCAATCGCCTCTGTCATGCGCTCGCGCAAGCGGCAGTTGGCGCTGACGCCACCAGCCAGCACCAGACGCTGCAGGCCGCTGTGTTGCAGCGCGCGTCGGCATTTGATCACCAGAGTATCGACCACGGCATCTTCAAACGCGCGGGCAATATCAGCATAGCCCTGAGTTGAATCCTCGCCCGATGTCTGAAGCTGATGCAGGGTATTGAGTGCAAAGGTCTTGAGCCCGCTGAAGCTGAATTCCAGCCCCGGCCTGTCGGTCATCGGACGGGGAAAGCGATAGCGCGTAGGATCGCCCTGCTCGGCTAGGCGCGCGAGCGCCGGACCGCCGGGATAGGGCAGCCCGAGAATCTTGGCCGTCTTGTCGAAGGCCTCACCGGCGGCGTCGTCGACTGACTCGCCAAGCAGCCGGTATTGCCCGACAGCCTGGACCTCGACGAGCTGGGTATGCCCACCGGAAACCAGCAACGCGACGAAGGGAAAGTCTGGCGCCGGGTCTTCGAGCAGGGGCGCGAGCAAATGCCCTTCCATGTGATGCACGCCAATAGCCGGCACATCCCAGGCCCAGGCCAGACTGCGCCCGAGCGCGGAACCAACCAGCAGAGCGCCGATTAACCCCGGCCCCGCCGTGTAGGCCAGGCCATCAATGTCATTCGCACCCAGCCCGGCCTCATCAAGCACCTGATGGATTAGCGGCAGCGTCTTGCGGATATGATCGCGCGAGGCCAGCTCCGGCACCACGCCGCCGTATTCCGCATGAATCTCGGTCTGGCTGTAAACCGCGTGAGCAGCCAGACCCATGTCGTCGCCATAAATGGCCACGCCGGTCTCATCGCAGGACGTTTCAATGCCGAGGACGCGCATTATTGTTAGTTCGATAATTGCCGGTGATTGTTGAGGATTGTTGGTCAGTGCGTCATGCACGGGGTAGCGGATGGCAAACGAAATGCCAGATTCTCGCTTCACCTTCCGGTTGCCGTGCTTTGCCTGCGCGGGGTCAGCATTTAGACTGCCACATTCAGAGCCACAAATCTTGCGCCATCATGAAAACCCTGCCTGCCGAATGGTACCCCCAAAGCGCCCTGATGCTGACCTGGCCGCATCCTGATACAGACTGGTGCGACCAGCTCGATGCGGTCGAGGCGGTCTATGTCGAGATGGTGTGCGCGCTCTGCCGCTATCAGCCGGCGCTCATTCTCTGCCCGGATACCGCCTGGCAGGCGCGGGTGGCGGGAATGCTGGCCGATGCCGGCGTGCCATCATCGCAGCTCATCTTTGCTTTGGCGCGCAGCAATGATACCTGGACCCGGGATCATGGTCCCATCACCGTCTTGGAGACCCAAGGGCTGGGCGCTCCGGGGCAGCCCTGTCTGCTGGATTTTCGCTTCAACGGCTGGGGCGGCAAATATGCCAGCGAGCTGGACGATGCCATCAATGCCCGCCTGCAAGAGCAGGGCGTTTTTGGCAACAGCACCTGGCAGCGCAGCGAGCTGCTGCTCGAAGGCGGCGCCATCGACAGCGACGGTGCCGGCAGCCTGCTGCTGGTGCGGCGCACGCTGCTTGATCCGGCGCGCAATCCCGGCTGGAGCCAGGATGACATTGAGCAGGAATTGCATCAGCGACTCGGCATCCGCCATTTTCTGTGGCTGGAGCATGGCCAGTTGAGCGGCGACGATACCGACGGTCATATCGACACCCTCGCCCGCTTTATCGATCAGCGCACCATTGCCCATGTGACCTGCGATGATCCGGCGGACCCCGATCATGACCCCATCGCACAGATGACCGCCGAGCTGCGGGCTCTGCGCGACTCCAGCGGCCAACCCTATCGCCTGTTGCCGCTGCCCCAGCCGCGCCCCCTATTCGCCGCCGACGGCCAGCGCTTACCCGCTGGCTATGCCAATTTTGCACTCATCAATGGCGCCCTGCTGCTGCCGGTTTACCAGGACCCTGCCGATGCCGAGGCGACGCGCCTCCTGCAAGCGGCTTTTCCGCAGCGCCAGGTTCATGCCATTGACTGTCGCGCACTGGTCGCCCAAGGCGGCAGCCTGCACTGCGCCTGCATGCAGTTACCGGCCGGCTTGACCATCCGCGCGCCCCAGGTCTAAGCAAGCGCCATGTCCGCATCCCAGCGCGTTCTGGTTGGCCTCTCGGGTGGAGTCGACTCCGCCGTCGCCACGCATCTGCTGATCGAGCAGGGCTACCAGGTCGAAGCGCTCTTTATGAAGAACTGGGAAGAGGACGACGCCCCCGGCTACTGCGCGGCAGCGGAGGATCTGGCCGATGCCCAAGCGGTTACCGAGCGCCTTGGTATCCCCTTGCGCACAGTGAACTTCGCGACCGAATACTGGGACCGGGTATTTGAGCAGTTTCTGGCCGAATACCGCGCGCTGCGCACCCCGAACCCAGATATCCTGTGCAACAGCGAGATCAAGTTCCGCGCCTTTCTCGATCATGCCCTGACACTGGGTGCGGACTGGATCGCCACTGGGCATTATGCGCGGGTGATGCACCAGGCTGATCGCGCCAGCCTGTACCTTGCCCGGGATGCGAACAAAGACCAGACCTATTTCCTGCACCGGCTCGATCGGGAGCAGCTCGGGCGCGTGCTTTTTCCGTTGGCAGATCTGACCAAACCCGAGATCCGCGCAATGGCCGAGAGCTTGGGGCTGGCCAATGCGAGTAAAAAAGACAGCACCGGGATTTGCTTCATCGGCGAGCGACGTTTTGCCGACTTCCTCGCCCGCTACCTGCCCCGCGAGCCGGGGCCCATCGAGACGCCCGAAGGCCAGGTGCTGGGCGAACATCAGGGGCTCGCGTACTACACCATCGGCCAGCGCCAGGGGCTTGGTATCGGTGGCCAAGCCGGCGCCGCCGAGGCGCCCTGGTTCGTCGCCGCCAAAGATCCCGCCAAGAATGTCCTGATCGTCGTGCAGGGTGGCAATCACCCGCTGCTGTTCGCTGAAGGCTTAAGCGGCGAGCAGCTGCATTGGATCAGCGGAGCCCCGCCCGCTCCTGCCCCATTCGACTGCCTGTGCCGCCTCCGTCATCGCCAGCCGCTGCAAGCCTGCACCCTGGTCGAGTACCATAAGGGCCATTGCCAAGTGCATTTCGCCACCCCGCAGCGCGCCGTAACGCCTGGCCAGTCAGCCGTCTTTTACTACGGCGACCGATGCCTGGGAGGCTGTATCATCACCAGCGCAATCTGAATCCGGCTCGCGCACAGCCCATCGGCAGTGCAGCGACTGAATTGACTGATCACCGATCACTGACAACTGACCACTTCTTCTAATGGGACATAACGATACCGAGCGCGTCATCGCCCTGGCCGGTCTGCACCAGGTTGCTCACTGCGTCCAATTCATTGCCAATCGCGGCGTGGTGGATGTCGAGGCCATGGAACCCTGCATCCATAGCCTGTTCCAAATCGACGCACCAGACACGCCCTCGGTTTATGGCCCGCCGGGCGCGGTGGCCCTTGGTATGCGCGCCCTCATCGGGCAAATCACCGGGCAGCCGGACCGCGATCTGGAAATGACCCGCTATTTGATCAGCCTGCTGAAACATGGCCGCACCCTGAGTGAAAACCCGGAGTTGCTGCGGCGTATCAGCATCGGCATTGAGATCACCGACGCCAAGCACCGGCAGGGAAGCAACCAGGCCGCCCTGGTTTCTCCGGAGATGCTGGCCGCCCTAGCCGCGCTCTACACCGAGAACGTCAGCTCGCTGGAGCCACGCATTCTGGTGCGCGGTAATCCGCTCTATCTCAAAAACAACGAGAATCAGGACCGCATCCGTGCCCTATTGCTTGCCGGTATCCGCTCGGCTATCTTGTGGCAACAACTCGGTGGCACTCGCTGGCAAATTCTGTTTGGGCGCAAACGTTTACTGGGCGCCGCGCGCGACTACCTGACACGCCACGAGACAGCCTGATCCACCCCTAATCTGCCCCAACTGACGGCTCCTCCTTTTCTCGCCGCGTCCCGGCGACTAGAATCCAATATCTTGAATCCAAAGGTTCGCCGCCAACACCGCCGGAAATTACCTCATGTCCAAGAATTTCAATGCCCAGGCCGAACTTCGCGTCGGCGATCAGACCTACGACATCTTTCGCCTCGACGCCGTGCCGGGCAGCGAGCGCTTGCCGTTTTCGCTCAAGATTCTGCTTGAAAATCTGCTCCGCCATGAAGATGGCGTCACCGTGCGACGCGAGGACATTGAGGCGCTTGCCGCCTGGGACGCAACAGCCGAGCCAGCAACTGAAATCCAATACCGCCCAGCCCGGGTACTCATGCAAGACTTCACCGGCGTGCCAGCGGTAGTGGACCTCGCCGCTATGCGCGATGCCATGAGCGCACTTGGCGGCGACCCAAAGCGCATTAATCCACTGCAAGCGGCAGAGCTGGTCATCGACCACTCGGTGCAGGTGGATCATTACGCCAGCGACAGCGCCTTCGCCCGCAATGCCGAACTGGAATTCGCCCGCAACCGCGAGCGTTATGCCTTTCTGAAGTGGGGGCAGACGGCCTTCGATAACTTCCAGGTGGTCCCGCCCGATACCGGCATTGTGCATCAGGTGAATGTTGAGTATCTGGCGCGAGTGATCTTCGCCGGCGAGCACAATGGCCGCCGCCAAGCCTATCCGGACACCCTGGTAGGCACCGACTCCCACACCACCATGATCAACGGCCTGGGCGTGCTCGGCTGGGGCGTGGGCGGCATCGAGGCCGAGGCATCCATGCTCGGCCAGCCAGTGTCCATGCTCATCCCGCAGGTGGTCGGCATGCGCCTGACCGGGGAATTGCCCGAAGGCACTACCGCCACCGATCTGGTACTGACCATCGTCGAGCGCCTGCGCCAACATGGAGTGGTGGGCAAGTTTGTCGAGTTCTTCGGCCCGGCGGTAGCAACCCTGCCGATGGGCGAGCGCACCACCATCGCCAACATGGCGCCTGAGTATGGCGCCACCTGCGGTCTGTTCCCCATCGATCAGGAAACGCTCGACTTTCTGCGCCTGACCGGCCGCGACCCGCAGCAGGTTGCTCTAGTCGAAGCCTATGCCAAGGAACAAGGCTTTTTCGCCGACGCCACCAGCCCCGAGCCGCGCTTCAGCGACGTGCTGGAGCTGGACATCAGCTCCGTCGTGCCCTGCCTGGCCGGCCCCAAACGCCCGCAGGATCGCGTCGCGCTGACGGCCATGAAAGGCGCCTTTCATGAGGCCCTGGCCAAGACCCAGGCCGAGAGCGGCCGCGCCCCCGGCACTCCGGTCACCACCGAGATCGACGGCCAATCCTGCACCCTGAATGATGGCTCCGTCGTGATCGCCGCCATCACCTCCTGCACCAACACCTCCAATCCGAGCGTGATGCTCGCCGCCGGTTTAGTGGCGCAAAAAGCCGTCGCACGCGGCCTGACCGTGCCGCCCTGGGTCAAGACCTCGCTCGGCCCCGGCTCCATGGTAGTCACCCGCTACCTGGAAGCCGCCGGGCTGATGGAACCTTTAAAAACTCTCGGCTTTCATGTGGTCGGCTACGGCTGCACCACTTGCATCGGCAACTCCGGCCCGCTACGCCCGGAGGTTTCCACCGCCATTGCCGAAGGCCAACTCAGCGTCGCATCGGTGCTTTCCGGCAACCGCAATTTCGAGGGTCGGGTTCATGCCGAGATACGCATGAACTATCTCGCCTCGCCGCCGCTGGTGGTGGCCTATGCGCTAGCCGGGCGCATGGATCTGGACCCCTATCAGGAAGCACTGGCCACCGACGAAAACGGCCAGCCGGTGTACCTCAAGGATCTCTGGCCCAGCCAGGCCGAGATTCAGGCCACCATTGCCAGCGCCCTGAACGCCAGCCAGTTCAGCAAGAGTTACGCCGAGGTCTTCGCCGGCGACAGCCGCTGGCAGGAGCTGGCCGCGCCCGAGGGCCAGCGATACGACTGGGCGACGGATTCCACCTACATTCAGCACCCGCCCTACTTCGACGGGATGACGCTGACTCCAGAGCCAGTCGCGGCCATCACGGGCGGGCGCGTTCTAGCGCTGCTCGGGGACTCGGTCACCACCGATCACATCTCCCCAGCCGGCGCCATTAAGGCCGACAGCCCGGCTGGACATTATCTGCTCGACCAGGGAGTGGCCGAGGTCGAATTCAACTCCTACGGCTCACGCCGCGGCAATCATCAGGTGATGATGCGCGGCACCTTCGCCAACATACGCCTGCGCAACAAGCTCGCTCCCGGCACCGAGGGTGGGGTCACCCTGCATCAGCCCTCGGGCGAGCCAATGTCCATTTACGATGCCGCCATGCGCTATCAGGCCGAAAGCGTGCCGGCTATCGTAATTGCTGGCAAGGAATACGGCTCTGGTTCCTCGCGCGACTGGGCCGCCAAAGGTCCCCGTCTGCTCGGCGTGCGCGCGGTTCTAGCCGAGAGTTTCGAGCGCATTCACCGCACCAATCTGGTATGCATGGGCATTCTGCCGCTGCAATTCGCCCCCGGTGACAATGCCGAAGCCTTGGGACTCACTGGCCAGGAATCATTCGACATTGGCGATCTTGACGATGGCAACGCGAAGGAGGTTCAGGTCACCGCCACGGGCGCGGATGGCACAGTCGTATCCTTCACCGCGCGGGTGCGCATCGACACCCCGAACGAGGCGGACTACTACCGCCATGGGGGCATTCTGCATTATGTACTGCGTCGCTTGGCGGGAGGTTGAAGGAAGTTGATCGATGCATTCATATAATCGCGGAGCAACCAGAGCTTTTTGCGGTTGTTCACAAGGATATCCGTCGCGTCAGTGTAAAGCGATTCCCCCTACAGCATCTATTTCCGTGCAATAGCACAACGCATTATTGTCCTTGCGGTCTTTCACAGCCAGCGTGCACCGGCAATCTGGCAGCGCAGGATCTGACTGGAGCGAAAAAAATCTTCCGTGGAACTTACATCTCTAACAGCCATTTCCCCCATCGACGGCCGCTATGCGCGTGCCACCGAAACACTTCGGCCAATGTTCAGCGAATTCGGCCTGATCGAGCGGCGCGTCCGCGTTGAGATCGCCTGGCTGCGTGCGCTAGCCATGCACCCGGACATTCCCGAGGTGCCGTTCTTGTCTGCCGAAGCCGATGCCCGACTGGAGTCCATCGCCACTTGCTTTTCAGTCGAACAAGCGGCGCGCGTGAAAGAGATCGAACGCACCACCAATCATGACGTCAAGGCGGTGGAATATTTCCTGAAGGAGCAGGTGGCCGATCACCCCGAGTTAGCGGCGGTGGCCGAGTTCATTCACTTTGCTTGCACCTCGGAAGACATTAACAACCTGGCTCATGGGCTGATGCTACATGAGGCACGCGAGCAGGTTCTGCTGCCCGCCATCGACGGGCTGATCGCGCAGTTACGCGAGTTAGCGCACCAGCACGCGGACCTGGCCATGCTCTCGCGCACCCACGGGCAGCCGGCCTCGCCGACCACTCTGGGCAAAGAGATCGCCAATGTGGTCCACCGATTGCGCCGCCAGCGAGACGCCATTGCTGGCGTCGCCCTGCCGGGAAAAATCAATGGGGCCGTGGGCAATTACAACGCACACCTGATTAGTTATCCGGACATCGACTGGCCTGGCTTTGCCCAGCACTTTGTCGAATCCCTCAGCCTGACCTGGAACCCCTACACCACCCAGATCGAGCCGCATGACGGCATGGCCGAACTCTTCGACGCGCTTGCCCGTTTCAATCAGATTCTGCTCGATCTGTGCCGGGATCTCTGGGCCTATATTTCCATCGGCTATTTTCGTCAGAAAACGGTTGCAGGAGAGGTCGGCTCCTCCACCATGCCGCACAAGGTCAATCCGATCGATTTCGAGAACGCCGAGGGAAACCTTGGCATCGCCAATGCACTGCTCGGCCATCTCGGCGCAAAACTTGCTGTATCGCGCTGGCAGCGGGATTTAAGCGACTCGACCGCGCTACGCAACCTGGGGGTGGGGGTTGCGCATAGTCTGATCGCAATTGCCTCGACCCGCCGCGGCTTGGGCAAACTCGAAGCCGACCCCTCGCGCATGGCCGCCGATCTCGATCAAAACTGGGAAGTACTGGCAGAAGCTGTGCAGACAGTCATGCGCCGTTATTGTGTGCCTGAACCCTATGAGAAGCTCAAGGCGCTGACCCGCGGGCGCCGCATCTCGTCACCCGATCTCATCGCCTTCGTCGATACTCTTGAAATCCCGGACGATGCCAAAGCCGCATTACGCCAACTGACACCCGGAAGCTATGTTGGAAACGCCGCAATCCAGGCACGCGCTATCTGAAGGATTCATCCCGGAACCGGACTCGCTCCGCCCCGCACCCTTTCCATCCCCAATAAAAAAGCCGCTCGGCACACGCCGAGCGGCTTTTTTCTACCTGATGTCCGGCCCGGCTCAGTGCCAAGCCGGCCATCAAGACGCCATGAGCCGGATCAGTCGACTCTGGAATGGATGGTCACGCGACGCTGCATGACTGAGTCGGTCGGGTACTCAGGCAGCATTTCCAGTTTGCCGCGGCTTTGTGCTGGGGCAATGCTGCTCGCAGGCAGACCCTGTTGGATCATGTAATCACGCACCGTTGTAGCGCGACGCATACCAAGGCCGTAGTTGTAAGCCTGGCTGCCAACCGAGTCGGTATGACCAACCACGGTCAGATTCTCCTGAGCGGGAGTAGCTCTTACGTCGGCAATGTAGCTATCAAGCCGGGCGACTTCATCACGGTTAACAACGTTCGCCATGTTGTACTTGTCGAACTCGAAGTTCAGGCGCAGGGTAAATTCTTCAGGCACGGCCAGATCACAAGGCGGCAGGTTGGTCGGGCCGTCCGGGTAAGCACTCTGCCAGCACTCACCATAGTTGGTTGCCCACAATTGGCCGTTTGGCAGGCTCGCATCGCCCTTAGCGTACCAATAAGATTCCTCGTCCATCGCAGCAGCGGCGGGCAGAGCGGTCAGCGACAGAGCCAGAGCAGCGGATGCGGCCAGCCCGGCAGCGCGGTGCATTTGAGTCTTTTGAAACATCAGTCTTTCCTCTCGTTTTCAGTTAACAATGCGTTTTAGTTTCAGCGGGCACCGGACAGCCCGCACGGGATTCAGGGTTGGGTGTCGACCATGCCTTATCCATAAGGGTCCATAAGGGAGATCCGTAAGTGGGTTCGACATCGACCAAGGTTATTGGATATCGACATCGATGCCTTGCCCAGCCTGGGTGAAAAGTTGCGTGCGAATCTCGATGCGGCGATTACGGGCGCGCCCGGCGTCAGTGTCATTGGTGGCAATCGGCTCAAGTTTACCAGCGCTGCGGGTCAGCATGCGACTCGCGGGAATGCCGATGCTGCCCAGATAGTCTTTGGTGGACTCTGCACGTCGAAGACCAAGCTCGTAATTATAATCCTGGCTGCCAACGCCATCAGTATGGCCAATAATGATGAGCATTTCATCACCGCTGCTCTTGCGCACATCCTGCGCAACGCCATCCAGGGCTGCTGCCATTTCCGGCTTGATTGCGGCGCTGTTGAAATCGAACTCATCGTTGACTAGTTCGATAGTCAGACTATCAATAATCTCGGGAGCGGCGGCGCAGGGCGCCAGATTGCTCGCACCACTCTGACTCTGCCAGCATTCGCCTGAGGAGTTGGTCCAGCCGGCACCGTCTGCCCCCGACCAGAAACGCTCAATGAACTCGGCATGCGCGACCGAGACAGCGCCAGCGCCAAGCACGACAGCGGTTATAACGGCAGGAAAAACGGAAACTTGCCGGTTGTTAGAGTCAGAACCCATGAAACCCTCAGCAGAAGTGTGTAGAGTGGTAGAGCTAAAGAAGATTGAGCACAATCGGAAATTCGTCAAAAAAGCGGCAGATTTAGCTCAGATGCTAGCCCCAACTAGGCCCCAACGTGGCCCCAACTTGAGCGCTTGTGGGTGAATAGGTCAAAATTAACGATCGCCAGCCTTCCTGAATGTTTACGCCTCTTATTGTAGCTGATTTTACAAACAAAAGTGCGACCAAATTTTTTCTAACCGGTCGTTTTGCAGCGAAGCTTAAACGGATGTCGAAATAAACATATACCCCCCTGTTTATATTAATTTTTCACCTCATCACAAGAAACGCCGCAGCCCTCCACCCGCTAACAGAGACCAGCCTTGCCTTTACCTCGCTCCCTGCTGGTCGCCGGCTTTTTCATTGTCCTGGGCGAACTCCTGTTCGCCTCCATGGGGGTCAGCATTCGCTTCGTCTCGACGGAATTACCCAACGAGGTCGTTGTCTTTTTTCGCAATCTGTTCGGCCTAGCGCTACTGCTGCCCTGGTTTGCGAGGCGCGAACTGGGAGGGCTGCGCACCCGGGTGCCGGGCCTGCATCTAGTCCGCGCCGTCGCTGGCGTGTCTGCTATGTACGCATTTTACTTCGCCATCGCCCACATCAACCTGGCTGAGGCCATGCTGCTGAAGCTCACGGCGCCGATTTTTATCCCCCTCATTGCCTTTCTGTGGTTGCGCGAGGACATCACGCCGCTTATCTGGTCCGCGCTTGGTCTTGGCTTTTGTGGCGTTCTGATCATCCTTGCCCCCGGCGTGCAGGGCGTCGCCCCGGTTGCGATCATCGGACTCTTGGGCGGCATATTCGCTGCCTTGGCAAAGGTCACCATCAGACGCCTCGCGCATAGCGAACCCTCGCTGAGGATCGTGTTTTATTTCGCCCTGATCGCAACGACGATTTCCACGTTTCCGCTGATCTGGAGTTGGCAAATGCCAACTCCAACAGAGTTTCTCTGGTTGGTTGCCATCGCGGCACTGGCCACACTCGGCCAACTGGCGTTAACCACTGGCTTATCGCGCGCGCCCGCCTCGCGCATGGCCCCTTTCGGCTATTTCTCGGTCATCTTCGGCGCCCTTTATGGATGGCTAATATGGGCCGAGCCTGTGAGTTGGCGCCTGGTATTGGGCTCGATACTCATTGTCGGTGCCGGATTGCTCGTCAGCCGCCGATGGGCTCAAAGCCCAGCCCAGGGTCTCCAGCGCGGGCAGCCAGCGCCTACTGTATCGGCAATCAAGACACCCGTTGACCCGGACTAGCCGCAGACTCTTTCGGATCATGCCCACAGTCACGCTACCCTCTTATCGCATCGAATCCGCCGACTGGCACAGTCATGGGCGCGCGCTCCGTGCGCTTCGGGAGACGGTTTTCATCCAGGAACTCGGTGGCGAGGAAGCACGCGAATGGGACCACGCCGATAGCAAAGCCCATCACCTACTGGCCTGGGCTAGCGAATCAGTGGAGGCCGTTGGCACTGCGCGCTGGCTGCCGTCTGGACAGATTGAACGCCTGGCCGTAATGCCAGAATGGCGCGGACGCGGCATCGGCAGCGCGCTGCTGGCGAGCGCCGTGCGCGAGCTGCGCGACAGCCGCCGCATAACTCCCTTTGTGTTCGCCCTCGAGAACACCCAGGCATTTTTCGCGCACCTTGGTTTCGACCCAGAGGATGCGCCCTTTGAAAAGCATGGCCAAATGCTTGCACACATGGCACTGCGCAGGCCGGACGCGCTGATCGACGCCGATCTGCGCTCGCGCCGACTCGGCGAAACGACAGGCCGGCTGTTTCTGACCCACAGCGAGCATCTGGCGCTGGCCGCCCGCCAACTTGCCGCCCAGGCACATCGGCAGATCGATCTGCTCAGCGCCGATCTGCAACCGGCGGTTTACGATCAACAAGAGTTTGTGGAGGCGTTGCGTTATCTTGCAATCGAGTTGCGCGGTCGCCTGCCAGTGCGAATATTGGTCATCGACCCCGAGCCCAGTCTGCGCCGCGGACACCGGCTAATCGAGCTGACGCGGGTGCTGAGCTCAGACATCCAAATTCGCCTGGTCCCGAAAGACTGGGCCGAGCACAGTGATCAATTCCTACTGTGCGATCAGGCCGGCCTTTTCCTGACCCGTTACCAGGACCCGCGCCGCACCCTGGTCGACTTCAACAGCGGTGCGGAAACCCGCCGTCTGCGCCGGTTGTTCGAGCAGATCTGGGAGCAAGGCGAGGTCCACCCCGGTTTGCGTCGTCTCTTTCTCTAAAGCTCGCGCTACGCCCGCTCGGCGGCCTCGATCCAGCAGCACACCCAACCAGCCGGCCAGCGAGAATCTGTCCTGACCGGATGTTCGTAAATCGGCACGACGCGGTCGCGTTCCGGCTCGTCCGGCCAGGCAGCAAGCGCCTCGCCTGCCCTGCATTCGATGGAAACCGATCCCAGATTTGCGCTGATACACAGGCTCTCTCCGCTCTGCGTCTGCCAGCGCCAAGACAGGCCCGTCCTCCCGCATCGTTGCCAGCGCCCAGCCGAGTTCAATCGCGGCAACAGCGGAAGAATATGCGCCGAGCGCCGGCGCAGGAGTTCGGTATGCAGTGCCAGGCGCTCCCGCCCCGGCGAGCGCTCGCGCTCCGTCCAATCGAGACAGGAGGCGATAAAGGTCTGCTGATCGCCCGCTACAGGGATGGCGTGCAGGCGGGCGGGATCCGAAAACGCTGATTGGGTGGCAAACTCGCGCCGGCGTCCCTCGTTGACCTGCCCCATCAACCCGGGCTCGAGATCGCAAAAAAACAAAAAGGCTGTCGTCGCGGCGAATTCCTGCCCCATAAACAGCAAGGGCGGCGTTGGAGAGAGCAGCACGAGGGCCAAGGCCGCCTCGAAAGATGGCGCCGGGACTAGGTGCTCCAGCCGCTCGCCGAAGCCCCGATTGCCGATCTGGTCGTGATTCTGCAAAAAATTCACAAACGCAAGCGGCGGCAAATGGGCGCTAGGGGTGCCGCGTGCGCGCCCACCACGAAAGGCAGAGGGCTCGCCCTGGTAGCAAAAGCCCTCAGCCAGCGCCTTGCCCACCCGATGAAAGGGCGCATCGGCATAGTCCTGATAGACGCCATCGGCCTCGCCGGTCAGGGCCGCATGCAGGGCATGGTGCGCATCATCATTCCACTGGGCAGTAAACACCACTGGCCGACCACTGCCATCGCGCGCATAGCGGCGAGCATCATTGTGATCGTTTTCGAGCACCAGATGTACTTCGCGTTCCAAACCTGGCCCGGATCGAACCCGAGCCGCCAATTCAGCGAGAATATCCGGCTCGGAATCGTCGACAATGCGGTCCACGGCATCCAGGCGCAAACCGTCGAATCCGTATTCGATAATCCAGAACAGCGCGTTACTGATGAAAAACTCACGCACGGGCGCACTGTCCGGACCGTCAAAATCCATGGCCGCGCCCCAGGGCGTGTGGCGCTCAGGATGAAAAAACCCGGGCGCGTAGCAATGCAGATAATTGCCTTCGGGGCCAAAGTGGTTGTACACCACATCCAAAAACACCATCAGCCCGCGCCGATGCGCGGCCTGCACCAGCCGCTTGAGATCGTCCGGCGTGCCATAGCGGCTGTCGGGGGCGAACAGCAGAGCGCCGTCGTAGCCCCAATTCCAGCGACCGGGGAAGTCGGCAACCGGCATCAGCTCAATGGCGGTCACGCCAAGGTCGCGAAGATCGTCCAACCGCGCCTCGACACCGGCGAAATCCCCGCTCGGCGAAAAAGTCCCCACATGGAGTTCGTAGAATACCGCCTCATGCCAGAGTCGGCCGCGCCACAGAACATCCTGCCAGTCGAACGCCTGCGGATCGACCACCTGACTGGGCCCGTGAACATCCAACGGCTGATAACGCGAGGCAGGATCGGGCACGCAAAGCCCATCGCCGAGCTCGAAGCAGTAAAGATCGCCAGGGCGCGCAAGGTCGGAGCTGTGCCGATACCAGCCGCCCGGCAATCGCTCCATTGGAATCCGATGCTCGCGCCCGCCCGAGTTGAGCCGCAGCAGCAGTTCACCCGCCGCTGGCGCCCAAAGCCGAAAGCAAAAGCGCCCGTCAACGTCACGCTCGCAGCCAAAGGGCATGGACAAGCGCCGCCGCGCCTGTCGCTCCCGCTCAGTCACGGTTGCCGCCCCTTTTAAAGCTCAGCCTGAAGTTCTGGGGACACGGACATCTCGCTACCCTCGGCGACTGGCATGGCGACGTGTTTCCCTGCCGCCGGCGACACTGCTTTGTTGGGAGACGCTTTCTTGATTTCGCAATCTCCCGCGAGACACTGGTTAAACTGGGCGATCACGCAGCCGGTTGCGGGCACATTGCCATCGGCCGCCGGATACGAGCTGAACACCTTATCGACATACTCATCATTGGACATTTCGCCACGATAGAGCGTGAGGGTGAGCGCGCGAAAGGCGTCGTTTTTCTGGAGCAATGTGCCCAGGGAGTAGTCACCAACAGAGTAGCCGGCGCAATAATGCTGGATACGCGCCAGCACTTTCTGCTCCGAAACGCCACTGAAGCGCGCCCCGGGCTCAGTTGCGCAACCGGTCAGCATCAGGGTGCCCAGGCTCAGAGGCAATAAAATAGCTGCCGGGAGCAATGACCGGATTAAAAAAAACGGGGATGAAAAAATGGGCATCGTTTTCCTGCCTATGATCCGAATGATAAGAGCCTTCCGCACCGCCTAAACCAGTGGCAATCGGGGCGCAACCCCAGTCGCGAACAAAGCCACAACCAGGATCGCAAATCGGAGGCCACAAAGGCCACCAGTCGCGACTGGCGATCCGGCTTGCTTGCAGCACGGCCTGATGGCGGGAGTTTAACGGCTCGACCGCCTTCCGTCACGACCGGATATTCCGGGTGCGCCCGCCACCTGATTGCTTCGGTATGACCCGCACCGGGTATATAATGCCCGCAAATTACACCTAATCGCCGCCCGCTGGAGGTCAAGATGTCGGAAGTTCTCTACGAAGCCCACCCATCGGTCTGGCGAATGCGCCCGCTGGGCACCCTGATTGCCTGGCTGCTGCTCGCGGCCGGACTCTACATTGGGCTAACCGGCGAACTGCCCTATCTTGAGACACTCTATGCTAGCTTTCCAGCGGCTCACGGCTGGAGCATTCAGCCGAGCACCCTGGGACGTTACGCAGGCTATGGCATCGCCGCAATCAGCGCCTTCAACCTGTTGCGCTGGTGGTTGGCCGGTCTGGTCGACCGGCTGGAAATCCACTCCAACGAGATCCTCTGGACCCACGGTCTGCTCGCCAAGAATTACACCGAGATCAACATGGGCTCGATTCGCACCGTGCGGGTTCATCAGTCACTGATGCAACGCATGCTCGGTGCCGGCGATCTAGTCATCTTCACCACCGGCGACGAGCCCGAACTTGCCGTCAGGGGCCTTCCGCGCCCGGACGAGATTCGCGAACACATTCGCCAGCACGCCTCAGCCTCCAGTTAAGGCCAAGTCATGCACGCCATCGCGCCAATCCTGGACGCACGCAGACTGATCGCCCCACTCTTACTCGCGATGGGTGCGCTGTTCACCCCCCTGGCCGCGCACAGCGAAAGCGGCGTACTCGCACGCATCGCGCTCAGCCAAAAAATCCGTGTCGCCTATCCGGAGAACTCCTACCCCATCGCCTACAAAGATGAGGACGGATTGCCGCGCGGTTATTCGGTCGACCTGTGTCGACGTATCGTTGCCAGCATTCAGCGCGACCTCGGGCTCGACGGTATCGCCATTTCCTGGATCGAGGGCAACACCCCGAGGCGTATCGCAGCCGTGGCCAATGGGGAGGCGGAGCTCGACTGCGGCACGACAACCATGACGCTGTCGCGTCAGCGCAAGGTCGATTTTTCCTATCCGGTTTTCGTCGAATCAGGTGGCATTCTGGTTCTGAAAGACTCAGGGATAGGCAGCCTCGCGGACTTGGGCGGCAAGGCCATTGGCGTGATACCGGAAACCACTACCGAGCAGCGCCTGCGCCCGGTCCTGGCCGAGCGCCTGATCAATGCTGAGCTCAAGCCAATCAAGGATTCCAAAGACGGGCGCGAGCAGCTCCAGGCTGGCGCCATTGACGCCTTTGCCGATAACCGTTTGGTGCTGATCGGACAGGTGGCCGCAAGTGGCGAAACCAATACCTTTCAGGTCATCGACACCGACTTTTCGGTGGACCCTTACGCCTTCGCGCTGGCGCGCGACGACGCGGACTTTCGCCTAGCGGTGAACCGGGGACTGGCGCAAATCTATGCGTCTGAGGAAATCGACCGCATCTTCGCGCGCTGGTTTGGCGCCGACGCCCAGCCGACGCCCCTGCTGGATTCGATCTACTTCATCTTTGCGCTCCAGGATTGAGGCCGGCGCTCCGGTTGATTTGCAATCCCTGCAGCCTTGTCTCAACCCGGTCGCGCAGCCAGCGCGCCAGCATCCCTGCCAAGCACACGCATTTCAAGAAGCAATCGCGCTGGCTTCGCTTTGCAATCGCGCATAAAGGCGATCTTTCAGCAACAAACGCTCTTTCTTGAGGTCCTCAATGGTCTCGTCGGCTACTGGTGTACCCAGCTCCTCGAGTCTGCGGACCCGTTCATCCAGCGCATCGTACCTGTCCATATCTGCGGCGAAGTCCACATCGGACTCGCGCATTGCATCGATTTTTCCAACGAGATCGGGGAACTCGTGGATCAGGTCGTGCATTTCTCCAAGCATTGGTATGTTTTCTCCACATTTTCGGCACCGGCCATCGCCGGGGCGCTGTTCAAGATAGCCTGATCCGCATTAGCGTAAAAGAGCAGATTCATTCTCCCGGTGGCCGGGACCAAGAAAGTGAGTATAGCCCAGCGATACGCAAGCCCATGCCACCAATCGTTAATTCTTATCCATGTACTCGATCACCTCATCCGTGAGATCGGTCTTGGGATCCAGATACAGAATCCCCGACTGACTGGACTCAAACACCGCAGAGAGCTTTTTCTTCTCAGCAATCGCCTTCAAGGCCTTTCCCGCCGGCTCGAGAATCTTGGCGGCCTCCTGTTGCTGAGCCTGCGCCAACTCGCGCTGGATGGCAGAAAAATCTTGCTCGAACGCCTGAATGCGCTCGCGAATCTCGGTCTGTTTCTTCTCGACCTGCGCTTCACTCATCAACGCCTTGTCGCGCTCAAGCACCTGCTGAAGCTGACGGATGGCCATTTCCTCCTCGGCAAAGGGTTCGGTCTTGGGGCCGAAGCGTTCTTCCAGCCGAGCCTCAGCATCGCGGCCGAGCTGACTTTCCTTCAGCACCCGCTGCATGTTCACATAGCCCATATCCGCAGCCTGCGCATTCGCCAGGCCAAGCAATGGCATGCACAGCAGGCATCCAAGGTAAAATAAGGCGGTCTGTCGTTTCATTACATTCTCTCCCGATAGTCTTGGGCAACCGAGACCGACGCACAGCCGGTCCGGGGCAAAAATGGCGAGTTTATAACAATCCGGCAGGAGTTTTTTGCTTTCCATCATCGCCAGCCTGATCACTGCGGCTCGACACTCCAAATATTACAATCGCAAACTGATTTTCAAAGGATTCGGTCTATCGGTGCCACGTCATGGTCACCAGCAAGCCGCAGTGCTTTATCATGCGCATTCATCCTGAAACCTGAGCACGGGGTGCACATGGGAAATTCCTTACAGGATCAACTCGTCAAAGCTGGTCTGGCCAGCACACAGAAGGCCAAACAGACCAAATCCAAGAAGCGCAAACAGCGCCGCCAAGGCGATGATCGCGAAACCGTCGAACGCCGCGAGGCCGTCGCCCGCACCGAGGCCGAAAAAGCCACGCGCGACCGCGAGCTGAATCGTCAGCGCGAGGAAGAAGCCCAGCAGAAAGCCGCACAAAGCGCACTGCGGGAGCTGATCCACCGCCATCGCGTCGCCCGCGCCCATGGTGACCTGGCCTACAATTTTGCCGACGGCGCAGCGCTGAAACGGCTCTATGTCAATGCCGAACAGCACGCGGCCCTGGTCGCTGGCCAACTCGCCATTGTGCGTCAGGATAACTTCTACGAACTGATCCCGGCGGAGACCGCCGCGCGCGTCGCCGAGCGCGATCCTGAACGCATTCTGGTCTGGAACCAGGGCGGCGACTCGGCAGCGGATGACAGCGAATACGCTGACTACCAGGTACCAGATGACCTGATGTGGTAACAGGGGTGTGGCAACAGAAATGGCCACCAATCGCTCATGCCGTTGATCGACACCCACTGTCATCTGGACTTTCCCGCCTTCGATGCGGATCGTGCCGAGGTATCGAGACGCGCCCGCGACCGGGGTGTCCTGAACATGGTGATTCCGGGCGTCACAGCGGCGAACTGGTCGGGCGTGCTGGATATTTGCCAACAGGATAGCCACCAGCAGGACAGCTGCCTCAAGGCCAACGGCAAGCTCTTTCCGGCACTGGGTTTGCACCCGCTGTTTGTCGCAGACCATCAGCCGGCAGATATCGACCGCCTGCGCGAGCGGCTGCGGCAGGACCGCCCCATCGCCATCGGCGAGATTGGGCTTGACTTCGCACACCCAGACAAAGACCCTGATGCCCAGCGCTGGTATTTGGCGCAGCAGCTTGCCCTGGCCCGAGCCTTCAAGCTGCCTGTGCTCTTGCATGTGCGCAAGGCCCATGACGAAGTCATCCAATGCTTGCGCGAGGCCGATGTGCCCGGCGGCATCGCCCATGCATTCAACGGCAGCCTGCAACAAGCACATGCCTACATAGCGCTCGGCTTCAAGCTCGGCTTCGGCGGCATGCTTACCTTCGAGCGCTCACGCAAGCTGCGGCATCTGGCGCGCGCACTCCCGCTCGAGGCCCTGGTGCTGGAGACAGACGCACCCGACATGACGGTCGCCTCGCATCAGGGCCAGCGCAACAGTCCCGAGTATCTGCCCGAGGTGCTGGCAGCCCTGGCCGAGGTGCGCGGCGCCGAGCCCGACGCCCTCGCCAGCGCCACCACTGCCAACGCCCGTTCTGTACTGGGCCTGACGGAGACTGACGCACTAAAAGCGCACCGCAATTGAACCCATGAGCACTGCTGACGACCACATCTCACAGATCGCCACCCCGCCAGCCAACAGCGACGACCCTGCCACTGGCCTGTGCGAGCGCAGCGCCATATTAATTGGCGACGCCGGCTGCGAGCGTCTAGCGCGCGCCCAGGTGCTGGTAGCTGGTCTTGGCGGCGTCGGCGGCCACGCGGCTGAGGCTCTGGCGCGCGCCGGTATCGGACGGCTGACCCTGGTCGATGGCGACCGGGTCGCGCCATCAAACCTCAATCGTCAACTAGTCGCGCTTCACTCGACACTGGGGCAATCCAAGGTCGCAGTCATGGCCGCGCGCCTGGGCGATATCAACCCGAAGTGCCAGATCGAACGCCTGGAGCGCTTTGTCGCCGTCGATGACATCGCTGGTCTAGCGCTCGGCCGCTTCGATGCGGTAGTCGACGCCATCGACAGCCTGAGCACTAAGGTGGCGCTGCTCGCCGCCTGCCTGGAAGCCGGGGTGCCGGTATTCAGCAGCATGGGCGCCGGTTCTCGCCTGGACCCAGGGGCCATTCGCATTAGCGATTTGATGCACAGCCAGCAATGCCCGCTTGCCCGGGCGGTACGCCAGCAGCTGCGTCGCCTTGGCCACGGTAAGGGCGTGCTGGCGGTCTGGTCGCAAGAAACCGCCCATCCGCCGTTGATGCCAGCCCCAGGCGCGGGTGGGCACGCCATCAACGGCACCATCAGCTACATGCCGGCCCTGTTTGGACTCACCCTGGCGGGCTGTGCGATTCGGCGCTTGCTTGAGGAGACAGCCCCGCCTGAATAAGGCCGGCATAGAATCAACACAGAATCAAAAAATCCGAACGCATACCGACATTCGGCGCCTAGCCTCAGCGCGTATTTTCGTGTTTAATTCGCACGTAGGCAAAACAACAACACAGCGGTCGATTGGCTCGACCCGGGATGTCTCTGATGCGCGGATTCTGGAAAAAGGACCAATCAACCGATAACGATTCACTTGCCTCCGAGCTGAAGGCGGCAGGCAAATCCGGCGCTTTCCCCGACTTGGCAGAACCGGATGTCATCGCGCTTTTCAATGCCGCCGAGCTGGTCAAGTTTGCTGCGGGGGAATGGCCTTTCAGCGCCGCGCAACTCAGTACCGACCTAATTATCCTGCTCAGCGGACGGCTCGAACTGCGCTCAAGCGAGCAGCAGAGCCTGCCGGCCGAGACCATCATGCCGGGTGACTGGATTGGCGATGGCGACTTCGAGGAACCGCCTGAGGAGGGAGCGATCGCTGCCTTGGCCCGCAGCGCGGGCAGCGCGGTGGTGATCACAGCTGACACCTTCTCGCATCTCGAGGACCACTTACAGACCTACCTTATTCTGTGGATGAAGCGGAGCGCGCAAGACCGCTTGGGCCAAGAGCGCAAAAACGCCCAGAGCTTCTTTCAAAACCGCACCGATCTGCTGGACGCCATGTACCATCTGCGTACCGAGCGTGGCAAGGGCTTCAGCCAATCGCCCATCGCAAAAAAACTCTTCGACAAGGTCCCGAAGTTGCCGCTCTCCTCGATCGAACTGCTGAACAAAATGCTCGATGAGCGCACCACGCGGCAAGAGATCGTCGACATGGTCGCCATGGATTATTCCCTGACCAGCAACCTGCTCAAGGCCGTGAACTCGCCGCTCTATGGCCTTGAAACCAAGATCACCAACCTGAATCACGCCATGCTGTTACTCGGACACGATCAGGTGTATCACATCGTAATGTCCGAGAGCGTGCGCTACAGCCTGCCCGAAAGCCAGGCGTTCACAGAGATCCACCAGCGCGCGGTCGAAATCTCGCGCATTGCCTTGGCAATGGCGCTCACGCAGCAGCAAGTGAAGCCGGCCGAGATTGCAACCATCGCACTGCTCAGCGAAATCGGGCTGGTTATCGTCGAACTGCTCAAAAGCTACAACCGCGATCTCAGCGCCCTGTTCGAACATGTCGACCCGGCCGAAATGGGTGCCGAACTGCTGCACACATGGAATCTGCCAGAGAGCCTGTGCAAAAGCTTGCGCTATCAGTATTACCCCGAATTTGCCCCACCGGATAAGGTGCCTGAGGATGTCAGAACCCGGATCGCGCTGCTGTACCTGTCACGGCGCATGCATCAAATATTGAGCAAAACACCCAATCCGGCGCCAGCCATTTTTATCGACGACTATTTGCAGGTGATCGACCAGCGCGACCTCGGCGAGAACAAACTGATTTTCGAGCGCGTGCTGCCGCGCCTGCGCCGGGAGATCGACAAACTACCCAAGTCGCTCGCGAACCTGGTCAAAGCCGAAGACCGCTGAGACCCATTGGCCAGCCCCATCCCCCGCATTCACCCGCCCGCTGGCCAGTGCGCCACCGGAGTATTGGGCTCTCAGCGCTCGGACCCGCTGCTGCGAGTGTTGAACGACACCTTCCACTCGGCCGCTTGGCCAGTCAGCGGGATCGCGGTGAGTTCGAGATTACCAACCTCCGATACCGCCGCCTGCAGGCGCACCGGCACCACCTCACCCTGCTGGTGATTATCGGCCGGCAGGTTAGTCTGAATGTCTTCGAGTTCATCGAGTTCTTCCGAACTCCATTCCTCAAGCAGATCGCCAGGTTGATCATCGCGCCGCACGCTGGAGCCAAAAAACCGGAAACGCACTGGCTCGCCAACAACCAGACCGAATTCCTGTGGCGGCTGCACCGGATCCGAGCCCTCTTCCAGCCCAAAGGGCACCAGGCACAACGCTTGTAACTCAGGCTCCATGCCAGGGATGGCGGGCACCGCGCATTCGATGCCAACGTAATAGGAGTGCGAGGTGCCACCGCGAATACGCACCCCGCCATGGCCACGCACATGAGCGAAGAAGGCCGCGCCGCGTGCCACAGCCAGATCCAGGTCGCGCGCATTCAACACCCGCGCAGGCGGTGCATCTTCGGTCGCGAGCCACTGATTGATGACGGCTGTGACGCGCTCGCGCAACACGGGCGCATTGAACACGCCACCATTGAAAAGCACAGCCGTTGGATGCAGAAAGCTTGCCCAGTGCGCTTGCTCAACGAAACCTTCAAGGTCGCCGGTCGCACCCGCTTGGCGGCTTAGAAAAGCTGCCAGATGCCGGGTGATGCCGGGGTCTTGCGCGAAGGGCAAGCCCACCTTGGTCAAAGCGCCGCGCTCGCGCACCGTCGGGCGGGCGGAAATATCGCAATCGGGGAAAAAGCCCTCAATCAGCGTCTGCTCAACTTCCTCGCGCGTAAGTTCGGTACGAATACTGCCGCCAATCAGCTTGGTGCCTCGACTGGGTACCACCACGGGAACGCTGGTCAGTTCCGCATCCGCAAGCAGGGACTCCTTGGCTTGACGGCAGCCGTGGGTGAGTGCCTGCACCTGCCAGCGGTCGAGCTCGGTGCCATCGGCCTTGAGCTTTTGCTTGACCAGATGGGCGAGGGCCAAATCCATGTTGTCGCCGCCGAGCAAAATGTGCTCACCCACGGCCACTCGGGTCAGCTCAAGCGCACCGGCGTCTTCAGTGACAGCAATCAGGGATAGGTCCGTCGTGCCACCGCCAACATCCACCACCAGCAGAATGTCACCCACCTTGACTTTCTGGCGCCAGTCACCGCGACTGTCATTCACCCAGGAGTAGAGCGCCGCCTGGGGTTCTTCAAGCAACACCAGATTCTGGATACCAACCGCACTCGCGGCCTCGGCCGTCAGCTCACGCGCGGCCGGGTCAAAAGAAGCGGGCACTGTGACAGTGACTTCCTGCTGTTCCAGCGGGTCATTGGGGAACTGCCCATTCCAGGCGTCGCGCAGGTGCGCCAGATACAGGATGCTGGCATCAAAAGGCGACATGCGCGGAATCTCGTCAGGCAAATCGGGAGCCCCGATGGGCGGCGGTAGAATTCCCGCCTTGCGGTCAACATCGGGATGACACAACCAACTCTTGGCACTCGAAACCAGGCGCATCGGGGTGGTGGTGCCCTGCTTGCGCGCCAGGGCACCAGCGATCCGCTGCGGATCGGACGGCCAAGGCAGGCTGAGATCGCCGGTTTTGAATTCGTCCTGATGCGGCAGGTAAATGAAAGATGGCAGGACCGGGAGTTCCTCGACCGAGCCCGGCGCCGTCAGTTGGGGAATGGCCATCTGCTCGTGCTCGACCTGTTCGCCGTCGCATTGTTCCGACTCGACATAGGCCAGGGCACAATGGGTCGTACCAAGATCGATGCCAATCGCAAAACGCGGTTTGCTCACAGCTCCACCTCCGCTGCCGCCAGGATGTGCAGATCATGGCTGCTGGCCACCTGGGGCAACTGGATTTTTGTCGCCCGCCAGCCGCGATGCACAAGCGCTCCGGTAAAGGGCGGTTCCCCCACCACCTGACCGGTCGGGCGCACCTCGGCGGGATTGAAACCGGGTTCGAGCGTCACCTGCGCCCCTTCGGTTTCAGACCGCACCGGAGCGATATGCAGATGATCCCGCAACACCCGCCCGCAGCCCTCATGCACCACGCGCGCCGCCGCGCCGACGTCCTGATCGGTGTAGCTGCCGACGTCCTCCTGCATGAAATCAATGAAACGCCCTTCCTTTTGCAGCAAACTGAGCAGCAGCAAGGCGGAATCCGGCGGGGCTTTTTCGAGTTCGGCCGTTTTGACCCGAGCCTGCTGGGATGCCGGGCGCAAGTCCGCAACGGATTCAGATCGGGACGCGGACGGCTGCGGACCTGGCGAACTCCCAACCACGCCGGGCGTCGAGGCCTGATCGGCATGCAGAGCTCGCAGTTCCTCGGCATACTCGTGGCTCGCCAGCGCGCGGGCGAACGACAGGCTGGCAATTGGCAGTCGCT
Source organism: Thiorhodovibrio frisius (assembly GCF_033954835.1). NCBI lineage: Bacteria > Pseudomonadati > Pseudomonadota > Gammaproteobacteria > Chromatiales > Chromatiaceae > Thiorhodovibrio > Thiorhodovibrio frisius. Next base: position 4,294,293 of record NZ_CP121471.1, read on the forward strand.
GCAAGACAACCCATGCCTCCCGCGCGCCAATCCGCAGGTAGTGATAGGCAATGGCGCCATATTTTTGCGTCAACGCCCAAAATTGGGCCAGCAGAGGCTGAGCCTTCGCCAACAAAGCGCGAACACCTTCCTGATCGGGCAGAGACTTGAGCTTTTTCATTCCTTCTTCCTCATCGGAGGGACTACTGAATCAGCAGCGACGGCACGACCGGCCGCGCCCTGAGAGTCTGACGACCGTCATGATGTGCCGGTATAGTAACGCGCAAGCTCTCAGGCTTCATCACTTTACCCTGACACTCGAAATTGCCTGGACATCGAGCCGCCAGACCCGCGCACCAAGACTGCACGCCAAGATCACAGCAAGACATGACAGCAGAAACCTTCACCGTCACCAGCCCCAATGCCGAGGAACGCCACAGCATGATTGCCGTGGCCGCCTATTTCTTAGCCGAGCAGCGCGGCTTTCTCCCCGGAGAGGCCGAGCGCGACTGGGAACTGGCCGAGCATCAGATCGAGTGCATGCTCGAACGCCTGCGCCAGGCCGGCAAACCGACCGAAGGTCTGAGCGCGACCGACATCCGCAACGCGCTACGGCTGTTGTCGGACTAGCCTGAGCCCCCTATTGCCTTTGGGTGTGGCCTCAGAAGGCCGCGCCCGAGGGCTTGTTCATTTTCTTCAGAATCAGCGCCAGCGGGCAGAAGCCGGTAAATGCCGACTGCAGCAAATTAAGCCCGATAAAGGCGGTGAACAAATACCAATAAGGCGACACCCAGTTACCAAGAGCCAGGGTCACCAAAATCATGAATCCAGCAAAGGCAAAAACGATACGATCAATATTCATGGGATATTCTCCTGCTTGGATGAAAAATGGTCATAAATGGAGCCACGAGCTTGAGGTGTCAGCACGGCATCGGATGACGCGCGATCATAGTCAAGCTGCATCGCGGCATCAAGCGGGCGCCACCCCCGCCGGCGACCCGCGACCTGCGCGCGCCAAAAGCCAGCAGACGCACCGGCGCCAGATGCAAGCCGCCCCAGCATGACAGCCGCAAGCCAAACTGCCAACGCCCGGTCGCTTGCGTCCCTTGTCGAGGCACTGAAAAACCCTGGCGCCTACCCGCACCCGGTTGGCCGCGTCGAGGTCATTGAAACCCACATTTCCTTTGTGCTGCTCGCCGGCGCCTATGCCTACAAGCTGAAAAAACCGGTCAATCTGGGCTTTCTCGACTTCTCCACCCTGGAGCAGCGCCGACACTTCTGCCACGAGGAAGTGCGCATCAACCGCCGCCTGGCTCCGGGGCTGTATCTGGACGTTGTGAGCCTTGGCGACCACGACGGAGAAGTGCGCATCCAGACCCAGGGCGAGGCGCTGGACTATGCCGTGCGCATGCGCCGCTTTGCGCGCCACGCGGCACTGACAGAAACGCCCATTGATCGCACCATCATTGACCGACTCGCCAATCAGATCGCCGAGTTTCACCTCAGCCTGCCCGCAGCGGCGCCCGAGAGCCCCTTTGGCCGACCTGACAAGATCCTCGATCCCATGCTGGCCAATGTGCAGGTGCTGCGCAAGAGCCCGCTTGACCCGGACAGCCAGCAGCGCCTGAACCAGATCGAGCACTGGACCCGAACGCGCTTTGCCGAGCTTGAGCCGTTACTCGCGGCGCGCAAGGCCGAGGGCTGGATTCGCGAGTGCCATGGCGACCTGCATCGCGGCAACATTGCACTGCTCGACGGCGAGCCGGTGATTTTCGACGCACTTGAGTTCAACCCCGAACTGCGCTGGATCGACTGCATCAGCGACCTGGCCTTTCTCGCCATGGATCTGCGCGAGATCGGCGAGACCGCACTCGAGCGACGCCTGATCAATGCCTACCTGGAGCGCACTGGCGATTACCCCGGCCTGCGCCTGCTGGCCTTTTATCAAGTCTATCGCGCCATGGTGCGGGCTAAAGTCAGCGGCATCCGCCTGGCACAACACCCCGAGGCGGCGGCGGACGCAACCCAGGCACGCTCCCAGCTCGATCACTATCTGCGCCTGGCCGAGGACTATACAAAAAACCACCAGCCGCAGTTATTAATCACCCACGGACTGTCGGGCTCCGGCAAAACCTGGCTCGGCCTAGCGCTGCGTGAGCGCCTGCCGCTGATTCAAATCCGCTCCGATGTTGAGCGCAAGCGCCTGTTTGCCACAGCGAGTCATGACCCAGCGAACCAATCCCAGCCGCCTGCACTTTACAGCGAGGAGACCTCTCGGCTGACCTACCAGCGCCTGCTCGCACTTGCTGAGCAGATTTTGCTCTCCGGCTGTAGCGTGCTGGTCGATGCCGCCTTCCTGCGCGCCGAGCACCGTGAGTGGTTTCGCGCACTAGCCAGGCAGCAGGACTGCCGCTTCACCATACTGGCACTCAAGGCCCCACCCGAGGTCCTCAAGGCCCGGGTCCTTGCGCGCCTCAAGCGCGGTGACGACGCCTCAGACGCCGATGCAGCGACTCTGGCCCGCCAGCAAGAGAAACAAGCGCCGCTCAGCGCCGAGGAAGCCGCCAGCGCCATCCACCTGAACACCCAATCGCCGGCTGAGATTGCCGCCTTTCTGCAAAACCTGATGCGCGACAACACTGAGCCTAGCGCTGAATCTGGACTGAACTGATCTACCGAAACCCTTTGAGATTTCGGCTCATTCTGGGTCACCGCTCACGCCCTGTCAGCCAGCAAGCTCCTCAGCGGGTTCAGGGTCTGGCTGATCCTCAAACTGCCCCGGCGCGACCAGGCTCAGCGATGGCGCCAGACGCAGTTCGCGCTCATAGACGATGCCCACCGCGTCGGCCCCCAGCAACTGGCGCAGGCGTTTAATCAGGTTGTCGCTGGGGGCAATCCGCCAGTCCTCGCCCAGGCGCAGCTCGCCGGTTGCACCCGGGCGTCGGTAATGGACGCGCACAGTAAGACCACTGCCGCGAAATTGCTGGAGAATGTCGATCATGTTATCGACCAGCGTCTGGCCCTGCGCATGCCGCGCGGGCTCGGCCAGGTCGAGCGTCAGATGCAGATGATCGGCCAACTCGGCACGCGCATCTGCCAGTGGGCGCACGGCACTGGCGCGCAGAGACCAACTATCGCGGAACTGATCGAACACCACCTGCCCGGAGACCACCAGGATACTGTCGGTCACCAATAGCTCGCGCGTTTGTTCGTAAAGCTCGGAGAACACCGTCGCTTCGATGCGCCCGGTACGATCATCCAGGGTCACGCTAGCCATGCGCCCGCGCTGAGTCTTGTTGACTCGCACCGCCACCACCAGGCCGACCACGGTACGCGGCTCGCCGCGCGCACCGCCTTCCTCACCAAAGCCAAAGCTCTGGCCGCCCTCGAGCAGGCCAGCGATGCGGCGCGAGACCATGGCGTTCAATTCCGACTCATAGGCATCGATAGGATGACCGGTGAGATACAGGCCCAAGGTTTCCTTCTCGCCGAGCAGGCGCTCGTCCTCGTCCCACTCCGGCCATTGGTCGGCGGCGATCTGTGGGTCGGGAACGGCGTCGGCGTCGTCACCCCCCATGCCGAAGAGATCATTTTGACCGCTGCTAGCGCTGGCATGCGCCTGCTCGGCCAGCTTGAGCGCCACCGGCAGCTGGTTAAACAGGGTTGCACGGTTCTTGCCGAGCTTGTCGAGCGCGCCGGCACGAATCAGCGCCTCGACCACCCGGCGATTCACCCGGCGCAGATCGATGCGGCGGCAAAAATCCCACAAATCAGCAAAGGGCCGGCCATCGCGCACCTTAAGGATGCTCTCGATAGCGGACTCGCCCACGCCTTTGATGGCGCCCAGGCCGTAGATGACGCGCGCATCACCTGCAGTGGTGAAGCGCCACTCGGAGCCGTTGATGCAAGGCGGCTCAACACTAAGCTGCATCGCCCGGCATTCGTCGATCAGGGTCACCACCTTGTCGGTGTTGTCCATATCGGCTGAGAGCACGGCGGCCATGAAAGCGGCGGGATAATGCGTCTTCAGCCACAGGGTCTGGTAGGACACCAGCGCATAAGCCGCCGAATGGCTTTTATTGAAGCCATAGCCGGCGAATTTTTCCATCAGATCGAAAATGCGGGTTGCCACCCCGGCATCCACGCCGCGCTCGGCTGCGCCTTGTTCGAAAATAGCGCGCTGCTTATCCATCTCCTCGGCCTTCTTCTTGCCCATGGCACGGCGCAGCAGATCGGCGCCGCCAAGCGAGTAGCCGGCGAGGACCTGGGCGATCTGCATCACCTGCTCCTGATACAGAATGACACCATAGGTGGGCTTGAGGATGGGTTCGAGATCCGGGTGCGGATAGGCCACTGCGGCGCGACCATGCTTGCGGTCGATGAAGTCATCCACCATGCCCGATTGCAGCGGACCGGGGCGAAACAGGGCCACCAGGGCGGTAATGTCGCCAAAGCTGTCGGGCTGGAGCTTTTTTATCAGCTCCTTCATGCCGCGCGACTCAAGCTGGAACACCGCCGTGGTCTCGCAACGCTTGAGCAGCGCGAAGGCTTTCTCATCATAAGGATCGATGCGTTCGATCTCGAGCGGCGGCTCGCCCTGCTCGGCGCGTCGGGCGTTCACCGTCTTGAGCGCCCAGTCGATGATGGTGAGAGTGCGCAGACCGAGGAAGTCGAACTTCACCAGGCCGGCCTGTTCGACATCGTCCTTGTCGAACTGGGTGACCAGATTCTCGCCGCCCGGCTCGCAGTAGAGCGGTGCGAAATCCGTCAGCTTGGTCGGTGCGATGACCACGCCACCCGCATGCTTGCCGGCATTGCGCGCCAAGCCCTCAAGCTTGCGCGCCATATCGATGATGGCGGTAACGGCTTCGTCTTCGGCATAGGCCGCTTTGAGCTCCTCGCTCTCGACCAGCGCCTTGTCGAGCGTCATCTTGAGCTCAAAGGGCACCATTTTGGCAATCTTGTCGACAAAGCCATAGGGTTGGCCCAGCACACGCCCGACATCGCGCACCACCGCCTTGGCCGCCATGGTGCCGAAGGTGATGATTTGCGACACGGCATCGCGGCCGTACTTGCGGGCCACATAGTCGATAACCTCGTCGCGGCGCTCCATGCAGAAGTCGATATCGAAGTCGGGCATGGACACGCGCTCGGGATTCAAAAAGCGCTCGAACAGCAGGTCGTGTTCAATGGGGTCAAGATCGGTAATCTTGAGCGCATAGGCCACCAGGGAACCTGCGCCCGACCCACGCCCCGGGCCAACCGGAATCCCCTGATCCTTGGCCCACTGGATAAAGTCGGCCACAATCAGAAAGTAACCGGGAAAGCCCATGTCACAAATGACTTTGAGCTCGATATCCAGGCGCTCGTCATAGACCCGACGGCGCTCGGCGAAATCCGGCGCTTGGGTATCGAAGGTACGCGCCAGCCGCCAGTCAAGACCCTGGCGCGACGCCTCGGCGATGAAGTCATTCACCGTGCGGCCCTCGGGCAAAGGCGAGTCTGGCAGATAACTTTTGCCAAGTTCCAGCTCCAGATTGCAGCGCTTGGCGATTTCGAGCGAATTCTCCAGCGCCTCGGGCAGGTCGGCGAACAGCTCTGCCATCTCGGCCGGGGTGCGCAGATACTGCTCGGCGCTGTAATGGCGCGGTCGGCGCGGGTCTTCGAGCGTGACACCCTCATGAATGCAGACCCGCACCTCATGGGCATCGAAGTCCTCGGTCTTTAGAAAACGCACGTCGTTGGTCGCCACCACGGGCACCGAGTGCGCCGTGGCGAGATCGACACAGGCCTCGAGATAAAGATCCTCGTCCGCGCGCCCGGTGCGCATGACCTCGAGATAAAACCTGTCGCCAAACAGGCCCAGCCAGTCAGAGAGCCGCTGCTCGGCCTCCTCGCGATGCCCACGCACCAGCGCCTGGCCGACATCGCCATGCTGCCCGGCGGAGAGCGCAATGAGCCCCTCGGCGCTCTCGGTCAACCAGGCACGGTCGATGCGCGGAAAGCCGGTGTCCTGGCGTTCGAGATAGGCGCGGGAAATCAGGCGGGTCAGGTTGCGATAACCGGTCAGGTCCTGCACCAGCAGCACCAGCCGGTGCGGGTGCGCGGGATCGGCCGGATCATCGACGCGAAACTCGCTGCCAACAATCGGCTTGACGCCCGCCGCCATCGCCGCTTTGTAGAAGCGCACCAGGCAGAACAGATTGGTCAGATCCGTCACCGCCACCGCCGGCATGCCCGCCTCAGCCGCCGCCGCCACCAGCGCCTTCGGCCGGACCAAGCCGTCAACCAGGGAGAACTCCGAATGCAGATGAAGATGGACGAAAGACTGCTCCACGGTCCGGCCCTGATGATCTAACGGATTACCCAAGATGATTGCCCAGAGGGTTAACTAGCGTGACTGCCTCGAGTGATTTCATTGCGCTAAGAATCCCGTGGCCAAGTCTCATCGCACCATCAAAACCAAAATCACCACCAGGCCGACCACGCCGGCCAAGGGTAACACCACGGCCGCCCAGTCGCCTTGCTGCGCTCTTGGCCCATGCTCCTGCCAGGACTTGAACGCGGGCCACAGCCGAAACAGCATCAAGACCATCACGGCGGCCAACACGAGCTTCAGAAAAAGATCCATGCGTTTTTGCCTCCAAACAGGCTGGCATAAAAAAGCCCCGAACGGCGCCGGGGCTGTCAGGACAGATTGATCAAGGCAACGACCGCCACGGAGGCCCGCAGCCGGCCTGCCTCAATCAATCGAGGTCACTCGCCATCAGTCATCGCCCATCACACCGAGAATCTGCAACAGGCTGATGAAGATGTTGAAGATCGACAGATAAATGCCATAGGTGGCCATGATGTAGTTGGTCTCTTCACCCCGCGCGATCCGACTGGTATCGAACAGGATGAAAGCACTCATCAGCAGGATGATCGCGCTTGAGATGGCCAGCGACAATGCCGGCATGTTCAGGAAAATATTGGCGACAATGGCGACCAAAACCACCATCATGCCGGCAAAGACAAAGCCACCCAGGAAGCTGAAATCCCGCTTGCTGGTCAGCGCATAGCCGGACAGACCGAGGAAGATCACTGCCGTACCACCAAAGGCCATCGCGATAATGCTAGGGCCGTTCGGCAACGCCATATACATGCTCAAGATAGCCCCGAGACCAAAGCCAAGCATGCCAGTAATCAAAAAAATCACCCCGACACCGCTGGCCGACTGAGCCGCGCGCGGCAGCACAAACATGCCGAGCAACATGGCGCCGATCACGGTCACCAGATAGACCCAAGGCGGCATGGCCAGAGCCATGGATATCATGGCCATCACCGCACTAAAGCCAAGGGTCGCGGAGAGCAGCAAATAGGTGTTTTTCAGCACCTTGTTCGCGGACATGGCGCCAGAAGCGCCCTGCATCATAATGTGTTCATTTGCCATTGTATTTAACCACTCCAAATTTGTTAACGGCTGAGTGCAATTTAAGTCCGCAACCGGCTGGAATCAACTCCTTATCGACTCCCCAGCCCGTCACAGATTTTGAGAGCATAACCAAAGTAGCCGCAAGATCAAGCACTGTCGTCCTGGCCAACCTCTGCCAACCAGGCACTCAAGCTCAGACAGCCCACCTCAAGCCCACAAACTCGCCAGCTCAATTGTAATCGCTGCGAACGGCGGCGCCCGCACCAAAGCATCATCGGCCAGCGTTTCAAGCAGCAACCAGCCGGACTCCTGCCGCTGAAAAACCTCCAGCGTGCGCAGGTCCGGATCCACCAACCAACACCAGCCCACACCCTGGAGCGCATAAATGGGCAGCTTATCCGCTCGATCCATGCGCGCAGTGCCGGGCGACAGCACCTCGCAGACCCAATCCGGCGCCATCTCGAACCAAGCCGTCTCCGGCAAGCCGGGCAGCCGCTCCCGCCGCCAGCCAGCCAGATCCGGCACCAAAATATGCGGTCCCAAATGCAGTTCCGGCTCATCAAGAATCCACCAGCCCCCAGGACCACCCCGGCCTTTCTGAAACGGGCCTAGCAGATCGCTACCAATGGACGAACTCGCCAGCGCATGGCGCGGCGCCGGACGCGGCTGTGTGATCAGCGCGCCATGGATAATCTCCCCCACCAGATGCTCCGGCAGATCGAGAATATCCTCGTAGGTCGCAAAACCCTCGGCTGTCTCGGCCATGATCGTCACCCGCAACAGGCTGCGCGCTGAAGCTTCAACGCAAGCTGCACACTGATAAAAACCGCCTCTTCAGAGAAAGCAGACCTTATAGCAGCCCCGGCACGCCGTCAAAGCTCGGCGGGTAGAAAACGCACCTGCAATTTCCTGTGGTCAGCCAGAGGCCCTCTGAGGTATGCTTACCGGCTTGTTCGATGAGGAGCACCCAGCCCTCATACAAACCGCACCCGCGCCAACAGCCTTCAGCTCGGCGCCAAGCCCATCATCCCGGAGAGGTGGCAGAGCGGTTGAATGCACCGGTCTTGAAAACCGGCGACGGTTAATCCCGTCCGTGGGTTCGAATCCCACCCTCTCCGCCATTTATTATCAAAATATCGATTAATAACAGTCAGTTAGATTCAAACATCAGCGCTTAGGCCACCCCAAAGGCCACCTTTTAGCCTGCCATCTTCTGCGGATCAGTGCTTGCCGCAGACCTCATTTCAACCATTCCAAGCTTCGCATGAGCAACAAGGGATTGTCGGAACGCCAGGTGGCGCTCGCAACCCGCGAGCCGATCTTCATCGTCAATGCTCAACCCAAGCTCGGCCTGGGCTTCCCCCGATTCACCAGGGTACCGCCGCGCCGTGGGAGTTTCGAGCGCGGATCGCCGAGAATACCGGGTTAAGCGATGTGAATCGCCGCTGCAAACGCCTCACGCGACGAGGCGCGGGCGATATAGGATCCCCGCCTGTTCATGCGCATCCCCGCAAGTGCATGTTCGTTAGCTGCTGGCAACTGTGGAATTGACCGCACGCCTGTTGCGCATGCCGGTCTTTTCCTCTGGCTCCAGCGCACGCATTCCCATGACCGGCATACACATCATTTTTTATTAGCTCGCAGGTGTGGTGGCATCCAGAGGGGTGCTCGGCAACTGCGATGTTTTTTGTGATTACCCCATTCGCAGTGCATACCATTGTCCAGTTGGCAAGCAATGGGTCGCCTGATCAACTCTCTTCTGTTGCCTGATCTTCTCTGGTGGCGCTGTCGCTCGGTAGCAACGGTTACCTCGATATGGGAGACTTGGCCCGGCAACGGCCGAAGCTGGCTTGGGTAAGTACCTGTTGTCTTCGAGGTTCCTGGCGCTTGGCAGGGGGAACCCAAAGGTCTCGCTTGCCCTGGTCAATTCTTCGGTCTCTGCCGCCAAATCCTTGTCTTCCCCAAGAGCGTTTAGGCCGCCTAAGCCGATGTATCCCGTGATCGACCTCGGAGACCGCACGCCGGACCTGCTCGAACAGCTCGGCAACAAGGAGAAATACTGGTTTCGCATCAATGATCGGCGTTGCCTGTTCAAGATCGGCCGTCCAGGAACTGGTGAAAACTGGGCGGAAAAGTTGCCGCGGAACTCGCTGATCTCCTTGGATTGCCGCATGCCAGTTACGATTTTGCAACTTGGCGCGGCCACAAGGGTGTCCTGTCGCCTAGTTTCGAGCCGGACGGCGCTCGTCTGGTTCTTGGCAATGAGTTGCTGGCCGAGAATCATCCAGGTTATCCGCGACATGAAATCAGACGGGTCCGTGAGCATCGACTCGGTCGCATTCACGCCCTGCTCACACGACCGAATATTCGCTGTCCTCCCGACTGGTCAAACCGAGATGACAGCATCCCTGGGCTTTTGATCTCTTCACCGGCTATCTGCTGTTGGACGCCTGGATTGCCAACCAAGACCGGCATCACGAAAACTGGGGACTGATCAACCATGAGAAGCGGATCTACCTCGCGCCTACCTTTGATCATGCCGCATCAATGGGGCAAAACGAAACGGACGCAACCCGTGAAAAACGCCTGACAACACGAGACCATGGCCGTCACATTCGCCACTATGTCACAAAGGCACGTTCCGCTATTTATGATCAACGAACGAGCAAAAAACCGCTGACGACCCTTGCGTTGTTTGAGCTGGCGGCCCATAAATCGCCGCGCGCAGGCGCAACATGGCTGAAGCGGCTCGCGCAAGTGCGGGAGGAGTCGGTCCAATCCATCTTCGACGAGCTGTCACCCAAGGATGCGTCACCACTCGCCAAAGAATTTGCCCAGACTCTGCTCTCGCTGAACCAGATGCGACTCCTAGAACTCCGATCATGAAAACACTTTTCATCGCCTGGCAAGATCCAAAAACCCGTCGTTGGCTGACAGTCGGTCGCCTCGACCGCGATACCAACGGTGGCTATTGTTTTCGCTACACCCAGGGGGCCGAGATGTCCCCGCGTTTCAGCTACCTTGGTCGGATGATCGACAAGCGGCGGACGTACTATTCGAATGCGCTGTTCCCGTTGTTTTCCAATCGCCTACTGACTCAAAAGCGCCCTGAATACCCGGCGTATTTATCTTGGATGGGCGTTGCCGACGGGGCCGATCCACTGGAGATTCTGGCCCGCTCCGGCGGCCGACGGGGAACCGACAAGCTCAGTGTTTATCCGATGTTGCAGCCAGACGCCCGGGGCTGGGTCACGCTCTATTTTTTCGCTCATGGTGTGCGCTACCTGAGCGAGGACGAGCAGATCGCCATTCCGAGACTCTGTCATGGTGAGCGCTTGGAGCTTCGGCCCGAGGACGACAACCGCGAAGATCGCTATGCTTTGCGGCTGGCAAGCGAGCAGGCCATTCGCGTGGGCTATTGTCCCCGCTATCTTAACAAAGATCTCCATTGCGTCTTGCAGCAGACATCCGTTGATTTAACCGTCGAGAAAGCCAACGATGACGCCCCAATGCAATTCCGGCTGTTGTGCAAAGCTGTCTTCCGGTTACCAGCGGGCTGCACTCTACACGAATCCGATGAGCATCAACTGATCGCCGAGCCGGCCATGGCCGCCTAAACACCCGCCCCCACAGACTCATTACGGTCTGTGATTACCGGAAAGGATCGCTTGCCCCGGTCAATCCCTCGATCTCCTCCCCCAACTGTATTGCCTGACTGTCTAGCTCGGCAATCTCGGCATCGAGTTCATCGGCCTGCTGCCGCGCCACTTGTTCGATCAATCCGGGTTGCCTCTGGCTGAGTTGATAAAGCTCATAGCCGCTACTTTCACGCAGGTTTTGCAGGGCGTCGAGGATGCGCGCTTGGAGCGTCTCGTAGAGCTGACGTAGCTTGGCAAGTTCCGCTTCGCCGCTGAAATCCAGGCCGCTCAAGCCTTGGCGCAACAGGAAGCCATTCGGATCGTTGGCGATCTCCCGCAGCTCTTCAATGTCGCCACGGTCGCGCGCCTGGTTGGCCGCCTGCATCAAGCGCTCGTAGGTTTGCTGCTTGTCCGGGTCGCTGGCGTAACGGTCGGGGTGGTAGAGCCGCGCGAGTTTTTTGAATAGCGTCTTCAGTTCCCGTTGCTCTTCGTCGCTTAGTGCTTGGCTGGCGGCGGCTTCGGCGGCGGCGTCCTGGTACTCGCGCTCGGTTTCGGCGCGTGCGTCTTGATAGGCCGATTCCACTGCCTCGGCCTCTTCCTCGCCGTCGATCAGCAGGGTGTCGAGGAACTTCCGGCGGAACTGTATCTTGAGCTGGAGTGCGTCGCGGCGCTCATAATGGGCTCGCAAGCGCTGGAACAGTTCCGACTGGGTGACTTCAACACCGTGGTGTTCCTGTGTGTATTCGGCTTCGAGTTCTGCCAAGCGGGTCCAGGCGCCGGCGATCAGTTGGCGCAGCGTTTCCAACTCCGGGTTGCGGAACAGCGTCAGCGCGGTGGCGTTGTCGGTTCTGACCTCCAGCACTGCGGAATCGTCGATCCGCTGCTCGGCATCGGCGTCGAGTTGGTTGAGATACCAGCGACCCATGGCGGCGCTGCGCGGGTTGTTGGAGCGCGACAGCCATTCCAACCAGGCGTGCAGCTCGGGATCATCGATCACTTCGCTAAAAGGGCGCCCCTTGAAGCGACCGAAGGCGATGCGCGACGGGAACCATGGCGCGGAGGCGAAGACGGCGATCTGCTCCCATGTGGCCAGCCCGCGTGCCTCGGCAAGCGGGCGCAGTACCTGCTGCATCAAATCAACCAGGGTCTCCACGTCGCCGAGCGCGGTGTGCGCGCCGCGTTGCGGGAGGCGGCAATACTGTCGCAGCGTCTGGAGCTTGTGGTTGCCAGCGGGGACGGGATCGAGCAAGCGTTGCGTCAGCCGCAGGGCGCAAAAGCCGGCTTGACCGATGGGGTCGATGCCGAGACGCTGCCATTCCGGACGCAGCACCTGTTCCAGATCGTATTCAAGGTTGTAAGCGACCAGCGGATGGGCACCGGCATACTCCGTGAAGGCGGCATAAACGTCGTGCGGCGCTTCGCCGTCGCGCTCCAGGATTTCGGGGGTGTAGCCATTGACGCGCGCGGCCTCGGACGGGATCTCGACGCCGTGATTGAGCAGCCGGCGGAAAGCTGGACCTTCGGGCTTCCAGCCGCGCATGCGTTGGGCGGCCAACTCGACAACATAAATCGGCGGTTTGAAGCCGGTGGTTTCGGTGTCCAGTATAAGCCAGGAGGTAGAGTGCCTGCGTCACCGTTTAAGATTAGCCGGAGGATTGATGAGGCGGACGGATGCATCGCGCCGAAGTTTAATCAACTGTGGGGTCTTGATCACAAATCGAGTCAAAACTCTGCACTTGAGTCGGATGATCTGTGTGCTAAACGCCAGAACAGTCCCGTAGCCTGCTGAGCCGCCGCCCGGCAAGCGGGGGTAGAGTGCTCTGCCCCTTTTCCGACATCCACGTTGATTTGCGGCTGAGCGCAGAGCCGCGCCAGGCGGCATGAAGCAGCCCGAATCCACCTGCTGACGGATGAAATCCTCAAAATGGGGGTTCAGAGCGATACTGGTGGGCATCACTGTCCTCCAGCGGTTTCATCCTAGCGCCATAACCCCATCATCGCCGCTTGGCCTGGATGCGCAGCGAAAAGCGAAAGCGTCAGGCGAGGCTTGGCTTGCCTGCCTCAATATAAGGCAAATCTTGTTTTATCTTATTTTTTGCCTATTATTGACATCATGAACAGCATCCAGTGGACAGCAAAAGCCACCAAGCAGCTGCGCAAGTTGAAAAACACAGCGATGCAAAAGCGCATCTATACCGAAACGCAAGCGTTGGCCAACTTTCCAAACTGCGCCAAGATCAAAAAACTGACCGATACCGAACGCGATTACCGGCTTCGCATCGGTGACTATCGGGTCTTTTTCAGCGTCGATGGCGCTGTCCGCATCATCTGCATCGAGGAAGTCAAAAAACGCGATGAACGCACCTAGTGATTTGCAAATCATCCGCGATGCCAGCGGCGCACCCGCGTTCGTGGTGGTTCCGTATGAACAGTTCTTGTCCCAATACGGACAGGCGCGTGATCTGATTCCTAACGAGGTTGTCGGCAAAATCATCATGGATGAACAGCACCCCATCCGCGCATGGCGTGAGCACTTGGGATTGACCCAAGCCGAAGTCGCACAGCGCGCCGAGATGAGCCAAGCCGCGCTCGCGCAAATCGAATCCGGCAAACACAAGACCCGCGTGGCTACCATGGAGAAGCTTGCCGATGCACTCGGCCTGAGCGTGGCGCAGTTGGACTTGAACGACTAATCAAGGCGAGACGCTGAATTTCGAGTCTGCCGGCACCCTCTTCGGGCGCTGACGGGTGCCGGGGAGTTGTCCGTTCGCGAACTCGCCCCTTACCAAGCCCGAGGCGAAAATCGTCTGGATTCATCATTCGCGCCAAATCGCCAGTGGCGCGAATGCTGAACAATCCCTTGTTGATCGCCATGGCCTCCGCGCCCGCATCGGCGGTCAGCCAGGCCACGGCACCATGCAGCCGATGGTTGCGTTCTTGGCTAGCCGTGTATCAGGGTGGCTTCCGAAAAATCTTCGTCGCTAATCCTCACTACGCTGAACCGATCTTCAGTTAAGCTAGATGAATGGCCGCAACCTTACTGGCTCGTGCAAAAGAGGTTCGTGATAACGGCTCCATCGTGGAAGTGGTTATTTGGGAGCTGCCAAAACCGCTGCCGCCCTGCCGGCATCGCTACAAATATCGCTTGTTTTTTGGAACCCGCGACAGGTGCCGGGTCCGTTACGACAATGAACGTGGAAGAGGGGATCATCGGCATTTCGCCAGCGAGGAGCAGCCTTACCCGTTCACAACGCTCGATCAACTTATCGCAGGTTTTCGCGCCGATATCGCTCGCTGGGAGTCGCCAAAATGAAAGCCACCATTGAAGTTGGTCACCGCAGCTCGATCTTTGATGCCGTTGCCGACCAAATGGCCGACGCACGCTCAGGGCGGTCGGTCAATTATCAGCTCAGGTTCGAATCGGCGCAGACGCTGTTCGCCGAGCTGACCTCCCAACGGCTGGAGCTTCTCGATCACCTGCGGCGCATCGGTCCATGCCATGCCGAGGAACTGGCTGCCGAGCTGCCGGTCGCAGGCGATCCCCAAGTGTTATCGCAGCATCTCGACCGACTCGAAACCCTTGGTTTACTAGAGCGCAACGAGGATGGCACCTTGTCCGTCCCCTTTACCTCCATCGAAATTATTCTGTCCCTGGCACGAGTTGCGTAGGATGAGGTGGTCATTCGCTCTATTTGGGGAAAAATCATCTTTTTCTTCCGCGTCATTTCAGAGAGCCATCAGGCACTCATGCGCTTGACAGCTACAGACTCACCGGAGCCGTCCAGAGAGCGATGCCTTTGTAGAGTACCCCGATTCTGCCTGTCCGAAATGGGCATCAATATCCATCGCGCCATGCAGCACTAGAAGAACCTAGAGATTCGCCCTTGCGAACAAAGAAGATCGCATAGTTGCCGTAAGCACAGGAACGAACACCTTTGCCTAGCTCCGGTTTAGTGGCTGTTCACGCTGGATAAAACTGCATATACAGGTATCCAACATATAGCAGTTTACGGTCATGAAAACCGCCCTTCATCGGCGACAACATCGGGGCGATCCAGCAAAAAATCAGGATCTGCTTTGGCAACCTTGGTGTATGACAGCCAATCAGGTCGCGCTGGTCGTAAAATCACCGTATTCCCTTCCCGCATGATTTCCAATTCCGTTGTATCAGTAAACTCCATCTCCTTGGGAATATGGATCGCCTGATGATGGCCATCGGCAAAAATGGAGACGGTTCTAGTCTGCATGACTCAAATCCCCCTACTTTCGAAGACGCATAAACCGATCATTGCTTGGGCCGTTGGATGACAAACAGCCACTCGACCCGCACCGAATCCCGCTCTGAAACGCCTGATGCGCGCCAAGGCTCCCTGGGATGCCGGGTTGCAATGACCGATCATCTGTTGCCGCCTCAGCCGTTGTAAGTCGAGCACCCGCTTTTCTGACGCGGCAGCTTCTTGACCGAACGCCAACCTTGACGGGTTAGAGTCCCAGCTCCTCCACCTGCCGGTGCGCGATGACATGGCCTTGCTCGGCAGCCTGCTTGATCCACTCATTGGCATCGTCTTGCAGAGCCATTAAGTGGAATGGCTAGCAGGTTTCGGTATCGAGAAGGCTAAGCAGCGGTCTGATCGCTGTCACTGCCTGGCGCGATGATCCCGCGCAGGATAGCCAATCTTAGCCGCTTCAGCCGTGCGACTCAGTGAAGGGGTTGAACACCGCCACCCCCGTCGGTTCGAAGTGGCAAAGATTTCGCGTGACCACAGTGAGACCCTTTTCCAGTGCCGTTGCCGCGATCAAGAGATCGGCTCCATCATGGCCAATCTTCGCCGAGAGCCTGCCCCAGCGCCGCGCCACCGAACGATCAATGGGCAAAATCCGGTCAGCGTAAAGGGAAAGCACCTGGTCGAGCCATTTTCCGAGTTCCCGCGCAAACACGGCATTGCGCTTTTGTTGCTGCATGATACCGCGTTCGATCTCGCCGATGGTCACCACACTGAGGAACAGGTCGGTTGAAGCCTGCGCTGAGATCCAGCCAACCACACCGGGATTGCGTTGCTTGCGGCGCAATTCCGACAACACGACCGTGTCGAGCAGATACATCAGAGTTCCACATCCCGCTGTTGAACGGATAATCGCTCAAACGCCTGGTCATCCTGCGGCAATTGCAGCAGCAGTGCAGAAAACGAGGGGGCGGTGGCCTGTTCGCACTGCCGTAATCGTTCGTAGGCCTCGACAGACAGGATGACACTGACGGGCTTGCCGCGTCGCGTGACCCACTGTGGTTGGCCAAGCAAAGCCGCGTCAACCACGGCACTAAAGCGATTTTTGGCATCTTGTAAAGACCATGTCGAGGTTGGCATTGCTTAATCCTGTCTAGCTTATTTGGCCTGTCTAGCTTATTTGGCTAGATGCTACGGCAGGCGACTGTTGCAAAGCAAATGTCCATCGCAACACCAAATTTCCAGAGCGACCCGTCCCAACGGCCCGCATCACTCGGCTGCGGCTATGGCCTGTTGCAGTAACCGCATCAACGCAAGGGTCGCGATCTTGAATGAAATATGGGGGTAGAGTATGTTTCATGTAACAAATCGAGGAGGCCGACATGGCAAGCACGAACGCAAGAGCTCAAAAGCACCGCGATGCACTGCGCAGGGCTGGACTTCGTCCGGTGCAAATTTGGGTGCCGGATACACGACGGTCAGACTTTGCCGAAGAATGTCGCCGCCAGTCTCGCCTTGTATCCCAATCGGACATGGCCGACACGGACATGCAGCAGCTCTTGGATGACGCCTTGGCTGGTCTGGATGCTTGGGTTGAGTAAATGCGCGGCGATTTCGTCACCGTCGCCATGCAGGGCGATTTCGGCAAACCGCGACCTGCGCTGGTCATCCAAGCTGACCAGTTCAGCGAGCACGGGACTGTCACATTGTTGCCACTTACCAGCGCGCTTGTTGATGCGCCGCTATTGCGCATCACCATTGATCCTAGCC
The DNA here is from genome assembly GCF_033954835.1 of Thiorhodovibrio frisius. NCBI lineage: Bacteria > Pseudomonadati > Pseudomonadota > Gammaproteobacteria > Chromatiales > Chromatiaceae > Thiorhodovibrio > Thiorhodovibrio frisius. Next base: position 4,311,317 of record NZ_CP121471.1, read on the forward strand.
CGGAAAATGGCTTGCAAAAGCCATCACAGGTGATGCTGGATAAAGCTGTGACGGTGAGGCGCGACAAGATCGGAGCTGTCTTCGGGCGCATTGATGCGAATGCGATGGTGGAGGTTGATCGTTGTCTAGCAGTGTTCTTGGGTATCGCAAAATAAGCGTAAATTCGCGTGCAATGTCGAGTCTCAAGCCAAATGTGCGGTATCGCGCGATAAAAGAACAGGTTATTTCTGGAGGCGCTAATGCAAGCCATCGAGTTAGAAGCCACGGTCGAGCAGCACAGCATTCGCGTGCCGGAAACCATCCAGGACGGCACCCATCTGCGGGTGCTGTTGCTGATGGATGACCCTCCCGCCAATGCCTCCAGGACAGACGACGACTTGAAGCGCCGCCTTGCGGGATTGACCGAGGGCCTCAGTGATGAGGATTTGCATCGCGCCCGGGATGTCGGTCGGAGCGCTGGGCGCGCAACAATGTACCGGATGCGCTGCCGGTGATCGATGGCCTGCTGGCCGCGACGGCGCAGGTCCATGGCTTGACCCTGGTGACCCGCAATGTAAAGGATGTCGAGCGCAGTGGCGTGTCAGTGCTCAATCCCTTTTCTGACGCGGCAGCTTCTTGACCGAACGCCAACCTTGACGGGTTAGAGCCCCAACTCCGCCACCTGCCGCTGCGCGATGATGTGGCCACCCTCGGCGGCTTTTTTAATCCATGCAATGGCTTGTGCCTCATCCAGTTCCACACCCTCGCCGCGTGCATGGAGCTTGCCGAGCCACTGCATGGCATTGGCATCCCCTTGCGCGGCGGCCAGGTGCAGCCAGTGTGCTGCGCGCTCGGGTTGCGTAAGCTCCAGGAACAGCAGGCCCAGTTCGCGCTGGGCGGCGGCGTCCCCAGCATCGGCGGCGGGGATCAATGCGCGATCTTCGTCTTCCAGCGTCAGGCCAGCCCAGGCACCAGTCTAAACCTCTACCAAGAGCAACTTCCGCACAGTGGTGATAGGTAAAAAAAGCCGCCTCGGATTTGATGGAAGGGGCAGAAAACCAAATCCCTCATACAACGTTTTCCGCCGCATGACACGCAACGGATCTCCGCAATCAAAAATATCCAGCATCACCACCGCAATACCGATCTCGTCAGCAGCACGAGCAGTCCGCGCCAAAGCGTCCACGAGCAAGTCGCCGCCGAAGCCCTGGTTGCGATAACGCCGATCACGGCCAATCATTGAAATAAATGCTGCCGGGACTGAGCCATGCGCCGGTCGCGTGCGCGCGTATTTCGCGGGGAGGTCCACATAATCAACAGCGTGGGCATTGATGGAGTAAAAACCAATCACGTCCCCATCGGGTGCCACCATAACATAAAGGCGAATATTGTCAGCTTTCGCCAGCTTGTTGGCTGTCTTGCGGAAATAATTGTCGATAGCGGGAATGCCGCACTCAAATCCATCGCGATCATGCCGAGCGGGGTCGAATCGCTCAATACGATAGCGCGGGCTCTCATCGCTCATGACAAATGCGCCATTAGGTTCTTTCGCGACTGCGCTTTAGGGCCGCACGCAACGCAGGGGTCGGTTCGGCGGCGTGATCAAGCGCAGCGAAAAAAACGGCATGATCATCCGGATGGAGGTGCGTTTTTTCTTGGGCGGCAATGGTCTCCACAGCGGCTCGGTAAGCCGCTTGCAAGGCAAAGCTTGAATCATCCAAGCCTGACAGAACAGCGGCTTTATGGATGGTCGCCTTGATACTTGGCTTGGTGCGAAAATGCATCCGTGCGTCATTTCGCTCGTCAACTGTAGTTACTAACTGTCCACTCGGTGGCATGCTCCAGCGCTCCGTTTAAAGTAACAACCGACTTAATGTACGCTTACCATGCGCACAGGTCAAAGAGATGGGTGGCGTCGGGTAGGCGCCGCGCAGGAAAACCACTTCAAGCTTTCTCGCCAGATGGGACTTGGCGTCCCATCCGAATCGTCTTGAGCAGATTCAGCGGCAATGACCAGCGCGCGCCAAAGCGCCCGGACTAATTCGCTAAAACCGCAACTCCTCCACCTGCCGCTGGGCGACCAGATGGCCTGCGCTTCGTCGTGCTCCATACCCTCGCCGCGCGCATGGAGCTTGCTGAGCCACTGCATGGCATCGGCATCCTCTTGCGCGGCAGCCAAGTGCAGCCAGTGGGCCGCGCGCTCGGGTTGCTCCAGATCCAGGAACAGCAGGGCTAGTTCGCGCTGGGCGGCGGCGTCCCCGTCATCGGCAGCGGAGATCTGAGCGCGATCATCGTCGTTGAGCGTCAGACCGGCCCTAGCGGAGGCGGTGCCGAGGTCAATACACGACAAGCTCCGAGGATTGAAAATTCGGCGGCACCTCAATCAAACAAAATGGCTTCAATGCGAGCTAAGACTTCAGAAACGACAAATTCGGGCACCGCTTCTTTGAAGCGTGCATGTCGGGCGCGCCAGTCGAGCGACTTGACCTGATGACAATGAACGGATCCTTGTGTATCTGTTCCAGTTCCCATCAGCGTGACCAAGGTTCCATGCGTGCGCGCAGCGGCTGCAACGCCTTGCGAAATCGGGCAAATCATCGCCATACCCTGCTGGTTAAACAGTTTGCCGCTGACAACGAGACCAAAGTGTGGGCCTTGCATTTCACGACCAGACGATGGGTCGAAGTCCAGATGCACAATGTCGCCACGATTGGGCAGGTAGGGCATCAACCACGCTCCAAGCCAAGCGCTGGCATCTCGTCCCACCCTTCAACACGCGGCAACCCGTTGGGCATCTCAGCGAGCAACTCAGTGAGTTGATAGCGCGGACGCTCAGGTACTTTGATCGTCATGGTCGTGCCACGGACATAAAACTCGACCTGCGAGCCATCGTGGAGTTGGTTTTGATCGACAAACGCCTTGGGCACAGTCATCACCAGCGAGCCATCGGCGTTGTGCAGGGTTTGCAGCATGAAAAATCTCCTGTCTTGATAGAGCCAAACAACGGTGGATTGTGCATCTCAGCCCCCTTGGCCTGAGCCAATTCTGAGCCGATTCTGACCCGTTCGGGTTCGCTAAAGCCCCAACTCCGCCACCTGCCGCCGCGCGATCACATGGCCATGCTCTGCGGCTTTTTTGATCCACTCAATGGCCTTGGTCTCGTCTTGCTCCACACCCTCGCCGCGCGCAGAGAGCTTGCCGAGCCACTGCATGGCATCGGCATCCTCTTGCGCGGCGGCCAGGTGCAGCCAGTGGGCCGCACACTCGGGTTGCGTAAGCGCCAGGAACAGCAGGCCCAGTTCGAGCTGGGCGGCGGCGTCCCCAGCATCGGCGGCGGGGATCAATGCGCGATCTTCGTCTTCCAGCATCAGGCCAGCCCAGGCTAGGGCGCTGTCGAGGTCGATGCGGGTATGGCGGAGGCCCTTTGGCTTACCCAGGGTTTCACTCGTTCCCGGATGATCCTTGATGCGTCGCCACAAGGTGGCACGGCTAAAACCGGTGATGGCCATCGCGGTTTTGAAGTGGATCGTTGGCATTCTTAAAGCTCCTGCGACAAAAACCCGGGTCAAATCCCCTTCAGCCAGAGCGCTTCTAGTCGCGGCGCATGAAGTCGCGCACAGCATCCTTGCCATCATGGTACCCGAACGGGACACTGGCAATCGCACCCAAATCTTGTCAAGCATCAAGTCCGGCAGTATTGATGGCTGATCGGGTGCCTTGGAGACAGGCTGCCCTTCTCAGATGCCACCTTGAGAAAGGGTAACCCGTCTCAGATGCCACCATGAGACAGGGTAACCCAGTCTCATCATCCTTCTTGAGACGGGGTTGCGCCCTCGCACCTCAGCGCTAGAGCCGGCGTTTTTTGTCACGACTGGCTGGGGGTGCGATCCCTGGAATTGCGGCGATTCTGGGGGAGGTCGAGCCTTAGCGGCGGGTAAGAGGCTGAAATTGCGTTTTTTCGCCTGAATGACGCGACGCCTTGTTGGGTCTTTGGCGTCACTTGGCATGATCGCTGCATACTGTCACGCGAGCCCGCACGAAGCCCGATCTTGGATCTAGGCTCAGTCAGTCATCAACGAATTCGGGTTTCATTTATTCTAATGTTGAACGAAGGGGAATTTACTCATGCGTAAGCAAATTCAGAAAGGTTTTACCCTGATCGAACTCATGATCGTTGTGGCGATCATTGGTATTCTGGCGGCGATTGCGATTCCTGCGTATCAGGATTATGTTGCGCGTGCCCAAATGTCTGAGGCATTCAGCCTTGCCAGTGGGTCAAAAACAGCCGTTGTTGAGTTTTGGAGTCGTGAAGGTGGTTGGCCAACTGGCAATGCATCTGCTGGTTTGGCCACGAACACTGCTATTTCTGGTAAATATGTGGCGCAAGTTGACGTATCCGGTGGTCCAATTGTAGCGACAATGCAGGCCACGGGCGTTTCAGCAGGTATCCAAGGCGAAACCTTAACTCTTAGTCCGGTCACAACCGCTGGCGCGGTAGAGTGGGTTTGTACGTCTAGCGCAGATGCTAAGTACATACCCGGCAATTGTCGTCCGTAAGAACCCGAAGGCTTATCGTAATGCCCGCCACCGGCGGGCGTTGTGATGTCTGACAACAAATGCGGCGATATGCATATTCTGTCATAAGTGATAGCATGATCACTCTGATTCCTCTATTAACGCTGCCTGCAATTGTTTATTTTCACATTCTTTCAACCAGCGAATGACTCGACATGCATTTCTCATTAGTATCTCCCTTTCCATTAGTTGGTTACTTACCCTCCTGATTTATCAACCGGGTTTGTCCGGGCCTTTTCTGTTTGACGATATCCCGAATTTGGAAAAGCTCGGCGCCCTCGGCCCCATTGATAGCTGGGAACTCTTCCGCGCCTACCTGCATAGTGGCTTTGCCGGCCCCACCGGTCGCCCAATTTCACTGACTAGTTTCCTGCTTGACGCCAATGATTGGCCGGCTGATCCTGCGCCGTTCAAAGCCACTAATCTACTCATCCATCTGCTAATTGGCGTCATCCTTTTTCCTACCATCCGCAAGCTGTTGCATGCCATCGGTCGCGCGCCCCGCGAAGCAGACTGGATTGGGCTCATCGCCTCCAGTCTATGGGTGCTCAACCCCTTTTTGGTTTCCACCACGCTCTATGCCGTGCAGCGGATGACGCAGCTTGCTACTTTATTCTCCATCCTCGGCATCTGGGGCTATCTACAAGGGCGGCTGTGGTTGGCGACACGCCCGCATCTGGGCTATGCCACGATCAGCGTCAGCTTGGTCTTGGCGACTCTGCTGGCCTTGCTCAGCAAGGAAAACGGTGCACTGCTGCCTTTGCTGATTCTAACGATGGAATTCGCGCTGCGTTTTCACTGGACGACATCAGGCCCGGATTGGCGCTGGAAGGGCATTTTCTTAGGACTGCCTGCACTGGTGATTGCCGCGTATCTGGCCATGCGCCTGCCCGGCCTTGAGCGCCCCATTCCCACCCGGGCGTTCACCTTGCTGGAGCGCCTGCTCACCGAACCGCGCATCCTCTGGGACTACCTATACCATCTGTTTATCCCGCATATTCAAACCCGCGGGCTTTATCAGGATGGAATAGTGATTTCAACAGGACTCTCCACTCCCTGGACGACATGGCCTGCGGCGGTCGGACTCTTGGCTTTGGGGATAGCTGGATGGCTGGCGCGACGTCAATGGCCCCTGTTTAGTCTCAGCGTTCTGTTTTTTCTTGTCGGGCAGCTGCTTGAATCCACGACAATTGCGCTTGAACTGTATTTCGAACACCGAAACTATCTTCCAGCAGTCTTTTTATTTGTGCCTTTGGCCGCCGGCATCTTGGCATTACGTAACCATCTTAAGCCGGTATTGGTCGTGTTCATCATCGCAGCATTCACTGGTAGCTACGCGATGGCAACCTGGCAGCGCGCGCGCCTATGGGGCGACGAGTCGCAACTGATGCTGGTTTGGGCTGACATGAATCCAAATTCTCCGCGTGCACAGACATCGGCCGCGCAAACCTGGCTGCGAATAGGTCAACCAGAACGCGCGTTTGCGCTTTTAGAACGCGCCTCGCGGGAGATGCCGCAGAGTGTTCTGCTCACTGTGAACACGCTTTCTTTCAAGGCCGAACTCGGAATTCTCAGTCCAGCCGAGCTTGCTGAGGGCGCGGCACGTTTGCGTCAACAACCATTCGATGCACAAATGCTCAAAGGCCTAAAACATCTGGTAGAAGGCATCAATGCGCGCGCACCATTACCTGAACATACGGCTATTATGCTGTCGCTATTGGATGCTATGCGCGATGACCTTCATGGTCAGGTTCCGGTTGCGCACCGCTATAGCTATTATCTGCAAGGGTTATTGTTGTCGGGGCAAGGCGATGGTGTGGGTGCGTACCGCGATCTGAGCGAGGCACTGTCGTATTACAAGAGTGTAGAAACCGGTCTAAATATGGTGAGCATGCTGGCCACGCATAAGCACTTTAAACAGGCGCTGGACATGCTGGATCAATCCATGCGCGTGCTCGAATCACAGTCTGACAGTGAACTTGGCCGAAAGCGTGATACCTACGAACAAGAAATCGCCAGACTGCGCATGACGTTGAAAAATGATCTTGTCAACCAATCGCACTGAAACTTAGATTCTCTGGCTCTCAGAGAAAACGAGGTAATTAAAGAAACTATGTAGGCCATCCAAGTCCAATTAAAGGTTCCGGGCTCGAATTAATCCTCCGAGGCAGCCCCCGCATCGTCCCACGCCGACTAGCGCCACTTTTGGCGTGCCGCAAGCCGATATAAAAGACGCCGAAGTTGCCATCCGCGCCGGCCTCGGTCTCTCTTCAGGAGAGCCGTGTGACGATTTGAGCTTCAGATCGCCGACGAATCAGCCAAAGGTTCCTGACGGGCATTCCGGGGCAGTTTGCTGTCTTCTGGCTGCACGCATGGAAGGCATCTGCTACTCTTGTTGGCGCGCATCCTAGATCCGATAAGGCGTTAACCGAGCACTGTCGAGATCGCCTGTTTCCTATCGACCAGAGGTTTCTCCATGCCTGTTGTCGAAGCCGAACCCACCTTTGAGGAGGCACGTCCGATTTTTCGATTGGGCGTGGATGCCTACCATCAAATGATTCGCGCCGGCATCTTCGATGAAGACGACCGCGTTGAGCTGATCGAAGAGCCAAAGGTCCAGGCTCGCAATTTTGGAGTCGCTGTAGGCACGCCATCAACTAGACTCACTGAATAGCGACCATAGATTTCTGCGCTCATGAAAACTGACCACCCGATTTATCTGTTCCTGCGCAGCGGCCCAGATGCCTTCCGGGTGCTCACCGGTGGCATCCAGCTGGAAGGCCCCTACAAAGTCTGCTCCCTGACCATCAAGGACATTGAGCGCCGGCTCGATGGCTTGGTCGAACCTGACGGCATTCAGGCCCGACCTTTGTTGTCGAATTCCAAGCGCAGCCCTCAGTCAAAGCGCTGTACAATCTCAACACCAAGATCGGACTCGTCGGCGAGGAACACCCTGAGCGAGAAGTGCTGGGCATCGCGGTATTTCTGCGCGCAGTCAACATTCCCGCCCACCCGCGCTGGGTGCATGAAAAAGGCTCACCAATTTGTTGTGTGGCACTCGACAGCTTCCTGCGCGAGCTGCTTGAGCGCGAACCGGACAACCCATTCGTGGCGGTGTTCGCGCCGCTCATTATCGACAGTGACGCCGAGCTGACCGAACGCGCCCCGGCGCTGTGGCAGACGGTTCAACAGGCGCCGGTCGATGAAAAGGTCCGCGAGACACTGTCGAATGTGCTGGAGTTCTGGTTTTTCGAACGCTTCCGTGGCATGACCGCGAAGGAGATTTGGACAATGTTAAATCTGGTGACCCCAATCCAGGAGACGAAGGCGTATCAGTCGATTTATGCTGAAGGCAAGACTGAAGGCAAGACTGAAGGCAAGGCGGCGACCCTCCAACGCCAACTAACCCGCCGGTTCGGCCCACAGCCCGTTTGGGCCGCGCAGCGCATCGCCGCCGCTCCCGAGGCGCAGCTTGACACCTGGCTCGATGGAATTTTCGACGCTACCAGCGTCGAGGACTTGCTTGGAGGCAAGAACGAGCGGCACTGATATCAGGATTAAAGGTTCCAGGTTCGCTTTGCTTCCTGAATCAGTCCAAACCAAAGATTAAAAGGTTCGATTAAAAGGTTCCATGCTCGAATTCTTTTCGAACCTGCTCGGGCAAGGACGCCCAACGGCCTTTTCAACCCCGCTCCCGAGTCATCGAGGCGGGGTTTTTGCTGTGGGGGGCTGGCGGCCAACGTCACGAGCTTGATTCCTGGAGCAGAGGCGTCTACGCTCACCGTATCCGCAAATCAAACAAACTTAATCTCGTTTCGCTCGTGCCGTTTGTTCGTCCACTGATCAAGCAAGGCTATTATATAAAGCATGAGAAAGAGCGTCTACATTGAAACATCGATTCCAAGCTATCTCACAGCAAGGCCAAGTCGGGATGTGCGAGTTGCTGCGTGGCAGCAATTGACATCTCAAGCGGAAGCCGACGCGCTTCATATCGCGATTTCTGCCGTTCATCGCATCGATTATTTGCTGACATGGAATTGTCGTCATATTGATAATGCAACCAGAAAGCCGATGTTAAGGGCAATTTGTGAAAAAGCAGGATATTGTTGTCCTGAAATCTGCACCCCGATGGAACTACTTCCGGAGAACGACGATGTATCACGATGAAATTATTGCTGAAGTTTGGCAAAACCGCGATGCTTTTACTTCAGAACACCGACATAACTTGGCGGACATGGTTGCCCATCTGCAAGCGCAGCAACAAACAAATCATCGTGTTATTGTTGATAGAAGGGAGGGCCTTGATCATGCCTTGGTCCAAAACCGAGCATTTAGGTAGCTATCGAGATCGCCTGTTTCCTATCGACCAGAGGTTTCTCCATGCCTGTTGTCGAAGCCGAACCCACCTTTGAGGAGGCACGTCCGATTTTTCGATTGGGCGTGGATGCCTACCATCAAATGATTCGCGCTGGCATCTTCGATGAAGACGACCGCGTTGAGCTGATCGAAGGAGAGCTTCGCGCAATGACGCCCATCAATCCCGGTCATGCAGGAAAGAACAAACGGCTGAACCGACTTTTGACGCTCCGTGTGGGGGACGCGGCCCTGGTTTCGGTGCAGGATCCGCTCACGCTGGCACCTCGTTCGGAGCCCGAGCCGGACCTGATGCTACTGCGCCCGCGCGATGACTTCTACGAAGGCGCGAACCCAACGCCGGCAGATACGCTGTTGGTCATCGAGATCTGTGATACCTCGCTGCCCTACGACCGCGAGGTCAAAGTACCTCTATACGCGGCCTATGGTGTCCCCGAGGTCTGGCTGGTCGACCTCAAACATCGGCGCCTGGACCTCTATCGGGATCCCGGACCCGACGGCTATCGGCAGGTTCTACGACCCGATCCGAGCGAGGTCTTGGCGCCGCTGCTTTTGCCGAGTCTGCATCTTCGCGTCGATGAAATCTGGTAGTAGCGAGGGAGATTGCATGCCGAGCCGAATCTAGGATTCTTGCGCCGACCACCTGGCAATCGACTGGAGGGACTCGAAGGGGATCGCGCTGGGCAGTTCAGCATTCGTATCAACGAGCAATGGCGGGAGTGTTTCTGTTGGGAAGAGGGTGGTCCTTCGCAGGTCGAAATCGTCGACTATCACTGATGGAGCAAGCGAACATGAGTCGTGAAGTCGCGCTGGTACACCCTGGAGAAATCCTGCTCAAGGACTGGCTTGAGCCATTGGGCATCAGCCAATACGCACTTGCCAACGCGATCGGCGTGCCGCGCCGACGCATCAACGAGATCGTGCGCGGCCAACGGGCGATCAGCGCCGATACCGCTACTCGCCTCGGGGTCTTCTTCGATGTCGATGCCCAAGGCTGGCTGGCCCTGCAAGCTCATTGCGACGCGGAACAGGCCCGCGAACGGCTGCGCGAGGAATTGCCGCGGATTCCGCGCTACGACCGCGAGACCACCGCGCGGCCGAAAAACGATCACTTTTCCCTTTAGAGCCCAATAGGAGCTAAATGGGGCCAGGTTGGATTTAATTTCTGAGCCACCCCAGCCGGGCGCAGCCTTAGCGCAACCCGGCGCGGCTGACCCCTCGGGCACGGATGCCCACAGCCCCAGACAACCCCGCTCCCGACTCCTCGGGGCGGGGTTTTTGCTGTGTTTTCTTGCTTAATTCCTAAAACATACAGCGGTATCGCTTGACATGCGCTTCATTTCTCATAGGCTATAGCATATGATCGTAGTGCTTGATACCGATGTCATTGTTTCGGCTGTTGTCAGTCCGACTGGAGCATCCCGTTTTTTGCTGCATGAAATCGGTGTTGGTCGCTTACCAGCAGCAGCATCTGTACCGTTGCTGCTGGAATACGAGGCCGTGCTTAAACGCCCTGAAACACTTGATCGTGCAGGCGGCACGCTGGGTGACATGGATGTGATTCTCGATCAGTTGGCCGCCGTTATGCAGCGGGCACCAATCTGGTACTTGTGGCGTCCGCAGTTGCGTGACGCGAACGACGACATGGTGCTGGAGGCGGCTGCAAATGCGGCAGCAACGCATTTGGTCACCTTCAATATCCGTGACTTCAAAACGGCGCCGAGCCGATTCGGGATTGAACTGTGCCGCCCGGCTGAGATAGCGAGGATTTTGCGCCATGAGTAAGAGCAACTACGCATTGAGCGCGCCACAGAGCATTCTGGAGGCGGCACGCCGCGCCGCCAAGCGTGATGGCGTCAGCTTGAACCAATTCATCAATACCGCCTTGGCTGAGAAGGTCGCCACACTGGAGACTGAGGCAGTCTTTACGCGCCGCGCAGAAAGGGCTGACCGAGCGCGTTTCTTGGATGTCTTAAAGCGTTTGGGTCGAGACCCGCCTCGACCGGGGGACGAACTCAGCTAAATGTGCTAAATGGTGCTGCTAAATGGTGCTGCTAAATGTGCTAAATGGGGCCAGGTTGGAGTTAACCTAAGCCCAACCTGGCGCTGCTGACCCCTCGGGCACGGATGCCCACAGCCCCAGACAACCCCGCTCCCGAGTCATCGGGGCGGGGCTTTTGCCTTGGTGGGGTGGTATTGTTGATGCGGATCAAAATTGATGCAATACGCGCATGTCTGAATCCATACTCACCGTCCACTTCTTCGCCACCGAAAGCAACAGCGAACCAGTACGCGATTGGCTGGGAACAAATGGGGTCAGGTTGGAATTAATTTCCGAGCCACCCCAGCCGGGCCAAGCCTAACCGCAACCCGGCGCGACTGCCCCCCTCGGGCACGGATGGCCAAAGCCCAAGAACAGCCCCCTGTTGTGAGGTGCTAGAGCGCGAAAGCGACATCGGTTTTGGAGAAATCCGCGCCCTTGAACAAGAGCGGCTCTTGGAGCTTCTTCGCGAGCGCGTAGGAAAAACAATCACCGAAGTTCAGGCCGGCTGGATGACGCCCCTTGCCGTATTGCAGCCAGGCGTGATATGCGATGCGCGCCAGTTCGGCATCGACGGGCTGGATGTCGATCATGGCTAGCACGAGCAATTCGTCAAGGCTTTGCCGACCCAGCTCGCCACGTCGCGCGCTGATGACGAGCATGGTTTCAAGCCAGGTGGCGGCCGACATGACATTGGGCGAATCCATCTCGCTCAAACGGCGGGCGTGGCGCTCGGCTTCGGGCTCGTCCAGCAGGATGCACACAAGCGATGAGGTATCGATGACCATGTGGGTGTCACTTAGCTCGGCAGTCCGTTTGCATCGTAGCCGATGATCTCATTCGCGCCGCGCGGATCGAGTTCTGGAGCTGCCGCGCAGCGTCGGCTGATGTCCAGGATAGCGGATAGCCGCTGACTCGCGTCCCGCAGGGGCGAGTGATGCGTCTCGTCGTCCACCAGAACGATGACTTTTACGGGACGGTCTTCCCGCCAACGCCGGTAAGTAGCCGGTAGGCAAATAACGCCGTCTTTTAGGTGAGCCTCAAATTCGATGGAATGCATATGATTGCGCCGGTGAAATAGAACAAATGTTCGGTAAGTCTAGCACTGGCTACCCGATTGAAGGTTCCAGGCTCGAATTAATCCTCCGAGGCAGCCCCCGGATCGTCCCACGCTGGCGCCGACTAGCGCCACTTTTGGCGTGCCGCAAGCCGATATAAAAGACGCCGAAGTTGCCATCCGCGCCGGCCTCGGTCTCTCTTCAGGAGAGCCGTGTGACGATTTGAGCTTCAGATCGCCGACGAATCAGCCAAAGGTTCCTGACGGGCATTCCGGGGCAGTTTGCTGTCTTCTGGCTGCACGCATGGGAGGCATCTGCTACTCTTGTTGGCGCGCATCCTAGATCCGATAAGGCGTTAACCGAGCACTGTCGTGATCGCCTGTTTCCTATCGACCAGAGGTTTCTCTATGCCTGTTGTCGAAGCCGAACCCACCTTTGAGGAGGCACGTCCCATCTTTCGATTGGGCGTGGATGCCTACCATCAAATGATTCGCGCCGGCATCTTCGATGAAGACGACCGCGTTGAGCTGATCGAAGGAGAGCTTCGCGCAATGACGCCCATCAATCCCGATCATGCAGGAAAGAACAAACGGCTGAACCGACTGCTGACGCTCCGTGTGGGGGACGCGGCCTTGGTTTCTGTGCAGGATCCGCTCACGCTGGCACCTCGTTCGGAGCCCGAGCCGGACCTGATGCTACTGCGCCCGCGCGATGACTTCTACGAAGGCGCGAACCCAACGCCGGCAGATACGCTGTTGGTCATCGAGATCTGTGATACCTCGCTGGGCTACGACCGCGAGGTCAAAGTACCTCTATACGCGGCCTATGGTGTCCCCGAGGTCTGGCTGGTCGACCTCAAACATCGGCGCCTGGACCTCTATCGGGATCCCGGACCCGACGGCTATCGGCACGTTCTACGACCCGATCCGAGCGAGGTCGTGGTGCCGCTGCTTTTGCCGAGTCTGCATCTTCGCGTCGATGAAATCTGGTAGTAGTGAGGGAGATTGCATGCCGCGCCGAATCTAGGATTCCTGCGCCGACCACCTGGCAATCGACTGGAGGGACTCGAAGGGGATCGCGCTGGGCAGTTCAGCATTCGCATCAACGAGCAATGGCGGGTGTGTTTCTGTTGGGAAGAGGGTGGTCCTTCGCAGGTCGAAATCGTCGACTATCACTGATGGAGCAAGCGAACATGAGTCGTGAAGTCGCGCTGGTACACCCTGGAGAAATCCTGCTCAAGGACTGGCTTGAGCCATTGGGCATCAGCCAATACGCACTTGCCAACGCGATCGGCGTGCCGCGCCGACGCATCAACGAGATCGTGCGCGGCCAACGGGCGATCAGCGCCGATACCGCTACTCGCCTCGGGGCCTTCTTCGATGTCGATGCCCAAGGCTGGCTGGCCCTGCAAGCATGGGGGATCGGCTGATCTTCGACGGCGAGGTGCTCAGCGAACTGTTCGCACCGCTGGCGCTGGGCTGGAAGGCGCACGGCGCGGCGGAACTGGCGCGGACGGGCGACTTGGTGCCACTGTTGAAGAAACAGGCCAGCGGGCACGAGATTTCAGGATTGGCAGCGTATGAATAGCCTGTCTTCACCAACAGGCTCTTGAGGAGCATCAAGCGACAATGAACACTATTTTGCAAAACCTTCAACACCATGCTTCGGTGCTGCCGCCCCCCTTGCAGGCGGAATTGCTCAACTATGCGATCTATCTGCAAAAGAAGGCGAAAGCGCGCCCCACGACACCCGTCTCCGAGCACACGCGCCGCCGGCTCTTGACCGAAGCCCTGGAGAACGCGGTCGCGCTCAACTCCTATCGCGACATCAAAGATCCGGTCGCTTGGCAGCGTGAGCAGCGTCAGGATCGCCCCTTGCCCGGCAGAACCCATGCTGATTGACAGCAATCTGGTCATCTACGCCACACAGCCGCGTCAGCCACGGTTGCGAGCTTGGCTTGTCGAGCAGGCTACCCATTATTCGGTCATTAGCCGTCTGGAAACCTTGGGGTATCAACAGCTAAGCGATGCCGAGGCACGGTCGATCAATGCCATTCTCGATCAGTTGGAGCGGGTGGACATTGATGACATCATCGTCGAACAGGCCATTGGACTGCGCCGTCTGCGCAAGATGTCATTGGGCGATGCTCTGGTCGCCGCCAGTTGCTTGGTGCATCAACTTCCATTAGCCACAGCCAACGAAAAGGATTTTGCCTGGATAGATGAGTTGGCTGTCAATAACCCATTGAAGGATGAGTTGTGAGTAAATGGGGTCGATATGTTTTCGAGCCCCGCTGAGCAAAGGGGAGCTAATGGGTCAGCTTAAATCCAACTCATCCAAACGAAAGCGACCTGTCGTCATCTGATCCCTGCCTGAACACAGGCTTTGCCTTCCAGTCCCCCGAGGGTTTGACCAGAGCGGGCTTTTTCGTGCGATGCTCGGCGGGGCGGGTTTTTGCTATGCTGGACTCAAGAAATTTAAGCGATAGCTGAGCATAGCGATGTCTGTCACCTACGAAGAGATCCTGAATTTGTTTCGGGAAACTGACCGCAAGTTTCAAGAAACTGACCGCAAGTTTCAAGAAACTGATCGCAAGTTTCAGGAAACTGATCGGAAGTTTCAGGAAATGTCCAAGAAAACTGACCACCAGATTCAGGAAGTCAACAAAGCACTGGGGCGTCAGGGCAACCGCTTGGGCGAATTTGTCGAGGAAATGGTGCGGCCCGGCGTAGTGCGATTGTTGCGCGAACGCCAGTTACCGGTGCATCAGGTGGTGCCGAACATGACCGCCTACGACGATAGCGGGCAGGTCATTGCCGAGGTGGATTTGCTCGCCGTCAACCGAGAGGTAGCTGTTGCTGTCGAGTGCAAATCCCATCTCAGCGTCGATGATGTCAAAGAGCATCTTGAGTTACTCGCGATCTTTAAAGGGTGCTTTCCCCAATACAGCGGCTACCAACTTCTTGGTGCCGTCGCAGGCATGGTGGTGCCGGACCAGGTCGGTCGACATGCCTACCGCAGCGGCTTATTTGTGCTTGCCCAGTCTGGCAATACGATGGAGATCCGCAATGATGCAGGATTCGAGCCCAAGGCGTGGTGAGGATTTGAGCTTCAGATCGCCGACGAATCAGCCAAAGGTTCCTGACGGGCATTCCGGGGCAGTTTGCTGTCTTCTGGCTGCACGCATGGGAGGCATCTGCTACTCTCGTTGGCGCGCATCCTAGATCCGATACGACGTAAACCGAGCACTGTCGAGATTGCCTGTTTCCTATCGACCAGAGGTTTCCTATGCCTGTTGTCGAAACCGAACCCACCTTTGAGGAGGCACGTCCGTTTTTTCGATTGGACGTGGATGCCTCTTTACGCGGCCTATGGTGTCCCCGAGGTCTGGCTCGTCGACCTCAAACATCGGCGCCTAGACCTCTATCGGGATCCCGGACCCGACGGCTATCGGCAGGTTCTACGACCCGATCCGACCGAGGTCGTGGCGCCGCTGCTTTTGCCGAGTCTGCACCTTCGGGTCGAGGAAATCTGGTAGTAGCGTGGGAGATTTGCACAATGTTAAATCTGGTTACCCCGATCCAGGAGACGAAGGCGCAGGCTACGAGGTAACAACCCGGTGCAAACCTACGAAGACGATATTGTTGCTTGGGCCAATGAGCAAGTAGGGCTTCTGTTGAGCGGGCGTTTCGATCTCTTGGACATCAGGCATATCGCCGAGGAGATCGAGGACGTGGGTAAGAGCGAACAACGCGAACTGGCAAGCCGCATGGCCATCCTATTGGCTCATTTGCTCAAGTGGCGCTACCAACCAGCACGTCGAGGCGCAACTTGGGAGGCGACCATTCGCGCGCAACGCAAAGAGATTCTTTACCATCTGGATGACACGTCGAGCTTGAAGCCAAAACTCCAGGAAACGCGCTGGCTCGACATGATGTGGTCGAAAGCCCTGGCGCAGGCTGTCAACGAAACCGGACTGGATTGCTTCCCGGATACCTGCCCCTGGTCGATGCGGGAACAGGTGCTTCATCAGGAATGGTATCCCGGTCAACTACCCCGCCCTGAAGGGCGGAGCTTGAAAGAGCTTGGTTGACCAGCCTAAGTTCGCCTGACCAGGAGGTCGAAAGGGGCTACGTGTGTCACAGGTCGTTCAGACTCACCGGCGGATGCTTCCTCAGTCAGCCGCTCTGAAAGGCCAGTATCATGCTGGCGCAAGGTAAAACGCCGAAGGTCTGATCGCCGCCGCAGGGCGGGAGCCGGTGGCACACATTGGCGAGGGGAGCGAGCCGCAAGCTCCGTCACCAGGCCCTTTACGGGGCAGAGCTTCGGCCCAGTCCGGTGGAAAGCCGGCACCTGTTTTTGTTGGCTGTCAGGCCGCAGCCGCTATCCCTCCCCATCCAGGAGGGCGGGGTTTCTCGCGGAGGAACGTATGAAAATACTGATAACAAGTTCAACTTTTCCGGCCCGTGATGACGACCCAATTCCTTCTTTTGTCAGAGAGCAGGCTATCTGGCTGAAAAATCACGATTCCTCGCTAGATATTGTCGCACACGCCCCGCATAATATCTACAGTAATACGACTTCAGGTTCGCAACCTTCTCTTCACTACCGGGAAATTAGGTTTCATTATTTCTGGCCCTACACTTGGGAACGACTGAGCGGGCGGGGGATATTGCCCGCCTTGAGGGCCAACCCCTTGCTCTATTTGCAGATTCCCTTCATGTTCGTGTGCCAGTTCCTTTCCCTGTGGCGGCTGGCTAGACGTGAACGGCCTGCATTATTGTACGCGCACTGGTTCACGCCTCAGGCAATTAATTGCGCACTAGTGGGCAAGCTTTGCGATATCCCGTTCCTGTTCACCACTCACGCTTCGGATGTTTCGGTATTGGCAAAGCTGCCCTTCAATAAAAAGCTGATAGCTTGGGTTTGCCAGAGGGCCAGCGCCTATACAGCGGTATCGGAACGCACCGCTAAAAAACTGGCATCCTGCTTTGAGCAGCAACAATGGCGCAACTGTTATGCCGACAAACTGTCGATTATCCCTATGGGAGTCGATGCTCGCCCATCGCCAGTGAGCCATTCCATCCAGGAGCAGACCAGGCAACAATTCATGCTCGACCAACGCCCGATTCTGCTTTTCATCGGGCGTCTGACGGAAAAAAAGGGCGTCGACATCCTCTTGCGTTCGTTTGCGGCATTACCCGCGAAAACTCGGGACTCCCTGCAATTAGTCATTGCCGGAGACGGTCAGTTGAAAAGCCGGCTTGAGGAAGATGTACGCAATCTTAAATTATCTAACGTGATATTTACCGGTTTCGTGCAGGGGGAAACCAAGGACGGCCTGCTGTCTTTGTCAGCTTTACTTTGCTTGCCCTCTATTGTCGATAGCCGTGGCGACACTGAAGGATTTCCCGTGGTACTGATGGAGGGGCTGGCTCATGGCAAGGTGATTCTTGCCAGTGACGCCACAGGTGCAGAGGACGTGTTGGAGCATGGCGAAAACGGCTTTATTTTTCGAAGTAACTCAACTGAACAACTGACCTCGCTTTTGCAGCAAGTCATCGACATGGATCTGGACAGACTCATGGTAATCGCAAAGCGGGCGCAAGCCATCGCCAACCGCTATCACTGGGACAACATTGGGAAGGCATACTATGACTGGATAGTAGCCGCAGATGAAAACTCCATGGCCCGCAAGCACTAACTACCCCATCTCAACCCTAGAAGCGACCTCCTGGACAGATTCAATGAGCGAATTCCAATACTGCTTTTACGGCCAGTTGAACCTAGTATTGAATTCAGGTGGTCATGCTGGCTATGAAAAGTACTTCAATAATGAATATCAGCTAATCAGTCAGAGCAACAACCTGAATCCTTCTGCTCCGCTCATCAAGGTTGGTATCGTCAGGGAACTGCCGCCGCCGAGCGACCATGAAATCCGCACGATCAAGGATCGCCGCAAGCTGTTCAGCTTTAGTTATGTCATTCGCGGCATCGACACGGACGAGGTGGAGATCTACTTCTGCCAGCATTTCATGGACAAGCTCTATATCAACGCAGTGGCCGTTTTTCTGCAGGCCCAGGTGCTGGAACCCTTGATGTATTACAAACTTCTTCAGCGGGGTGTGCTTTTAATGCATGCCGCTGGAGTCACGGACGGAAAAGCCGGCTACCTGTTTCCGGCCCACGGTGGTACCGGCAAAACGACGCTCAGTATCGCGTTGCTTGCCCACGGCTTCAAACTGCTGGGTGACGATCTTTTATTCATCGACACTAACAAAGGTGTTGTGCATCCGTATCCACGTCCCCTGCACCTTTTTACCTACAACATTAACTCTTTGCAGAACGCCAGCGTTCCGTTCCATTACCGGACCGCCATTTACTTCAAGAATATTATACGCTATTGCCTAAAATTGCTGTACCGAACCGAGTTCCTGATTTCTACCAGGGTGCATGCTCAGGAAATTTTTAGCGATGACCCTTTCGGTTCCTCCGTGCCTTATCGTTCCATAGGCTTCCTGGTGAAGGAAGGACCTACGCACTCATGTGTTGAGATTGACAGCAACAATGTCGAGATGCTCACCAGCGAAATCCTGCATTCTGCCGATCTCAACGAGAGTCTCTACATCCTGCTCAAGAGTTCCCCCTTGCAAAGCAGGGTTGTAACCCGGGAGCGGCAGTTGGTGGATAAGTTACTCCGACAATTCCCGCATATCAGTTACATCAATACCAGAGCAATGGCATTAGATCAGCTGGTACCTTCTCTTGTCGAGTGCCTGAGAGAGCGGCAGCAATGAGCAAACAAAAGCACATGGCATTGCTGCTGGTTTTTTATCTCGCGATTGCCGCCTGCTTCCTGTTCTACCTAATCCGCCTCGATTATTCACAGGTCTCTGCGATGTCCCTCGAGGCATCGTTTCTTGCTTACTCAGTTATTTTTGCCGTGATTTTCAGGTATTGGGGGGTTTTCACTTGGCAAGTGATCCTGCGGGAGCTGGAAGGCAAACAGGTGCCGGGACTGGTACCTCTCGGCGCGGTATACGCGAAGGCCTGGATGGCTAGGTATATACCGGGGACAGTGTTTTGGATCGCGGGCAAGATTTACCTCGCCCAGTCACTGGGCATTTCTAAGTCGAGACTGGCAGCCTCCTCCCTGCTGGAAGGTGGTATGCAGATAGTCTCCGTGATCTCAGTTTCTCTGGTGCTACTAACCTTTGATTCGAGGTTGGATACGATGCTGCAGGAACTTAAGTGGTTCATTGCCCTGGTTTCACTGGTCAGTCTGACGTGTTTGTTGCCTCCCGTATTTAACAGGGTGTTGGCAATCGCCTATACCTTGGTTAAGAAGTCAGCTCCAGGAGATGAACTCAGAATTAACCTGTCGGCCATCGCCAAATCATTTTTACTCTATGCTTGTGGCGCCCTGATTTCAGGCATTTCCTTTTACTTCATGTGCCGAGCGTTTTATCCCGCTACCGATAGCCAGCACCTGCTTTACTTGACGGGTGCATACAACCTTGCCGGCGCCCTAGGTATGGCGACACCGCTGCTGCCCAGCGGCATCGGTGTCAGAGAAGGTGTGCTATTCGCCTTGCTGGCAGTTATCTTCCCCCTTGAAATAGCCCTGAGCTTGACGGTGGTTGGTCGCCTGTGGTCGGCGGCGATCGACTTGCTGTTTTTCCTGGTTGCAAGCGCAGCGCAAAAATTCGTGGCTAGCCCTGTAGCACAATAGCAGTCCACCTACTAAGCTCAGGCATCTCTGACGCTTGCGTCTTATTCTGTCTCGACACTCTTCTTTTTTTATTCAAAAGCGTGTTTCTACACTGACCCTCGGAGAATGGCATACCTCGGCCAGCAACTGGGTGTCCGAGCTGGTGTAGCGGGTTTCAAAATAAAGCGAATTCTCGGCAATGTAATCATGTACCAAGGCAAGCCAGGGCGGCATGAGCCAGCAAGGATGCGGAAGGCTTCGAGACAGAGGGCGAGGAAGTTGTAATGTTCGAGATGTCGGTTTTCATGCTCGGGCGGCGCGCTTAATCCGCTGACTTATGGCGGTCGCTGTCTTTGTACATTAGCTGAGTGATCTGCTCTGAGACAAGGCCGATGAGAAAGATGGTGACAGCGGTGGTGAGCAGAAAGAGCGTGGCGAGCGAGATGCGCGTGGCGGTGAGATACGTATAGGCGTAGTAGCCGAGGCCGATCAGGCCGTGAAGCGCGGCGATGGGCACGAACAGCTTGAGCGGCGAATACAGTGTGCCGATCTTGAAGATGATGAGCAGAAAGCGCAGGCCGTCCTTGAGCGGGCGGATGTGGCTGCGACCGATGCGGGCCTTGGCGACAATGGGCTGATAGGCGACGCTCAAGCCGGCGCGGAAGAAGGCCATGGTGATGGTGGTGGGGTAGGAGAAGCCGTTGGGCAGCAGGTAGAGGAATTGCCGGAAAGGGGCGGCGCGCACGGCGCGAAACCCGGATGTGAGGTCGGGAATGGGGTGGCCGGTCATGTAGCTAGCCAGGCGGTTGTAGAGGGCATTGGCGATGCCGCGTCCCCAGGTGGCCTGGGAGCCTTTGGTGCGTGCGCCGATGACCATGTCGTGGCCGTCATCGAGCCGGGCGAGCAGGCGTGGGATGTCGGCTGGGTCGTGCTGGCCGTCGGCGTCCATGAAGACCAGGATCTCGCCCTTTGCCGAGCGGGCGCCGGTTTTGATGGCGGCACCGTTGCCGAGGCTGATGGGGTGGGAGATGACCCGCGCGCCTTGCTCGCGGGCGATGCGGGCGGTGGCATCGGTGGAGCCGTCATCGACGAGCAGAATCTCCGCCTGCGGGCATTGGGCGCGCAGTCTGGGTAGGAGTTCGGCCAAGGCACCGGCTTCGTTGCAGGCGGGGAGGATGATGGATATCGCTGCAGTGGAATCTGGCATGGTGAAACTCCGAGAAATAGGGCCGGGGTCAGTTTAGTTTCCCGCCTAGCTGGAAATCAATTCCAGCCAGGCACTTTCCGCCCTTTTTCCGCACAGCGCCTTAGCATTTCTCCGGCCCGCTTGAGCCCAGATGGCGCTTCGGGTCCATGCGTTCGTGCAGGATGCGAATAATCTCGATGCGGGCAATGGTGACGCGATAATAAACAATGTGATGTCGGATGGCGAGACACCGGTAGCCGGCGCGAATCCAGCCACAATCCGCGCCAAACCGAGGGTTTTCAGCGAGCGTGGCCATCCCCTCGTTCAATTCATCGAGATAGCGGTCGGCCTGAACCATTCCCCAGTCGTCTTAAGACCTTTGCCAGATGGTGATGAGATCTTTTTCCGCAGCTTGGCGGAGGTGAATGTCATACATCCTGTTGGAGACCGGCTTCTCGACGCGCGCGGTGCTTAATGGCTTCCATATCGAGCGGCCCGGCTGGGGCGCTGTTCTCGCCTTCGATCAACGCCTCCCGCAGGTTCTCGAGCGTTGAAGTCGCCTCGCGCTCCTGGAGTAACCGGAGCGACTCGCGCACTACATCGCTGGCCGTGGAATAGCGCCCGCTCTCGACAAGGCTGGCAACGAAATCACTCCAATGATCACAAAGAGTTAGGTTTTGCGTTCTTGCCATGACATCATCTCCAAAAACTGCTTAATTAAAGATTACAGGCTCGAATTCTTTTCGACCTTGCTCGGGCAAGGACGCCCAACGGCCTTTTCAACCCCGCTTCCGAGTCATCGGAGCGGGGTTTTTATGTTTGCTTGACGTGGCTGGCGTTTCCCTAGCTTGATTCCTAAAGTGAAGGCGGATAAATTCTTTTTTGTGTACATCGAATTCGATTCCGATAAAAACCGCAGCAACATCGCCAAGCATGGTGTGTCTTTGAAATTAGCCGCCGATCTGGAATGGGATCGGATGGTCTGTCGTGAAGACAATCGATAAGGCTATCTCACCGACGAGGAAATGGCCGAGCTGCGTCCGCTCTCGGATCTGAAGCGCTCCCCAAGGAGCCGGAAAGCCGATCATTTCCGAGCCGCGCCGAACCTAAGCGCAACCCGGCTCGGTTTACCCCGCTGGCACGGATGCCTAAAGCCGAGGCGACTATAGGGAATAGGGGACGCGAATACCGGGTTCGCCGTCGGGGAAATCCTTGGTGTTGCGGGTCACCAGCAATGCGCTCTGTTCTGTGGCCGTGGCGTGAATGATGGCATCCGGAAGCTTGAGTCGGCGCGCCTGGCGGATGCTGATGACACGTTCAGCGATGTCGCTGCCGATGCCGATGCACTCGAATCGCCGCAGGAAGGCCCGTACCGGTATTGCATGCTCTGCAGAGGTGCCGACCATCACCTCCATCCAGGTGATCAGGCTGATCATGGGGTCATCATAATGAGCGATCTCATCACGCGCTGCGACCACTCCGTTCAAGTAGTCGATTAGAATGTTGGTGTCAAACAGCGCCTTCACCGGTGCCATTCCGAGCGCATGCGCACTTGGTAGTCAAGCCCATCCTCGCCACTTTCTTTCCAAATGCCGAAGGCGGTGTCATCCGGCGGCGTTTCAAACCGTCGCAGATAATCCGCCACAGCGCGTCGGATCAGCTCGGCGCGAGAGACCTTGAGGGCGTCAGCAAGATCCTTCAGCGGTGGGATCTGGTCGTCCGGTAGCTCAATGACGGTGCGCATCGCCAGTCACCCCGTATGATGTCAGGTGCCAGCATCATATAGCACGTGGCTCGACAGTCCAAGCGCTTCTTAGCGACTGCAAATGGTGCCAATGAGGTCAGGTTGGAATGCGGAGTTAATGGGGTTCGAATGGCACTAAGATAAGCGCAAGGGTTTGAAAACAATTGGGGAAGGCTGGCAGCTAGGGAAACGCTGATTTATTCCCTGCACCGTCACGGTCGGAGCGGTAAAATTCCTCCTGTTGACCCGCCCCGTCCTGGAGAGTCCCCCGATGCAGCAGCAACTGACGTTCGCCCAACTTGAGTATCAGCACAAGAAGAAAGTCACCCGCCGGGATCGCTTTCTGGCCGAGATGGAAAAGGTCGTCCCTTGGGAGGAGCTGCTGGAGGAGTTGGGGCCACACTACTATCAGGAGCACAACCGGGGACGTGGGCGCCCGCCGGTGCCGCTGGAGCGCATGCTGCGGCTGTATTTCCTGCAGCAATGGTTCAACCTCGCCGACGAAGCCTTGGAAGACACGGTCTATGACAGCCAGTCCTTTCGCGGTTTCCTGGGCATTGATCTGCTCAACGCCGGGGTCCCCGACGCCACCCTCTTGCCGAAGTTCCGCCGCCTGCTCGAAGCCAACGACCTCGGCGGGCGCCTGCTCGAGCGGGTTAACGCCCACTTGAGCGAGCGCGGGCTGATGATGAACGAAGGCACCATGGTTGACGCCACCATTGTGGCCGCCCCTTCCTCGACCAAGAACGCCAGCAAGGCGCGCGACCCCGAGATGCATCAGACCAAGAAAGGCAACCAGTGGCACTTCGGCATGAAAGCCCATATCGGCGCTGATCTGTTCAGCGGGGCGGTGCACAGCGTTCATTGCACCGCGGCCAATGTCGCCGATGTCAGCGCCACCGACAAGCTCCTCCACGGCCAAGAGACCACCGTCTTTGCCGACGCCGGCTACATCGGTGCTGACAAGCGCGATGAACTGAGCAAGCGCAAGATCCGCTGGCAGATCGCCGCCAAGCGCGGGCGCGTCAAAGCCCTCGAGGACGGCCCGATCAAAGAGCAGATCAAAGCCATCGAGCAGCAGAAGGCATCCTTGCGCGCCCGCGTCGAGCACCCCTTTCATGTCATCAAGAACCTCTTCGGCCATCGCAAGGTCCGCTACAGAGGACTGAAGAAGAACAACGTCCAATGGCAGGTCCTCTTCGCCTTGAGCAATCTCTACCTGCTGCGCAAACCGCTGCTCGCCTGAGACAGGCGAGGTGCGCCCGAAAACCGGGCGCGGGGGCCGAAACGGCCAAATCGGAGCGAGTTTGCGCCCACTGTTGCGAGTCATTCCTATTTGCGTGCCATCGAAAAACACAATTAGTGCTGTTAGGGCGATTCATACGCGGCGAGGCGAATAGATCAGCGCTTCCTTAAGCGATACCCGTGATACATTCTTATGCAGCCAGGTTTCAAACATCGCGACTTGCTCCCACCACGTCGGTATCGGCAACGGGGAACAGACCGGTTCTTGCAATTTCCGCTGTATTGCCCTTTCCAGCAGGCCGGTGGCTTGGCCGCGTCCTTTGTCGATGACCAGGGGTTTACCTGGGACCTCGGCGGGCATGTGCAATGCTCCCACTATGCCGCGTTCAGAGAGTCCTGCTCGTAGGATGATGGCATATCAGTCATCCAAGTCGAATTACGACGGAAAATATCTCCCCTGTTTCAGCGAAACTCAGCCGTTCGCCCAATGCACGGATCATAAGTGGGACACCTCGACCAAGACCGTCGATATAGCGCATGTTATCAAGATATTTCAGCAATAACAGGTTGCGAGGCGCTGAGTTACCAAAGCGAATCTTCTGCAACGTCAGAGTATTCGGCAGCCGGCCAGGTGAGCGAACCTCCAGCCGGTCTCGAAAGAGAAAGATCTGAATCCGTCGCTGAGAGATCGAATAGTCACGATGACAAACCGCGTTGACCAGCACCTCGCGAATGACGGATGGCGGCATCAAATCCTGCTCCTGGCGCCGTAATCCATTGATGGTCGAGGGATTCGGCAGAAACAGGCGAATCAGGGCAGCGCCATTGTCGATGAGATCCGGCAGCGCACCCGAGAGTTCTTTCTTATCCAGCAGGGGAGCGGTGAGATCAAGGCCATCGAACACCGCAAACTGAATCGCGCTTTGCGGCAGTCGACGCTGTGGTTGCTTGCCAAACATCAGCAAACCGCCGACGGTGCAGACTGGCACGGTTTCGTGCAACGCCAACAGATCGGCGTTGAGCAACAGATTGGTGCGCTCGTGATTATCCAGTGAGTCGAAATCGATTTGGTACGATGTCTGCCAATAGGCTTGAAGCTTGGCCTCATCGAGATCTCGCAGGCCGGTCTGCTGGACCGGCGAAATGTCAAAATGGATCAGACCAGCGGCCTGAAAGAGACGGCTCAGTTCTTCCATGGTCGCCTGACGATTAGTGGAACCGACCCGGATCAAAAACTTTCCGTCCAGCGTTTGATAGGGTTTGGCCGTACCCTTGCCGACCTTAACCTGGCAGATATCCTTATCATCCAGCGTCTGCCAAAACAGGTTGGGATTGATTGCTGGTACTACATTGTGCCGCGCCACATTGAGAACGCGTTGCTCAATGGCGGCTTTGTCGGTGACACCCAAAATGGCACTGTTGTCTGCGACCCCAATGAGCAGAGTGCCGCCCAAGGTATTGGAAAAGGCCACCAGCTCCTTGGCGAGCGACTCTGGCCGCACGTCCTCAAGCTTAAACTCCAGAGAAGCGTGCTCGCCTTGAGCAATAAGTTGTTCGAGATCGCACATCATACTGCGGCCGTTGCTGGATTCGTGAGTTCAGGCAGTTCAAACGTCGATGCTGCCCTGCCTAGCTAGCTAGTTGATTGGTTGCATCCTCGGCATCACTGAAGACTTCGATACCGAGCTTCTCCGCTACCGCCCTAGCATTGGGGCGCACCATCGGAGAGATGGCCAGCTTGCGTGTCACCGCACGCTGATGGCGTTGCGCGTAAAAGGCCGCCTTGCGGTCGAAGATGTACATATCCCCCTTTGACATCGAAGACTTCAATTCGCAGAGGATGACCTCACCGTTCTTGATGATGACATCAATCTCGACTTGATCGGGTGCGCCGAACACCATCCCGCTATCGTCGAAGTCATTGATGTTGATGACATCTACACCGAAAATCTCCTCCAGAATCCCCCTGAGCGCGCCGCGAAAGCTCTGCTCGGACGACAACCCCCAACGCGCTCCCATGGCACCCAGGGATTGCTCCTGGCGCACACGTGATCTCCGTATCTCTTCCAGCAAATTGTGATTCTCTGCCATCTGCTGGTCCCACTTGCGATTTTGCTCTTCCCACTTGCGATTCTGCCCCTCGCGGTCACTCTCGCGGGCCTTGACTTGTTCCTCCCACTTGCGGGCCTGCTCCTCGCGATCACTCTCGCGCTCCTTGACCTGCGCCTCCCACTTGCGATTCTGCTCCTCGCGGTCACTCTCGCGGGCCTTGACCTGTTCCTCCCATTTTCGGGCCTGCTCCTCGCGATCACTCTCACGGGCCTTGACCTGTTCCTCCCATTTTCGGGCCTGCTCCTCGCGATCACTCTCACGGGCCTTGACCTGTTCCTCCCATTTGCGGGTTTGCTCCTCGCGATCACGTTGCAGCTCGGCCAGCACGCGATCAAAACGCGACTCGGTATCCCCACGATTGGCATAGACTGATTGAGTGATATTCAGGATCTCGTCACGAAATCCAGAATCGCTCCGCACGAGTTCCGGCAAGGTCCGTCGAATAGTCTCCTGCATTGTCTCGCCCATGATGCTTCAACTCCTGTTGTCATGTTGAGAACAAGCCAATCGTCTTCTTACATCTTTGTCAAGAAGCTCGCCTGCAAGTTTGCCGGCACGTTTCTCGCCAATGTGTGATGACAACGAATCACATGCGATGCCGGTCCGCACCTACCGCCGACAGCAGCCGTCGATGCTTTAGCCGCGACATCTGTAGAACAGGACTCGACAATCGCATCACAAATATCTGTAACAATGCTGTAGTTATCTGATTCAATTTTACTTTTTTTGATAAAAACGCCTCAACAATCTTCTCAGGATGATGGCGCGTCCCAGCTGAGCGGGCACTGGCCGCCGGGATCGCGGGATCGAGCGCCGCTGGCGAATTCCCCAAATTCACCGCGCTGCGTGCGCTTACCGGCAGCGCGACACCCCATGTCCTGGTCAAGTTCTCCGGAGCGGATGCCTCGCCGACCGTGACCCGCTGGGCGGATCTGCTGGTATGCGAGCATCTGGCCCTGGAATGCGCGCGCACCCTGCCGGGGATCGCCAGCGCGCGCAGTCGTATCCTCATCCAGGCGGGCCGAACCTTTCTGGAGGTCGAACGATTCGATCGTCATGATCGGCTCGGACGCAGTCCACTCTGTAGCCTAGACACGCTCAATGCCGCCCTGCTGGGGAAGACGCCGGGCGATTGGCCGACATTCGCCGACGCGCTGGTCGCTGCCAAATGGCTCGGAGACGGCGACGCCCAACGGAGGCATCATCTCTGGTGGTTTGGCCGGCTCATCGCCAATACAGACATGCACCTCGGCAATCTCAGCTTTCAGCCCACGCAGGGCCGCCTGTGCCTGGCGCCCACCTATGACATACTGCCGATGCGCCATGCGCCACTGGCCGGCGGCGAATTGCCGACGGATGAGGTCGAGCCGCCACTACCACTCCCGCGACAACGCGCAATCTGGTTGGCAGCTTGTCAGGCTGCCGTGGAGTTTTGGTCGCGGGTCGGAGCGGATACGCGCATCAGCGAGGGCTTTCGTCGGCTGGGTTTAGAGCATGGCCAAAGGTTGCAAACCTTAGCTGAACAAGTTTGAAGCGGTTTGAGTCAGCCAACCGACCCCGGCAGTTGTGCCAGCAGCGGTTCCCAGACGATCGGCACAGCCGTTAGGGATGCGTGCGGCCAGACGGGTCTTTATAACATGAACTTTCCGGGGGCTTGTCCGTATCGACTCGGCGAGATTTTCGATCATGAACAAGAATCTTGTATCAAACACTCCAGACGCTTCGCTAAATCATGCCAACAGGGGGCATGGAATGGTAACCTCTGGGGATCGTCGAGTTGCGCATTCAACGCACCCGCTAGACTTTCAGGATCATCGGGAGCATACAGATGCCCTGGCCAATCTCGGAGCAGATCCGCCATGGATCCCGTTGCCGCCGCCACGACGGGTATTCCACAAGCCACCATTTCATAAAACTTTTGCGGAAAACAGTAACGACCAAAAGCCGAATCACGATTGCAGATGACCCCAACATCAAGGGCTGACAACAGATTTGGTACCTGGTCGGGCGCCAGACACCCGAGATCATGCACATGATCGCCACACGGCAAGCGCAACGATTTATCACGCGGCCCAGCCAGCACTAGATGCACATCTGCCCGCCGCCTGCCCAAGTGCTCGAACGCACGAAAAAGTACTTCAATTCCGCGGTTACGAGTCAATGCACCAGCAGTCCCTATCAGGCGCGCTGCTTCCGGCAACGCGAGCGCTCGCCGGCAGACCAGCCGATCATGCGGATGGAAAAGGCCAGCCGGCACGGCATTCTCGATCACAGCCAATGGCCCATGATAGCCATACCGATCTCGTACCAGTCCTGCCAGCGGCTTGCTGATGCAGACGACACCGTCCGCGCCGCGCACTGCACGCCTGAATGCACTTCTGAGACCAGGCAAGCGACTTGATTGAAAACTCTCGAAATTATCGTAAAGATCAATCACCAGAGCCGCGCCCAACTTTCGGGCAAGGCGTTCGCCAAGAACGGCATGCAGAGCATCCGAGCAGGCCAGCACGACATCGGGGCGCCATGAATCAGCGAGCACCTGAATTTGATTCCAATAACTGTTTCTTCCAAACGGAAGCAAACGATGCGCATTACATGCCTGCCAAATCACCCGTGCATCATTTTGAATATCTTCATAGCGCCCTTCATCGCGCGGTCGATAGCTCAGGCACACCCCACGCAGGTCATGACAAAGATCCGCAAGCGCCAGCGGAAGTTCACGCAAACGCCCGTAGCGATCATCAAGAAGATCACGACTCGTATATTGGCGCTTTGATAAGATAAGGATTCTCATGATTGAGCGCTCTGACAACCCAAGATTACATTAAATTATGCAACAACAAGTCACGCCCCAACCACTAGTGAGTGTCATCATTCCCGTTTTCAATGATCCGCTTGGTTTAGAGCAGTCACTTAGCGCTCTTGATAATCAAACAAGCCGAGTTCCTTTTGAAGTTATCGTGGTCGATAACGACTCGATTCCGAGAATTGCCATCCCCTTTAAACAATTTCCTGAATTAACAATCCATGGATTTATTTGCAACACGCCGGGTTCTTATGCTGCTCGTAACCATGGGCTCAAACATGCGCGCGGCCAAATTATTGCCTTCCTTGACGCGGATTGCATTCCAGCCAGAAACTGGCTAACCGAAGGAGTCAGCGTAATTGAGAAAGAAAAATATGCAGCTATGATCGGCGGAGACGTGGTGTTTAAAAAACCCGCTCTGCCAACCGCTGTCAGTCGCTATCAATGCGCACTTGGTTTTCAACAACAAAATAACATCCAATTAAAAGGATTTGGCGCCACTGCGAATTTATGGGTGCCACGCAAGGCTGAGCAAAGCATTGGTCCCTTTCGCGAGGATCTTTTATCTGGAGGTGACCGAGAGTGGTGTGCACGCGGATTCACAAAAGGCTTCCCGATAAAGTTCGCCCCCAATCTTATTGTAACGACTTTACCCAGAACACGTTTAAGAAGCGCTGTGCGTCAGGCTCGACGAGTTGCCGGTGGACGAATGCAATTAAAAAATAAGACAAGCGATTACTTTCATGAAGAAGCAGTCAAAAAAGGATATCAAAAAGAATCCCTTAAAAAACGCCTGGCGCGCATATGGACACTAGATTATTCCGTCTCTGAAAAGATTGCCATTTTGCTGAATGCTGCCATTATTTGGGCTGCCGGTCAACTCGAAATAATACGCATAGTGCTTGGCGGGAAACCTGAGAGGCGATAAACAATTATTTTATTATCGTAAATACAGCGACTGTTTACTGAATATAGAACGAATCCTTAGTGGTCCATCGACTCGACTATAACGAGGCTCGATTAGCTGTATGTGGTAAACTCTCCCCCTTGATATCCAGAGTGCCGCTCAAGATATTGAAAAACGCCACCAGATCCTTGGTGAGTGACTCTAGTTGCTTGCTCTCAAGCTTGATAAATTGCGCAAGAAGCTAGCCAGTCGGTATAACGTCTTTTCGGTTACTCAATCCCTCTCAGCCGGCTTTTTTCTGACCCTCGCGCACCGAACCCGTATATAATCGCATTTATTCGATCCTACGAAATCGACCCTCCGCTTCTTGTCCGCCAGAGCGAGCCATGCGCCTGACACCTGGAACCGCCAGCATCATCCGCGCCGAAACCCGGGCTATTTTCGGCGACCAGGCTCAAGTGCGCCTGTTTGGTTCCCGCGTTGATGATGATCAGCGGGGCGGCGATATTGATCTGCTCGTCGAACTGCCGCGTCAGCAAACGGATGGGCACCGCAAAAGCCTAACGCTGGCAGCGCGCCTGCAAATCCGGCTGGGCGATCAACGAATCGATGTTTTGTTAATAGACCCCGAAACGCCACCACAGCCGATCCACAAACAGGCCATTGCGAACGGGGTGTTGTTGTGAGTCTTAATCCACTGCTTCCAAATCGAGCGATTTCTGGGTACCCTCGCCATCGTCGCCAAGGAAGTCGAAACATCTTGAATGGAGTCTCCCCCGGCTTTTTGAACAGCGGATCGATGCCGATTGGGTGCTGGCGCTGGATACCCAGCCGGAACGTGCCGAGCGGCTGGAAGCCTTCGTGTCACGCTATGGCCGCTTGCAAGATACGATTTCGGATAAACTCTTGCCGCGCTGGTTGCGCGCGCTTGCCGAACAACCGGGTAGCCAAATCGATGTGCTCCAGCGTGCCGGACGGCTTGGAGTTCTTGAGGATTCAACACAGTGGTTGGAAGCACGACAACTGCGCAATCGATTAGTGCATGAATATTGTACCGATCCGGTGACTTTCGCACGGGATATCAACTTGGCAGAAGCGTACGGACGGATGCTGATTCGGACGTACGCTCAACTCCATACCGATGCTGTGACGCGTTTTGGGGTGGTGGAACAAGACTTATCAGCCAAGAACGGAAATCAGGGCTAACTGCAATGAACGCCGGTTTATTCTCCTCATGAAGCCAAAAGTCCTTGTTTACCAATCCGATCTTCTTCCATATTCTCAAACCTTCATCAAGGAACAGATGCTGGCTTATCGTCAGTGGCACGGCGTCCTGGTTGGTCACCGCCGCTTTCCGAACGGGCTAAACCTTGATGGGCTGGATGTTCGACTGCTGCTCGCCGACCCGCCAGGATGGTTCGAGACTCGTCAGTGGCGCCTCAACCGTTTGCTTGGTCGGGCTGCGCGCAGGGATATTCGCTTGCTGGCCCGCGAAAAAGCGCAGTTATTTCATGTGCATTTTGCAACCAAGGCAGTCGATATCTGGCCACTGGTGCGCGCGTTAAACTTACCGATGGTTATCACCTTGCACGGCTACGATATCAATATTTATCGCGACTGGTGGGAAGCCGGGCATGGCGGCTGGCGGATGCGTGCTTATCCGCGTAAGTTGCTGGCGCTGGCGCAGGAGCCACGGGTTCATTTCATCGCCGTTTCCGAGGCAATCCGAGAGCGCGCCATGGCGTACGGCATTCCAGAGAAAAAAATTACAGTTTGCTATATCGGCGTTGATACTGATCGCTTCAAGCCCGGCGGATTGCCAATTCATCAACGAGCACGGCGGGTTTTGTTCGTCGGGCGTTTGGTTGAAAAGAAAGGGGCGACTTATCTAATCGATGCTTTTGGGCAGGTGGCGAAAGAGTTTCCGGATGCCGAGTTGATTATTGTGGGCGATGGTCCATTGCGCACACAACTGATGGAGAAAGCTAAACGTGTTGGTGGAAATATTCAATTTCTTGGGGTGTTGGGTAGTGAACAGGTTCGAGAACAAATGAATTTAGCACGCATTTTTTGTTTGCCAAGTGTTATGGCAGAGAACGGGGATGCTGAAGGATTTGGCATGGTGATTCTAGAAGCTCAGGCGTCTGGAGTTCCAGTTATTACATCTGCTATTGGCGCGAAGAGTGCGGGAGTTTTAGATACTGAGGCAGGAATTCAATTTAAAGAAAGTGATATAAAAAGCATCATTTTTCATATATTCAGATTTTTTGAAGATGACAATTTTTTAAAAGAGGCTTCAATTAAAGGACGATATTTAGCAAAAAATCACTTTAATATAAAAATATGCACTAAAAATCTCGAGGAAATTTATTTTGAATTTAAAGTATCTAGTTAAAGAAAAAATGTACATAGAAAAACTTTCCAGTTGGCTTTTATTTCCTTACAAAACCTGGATGATAAATAGAAAAATTATTTTTATTCATATCCCGAAAACTGCTGGAACATCAATTCTTCATGCGATGAATGTACAGGACCGCCCTAGACTTCATCTCCCGTGGTATATTTACCACGAGAAAAGCAGGGCACGATTTGAAAGATACTTTAAGTTTGCATTTGTTAGAAACCCTTGGGATCGAGCGTTTTCTGCTTACAATTATTTAATCCAAGGCGGAAATAAAACGACTGATAAAAACTATTCCTTTTGGTTACAGAAAAGCTTTCCAGACTTTGATAGTTTTGTCATTGATGGCTTAGGAGCAGGCATAGCTCGAAGCGGTCTTCTTTTTGCTCCTCAGGCAAATTTTATCACTGATGGCTCGGGAATTTTTAAAGTTGACTTTATAGGGAAGCTGGAATCTATAACAGAGGATATCCAAAAATTAAGCACGCACTTAAGCATCG
Source organism: Thiorhodovibrio frisius (assembly GCF_033954835.1). Classification (NCBI taxonomy): domain Bacteria; kingdom Pseudomonadati; phylum Pseudomonadota; class Gammaproteobacteria; order Chromatiales; family Chromatiaceae; genus Thiorhodovibrio; species Thiorhodovibrio frisius. Next base: position 4,343,956 of record NZ_CP121471.1, read on the forward strand.
ACACTAAAATTAAAAAATTGAACCATTCAAGAAGAGAACTTGATTATCGCTTTGCTTACAAGAAAAATGAGTCAATAGAGATTATCAGTGAGCTGTATGCGCAAGACGTGAAATTATTCCATTACTTTTTCGATTGAAAATTTATCATCCAGCATGCAGCTTCCGTTAAAAAGTCAGTCATTCAATGCAATTCGATGGTTGAGTTTTGCAATTTCAATCCGCGTGATGCTGCAGTTACTGCAAGTCGCATTTCTCGCCCGCATCCTCGCCCCTACCGACTTCGGCCTAATGGCCATCGTTATCTCTCTCACATCGATTCTGAATTTGTTTTCTGACCTAGGTCTTGGCAAAGCCATTATCCATCATCAAAACATTTCCGCGAGCCAGTTATCGAGTCTTTACTGGCTTAATTTTAGCGCAGCCCTGCTGTTAATGGGCCTGATGATGATTGCGGCGCCTTTCGCGACCTGGCTCTATGCCGATCCCCGTCTGCTGCCGCTCTTGCTAGCCGCTAGTTTAATTTTTCCCATCACGGCAATCGGGCATCAACTGCGCATGCAGGCCGAAAAACAGTTGCGCTTTGCGGCGTTGGCTGCCGTAGAAATCAGCGCGGCTATCTCAGGCTTTCTTTGCGCGCTCAGCGTTGCACTCTTCGGTGGCGGAGTCTGGGCTCTGCTCGCAGGAATGCTTTTCAGCGCAACAAGCACCGCTTTGCTGTCCTGGCGCTGGTTGGCTGCGGGCTGGCGACCGGCTTGGCACCTGAGTGTCCAGGAATGTCGGACATTTTTGAACTTTGGTGGGTTTGCGATGGGAGAAACTCTGGCAAATACTCTGAGAATGCAGTCCGATGTGTTGCTTGGTGGTCTGTTTCTTGGATCAGCCAATCTGGGTTTTTACAGCCTGCCACGTGATCTGAGCCTGCGCATCGCCTTTGTAATCAATCCTATTATTACCCGCGTTGGCTTTCCTGTGATGGCTCGCGTTCAGGGGGACGTGGTGCGGTTAAAGTCGATTTATCTGCAAACTCTACGCATGACCGCTTCCGTGAATTTTCCGCTGTATCTGGCACTCGCGCTCTACGCCGAGGATATTGTCGTTATTGTCTTTGGTGCCGACTGGCATCCGGCAGGCGACTATCTGCGTCTTTTTGCTCTGACGGGGTTATTGCGCTCTACCGGGAATCCCTCTGGCAGCCTAGTTTACGCAGTTGGGCGTGCGCGACGCGCGTTTTGGTGGAATCTGAGCTTGTTGGTAATTGTACCCTGGATTTTCCTCATCGGTGTCTGGCTTGGGGGAGCGAAAGGTCTGGCCTGGTCATTCCTGCTGACTCAGCTTGGCATTTTTATCCCGGCATGGAGGGTGTTGATCTATCCACTCTGTGGTGCTCGCTTCAGTGAATTTCTCGGCGCGTTATGGCCGCCATTGTTGATCGCCGCAGTGGCAGGTAGCGTGGCCTATGGAGTTAGCTACGACATTGAGCAGAGCGGGTTGCGAGTTCTGTCAGGGTTATTGATCGGTGCATTTGTTTATCTTGTGTTGAGTATTTTTTTCAATCGAGTCTGGGTTGCTGCCATGCGCGATCTTTTGGTAGTGAAAGAGAAATGGGGTGCGGGACCGATGTTTCCGGCGCAGAGAGATCGGTGAACGGAAACCGGCAGCTTATAGATGGTATTCATTTAGTTAAGCAATACCGGCATGGTGTGACTATTCAATTCGATATGATTTTGATCGTCACGCTATTGAATTTACACCTAAAGCAAAGGAATTATGGGGACAGTGCGGCCTGGCAAGGCCGCGTGCTCTAGCGGGTTAGAGTCCCGCCCGGGTAATCGTGAGCCGCGAGCCCGGTATCAAGCCTTACGGCGCGAAGGGTAACTGACGCGTCGGTGCGTAGGCATGAAAACAGGCGAGGTGCAAAGGTAGCGGGTGAAGCCGCCCCTGAAGGTGTAGAGCCCCGAAAAGAATTTGTCGGAGAGTGCCGACGGGTTTGTCCCCCCGGCAGGCAACACTCCATGTCGCGTCAAGGTCAGTGGCATGGAGACTCCCCGGGGTCCGAGGCCGTATCGAGCCTTACATTGAGAGCACGTGGTAACCAGGGAGATCCAACAGCCGGTCTGCGGGAGGTGGGCACCGATGAACAAGTCTAATCAACGAGGACATCGGCGGTGGTTGCTGGAAGTCGGAGCCACTCGTATGAGCGATGACGCCCGGTAATGCGGGTCGAGCAAAGGAGTGGCGGTTTGGGAGATTGCATTGGTCTAACACGCCCCTACACCGAGAGGACTCTGCGCGTGAAAACGAGAGCCGATGCGATTCACACCAATGGAGCCAAGCGCGAGAAACATGGGTGGTCTGATGGAAGGAGGGCTTTCTGTGTTGATGGGTTGAGACAGCCCATTCCTTGGTGAATGACCTGAACTGGGAGCCGGATGGTGTAACACTCCAAGTCCGGTTCTGCGAGGAGCCGGGTAACGAAGCTGCGCATGGTCAAAATATCGTGGCACCGTCGGGAAACCAGGCGGAAACAGAGAAAACAAACCTTGACCTAAACGCGGACAAGTTCCTGGCTTACTCTCCGGATAGGTTTATTTTCTCGAAGGATTTCTTCATCTCGCGGCAGAATTTTTTGCCCACGCCTCCGACGCGAACCAGGACTTCGTCGTCTTGGTTGGTGGACTTTGTCATCGGGTTCGGTCTCAGCTGCCCATGCGCTCGATCAGCATGGGCATGGCGAGCCGAAAGAGGGAGCCCATGAACAGCAGCAGGACGAGCAGGATGGCGTTGACCAGCAAAAAGGGGTCGAGGACGTCGCCGGGCAGGCCGGTTAGCCAGTCGCAGGCGATGAGGATCAGCGGGGTGAGCGGCAGGATGAGTGCCCACAGCAGGCCGAGCGCAGTTTGGCGGTATTGGGCGCTGATGTCGCGCACGGCGAGTCGCCATGCCAGGCCGCGGCCGCGCCAGACATCCCGAAACAGGTCGGCAAGCAGCCGCGACGGCTGGCGCAGCGCGGAGCCGGGGGTGTAGACGGTGACCTGGAGTGGCTGGGGTTGGGGCATGGGGCTCGGGTAGTGGCGGGACTTGGCGCGGCGGCGCTGTTTCTGGGGAAGTGCTCAGGTGGCGAGGAGTTGTTCGAGCGTTTCAGCATCAAGGATGCCGTCGAGCCATGCGTCGAGCTGGTCGCCATCGGCCTTGTTGATGCGCTCCTCGGCCCATTCAGGCAGGGGGCCGAAGCGGCGGGTGATGAGGCGTAATAGACCGTGTCTTTTTCCTTTAATCTCGCCCTTAATCTCGCCCTTAATCTCCCCCTTAATTTCTCCCTTAATCTCGCCCTTAATCTCTCCTTCAATTTCGCCTTCGGCAAAAATCTCTTGGTATGCGCGAGTTTCTTGCAATGGTGTCAGGGTTTGAAACATGTTGCGAATCTCCGTTAGCGATAGGGTGCGGAAGCGTTCGATAAACCAATATTCCAGGAGCGCACTCAACCGTTCGCGATGGACTGGTTCTATGTCGGCTTCGCTGATGGTACGCCAGAGCTGCGGGGCTTGGGTTCGGAGTTCCTTATCAGTCCAGATCAGCGGCGCCAAGACGGCCAGAAAGGGATTGGTCGGCTCGCGCTGGAAGAGTGTTTGCAACCAGTCTTGCAGGTAGACCACATCGAGCAGGTGACAGTTGCTGCCGATGCCTTGCGGTTGCGCGGGTTGATCGGCTTGGCGCGGGACGATGAGCAGTCCGCGGACATCTCGATGAGGCTGAGTTTCGCCGAACAGGCCGATTTTAGTCAGCAGGTTATAGAGCGCGGCGGGCTTGCGTTCGATCTGAAATTCCACGATCCAGGCCGGACCGTTGTGGCCGATGGGCTCGCACAGGCCGTCAATGCGCCGCTCGATGTTTTTGAGCGTCTCGGAGCGAAATTGATAAGGACCTTGGAGTTTTTTGCCACCGGCGAGGATGCGAAAGGCCTCGGGGCCGAGTGCGAGGAAGTCGTAGATGGAGATGTCGGTCTTCATCAGACTCAGATGCGCTCAGGCGGCCTTGGTGTGACTGATGTCGAGAGCGGTGTCGGTGATCGGACGGTGCCACAGAAGCAGTTGTGGGCGTTGGCTGAGCGTTGGGCCGAGCCGCTCGAACTCATTGGCAGAGAGTACCAGGACGCGGATTTTGCGTTTGATGTGGCGTTCTGTTTTTGTGATCAAGTCGGCGAGATTGGTTTGGTTGATGTCGCCGATCAGCAGCAGGTCGACCAGACCGGAGTCTTTGCCGACGGCGTAGTCGTCGAGCAGGATGGCTTGTTCCAGATTACCCAGGCGCTCGACAATGCTGTCGATGATGCGGTCCATCCCGAGGGCCTTGTGCACCATGGAGCGCAGTTCGGGAAAGAGCGGGTGCTCGGGGTTGGCGCTGTAGAAGGTTTGCTTGCCCTCGGGCTCGCTGCGCAGGAAGCCGGCGGTTGCCAGTTGTTGCAACTCGCCGTGGACTTGGCCGGGGGATGCGGCGCAGTCGCGCGCCATCTGGCGCAGGTGGATGCGCCGCGCCGGGTCAAGAAGCAGGCGCATGAGGATGCGCACGCGGGTCTTGGAGGCGATGAGGGCGTCGAAAACGGTGTTGGGGGCTGAGTCGGGCACTGGATCGTGGAATGTTGGGCGAAACCTGATAATTTCTGTTCTCTAAGTAAGAACAATAGGCGGCGGGTGCCTGGGTGTCAATGTCGAATCCGCAAGTTTTTGTTTAGTCCATGGGGCGGTTTCTGATGGGTCTGAAACATCTTGCGAATCTCCGTGAGGGTTTACAGCGGAAGTTGTCGCACGCGCAAGGTGGTTTCCGTGGCATTGACGAAGACGCCATGCGTCCAAGCAACTCTTTCCAGGCGGAGCACCGCAGCGAGTCTTCGATTCACGACCTCCGAGGTTTCATTACCAAGTCGGAACAAATGACACTCGGCAGTTGCTCGCCACTGATGGCCACCTCACTCCTTAAGCTCTTAACTGGTTCGCTAGCATAAGAGAAAAGTGCCAGGCTCGAAATATTTTCTCGAATCAAAGATGGCTCTATTGTCTAGGCGACTTGCCGGTCTCGTTGCTGGCAAGCAAAGTGATAAAGGGTTTTTGGCGGAATGTCGACATGACCTTCGTTGAATTCTAGACAGCCCCACTCGGAATCGAGATGAGCGGTTTGCAACTGCTCCTCCGAGACATGGTGAGCGATCAGGTCGCGAAGGTCGACCGAGGTGACTTCGCCGCTGTCGAATGTCAGTCGATAGCGATCACCTTGCTCTTGCTGAAGAGACTTGAGTTTCATCCATTAATCCAAGGGTTCTAGGTGCCGAAATCGCAGTGTGCGGACGAGTCGGCAACGAGGATCATCCCCCGTCAAACCCCGAGAGTTCCGCAATAAGGTCATCGCGACTGATGTCGATGATAGGCACCTTGTTCCGCTTGCAGGTCATCATGAAATCATACAAATCCACACCTGCCAATTCGGCCGCTTTCGAGAGGGTCACACGGCCTTGCTGATAGAGCCATAGCGCATAGGAGATGGCGACCTCCTGACGAATTTCAGCGGCCCCTTGAAAGTTTACGAAATCATTGGGTAGTTCAATCGCTATTTGCATGGCGGTCTCCGCGTGATTTGACGAGAGAGAAAACCGGGACGAGAGAAAACCGGGACGGGTCCGGTTTTTCATTTCGAGACATACCCGTTCGTCATGATGGTCACCCGCTACTTGCTCGCACCCGATATTGAAAGGGACTGGAGTCGATCCGCCCGCGCATCTCGATCCGTTCAGCGTCCGGCTTGATGAGACCGGCGCCGCAGGTGACGAGGGTGCGGGCACGGGTGCGTGACGTGTATTTTTTTTCAAGCATTGATGTCCAGAGGGTTATTCAAATCGGCAGTTCATGGCGGCTGCTTCGCAGATCCGTTCGGCAGTCTTACTGTGTGAGCGTTGATAGAACAGCTTTCCCACGCGTTCAATGTGGGCGCGCAGGCCCGCATGGTCGATCTGGTCAAAGAGCGAGAGATCGACTTGGTAGGGGATTGGAGACTCATCAAGTTGGGCGGCGATCTTAGACAGCATGTCCAGATTGAGCCCCTGACCGAATAGAGTGAGGTCGATGTCGGAGCCTGGTCGGTGATTTCCCTTGGCGCGCGAACCATAGATGACCGCTTTTTCCACGGCGGGCACCTCGGTGAGAATGTGCCGTATCGCGCGGGTCGTGGTGAGTGGCAAGCCGAATTCAAGCATACTCAAGCTTCCGCAGCAAAGCGCTGTTGCAGATCCAGAAAGGCCTGATAATACCGATCCACGATAGCCGCAGCCACGGTGCTTGCGACAGCTTGATTGTAGGTGTGGCTAGAGAGATTGCGTTTGTCGATCATGTCCATCCACACCTCGCCATCGCGAACCAATCCCCGTTTAAAGGCTTCGCGCGCGGTGCTTCTGGAGCCAACCAGCCCTTGGATACCTTCCATTTCGAGGTAATCCTTCAAGACATTCCAACCAAGCTCATGGGTAAACTCGAACCCTTGGATCAACCCTTGTTGCTCGAGATCGGACAGGGGGCGCTGTTCTTGGAGCTCAATGGCGAGTGTGAGTTGATGCAGGGCGCGTTGAAAATTATCAAAGCGTTGTTTCCAACGAATATCATGCGTCACAGCCACTCTCCGTCAGTAACAGGTCTAAAGAATGCAATCGCTGGCTTCAGCCCATCTTCCAGCGTCACTCCTGGCTGCCAGCCGAGTGCCTCGCGCGCGAGACTGTCTGGTGTGGATGCACCTAGAGTCGCCTTAGACCTCGCTGGTGGATGCCTGAAAGATCCGCGCCTTGGGGCGCGGCTCATGGGGCGGCACCGCTTCAGATCGCGGTAAAAGTTCTCGTGAGGGCCGATGGCGATAAAGATGCGCGTCGCTTCGCTCGACAGGTAGGCTAGCAGGAACGGCTGATTAACGCAGTCGAACTTGTACACCCTCACGCCAGTATAGTGGACACGTCTTGGAGAGCGGTGTTTAATCTTCTCAAGAATCTTCTCAGTTTACAGTCCATCGCCCCATGACGACCAAGCAGCAACTGGCCCGAGATCGGCTAAGAACGGCTCTTGCCCGCCGCTCGGCGGTCAAGGCCGCTGACCTGGCGATGGAACTCGGCGTGAGTGTCCCAACCCTGCACCGGCTGTTGCAGGAAAGCCCCGAGCCGATCCTGGTTGCCGGAAAAGCCCGCCGCACGCGCTATGCCCTGCGCCGTCCCCTGCGCGGTGATACCGCTGACTTGCCCCTTTACGCCATTGATGAGACCGGGCGGGCGACGCTGCTAACACGGCTTGCCACGGTCTTTCCGTCTGGCTGCTGGATGCCGTTGCGGGACACCGATTGGCCGCTGACCGAAGAGGAACGCGATGGGTGGTGGGACGGTTTGCCCTATCCGCTCTATGACATGCGACCGCAAGGCTTCATGGGACGACAACTGGCACGCGGTGCGCACCAGTCGTTTGGCGTTCCCGAAAACCCGAACCTTTGGACTGACGATCACATCCTATTCGCACTGAGTCGGATCGGTACCGATTTGCCCGGCAATCTGATTTTGGGGGACTCTGCCTGCGAGCGCTGGCAACAGGATTGCCATCGCCCGGCCGATCCGTGGCGGGAGTCCGAAACACCGGCCCGGTATCTCGAAGCCGCCGAAGCGGCATTGGCCTTGGGGCTGGCAGGTTCCAGCGCCGCCGGCGAATTCCCCAAGTTCACAGCCCTGCGTGAGTTGTCCGGCAGCCTGACGCCTCATGTTCTGATCAAGTTCTCCGGGGCCGATGCCTCGCCGACGGTCACTCGCTGGAGCGATCTCCTAATCTGTGAGCATCTGGCCCTGGACTACGCGCAACGCCTGCCAACTGTCGTCAGCGCCCGCAGCCGGATCATCGCTCACGGCGGACGGACCTTTCTGGAAGTTGAGCGGTTTGATCGGCATGGCCGTTTTGGCCGCAGTCCGCTCATCAGCCTGGAAACGCTCAACGCGGCCTTGTTGGGCAAGGATCCCTGCGACTGGCGCCCATTGGCCGATGCGCTGGTCGCTGCCGGCCTGCTAAGTGTCGAGGATGGCCGGAGCATTCATCTGATCTGGTGGTTTGGCCGCCTGACCGCCAATACCGACATGCATCTGGGCAATCTGAGTTTTCGCCCGGACCAAGCTCGCCTCTCTTTGGCGCCCGTCTATGACATGCTGCCCATGCTCTATGCGCCCCTAGCCGGGGGCGAACTGCCGACGCGCTCTTTTGAGCCGCCCTTGCCGCTGCCCCGCGAGCGTGACACCTGGCTCATCGCCTGCCAAGCCGCCGCCGACTTTTGGGACGCGGTCCGTGCAGATATGCGCATCAGTACTGGTTTTCGCACATTGGTTCGCGACCATGGGGCGCTGTTGCGGGCAGCCGGCGAACGGGTTTGATGGATCGCGGGCCGGCTACCACAATTTTGCAACACAATTAAGGGTTCCGTAATTACAAGGTTCCGGGCTCGAATTTTTGTACCACCCGCGCCGTCGAGATCTATCGGCGCAATCGTGGCTGGGCCTTTGCGCGCATCACGGAGGGCTGGGTGCAGCTGGAGTGTCTCGATATCGAGGTGGGCATGGAGACTCTGTATGAAGACGTGCCGTTTCCAGTATGAACTGGTCACCAGAGTTCAGTTTAGGCGACTGATGAACCCAGCGCTCGATCAGCGGCTGCACGAGTTCAGGATGTTTTTGGTAGAGCGCGGCTGCGAGTTCCCTTGCGCGTTGGACAAGGTCTTGATCGCGCAGTGGGTCGGCTAGGCGCAGGCGGGCGTGGCCGGACTGGCGGGTGCCTAGCACTTCCCCGGCGCCGCGCAGGCGCAGGTCGGCGTCGGCTATTTTGAAGCCGCTGCGCTCCTCGCGCAGCATTTTTAGCCGCTCGAACGCCTGGCCGGTGAGCGGCGGATGGTAGAGCAGCAGGCAGACGCTCTCAACCCGCCCGCGCCCGACTCGGCCACGTAGCTGGTGCAGTTGCGCGAGGCCCAGGCGCTCGGGATTCTCGATGATCATCAGGCTGGCGTTGGGCACGTCGACGCCAACCTCGATGACCGTGGTGGCGACCAGCACCTGGAGTTCACCGGCGGCGAAGGCGCTCATGACCGGCTCACGCTCGAGCGGCTTCATGCGCCCATGCACCAGGCCAATGCGCTGGCCAGGCAGTTCGCGGGTGAGTTCGGCTGCGGCATCTTCGGCCGCCTGGCATTGGAGCGCTTCGGATTCCTCAACCAGGGTGCAGACCCAGTATGCCTGGCGACCGCTCTCGCAGGCTGCGCGCAGTCGCGCCATGACCTCGCTACGGCGGGTGTCGGGCACCGCGATGGTCTGGATCGGCTGGCGTCCCGGCGGCAGCTCATCGATCACCGACAGGTCGAGGTCGGCATAGGCGGTCATGGCGAGCGAACGCGGAATGGGCGTGGCAGTCATGATGAGCTGGTGGGGTAGGCGCCCATCCCGTTGGCCCTTTTCACGCAACCGCAGGCGCTGATGTACGCCGAAGCGATGCTGTTCGTCGATGATCACGAGCCCCAGCTGATCGAACTGCACATCCTCCTGGAAGAGCGCATGGGTGCCGACCACCAGAGGGGCCGCGCCAGTGGCCAGCGCCCGCAGAATGCTTGCGCGCTCAGCGCCCTTGTGACGACCGGCCAGCCACTGGGGTTCGATGCCGAGCGGCACGAACCATCGCTTGAAGCTGCGCAGATGTTGCTCGGCCAGCAGTTCGGTTGGCGCCATGAGTGCCACCTGCGCGTCGGACTCCAGCGCCTGGGCGGCCGCCAGAGCGGCGACAATGGTTTTGCCGGAACCGACATCGCCCTGCAACAGGCGCAGCATCGGGCGCGCGATGGCAAGGTCGGCGGCAATCTCGGACAGCACCCGGCTTTGCGCGCGCGTTAGCTCAAAGCCAATCAGGTCGCGCAGCCGCACAACCAGGTTGCCGGTACCCGGCAAAGGGCGAGCGCCTAATTCCCGCAACTGCTCGCGAAACACCCGCAGCGCAAGCTGCTGTGCGATCAGCTCTTCCAGTGCCAGGCGCTGAAAGGCGGGATGGCGGCGCTCCAGCAGCGCCTCGGTGGAGATATCCGGTGGCGGCCGATGCAGGATGCGCAACGCATCGGTCAGCGGCGGCAACTTGAGCGGGCCTAGCAGAGATTCTGGCAGCAACGCCGGCAGACATTCGGGTTGGGCCCGCAACAGCGCGAGGCTCTGCTCGGTCAGCGAACGCCACAGGGTCTGGCTCAGCCCCTCGGTCGTGGGGTATACCGGGGTTAGCGCGGGCGCTGCTCCATCCTGTTCACCGCCCACGTCCGCTGATATTGAGAGCGGTTCACTCTTGGATTCCCCGCTCGAGTCTCCGTCAGCGGGCTCCTCGGCGAGAAATGCAAGCTCCGGGTGAATCATCTCGAGCCCCTTGGGGCCAGGGCGCACCTCGCCAAACACATTGACCCCCGCGCCCGACTGAAACCGGCGCATCAGGGGCTGGCCAAAATGGAAAAACCTCAGCCACAGGCGCGCACCGGTGTCTTGGTCCGCATCGGCAAGCGCGACTAGCAGCGCGCGTCGGCGGCCCTGATGAATGTCAGCCGTTAGAATACGTCCCTGCACCAATGCTTCCTGCCCAGGGCGCAACGCGGCAATCGCGCAGGCACAGGTGCGATCCTGATAGCGTAGTGGCAGATGCAGCAGCAGATCAGCGACACTGCGAACCCCCAGATGCGCGAGGCGTTCGGCAATTCGCGGCCCTGCCCCGCGAAGCTGCTCGACTGGCAAGGCTCTCAGATCGGGCAAATCGGGCAGATCGGCAGGCGGCGACGCTGGTGTTTTCATGTTCGTCCTTGTCCCACAAGCAGCCGACACGCCGCCAACCAAGACTCATGATCCCGGGCACCCCGGACGATGAATCCCTGACAATTTGCGCTAGACGCCGCAGGCCAAAAGGAGTCCAACGATGATTTCTCAACAACAGCTCAAGATCGCGACCCGCGGACGCGGGCTTTATCGCCTTGACGACCAGCTCGGCCGGACGGTGCGCGAGAGCGGCATTCGCACCGGCTTATGCCATGTCTTTGTGCAACACACCAGCGCATCGCTCTTGATTTGCGAAAATGCCGACCCCCAGGTCGGGCGCGATCTGGAAGCCTTTCTGGCCCGGCTGGTGCCAGATGGCGATCCGCTGTTCGGACACGCGGATGAGGGGCCAGATGACATGCCGGCCCATATCCGCTCGGTACTGACAAAAATGGATATTAGCCTGCCCATTGTTGAAGGACGCTGCGGCCTTGGCACCTGGCAGGGCGTCTATCTCTATGAGCACCGTGCTCATGCTCATCAGCGCCGGGTTTTGGTCACTCTAACTGGAGAATAACCCCCTGCCGGCCCTGTAAGCGCCAGCTCAACCCCGCGCAGCCGAAGCCGGGACTTCTTCGGTGATCAGGGTACGCGGCGCTCCACCTTGGCGGGCTTTGAGCGCTTGCGCAAGCTGATGCACGGCCATGGCATAGTAGGTGCTGTGGTTGTAGCGGGTGATGGCGTAAAAGTTATCAAAGCCTACCCAGTACTCATAACCACTGCCGACATCGAGCTGCAACAGGCTCAGGCGCTGCTGACCGGCGGGCAGCCGCGCGGCGTCGATACCCAGCGCAGTCAGCTCGGCTGGGCGATAGTTGCTCGGAAAGCCAGTCTCAAGACTTGCTGGCACGGCCTTGGCGACGCTGACCCGCCGCGCTACCGGCTGACCAGGGCGCCAACCGTGGCCGATGAAATAATTCGCCACACTGCCGATGGCATCCTCGGTATCCCAGAGGTTGCGATGACCGTTGCCGTCAAAATCGACGGCATAGCGGCGGAAGCTCGAAGGCATGAACTGTCCCAGCCCCATGGCACCGGCGAAGGAGCCAACCGGTTGCAAGGGGTCAAACTGTTCATCGCGCGCAATAATCAGGTAATGCGCCAACTCGTCGGTGAAGAACTCAGACCGGCGCGGGTAATCGAAGGCCAGAGTCGACAGCGCATCGATGACGCGGTGCGAGCCCAGATAGCCGCCCCAGCGGGTTTCCACGCCAATGATGGCGACCAGATACTCGGCCGGCACGCCGTATTGCTTCTCGGCGCTCGCCAAGGTGCTAGCGTGACGACGCCAGAAGTCAGTCCCCGCCGCGATATTTGACTCTTTTAGGAATTTGTTACGATAGCGCAGCCAGGCACCAGTGGGGCGACTCGGTTTGCTCGGACGCGGTGCGGTTTTGTGCATGTAGTCGATGATCCACTGCTGGCGCTCGACCTGGGAGAACAGGCGCGCGAGTTCCGCCGCATCAAAGCCCTCGGCCTGCATGCGCACCATGAAACGCTCGAGGCCCGGATCACCCGCATAGTCTCCCTGCACGCTAGCTGCCGCCGATACCTTGCGCAGAGAAGCGGCTCGCACAGCGGCCCCACCCATGTCGCTCCTGGTGGTAACAAAGCCATCCGCACCCCGCGAATTTCTCGCAGAGGCGACCAGGCGCACATCGGAATTGGACGTTGACCGCGCATGCGGGGACTGGGCAGAACTGGACTGGGCAGAACTGGACTGGACAGAACTGGGCTGGCCCGCCCCGGCGGCGAACCCGACCGCCTCGCCATCCGTGGTGTCGGAGGCTCTGGTCTGCTGAGTTGAACAGCCACTGAGCGCCACAGCCGCGCAGGCCAATGGCAGCAGAAATCGCGCTTGCAGGTTGGTCATGCCTCTGTGTCCTCGCGGCAGATATCGGACAATAAATAGCTAAGGCTTATGGTACCGCCATCCCGGAACATCAATCCGTGAGATTCAGGGCCAAGACGCCGTCAACAGACATCCTGGCTTTGTTCGCCACTTGGAGTGGCACTCTTTGGGCTGGAACTCTGTGGGCTGGAAATCTGTGGGCTGGAAATCTGGGCCCATCACTCATCCAGCACCAGGATGGCATCCATCTCCACCCCGGCACCTTTTGGCAAGGCGGCGACGCCAATGGCCGCGCGCGCCGGGTAAGGTTCCTGGAAATAGTCGGCCATGACCTGATTCACCAACGGAAAATGACTCAGGTCGGTCAGGAAAACATGCAGCTTGACCAGATCCTGAAAGCCGCCACCGGCCGCCTGGGCGACAGCAAGCAGATTATCAAACACACGGCGGATCTGCGCTTCCATGTCGCCATCAACCAGTTCCATGGTCGCGGGATCGAGAGGAATCTGTCCCGACAAATAAACAGTCTTGCCGGCCCGCACGGCCTGGGAGTAGGTGCCAATGGCCTGCGGCGCCTGGTCGGTGTGAATCTGGGTTCTGGTCATGCTTGAAATTCCGCTGTTGCTTTTTGCTTGTGCCCCGGTATGCAATGCTTGGGCGCTTTGGTTTGGGGGCTTGGACCGACCATCATGGCGCCCTAACGGGCAAAAGCGCACTGCCCGCAGCCAAGGCTCGTTGAGCACCTCAGCGTGAGGCGAACAACCGCTGCCACCAGCGCCTCCGCCCCCGTGCCGGCGCGGTCGCGGTCGGCAGATCCACCGGAGCGAGCAAGGACAGCGTCCAGCCCGGCAGCGGCGGATTATCGCTGAAGCCACAGACAACACCGAGGTTGTTTGGGTCGTAAATCTTTACAAAGCGCGGCTCGCTTAAGGAGTCGGCATAAACGATGCCACAAAAATCCTCGTCGTGCTCGCGTTTGAGCAAAAGGTCGATTTCGTCGATAAAGCGCCTGATCCGATCCGCTCCAAGGGGTTCGCTCGGCGGTGGCTCGCCCAAAGCGTAGAGATACCAGCCCTGATCCGCGCGCTGGCGCAGCACCTGCCAGAGTGCCTCGAGCTGCGGCCAGCGCAGAGCCGAGGTAAAACTGCCGCGAAATGCGACCAGATAGGGATCTTGGTTCGGCGTCTTTGTGGTCATTCGCATTCCGCGTTGCTGTGATAGGCTGCCGTGCCGTTTTTGTGCTGGCGCAAATTCCGGGTCGGGACAAGTTTCTGGCCAGAACAGATTGTTGAGGATCATGCCGTCATGATAGGCCTGTACGCTGCAAAGATTGACCATCTCCCGCTCATCGGTCAAGGCAAAGTGCGCGACATTTACGCTGTTGATGATGAGTGGCTGCTCATCGTCACCAGCGACCGGCTGTCGGCCTTCGACGTGGTGCTACCGCAGCCAATTCCCGGTAAAGGCGAGGTTCTGACCCGGGTGACGCGGTTCTGGCTCGCGCGCACCGCGCATCTGATTCCCAACCAATTGCCGCAACAAGGCGCGAACGCCCCGGCGCTCGAGGAGCTGATCCCCGACCCTGAACAGCGCGCGCATATTGGCGAGCGGGCCATGCTGGTGCAGCGTCTGCGCCCATTGCCGGTGGAGGCCGTGGTGCGCGGTTACCTGATTGGTTCCGGCTGGAAGGATTATCAGCGCGAGGGTGCTGTCTGCGGCATCGCCCTGCCACCGGACTTGGTGCAGGCAGCAAGGCTACCCGAGCCCATCTATACCCCGGCGACCAAGGCCGAGGTTGGCGCCCATGATGAGAACATCCGCTTTGAGCAGACCCAAGAGCTGCTTGGAGACGACCTTGCCGCCAAGGTGCGCGACATCAGCCTGCGGCTCTACAAAGAAGCCGCCGCTTACGCCGCAGCGCGCGGGATTATTATCGCTGATACCAAGTTTGAATTCGGCCTTGATCATCAGGGGCGCCTGCATCTCATCGACGAGGTTCTCACGCCGGATTCCTCGCGCTTCTGGCCAGCCGATGCCTACCGCCCGGGCAGCAGCCCGCCGAGCTTCGACAAGCAATTTGTGCGCGATTATCTGGAGTCCATCCAGTGGGACAAGCGCCCGCCCGGCCCTGAACTGCCAGCAGAGATTATCGCGCAGACCGCCGCCAAATACGCCGAGGCCGAGCGACGACTAACCGGCTGAGCGTCAGCGGAGCACAAAGACGATGACGCGTCTCACCACCCTCTTCCCCTTGTGGGCGCTGCTCGGCGCCCTGCTTGCCTGGTGGCTGCCAGGGCTGTTCGCCCCCGGCAAGCCGCTTATCGTGCCGCTGCTCAGCCTTGTAATGCTGGGGATGGGATTGACCCTGGACTGGCGCCAATTCGCCACTGTCTGGTCGCGGCGCTCCGTGGTGGTTCTGGGCGTGAGCTTGCAGTTTTTGATCATGCCGCTCGCCGCTTGGGCAATTGCCATTGGCCTGCGGCTGCCGCCAGAGCTGGCCGTTGGTATGGTGCTGCTCGGCGCGAGCCCAGGCGGCACGGCATCGAACCTGATCTGCTACCTGGCGCGCGGTGATGTGGCCCTCTCAATCACCCTGACAAGCGTCTCGACCCTGCTCGCCATCCTGGCCACGCCGGCGCTGACGCTGGCCTACGCCGGCCAGCAGGTGCCGGTGCCGGCAGCCGCCATGCTGATCTCGATGCTGAAAGTGGTGCTGGCGCCTGTAGCCATCGGCGTAGCCATTAATACCTGGCTGGGCAGGCGCCTGACGCGGGCAAAAGCCGCGTTCCCGGTGATCTCCATGCTGGCAATTGTGATCATCATTGCGATTGTGGTGGCGCTCAACCGCGATCAGATCGCGCAAACCGGCGCGCTTCTGATGTTGGCCGTGATGCTGCACAATGGCTTTGGATTGCTCGGCGGCTATTGGCTCGCCCGCTGGCTCACGCACGACGAACGCACCGCGCGCACCCTGGCCATTGAGGTTGGCATGCAAAACTCCGGGCTCGCAGTTGCCCTGGCCAGCCAGTATTTTTCCGCTGCTGCGGCTCTGCCCGGCGCCATTTTCTCTGTCTGGCATAACCTGAGTGGCTCGCTGCTCGCCGCCGCCTGGGCGCACCGCCCAATCCCGGGCAAGAATAATCGATCCGCACAAAGTCGTGATCAATGACACAATTCCGCAACAATCATGCGTTTTCGCCGCCATCGGAATCAACAATCTCGCACAAAGATGCAACGGAGCAAAAAATCGATCCGCAAACGCGCTAGAATGCCGACATCTCAACGAAGGTGATCTTGGTTATGTGGCCTTTACTGCTGCGCGCGCTCCTGGTTCTGGTGTTCGCGCTTATTCTATTTGCCCTTGTCGGACCACTATTCATCGACCCCAATCCGGCCCCCGAACACTCGCCGGTGCATGTCGAACCGTCTGCGGCAACCTTCGGGTTCATCACCATTCCCGTCAGCGGCACGCCGGGACTGCGTGTTCATTATCGCGACTCCACTGACCCCCAGCGCGATGATCTCAACCCGCTCGGCCATCGGAATTTTCTTCTGCTGCACGGCTTTACCTTCAACCTGTCGACCTGGGACCCGATGTTCGTCTTCTTCGCCAAGGAAGGACGCACGGTCGCTTATGACCAACTCCCCTATGGGCTGAGCGAAAAGCCCTTGCCGGCAGGTCTCAAAGACGCCAACCCTTATGCCAAGGCATCTGCCATCGAGCAACTCCTTGCCCTGATGGACGCGCTCGAGATGCCGCAGGCGATCCTGGTGGGTAACTCGGCCGGCGGCACCCTGGCACTTGATGTCGCGCGGCGCGCACCCGAGCGCGTCAGCGGCCTGATTCTGATCAGCCCCTGGGTTTACGCCAATCGCCCCACCTTCCCGGCCTGGCTGGTCAACTCTCCACAGATGAAGCGCATCAGCCTGCTGCTCGGGCGTTATTTGGGCAAAAACATGCCGCTGCTCGATCTCGCCTATGCCAACCCCGAACGCATCAGCGACGAGCGGCGGGAGCTTGCCGCTGACCATAGCTGGACACCCGGCTGGGATCTGGCCTGGGGCGCGCTGATGAACCGCTCACTGATCGATGCCGTCACCGTCAGCGAATCGCTGGCGGACATCACCCAGCCGACCCTGATCATCGCAGGCGCAGAAGATCAAATCGTCAAGATGGCCGACAGCGCCCGCGCCGCCAACACCATGCCCAATGCTGAATTCGCAGTCCTGCCCGAGTGCGGTCACGTCCCACACGAGGAATGCCCGGATCTGGTCAGGGCGATCATTGCCGACTGGCTACGGCGCCTCTAACACCGCTGCGGCCAGCGCGGACTTGCGCGCGACTGGTCACCACGCTTTCCAGGCCATCGTAGTCGCCATCGGGAGCGAGCCGATAGCCGCTGATTTCGGCGCGCCTGGCCAGAATCTGGTCCTCATACCAGAGCGGGACATAGGGCAGTTCGCGCAACAACCGCGCTTGCAGCTCGCGATAGAGCCTGGCCCTTTCTGCCAGCCCCTCGGTCATTCCCGCGCGGTCGATTAAATCATCGACCCGCGCGTCGCGAAAGCGCCCGCGATTGGCACCTTTAGGCGGCAGGGATTCACTATGAAACACATAGCGAAAAATATCCGGCCCCCGCACCCCCACCCAGGTCAGACTATAAAGCTGAAAGCGCCCGGCCTTGATGTCGCCAAAGAAGGTGCCCCAATCATAACTGCGGATGCGAAGCTCAATGCCCACCGGCTTAAGTTGGGCTTGAATCACACTGGCCACGCGCAGCCGAAAGGGATCGCTTGAGGTCTTGTAGCTCAGTTGCAGCGGGCGCTCAGGTCCGTAGCCAAGCTCGGCGAGCAGCTCCCGCGCGCGTTGCGGATCATGCGCATAGGGCTTGAGGTCGGGCGCACCGGCCCAGTGCTCTGGTGGCAGCAGCGCCTGCGCGGGCCGTCCCAGACCACGAAACAGGTACTTGAGAATGGCCTCGCGATCGATGGCATGGGCAATAGCCAGGCGCAGCTGGCGTTGGCTTAGCAGCGGATCCTCGAGATTAAAGCCCAGGTAAGCGAAATTCACGCCGGGGCGAGTTTCGACCACCACGGCGGACTGCTCACGCAGGTAATCGACCAGCTCCGGGGCCAGATCGTTCTGTAGCATCTGGACCTCACCGCGCAGGAGTTTCATAACCCGCACATTTGGGTCTTTGACCGTCACCAGCTCGATGCGCTGACCGTCGCGGCGACGCTCAAGCAGCAGCCGGCCAGTTTCCGGCCAATCACGGACCAGAAAGGGTCCGCTGCCCAGAGGTGCGCGCGCAAAATCCCGACCAGCGGCAACTGCCTTTGCCGGCAGAATGCCAAGACCAAGATAGGACGGAAACAGCGGGTCCGAGCGGCTCAGCACAAACTCCAGATGATCCTCATCCAGCAGCCGGATCTCCTCGATCAGATCAAGCTGCGATCCATGCGGGGAGCCCGTCGCCGGGTCGAGCAGGGATTGGTAGGTGGCCGCAACATCCGCTGCCGTCAGCCAACTGCCATCGGAAAAACGCCGCCCCTCTTGGCCCAGCGCAAAGCGGTAGCGCCGCGCCGAAAGCTGCTCCCAAGTTGCCAGGCCAGGCACCACCTGGCCAGTGTCATCAAAATCGACCAGCGTGCGATAGAGCAGATGATTGACCCGCTCGGAGGTGGCATCCGTCGCATGGCGCGGATCGAGATTGCGCGCGGAGTTGGCGATGCCAAACCTAATGACGCTATCGGGCTCATTGGGCGCACCGCAAGCCACAAGCAGCAGGCAGGCCCAAAGCCCGAGCAGATGTCTGAGCAAGGGCCAACGCGGGTGGTAACAAGTCTTCAGTGCGCGCTGGTGCTGGCTGTTATGCACGGATCAGACTCTTGGCGCGAGGCTGTTGGTTGCCGAGGCGCGGCCAGTCACCAGCGG
The DNA here is from genome assembly GCF_033954835.1 of Thiorhodovibrio frisius. Lineage (NCBI taxonomy): Bacteria > Pseudomonadati > Pseudomonadota > Gammaproteobacteria > Chromatiales > Chromatiaceae > Thiorhodovibrio > Thiorhodovibrio frisius. The sequence goes on from NZ_CP121471.1 coordinate 4,362,622, forward strand.
CCGAAAGGATGGCGCGCCAGGCTGGCATTAAAATAGCGCGGATCATCCGAGACCTCGGCACCCAGCCAGTCCGGGCGCGAAAAGGCCTGATCGGCACTGGGCAGTTCGATCTCGGCCAGCACCAGACCTTGGTTTTCGCCCGCGAACTCATCGACCTCCCACAGCCAGCCGCCCTCATGCAGCAGATAGCGGCGTTTGTCGATCAGCGGCCCCTGGGCAAATTCCGCCAGCATGGCCTCGGCATCGGCGGGCGGAATCCCGTACTCGAACTCTGAACGCGCAATTCCCTTGGTGGCGCCCTTGAGCGTCAGGTAAGCCTGGTCATCGCGCACCCGCACCCGCAGAGTCAGGCGCGCATCGGCACTCAGATAGCCTTGGCGAATACGCGACTCAGACTCCACCCGCGCACGCCAGCTATCGTCCTTGACCAGGAATTTGCGTTCAATTTCAATGGCCATTGGCGCTACTCAATCCGCATTGCGAAGACCAGCGTGGATCAAGTCGGCGTCGACCAGAATCGCGTTGTCAGGAACGGACAAGGTCCCAGCAATCACTCGGTTCATGAGAAATCCTCGGCCAAAGCGGAACGGATATCCGTGCGAGAAAAATCATCGCCCTTAAACAACAAAGGGGCTCCAGCATGCTCCGCCAACGCGTATGAAAAGCAATCTCCAAAGTTAAGACCAGCCGGATGCCGTCCTTTGCCAAAACGCCGATAAGCCATGGCCGCCCCGTCCGCCAACTTTTCATCCAAGGGTTGGGTTTGGATTTCCTCCAGCGCGAGAAACTGCTTCGCACGATCCGCCCCGACTGAGCCGAATCGAGCCTGCATCACCAGAAGCAATTCCGTTCGGTTGGCGGCGCAAAGCACAATCCTGCGAGCCAATTTCAAACGCTCCAAGAGCGCGCACGCATCCGCCTCGCCGGTCAATATAGCGACCAACGCACTGGTATCGACAACCAAGTCAATTGCAGAGGCCATCGTTGTTATAGTCCAAAATTGCCTCAGCAGGACGCGCGTCCCGAACTGGCAGCGCCCAAAGTTCACGACGCAGCCAAGCCAGGGACTGTTCTAAATCGGGCCGTGCGTCGGCGCTAAGGCTCGCAGTCCCGGCAACCGCAGAGGATGAATCCTCGCACTTCAGGGAAGCCTCTGCTGAAAGTGCAGACTCCAGCGCCAGCATGGCCTGCTGCGGCACGGATCTTTGGTGCGCGGCAGCAACGGCCTTGAGCCTGTGATGCAAATCATCAGGAATATCGCGCAACATCAAGGATGGCATTGATCAGACCTCCGAACTTAGCAATGGTGGACCTCAAAACCAGCGCGTACTGCGGACTCCGCCATCCTCAGCGCTCCGTTTTTCGATCCTGGATGCAGCATAGACTTCGGCGATCCCGCGCGCCAAAGCCGTCAACCGTCCCTGCTCAATGGCCGCGCGCAGCTCACGCATCAGGCGCTGGTAGTAGGACAGATTATGCAGGGTGTTGAGTCGGGCGCCGAGCATTTCGTTGCATTTGTCCAGATGATGCAGGTAGGCGCGGCTGTAATGACGACAAGTAGCACAGTCGCAAGCTGGGTCCAAGGGGCCAGTGTCGGTCTTATGGACGGCATTGCGGATGCGCACCACGCCCTGACTGGTGAACAGATGGCCGTTGCGGGCATTGCGCGTTGGCATTACGCAGTCGAACATGTCAATGCCGCGCTGCACAGCGGCAATGATATCTAAAGGCGTGCCGACGCCCATCAGATAATGGGGTTTGTCGGCCGGCAGGAGCGAAGCGAGATGATCGAGCACCTGTTCGCGCTGATCCGGTGGTTCGCCGACTGACAAGCCGCCGACCGCGAAACCATCAAAGCCCATCTCAAGCAAGCCCTCAAGCGAGGCCGCGCGCAGATCGGTGAACATGCCGCCCTGCACGATACCGAACAGGGCCGCCGGGTTGTCTCCATGCGCCACCTTGCTGCGTCCGGCCCAGCGCAGCGAGAGTTCCATGGAGGTGCGCGCCTGTTCGCGGGTCGCCGGATATGGCGTGCAGTCGTCGAAAATCATCACAATGTCGGCACCGAGCGCGCGCTGCACCGCCATGGATTCCTCTGGCCCCATAAAGAGCTTGGCCCCATCGACCGGGGAGCGAAAATGCACCCCCTGCTCGGTGATTTTGCGCAACTCGCCCAGGCTAAACACCTGAAAACCGCCCGAGTCGGTCAGAATGGGGCCGTCCCAGTGCATGAAATCATGCAGGTCGCCATGGGCCGAAATAATGTCGGTGCCGGGGCGCACCATCAGATGAAAGCTGTTGCCGAGAATGATCTGGGCACCCAGTGCGCGGACTTCTTCCGGTGTCAGGCCCTTGACGGTGCCATAGGTGCCCACGGGCATGAAAGCCGGGGTGTCAATGCTCCCACGCGGCAGTTCAAGCCGGCTCCGTCGGGCAAGGCCATCCCGTTGCAGAACCTCAAAGCGCATTGGTCTTCCCCCCTTGCGAGGTCCCCTCGAGCCAGGCGCGCAGGCCGTGCAGGTCGGAGACTTCGGCCATGGGTGGCTCCAGATCATCGGGCCAGGACTGGCCATGGCGATTGACCCAAACCGCATCCAGCCCGCACTGGCGCGCAGCCTGGATATCACGGATGGGATCATCGCCCACATGCAGGGTCTCGGCTGGACTGGCTCCGGCCCAGCGCATGGCCGCTTTAAAGATGGCCGGATCGGGCTTGGCGGCACCCACTCCGGCAGCGGTCAGGGAGTGGTGAAAACAATCCTTGAGTGGCGTCAGGGCCACCTCGGCATTGCCATTGGTAACCGAAACCAGCCGGTGATCGTACCCGAGCAATCCCAGTACCTCGGGTACCTCGGTGTAAGGTTCGACCCGATTGCGATGCGTGCAAAACAGGGCCACGGCTTCGGCGGCCAGGGTCGGGCTGTAGTCGAATTCACCGAGCAGCATCTCCAGCGAGACTTGGCGCAGCGCGGTCATATCGTGAGCGATATCCGGCCTCGCGTGATAGAGCTCGCGCCGATGCCGGCGCAGGCTGGCGAGATCGTGCGCGGCGGCGAGCCTTGGCACCTGCTGGTCGAGCCATGCATGAAACTCTGCCTCGGCGCGATCGACGGTTGGCTGGCAGGGCCAGAGGGTATCGTCGAGATCCAGCGTCAGCAGGCGATAGTTTGATGCCATAGTCCTTATCGTCCTCCCATATCCCGCAGCCCAGGTGACAAAAAAAAGATCCAGTGATGACAGTTTCGCTCGATAGCAATTGCAAACTGATTTTCGGTTTTGGGTCGGGTGACGCCCATGGGGGCCTCAGCGGCAGGACGCCGCCGGGCAGCCGCCCTGAATGCAAATGGGGGACGTATTCACGGCGCCCCCCGTGGCCGTCACCCGACCCAGAACGAGCCGAAATCTCAAAGCGTTTCGGAATAGCTTGCCAATCGGAGCCCGCGACCTGATCTTTGCCAACAGGTGGCCGATTGGGGCCATTATCAAGCCAGAAACAACCCTTAGCGAAGGTGGCCATCATGTTCCCATTCGGCAAAAAACTCGAACTCCCTGGCCCGGGCGATGCCCTGCCGGGGCGCCGTCAACCCATGATGATTGGTAGTCAGCATCTGGTGCTGGGCACGGCGATGCGCCCGCCTTTCCCTGCTGGCATGCGCCAGGTGCTATTTGGCATGGGCTGTTTTTGGGGCGCCGAGCAGCGCTTCTGGCAGCTTGATGGCGTCCATACCACGGCGGTTGGATATGCCGGCGGACTCACACCCAACCCGACTTACGAGGAAGTCTGCACCGGCCTGACTGGGCATACCGAGGTGGTGCTGGTGGTGTTCGACCCCGCTCACCTGCCCTTCACCGCCTGTCTGGAAACCTTTTGGAGCGGCCATAATCCCACCTCCGGCATGCGCCAAGGAGTCGATATTGGCACCCAGTACCGCTCGGTTATTTTCACCGATGGAGAGGATCATCTCGCCCTGGCCCGGGAAAGTCTGGCGGCTGAGCAACGCAGGCTCGATGCCAACAGCAGCGGCACCATCACCACCGAGGTCCGCGCCGCACCACCGCTATATTATGCCGAAGACTACCATCAGCAGTATGCGGCGCGGCGCTTGCGCTGAAACCCAGTCAGCTGATTGACCAGAATTATCATCGCGTGCCGAGTCTGGGAGAGGCAACGTCCAGGTCGCCTTCTGTTCACCCGCCGATCAAGCCTCCCAGCAAAGCCAGAACGCGCGGATCAATCAGCCCCTGCCGCCGCCCGGTCCAGCAGCACCAGTGCCCGCCCGGCTGCGGCGACCTGAGCGACCGGCAGATGCTCCCCCTGCTGCCATTGCCTCAGCGCCTGGTGTTTTCCACCGCCCGTCACCAACAGCAGCATCCGCCGGCAGGACACCAGCGCCATTGGCGTGAGCGACACCCGCTCGGGCGGCGGCTTGGGTGCCCCGCGCACTGGCATGATCAGCGCTTGCTCTGGCCACGCATGCCCCGGAAACAGACTGGCGGTATGCCCGTCCTCGCCCATGCCGAGCAGCACCAGATCAAAAGGCAGTGCCTCGGCGACCACGGGCGCATAAGCCAGTGCCGCAGCCTCCGGTCCAAGTTCAGCTGGCATGGCGGCAAGCTGATCTGGCGCAATGCCAGCCGGCTCCAGCCAGGCGGTGCGCGCCATGTGGCTGTTGCGCTCGGCATCATCCACCGGCAGGCAGCGCTCGTCGCCAATGAAAAAGCGCCAGCCGGTCCAGTCCTCGCGCGCACCGGCCAACCGCCGATAGGCCGCCTCCGGCGTAGTGCCACCGGCCAGCACCAGATAGAACTGACCGCGCTCGGCGACCGCCGCCCGCCCCTGCTCCAGAATCAACTCAGCCGCCGCTGCGGCCACCGCATCAGCATCGGCCAAGACTTGGGTGTCGACTCCCGGCAATTGCATCGCTCGGCCCTCTATACTTTACTGTGAATCAGACGGATTCATTACCCTGGGTGGTCGGGACCATGAAAGTTAGTGATGATCATGCGCGCAGCCGCTCGCGCCCTTCAGTTCGCCGGCAGCGTAGGCGTCAATGGCCGCGCCGACGCTTGAATGATGACCCGTGGCAACCTCGATGCCAAGTTGATCGAAGAACTCGATCGCCCGGCCGCCCATGCCGCCGGAGAGCACCACATTGGCCCCCAGCGATTTGACAAAATCCGGAATCTGCCCCGGCTGATGCTGCTCAGCATAAGGATTGACACAGATATCCGTTGATTTGACCTGGCTTTTTTCGTCCAGAGTGGCCAGCACGAAATGGCTGCAATGGCCAAAGTGCATCGACATCTCTCCGGCTAGCCCGCGGTCATCGTTCGCCGTCACGGCAATGGTCTTCATTCAGGTATCCTCAGTCTTTGGAAGCAACAGAACGTTTGCGGAAACTTATCGCGAACACTGGTCTGGCAGCCCAACTTCGCGACAGCAGCTGTCATTAAAGCCGAAAGAGGCATCGGCCCACATTGCCGGTTATCAAGCGCGTCGTTCTCTGGACTCAAAAAGCGCGACAGGGCACTATGGGGACCGACAGAGTTGGCATTCTGGACCGGTCTGAGCGTATCGCGGTGCTTGCCCCGGACAAGCCCAAGACTTTCGAGGAAACTGATCGGACAGCTGCCACCCTCAACAGTTGCAATCACAGCTCACAGGACAGTGCGATGGAGATCAGCGGAACCATTACTCAAGTCATCCCGGAAAAATCCGGCACCTCGGCGCGCGGCCCTTGGCGCAAACAGGAGTATGTACTCGAGACCCAGGCCGAGTACCCAAAAAAAATCTGCTTCATGCTGTGGGGCGAGAAAATCGACGAGTTTGCCATCCGCGAGGGCCAGCAGTTGCGCGTCGAGGTGGACCTCGAAAGCCGCGAGTACAATGGCCGCTGGTATACAGATGTGAAGGCCTGGCGGGTGTCACCTCTCCAGCAGTCCGACGATGGCCCACCGCCGCTGGGAGCCGAGGAGCCACCGCCCTTCGGCGACGACGGCTTTGGTGACCCGCCATTTTGACCAGTGATCGGGCGGAACGCTTGCTGCAGACTCAAGCCTTCCGCCCTTGACTGGCGTTTTTATCACGACCAGGGCGCGCTGCTGCCGCCGAACGGTCAGGAGCGCGATGCAACAGATGTCCATCAAGAAAATGAAACAGAGCCAGAATCGGATGCCGCCGCCACAAGCGCGGCCCTGCGTAGCGCATCAGGTTGCGCGTCGCCGTCGCCATTTCTTCGGTGTAGCAGCCGATCTGGCAATCGGCACAGGCGTATTTCGACTCGCCAAAGGGGCAGTAGTCGAGACGGGTTTGGGCGTAGTCGAACAAATCCGCGCACTCAGCGCACAGGCCATCGGCAGGCTTCGCGCCCTGATGATGGTCGCGACAGTACAGGGCGGTCATCGCCTTGATGGTGCGCTTTTCGCGACCAATGCGCGGCCCCTGGTTTCTTGGCTGACGTCGCCCCTTGCCAGGCCGTGCGGCCTTGGCCGAATACGAGCGGCTGCTGTCGGGTTGATCCCCACCAGGCTGACGCCCGTTACTTTGATGCCGATCTTTCTGGTTGTCCATGACCGGATTATGCGCCCCGGCACCCATTCTCACCAGAGGCGAGACGCTCGCCCGGCGCCAAACCCGCTGGCAAATCCGGTGCAAAAAAACAGTCCGAGAGAAGGCGATCTTTTCCGCTTCGTCTTGGGGTCTGCTCTGGTCACTTTGCTGCTGGTCAGCGGCTGCGCCTACCAGCAGCCCTACCCCGATCTCGATGAGCCGGACCCACTCGCCGCCGAGCTTCCAGATGCCTCCCAAGAGCGTCCGGTCGACACCAGCTCGTCGCCAGCAACTGATGCGACTAAACCCGTCGCAGCGGATGCATCGGCCGCCGCCGGCGCTTCGCAACAGACCAAACTACCCGACCCACCCGAGGCTGCCAGCCTGCCCCCGGCCAAGCATCGGCAGATAAAAATCCACCTGAAAGACCAACAATTCGAGTATTTTGAAGACAGCGATCTCGTCTGGTCTGGTCCCATTTCGTCTGGCACTCGACAACATCCCACGCCCAGAGGACAGTTCCGGGTGCAGAGCAAGGACATCGACAAACGCTCCGGCAGCTACACCAATTATTTCAACCGCCCGACCCCGATGCCCTACTCGCTTCAGTTTTATGGGCCCTACTTTATCCACGAGGGCTACCTGCCCGATAAGCCGGCCTCGCACGGCTGCGTGCGCCTGCGCTATGAGGATGCCAAATTCATCTTCGAGCGTATGCGGGTCGGTGATCGAGTCACCGTATCTAATTGAGGCTCTGATCCCGAGCGTCCCGGCGGCAGCGATGCTGCTGGGAATCCCCCTGGAACTCCCCATGGCAGGGCTCGGGGCCTGCGCCGGCAACAAGGGCTTCAGCCATCCAATCGACGGGCACTCGCGGAGAGTTCTGACCAGATCATGACATTGGTTCTCGAACGCCTCACCAAGGCCTTCGACCCCAGCCTTGGGCATCCGCTGTTCCGCGACATCTCCCTGCGCTTGGAGCCGGGGCAGTCTGCGGCCATTGTTGGCGAATCGGGCGTCGGCAAGTCGACACTGCTCAATTGCATCGCCGGGTTGGAGCGGGTCGCCAGCGGGCGCATTCATCTGGGCGAGCAGGAGCTGACGGCGCTTGATGACGAGCGCTTCGCCGAGCTACGCAAGCGGCATTTTGGCTTTGTGTTTCAGGCTTTTCACCTGCTGCCACATCTCACTCTGGCGCAGAATGTCGCCCTGCCGCTGTGGTTGCTCGAGAAAAAGGACAAGGTCGCCCGCGAGCAGGCACTGGCGATGCTGGAACGGGTGGGGCTGGAGCATCGAGCAGATGACTGGCCGCGACATCTGTCGGGCGGGGAGATGCAGCGGGTTGCCATTGCCCGTGCCCTGGTGCATGAGCCGGCGCTGGTGCTGTGCGATGAACCAACCGGCAATCTTGACCCCGAACGGGCAGCAGGGGTCCTTGAGTTGCTGTTCGAGCGCACCCGGGATGCCGGCGCCATCACCCTTTTGGTCACCCATTCCCAAGTCGCCGCCGCGAAAGCGCAGCGCACACTGCGGCTGACGAACAACGGCCTGATTGATGAGACGGTCAGTCAATGACCGCCGCCACCCTGCGCCATCTGTTCCTCGCCAGCCTGTGGCGACGGCGGCTGCCGACGTCTCTGTCGGTACTGGCCATTGCGCTCGGGGTGGCGCTGGGGCTGGCAGTGCAGTTGATTCATCGCGGTGCCCTGGACGAGTTTCAACGCGGCGTAAGTCTGCTAAGCGGTCAGGCCGATTTGCAGGTACTGGCCGGAGCGAGCGGTTTCGACGACAGTCTCTTTGCCCGCATCGCCCAACTGCCCGAAGTCGCCGCCGCGAGCCCGGTGCTGGAGATCAGCGCGCGCCTGCCCGGGCGCCCTGAAACTCTTAAAATTCTTGGCCTTGATGTGTTCAGGATCGCGGCAGTCAATCCATCTCTGCTGCCAGAGCCTGCGACGGCAATGCCTGCAACCGCAATCAATAGTCCCAAGGATCACCAGCAAAGCGACCCGAGCGCGGCCGCCGAGCAGGCCGAACAAGCACCCCCCGATCTGCTCGCCACCCTGCGCGAGAACGCGCTTTTTCTCAGCCCGGCTGCCGCCGCTCGGCTCGGGCTCGAGCCGGGCGATAGCCTAACCCTGCAAGCCGGCACCCAGGAGCGCGAACTGCGCATCGCCGGTCGCGTACCCGCAGCGGGCGTCGGCCAGGAGCTGGCGGTGATGGACATCGCCGCAGCCCAATGGCAGTTCGCGCGCATCGGCGTGCTCACGCGCATCGACCTGCGTTTGCGCGACGACCTGCCGCCGGCGCACGCGCGCGCCGCCATTGCGGCACAACTCCCACCCGGACTTGCCGTGCTGCCGCCGGCAGAAGCCGCCGGCGAATCCCTGGGCCTGACCCGCGCCTACCGCGTTAATCTCACCATGCTGGCCACTATTGCGCTTTTAACCGGCGGTTTTCTGGTGTTCTCCACCCAATGGCTCGCGGTGGTGCGTCGGCGTCAGGAACTGGCATTTTTGCGCGCGCTGGGGCTCACGCGCGCCAAGCTATGGCGCGGGCTCCTCGCCGAGGGCGCCCTGCTTGGTCTGCTCGGCGGTCTGCTTGGCGCCCTGTTGGCCTATCTGCTCGCCGCCCTGGCCTTCGCGGCTGTGGGCGGCGATCTCGGCGCCGGATTCTTCCGTGGGCTGAACCCGCACTTAAGCTGGCAATGGCTCGCCACCTTAAGCTATCTCGCCCTGGGCGTGGCGGCCGGGCTCGCAGGTGCCTGGCTCCCGGCACGCGAGGCTGCGCGCACCGCCCCCGCTCAGGCACTGAAAGCCGGCGACGAAGCCGAGGCCTATCGTGCCCGCCCACGCTGGGGCTGGGCGGCAGGCAGTGCGCTGCTGGCCGCGCTACTCTGCACCCTGCCGCCGCTGGGGGGCATTCCGGTGTTCGGCTACCTGGCGGTACTGCTGATTTTGCTCACCGCCATCCTGGCGCTGCCCGGCGTCACCCAGCTAATCGGCTGGCTAGGTGTTGACCTGCCCTTTGCATCCAGTCCCATCGCGCAGCTGGCGCGAGCGCGTCTGACGGGCGCCCCGGGGCAAACGGTGGTCGCTGGTGCCGGCGTAGTCGCCAGTGTCGCGCTAGCGGCCTCCATGGCAGTCATGGTCGATTCCTTCCGCGGCTCGGTCGATGACTGGCTCACGCGCATGCTGCCGGCCGATCTTTACCTGCGCGCATCGGACTCCAGTGCCAGCGGCTTTCTTACGCCAGAACAGGTCGAGCAAGTGCGGGCCCTGCCCAGCGTGCGCGAGCTCTACCCGGTGCGCTTCGACAGCCTGCGGCTCGACAGCGCCCGGCCAGCAGTCAGCCTGATCGCCCGGCGCGTTGATGGTGCGGGCGGTCTGCCACTGGTGGCTGGAACGCTGCAAGTGCCAGACGAAGCAATGCCACCCGCCTGGGTCTCCGAAGCGCTGGTCGATCAGTATGGGCTGGACCTTGGCGATCATCTGCAACTGCCCCTGGGCGGCACGCCGAGATCCTTCACCATCGCCGGCATCTGGCGCGACTACGCCCGTCAGCACGGCTCTATCGTAGTCCGCATGGCCAATTATCGCGCCCTGAGTGGCGACAAGCTGACCAATGACCTGGGCCTGATGCTCAGGCCCGACGCCGAGCCCGAGGCGGTCATGCGCACAGTTCGCGACATCTTAGGCGAATCGGTCAGCGAAATGATCCTGCCCGGCGATCTGCGCGCCATGATCCTCAAAATTTTTGACCGCACCTTTGTGGTCACCTATCTGATGGAAGGCGTGGCGGTACTGATCGGACTCTTTGGCATTGCCACCACCTTTGCTGCTCTGACCAGCAGTCGGCGCAAGGAATTCGGCATCCTGCGGCACCTAGGCTTAAGCCCGCGCGACATCGGTCGGCTGCTGGAACTAGAGGCCGGGCTCGGTGCCCTGCTGGCGGTGATGGTCGGCCTGGTCGCCGGCGGCGGCATCGCCTGGGTGCTGATTGAGGTGATCAACCGCCAGAGTTTCCATTGGAGCATGGAACTGGCGGTACCTGTCGTCCTGCTCGCCACCTTCGCGGCAGCGATGATCCTGCTCGCCGCCGGCGCGGCACGGCTGGCCGGCGCTCAGGCCATGCGTCAGAACGCGGTACTGGCAGTGCGGGAGGACTGGTGAGAATTGCAGCGTCGACATCAGTCGGCAGAGGCAAGCCGGCACGCGCGCTACTCGCCGCACTCGGCCTGACCCTGCTGCCACTGCTATCAGTGCCAACTCCGGCGAGCGAGGCTGGCACTTTCACCCCGGTCACACCCGAGCGCGCACTGCGCTTCCCGCGCGACTTCGGCGCCCATCCAGACTATCGCACCGAATGGTGGTACATCACCGGCTGGCTGACCGACAGCCAAGGCCGCGAACGTGGTTTTCAGGTGACTTTTTTCCGCTCCGCGACCGGCATTGGCGCCGACAACCCCAGCCGCTTCGCGCCACGGCAATTGATTCTTGCCCATGCCGCGCTAGGCGACCCGGACAAGGGGTTTTTGTTGCATGACGAGCGCGCCGCACGCGAATTACCGCCCCTGGCGGGGCTATCCCGCGACGACACCCACGCCTGGATTCAAGACTGGACACTCCAGCGTGACCCGGACGATAACGCCTATCACACGCAGATCGCAGCCCCTGACTTCGCCTTTGACCTGCGCCTGGTGCCACCCGGCCCACCGGTGCTGAACGGCCGCGCCGGCTTCAGTCAAAAAAGTCCCGATCCGCAGGACGCCAGCCACTACTACAGCCGCCCGCAGCTTGAGATCAGCGGCACACTGCGTCTGAGCGAACAGGCATTTCCCGTCACCGGCCGGGCCTGGCTGGATCACGAATGGTCCACCGCCTATCTGGCCGAGCAGGCCGCCGGCTGGGACTGGATCGGCATCAACCTGCACGATGGCGGCTCGCTGATGGCCTACCAGATGCGTCGCGCTGATGGCTCCAAGCTCTGGGCCGGCGGCACCCTGGTGCGACCCGGAGCATCCGTGCAAGTGCTGGCCCCGGATGACATCAGCTTTACCCCTCGGCGTTGGTGGCAATCACCGCGCACGGGAACTGACTATCCGGTGGAATGGTCATTGGATATTCCAGGGACCCGGTTGCGCCTGGTCCCTCTGATGGACGACCAAGAACTCGACGCCCGCCGATCCACCGCCACCATCTACTGGGAAGGCGCCGTGCGAGTGCTTGAGCAACGTCCAGAGTCGGACAAGGCCAAGTCTGAAGAAATCGGCCGCGGCTATCTGGAAATGACCGGCTACTGGCAGCGACAATCGGGGCTTTGAGCGCGGCGTTTGACTCACGCCAATTCACGCGAGTGCTATGCTTAAGACGAAGAGAAATGGTTCGTGACACTGCCCTGGGTCGAGCCTGAGCTTCCCCCCTGAGCTTCCCCCTTAAGCTTCCCCTAAGTTCTTCAGGCCCTGCCTTGCAATGGCCCACAGGTCAGGCGTCGACTTGCCGGATACCGCGAACATTATGCCCCATCGATCCACGCCCTTTCCCGCGCCTCTGATTTTCCCCGAGCGCCTCCATGGCCGCGACAGTGAGCGCGGCGTACTGCTTGACGCCTTCGCCCGGGTAGCGCGCGGCAGCGGGGAGATACTGCTGGTGCCGGGCCCGTCCGGGGTGGGCAAGACCGCCCTGGTCGAGCAACTCAGAAAGCCCGTGCTGGCCAGCAATGGTTTTTTCTGTGCGGGCAAGTTCCGTCAGTACCAGCAGGGCATACCCTATCTGGCCATGCGTCAGGCACTCGCAACTTTGGCCCAAGCGCTCACCGGAGAAACCAGCACCGGCAAAGACTGGTCGGCACAGCTACAGAGCGCCGCGGGCGATTTCGGGCACCTGCTGACCGAGCTGGCACCCGAGCTTAGCCCGCTGCTCGGCGCGCCCCCGCCACTACCAGACATCAGTCCACAGGAAGCGCGGCACCTATTCGCAACCGTGCTGCGGCGCTTTCTCGCTCCCCTTTGCCAGCCAGAGCATCCGCTGGTGCTGTTTATCGACGAGTGGCAATGGGCGGACCCGGCCTCACTCGCCATGCTCGAATCACTCGAGATCGGCACCACCCTGCGCTATCTGCTGTTCATTACCGCCTACCGCGATGACGAGGTGGATGATGACGCTCATCCTTTCCGCGTCACCCTGCGCAGCCTGAAACACCAGCAATGCCCGATAACGACCCTGGCGGTGCGACCCCTCGGCTTGTCCGCGCAGCAAGAATTTCTGGTCGATACCCTAAAGCCAGCGCTCGACAAACCCGCAGAACTGGCCCGCGTGATACACCGCCATACCCAGGGCAATCCATTATTCATGCGGGCCTTTCTGCAATTCATTCATAACACGGATGCACTGATCTTCGACCCCGACCGGCAGCTCTGGCAGTGGTCGCCAACCGACTTCGACGCCATGGCACTGGAGGGCGATGTGGTGGAGTTCCTCGCCCACCGCTTCCGCCAACTTGCTCCCGAACTGCGCACAATGCTGGCGCGGGCCGCCTGCCTTGGCAACCGATTCACGCTGGCCGATCTCGCCCTGCTAACCGGTCAGTCGGAGGCTGACTGTCTGGCGTTGCTGCGCGCGGAAATCGACACTAGCCTGCTGATGACCGAAGCTGGGGGAGAGACGGGCTGGCAACTGTCCTTCGTCCATGATCGGGTACAACAGGCCGCCCACGGACTGCTCGACCCGGCCGCCCTGACCGCGACCAGGCTCGAGATTGGCCGCACCCTGCTGCGCGAACTGCCGCCGGAGGCGCTGAGCGAACGCCTGTTCGAGCTGGTCGAGCTACTCGATGCCGGTCGCGAACTGATCGAAGATGACGACGAAAAGCGCCGCGTGCTGGAGCTGAATCTGACAGCCGCCCGCAAAGCGCGCACCGCAACCGCCTACCGCAGCGCACTGCGTTACCACCGCGCCGCCGCAGCCCTGCTCGGCGAGGGCGCCTTTGCCGATGGCATCTGGCGCGATCATCACGCCAAGGCCATGGAGTTACTGCAGGAGTGGGCGGAGAGCGAGTTTCTGGAGGGTGATCGCGCCCTGGCCGAGCGGTTATTACGCCAGGCTGCGGAGCGCGCCGACAGTGCGCTGGAACGCGCCGGAGTCTTGAACGGGCTCATCGTGCAATACACGCTTCAAGCCCGCTATGCGGACGCCATTGCCGCCGGCCGCGAGGCCCTGGCCGCACTCGGCGTCAGCTTACCGGACGCCGACCCAGGCACCGACTACGAAGGGGCACGCGATGCCGGGATCGCCCGAGTTCGCGCGACTCTGGGAGAACTGGGGGCGGAACTGGGGGTAGACCAGGCGACGGACCAAGCGACAGGCCAGCCGGCAGATCAAGCCATCGCCGCCCTAGCGGACCACCCGCCGATGTCTGACCCGATGCAGCGCATGGTCGGCTGCCTGCTGATCACCATGGGTCCGCCCTGCTACCGCGCGCATCAGCGGCTGTGGTCGGTCATCGTGCCCATGGCAGTTAATCTGAGCCTGCGCCACGGCAATCTGCCGCAGGCCGGCTACAGTCATACCGCTTTTGCTGGTCTGCTGATTTGGGTGGACGACGATTTCGCCACCGCGCGCGCCTTCAGCGCGCTGGCCGAGCAGTTGATGACCCAGCGTTTTCATGCCCCATCAGACCAAAGCGTTTTCCGGCTGATGATCGGCAGCTCGGCGCGCTTTTGGTTCGAGCCGCTTGAGCGCAGCAGCGCCGATTATGCTGAGGCCTATGCCATTGGTCTGCGCGCCGGCAATCTGCAATACGCCGCCTATGCCTTTGGGCATAACATGTATTGCCGGTTCTACCAGGGGACCAATCTAGCCACTCTGCGCGAGGAAACCGAACAGTCCCTGAGCTTCAGTCGCACCCGCTTCAATCAGTGGGCAATCGACCTGCTCGAAGGTGGGTTGCTGATCATCGACATGCTCAGCAACGGGGACGCTGACCCGGCTGCGCAGGCAAGCGCCGAGAGCGCCTGGCTACAGCAGGTGATCGCGCACGACAACCCTCAGGTGCTGTGCATCCATCGCATTCTCAAAAGCTTTTCGCTGTTGCTGCTCGGGCGCCACGAAGAAGCTCTGGCCGTTACCGAAGAGGTCGAACCCGCGCTCTACATGGTCGGTACCCAAGGGCTGCTACCCTGGCCCATGCATCTCTACACCCGCTTTCTGATCCTGAGCGCGCTCTACCCCTGGGTTGACGCCACCCGCCAGCGCCAGTGGGACGATGAACTCATGGGGCTGTTCAGCCGGCTCAAGCACTGGGGCACGCAGAGCCCTGCAAACTTCGCTCCCATGACCCTGCTGGCGGAGGCCGAAATGGCGCGCTTGCGCGGCAATGCGCCCCAGGCCATGCGCAATTATGTGGACGCCATGGGTCTGGCACAATCAGCTGGCTTAATGCACTGGGAAGGACTGATCGCCGAGCGGGCCGCCTGGTTCTGGGAGTCCCAGGGCAACGACCGGGTCGCCCAGGGCTGCTGGCAGCAAGCCTATGACTCCCTTGCGCGCTGGGGTGCAACGGCCAAGCTGCGGGCGATGGAACTCCATTATCGCGAGTGGATCTCGGCAAGGCTGCCGCCAGCCGCTGGCAACCCCGAGATCGAACAGGTGCGCGCGGACGTGGTGGAACGGCAGATCAAGCTGCTAGGTTTGCAATCGGCGCAGGCGCACGAGACCGATCTTCGCCACCATGCCGAGCGCCAAGCGGCAGAACTGGCCATAGCCACCAAGCGACTGCGCGAGGAAGTGGCGCAGCGCAAGGCGGTGGAGGCCGAACTGCGCGAGAGCGAGGCACGCTCTCGCCTCACCTTCGATGAATCGCCCGTGGGCGCCGGTGTCGTCACCCTCGATCTGCGCTATCAACGCGTCAATCGCGCCATGTGCCGCTTTCTTGGCTACAGCCAAGCCCAGATGCGGAATTTGAGCGTCGCCGACATCACCTATCCCGATGACCTACCGGAGACGCGCGCACTCGTCGGCAAGCTGCTGACCGGCGAGATCGCCGAAATGCACCTCGACAAGCGATATCTTCGCTCTGACCGGAGCATTGTCTGGGGCCGCCTGTCCGTCAGTCTTATCCAAGACAACCAGGACCAGCCGCTGTACTTTCTGTCGTTGATCGAAGACATCACCACGGCCAAAGCAACCGAACAGGCACTACGCCGCGCCAGCGAGGAGGCACAGGCAGCGAGTCGCGCCAAGAGTGAGTTTCTCGCCAACATGAGCCATGAGATCCGCACGCCGCTCAATGGCGTGTTCGGCATGCTTCAGTTGCTTGAGGAAACCACACTGAGCGAGGAGCAGAGCGAATTCACCTGCACCGCACTGAGCTGCTCGAGGCGTCTGGAAGCGCTGCTGTCGGATATTCTCGATCTGTCGCGCATCGAGGCCGGCAAACTCAGCCTGACCCCTGCGCCCTTGCGGCTCGCGGATCTGCGCGAAGCGGTCATGGACATCTTCAAGCTGGCGGCCGCCAACAAAGGGCTGATGCTCTCCTTCGAGCTGCTGCCCGGACTGCCGGAACAGATCGTCGGCGACGAGCTGCGCTTGCGCCAGGTGCTGCTCAATCTGGTCGGCAATGCCATCAAGTATTCTGATCACGGGCAAGTTTCGGTCACCCTGCGAGCATTGCGCGCAACCGACACGACTCAGGCGCGTATCGGCTTCGAGGTGCGAGACACCGGGCGCGGGATTCCGCCCGAAGACATTGAGCGGGTCTTTCAGCCCTTTTTCCAGTCCTCGCCCAAGCCCGGATCGGTATCGCAGGGGGCGGGACTTGGCCTGTCCATCGTGCAGCGCCTGCTTGCACTCATGGACGGCCAGATCAAGGTCGAAAGCACCCTCGGAGCGGGCACCACTGTGGGCTTCACGCTGCCGTTGCGGGCCGTCGACTCGCAATCCACCACCCCGCTGCCCGTGACCCAGGACCCACCCGCAAAAATCCAGGACAGCTGCCTGGAACTTCTGGTGGTCGATGATGAACCGACCAACTTACTGGTCGCGCGCCGATTGCTGGAGAAATCCGGCCACAATGTGCAGTGCGCCAACAACGGGCTTGAAGCACTGGAGGTACTGCGCAGCAAGGCTTTCGATGCCGTGTTGATGGATGTGCAGATGCCCGGCATGGACGGGCTTGAGACCACCCGGGCCATTCGCGACGGCGCAGCTGGGACAAAGCAGGCGCGCGTCCCTATTGTTGCCATGACTGCCCATGCCATGCGCGGAGACGAGGAACGCTTCCTTGCCCATGGCATGAATGCCTATGCAGCCAAGCCGGTCGACCGCGCTGATCTGCTCGCCACCCTCGCGCGCGTCACGCGTATTGACTGAAACGACGGTCTTGATGCTCGCGACAAGCCGCGCTATAAATCTTGGTTGTCGGCGGTCATCTCCCTGACAACAGGCACATTCATGTCACAAATTCTCTGGGCTCTACTGCTCAGCCTCTATGTGCTGGGCATTCTGTTGGTGACCCGCCTGCCTTATCGCTGGATGGTCGCACGCGGCATAGAGCCAATTCGCGCCGTCTACTACAACCGCAAGATTGTCCACATGGCTGCCGGTGGCATCGGCTCGCTCGCAGTGCCTTTGGTGTTCACCAGCCCTTGGGTACCGCTGATCGCCGGCCTGCTGCTGACGGGGCTCACATGGGCAACTCACCAGAGCGGCTGGCGCTTTTACTGGTTTCAAACGCCAGAAAATCGCAACGACGTGAAGTTCGCGCTGATGTGGGCACTCTCGGTCTCCGCGCTCTGGTGGCTGCTGAATGATCCCTGGCTGGCCATTGTGCCGGCGCTTTACATGGCCTTTGGCGACGGAGTGACCGGCATCGCGCGCAATGCACTCATCCGCCGGCGCTCCAAAAGCCCGATTGGCAATATCTTTATGCTCATTGTGTGCCTGCCAATCGGCTATGCGGTGGGACTCCATGCCCAGCCAGCCATTCCATTATGGGGCATGATCTCAGCCCTGGTCGCCACTGTGGTAGAGCGCTATGAGTTCGGGCCGATAGACGACAATGTGCTGATCACGCTGTCCAGCAGTCTGGTGTTGCTGTTGGGTGTGTCAGCAGGCCCTCTGCTCTGAGCGCCGCGAAAAATCCACCTGCTATTCCACGGCAATCCGCCCCCAGCAACAGCTAAAGCCCGGACAAATCGGCAAAGGAGTCTATCAGTATATTCGAATAAAATACTTAACCAACTGAAAACCCTTTCTTTTTTTATGTTATCTTCGAGCAAAATAGGTTAGTGTCGATGCTCTAGGCAATGCTCATCCAAGGCAAAAGCAGACCACTCCGGCGCCAACAGGAGCACCCACCAAAGCACGCTCGATCATTTAGCGAAACAATCATTCCTTGCCGATCACAGAATGGGCACTAACAAGCCAGACTCTGTTGATTTTACAGATATTGCTGTAGCAAATGCGTTTTCGGTTTTTTCTGGCACCGACATCGACATGATGTGAATAAAGGCGCGACAACAGCGTCCTCAATAAAGGAGGTGAGGCAGATGGGCATGGTGCTACCAAAATTAACGCAAAAGCTGTGCTACGACATGGCGGTCTGGATGATCGGCCTGGGCCTGACGATCGGCCTGCTATTTCCGCCCATGATGCACTGGCTGGGCTTTCCGACCGAGGAGGTCTATTCCTCGCGCTTCATGCTGGCCTGCCTGACAGCCGGCCTGATGATGGCTGTGGCCAATTTTCTGGTGGCGCGCTGGGTGGTGGCGCCGCGACTGCGCCGGCTGTCCTCGCAGGCGCGTCAGGTCGAGGCGGCTATCCGTCGCGCCACCGACACCAACGACTGGCACGCCTGCACGCCGGAGAAATGTCAGTTGACTGTCGATTCAGCCGATGAAATCGGCGAAATCGGCCGTTCTTTCAACGATCTTGTCGATGCCCTGTTGCTGTCGCATGCGGTTGAGGCGGCAGTAAATGAGTTCGTGCATCGTCTGACCGGCAAGCTGGAACTCGAACCCATGTCCGAGGAGGCCCTGGACCGGCTGATCGAGCACACCCAGGCCGATGCCGGCGCAGTAATCGTCGAGCAGGCTGGCGAACTTACCCTGACCGCCCTGCGCGGCATCCAGGGCTTGTCCGATCCATCAGCCTACGCACCAATCCGCCATTGCCTGAAATCCAACAGCCAGGTAACGGTGACCTTGCCCGAGGACATCAGCATTGATGCTGTGCTGACGCGCTTTCGCCCACGCCAACTGGTACTGATTCCGCTGGCGTTCAAAGGGGTGCCGCTAGGGCTCTTTCTGCTCGCACGGGCACATGAGTTCAGCCAGCACGCGCATCGCATGATGACGCTCTTTCAGCAGAGCTTCGCGCTGGCATTGAACAATGCCCAGGCACATCATCAGTTGCAACATCTGGTCGTCATAGACCCCCTGACCGGGCTCTACAACCGCCGCTTCGGCATGGCGCGACTCAGCGAAGAATTCCAGCGCGCAACCCGTGGCGACGCTGCGCTCAGCCTGCTGATGCTGGACATCGATCATTTCAAAGACGTCAACGACACCCATGGCCACCTGATTGGTGATCGGGTGCTGATCGAGGTCGCCCAAACACTCAAAGGCCTGTCCCGCGAAGGTGACATTGTGCTGCGCTATGGCGGAGAAGAATTCCTGATGCTGCTGCCCGGAGCCACCAACGACAGTGGCCGCATCCTGGCCGAACGCATCTGCCATGCAATCGCCGACCAGGTCGTGGAAACTGCCCAGTTGCGCTTGCAGGTCACCATCAGCATCGGGCTGGCCTGCTTCCCGGATCAGGACGCCGAGACCCCGGAGGCGCTCATCGCACTGGCCGACCGCGCGCTTTATCAAGCCAAGGAGGCAGGGCGCAATCGCGTCCAGACTTGCATGCCGGCGCAGACGCGACAAGCACATAGTGGCAGAACCCGCGAGAGCAAGCGACTGGCAGCCATTTCTTAACGCTCACAGCAAAGATTTCACACAAACCCGCGATTGGCGGGTCATCGATGGCTCCGAAGGCGAGAGAACCTCAAGGCAACCGCATGCGCCTTGCAACGGACGGATTGGACTCCTGCTTGGGAAGAGAAACCCCATCTAGGCTAGACTAGCCGGATATGTCGCCCGCGCGCGCCACGCCGAGGGCCTACCCTTGTCACCACCGGCCTGAAACCGGCTTACAAAGTGACAGGGCGGTCCCTGATCGGATTTGGCGCTGCGGACACTCCCTAGCCTGTCTGATTTTGCGTCAGGAGAAGCCCCGATGTCCGAAAAAGCCCCCTGGATCACCTATCGCCCCGAACTCAAGGTACTCGACTGCACCGTGCGCGATGGGGGGTTGATCAATGCGCACCAGTTCACCGACGCCTTTGTGAAAGCCGTCTACCGCGCCTGCCTGGCTGCGGGGGTCGACTACATGGAAATCGGTTACAAGAACTCAAAAAAAATCTTCCCCAAAGAACAATTCGGCCCCTGGCGCCATTGCGATGAGGCGGACATGCGCCGCGTTGTGGGTGACCATGACAGCGCCACCAACGGCTTAAAGCTGGCCGCCATGGCCGATGCCGGCAAAAGTGACTGGAAGACCCAACTGCTGCCGGCCGCAGACAGCGTGCTAGATGTGATCCGGGTGGCCTTCTACGCCCATCAGGTCTCGGAGGCGGTGGAGATGATCGCCCATGCCCATGAGCTAGGCTATGAGACCACGGCCAATCTGATGGCGGTGTCCAACATCACCGAGTCGGAAATCGACACTGTGCTTGAGGCCATCGCGCCGACCCAGGCCTCGACCATGGTGATTGTGGATAGCTTTGGCTACCTGTATCGCGAGCAGATCGACCGCCTGTATCACAAGTACGCGGCGGCCATGGCCGGGAACGGCAAAGAGATCGGCATCCATGCGCACAACAATCTGCAACTTGCCTTCGCCAACACCATCGAGGCCATCATCCTTGGCTGTAACCGCGTCGATGCGACCATCTTCGGCATGGGCCGCGGTGCCGGCAACTGCCATACCGAGTTGCTGCTCGGCTTTCTGCGCAACCCGAAGTTTGATGTGCGCCCGATAATCGAGGTAATTCAGCATCAGGTGGTGCCGCTGCGCGAGCAGATCGAGTGGGGTCCGCTGGTGCCTTACAACATCACAGGTCAGCTCAATCAGCACCCGCGCGCGGCCATCGAGTGGCGCGAGGGGCCGACACCGGACGATTTTCTCGCCTTCTACGACAAGGTGGTGGCCGAGATCTGACACCAATCGCCTGCCGCCGGCAACGGCGGCGTGCGCGATTCATCAGCAATCGCTGATCCAGGGTATTGTCACCAGCGATTGTTCAGCAACCACAGAAGTCGCCATACTAAGCGGGTTTCGCTCAGACTAAGGTCCATATTGGGTCTGAAGTCAGGGTCAGCATCAGGACGAGGAACTCGCCATGCGCGTACTCAACACCATTCGCTTCAATAATCTGCGTGGCGACCTGTTCGGCGGTGTCACCGCGGCTGTGGTGGCCCTGCCGATGGCGCTTGCCTTTGGCGTGGCCTCTGGTGCCGGCGCCGAGGCAGGTCTTTATGGCGCCGTGCTCGTGGGCCTGTTCGCGGCCCTGTTTGGCGGCACCCCGACCCTGATCTCCGAGCCCACCGGCCCCATGACCGTGGTCATCACAGCGGTCATCACCAGCATCATGGCCGCGAACCCGGAAGGCGGCATGGCCATCGCCTTCACCACCGTGATGCTCGCCGGGCTGTTTCAGATCCTCTTCGGCATCCTGAAGCTCGGGCGCTATGTCACCATGATGCCCTATACGGTGATTTCCGGTTTCATGTCGGGCATCGGCTTCATTCTGATTATTTTGCAATTACCCGTCCTGCTCGGCCATCCAACGCCGTCCGGCGGCGTACTCGGCTCCTTGCAGGCATTACCGGAACTCGCCGCGACCTTGCGGCCCGATGAGCTGCTTCTCGGTTGTATTTCGCTCGCGGTTCTTTTGCTCATGCCCAAGCGCCTGCGCCGCCTGCTGCCGCCGCAGTTGCTCGCGCTGGTGGCCGGCACGCTGATCGCCGTGCTGGTGATCGGCAGCGGTGATTACCGTGAAATCGGCGCCATCCCCTCCGGAGTCCCTTCGCTGCATCTGCCCACTCTGACAGCGGACCTGTGGCAAAGCATGCTGGTCGACGCGCTGGTCCTGGCCATGCTGGGCTCCATCGACGCCCTGCTGACATCGGTCATCGCCGACAGCCTGACCCGCACCCATCACGACTCTGACAAAGAACTCATCGGCCAGGGGATCGGCAACATGGCCTCGGGCCTGTTCGGCGGTCTGCCGGGTGCGGGCGCAACCATGGGCACAGTAGTCAATATTCAGACTGGCGCAAGCACGGCGCTCTCCGGCCTGACGCGCGCCATCATTCTAGCCGTGGTTGTGCTCTGGGCCACCGGCCTGGTTTCGATCATTCCGCTCGCGGTGCTGGCTGGCATCGCCATCAAGGTTGGCCTTGACATCATCGACTGGGGTTTTCTGCGCCGCGCCCATCGGGTCTCCTTGCGCGGTGCACTCATCATGTACGGGGTGATTGCATTAACCGTCTTCGTCGACTTGATTACCGCCGTCGGCATTGGTCTGTTCGTCGCCAATATCCTCACCATTCGCCGCCTGGCTGACCTCCAATCAGAAGGAGTGCGCCTGTTCGGCGGCGGCGCCAACGCGGCAGACATGGACTGCCCCAAGGCAACCAACGAGGAGAAGAAAATCATCGGCGATCCGGACAATGGCATCGCGCTGCTATGTCTGAGCGGCCCGCTGATTTTCGGCGCGGCCAAGGCCATTACACGCCAGCAGACGGAGATCGCCAATGCCCGCAGCCTGATCCTGGACCTGACCGATGTGCCGCACATTGGCGTGACCAGCTCAATGGCAATCGAGACCACAGTGACCGAGGCCATACATCACGGCTGCCGAGTGTATTTTGCTGGCACCCAGCCCGCGACGCGCAAGCGACTCGAGAGTCTTGGTCTGCTCAAACTGGTGCCGGCAGAGAACTGGATCGACAACCGCCCGGACGCGCTAAAAACCGCCATCGCCGACCGCGCCGGTCAGCGTCCCGCTCAGGAAGCCACACCAGCATGATCCTTGCTGGACCTGGAACCCACAGTTAGGGGGAGCCTCTTCATCCAGGTCGATGATGTCTACCTCGGCTGGGAGCTCACCAGTGGCAAAGTCGTACGGGGCTATGAGAAAAAAGTGCCCTTCATTCCAGCCGTCTCGGTGACATCCGAGGGGCATGCGCACTAACGAAAATGGCGCCCATACCCTGCTTTACTTGCCAGGCCATTGCCAGCTGGACCGCCACCAGCGACATGACGCCATGGGCTCAGGTCATTTCAGATGGTTTGGGCTGCTTTGCTAGCGTGACCGATGCCGGATGTCAGCACAGCCCCGTCGTCGTTGGCGCCCTTAAACAAAAGGATTTCCCGCAATTCGCTTGGGTTAACACCCTCCTCGGCAACCTTAAAAACAGCTTCGGGGGCTTACCACGCCTTGGATTTCGCCAAATATGGCACGCGTTATCTTTCGACTTTCGCCTATCGCTTCAACCGCCGCTTCCACCTCGACACCATTCACAGTCACACGCTCGCCCATTGATCGCAACGCTGGCTTTGAGAAGTTGAGATATCTTGCTAATCGAGAGCGTCGTTGATGGTTTTGCGACGATGTGTCCAGCGCCAGATCATAACCGGCGCAAGGAGCGCCATTCCGAAGATGATGGGCCGAAGCGGGATGGAGTAGCGCGGTAGCGGAGTACCCACAACATGGACACAGAGAAAATATAAACAAACCAGACTGATGAGACGGGTAATAAGTCGTTCGGACGAGGCTAGCAGTGAGTCCACCACTGGTGTCCAGACAAAAAGACAGGTCAAGAGCGCCATCCCGACCAATGGCCAATGCAGGAGATACATCAGACCATGGGTCACTCTCAGCAGGGGATCGAAATCGTAAGGATTGACGAACAGCGGATAGATCCATACATCACCCATTCCCACAATGATGCTCCAAGACAAGAACATCATAGGCTTGCCCAACAGATACCAGCGCACGTATGTTGAAGGGTCATCGACGACACGTCGGACGACCTCATCAAGCACAGCTCCCATGGTCGTTCGCTCGCGCCAGGTGGGATCGGCACGGTTGGGGAAGCCATAAGTCTCAGGATCGTTCTGGTAGATCAGGTTCGCGTACATGCCCTTGTGCACGGTGTCACGCGCTAGTGAACTGTTGTTATCGGCCGGGACCTGCGTAGCAGTATAAAGAACCCAAGGACCGTAAGCGATCAGGAATCCGGCAACCACCAAGACGCTTTTCAGCCATCCTTTACTGCCAATGACGAAGATGAGAAACGGAAGCAGGAGCAGTATAAAATAGAGCATGGTCGGGCGGGTCAAGGCCGCGCCCCCGAGCAGAAGACCCGAGACAAATGCCCATGCGGAATGACCGCTCCTTAGGAGGTGCATACTGGCCCATAGCCAGGCAAGTAATAGAAAGGTGAACAGTGTCTCTGTCAAAACATAGACACCGGATGCTGCGAGGTGGGGCGAGATAGCGACCATGGCAGCGGCTCCGATGCTCGGCCAGTTGCCGAGAATTGGCCGGAACAACAGGAAAGTCAGGAAAACTGTGAACACGCCAAGCACAAGTTGCGCATACTGGATTCGCTTAATCATCGCATTGCTTGGTGGAAAGTCGACGAAAAAAGTCAGAAAAAGCGGATAGCCGGGCGATCGCTGACTATCGGCCTTGATCTGCGTGGGGCACCCCGTGTCTCCCGTCCAGTCTTGGCGGCTGTAGGTTCCGCATTCCTTCAGATTCAAGGCATAAAAATAGTAATCGGTTGCGTCAGCGCGAAGCGGCGCAATGACCTGTGATCCCTCAATCGCGCCAATGCGGACGACTGCAGCAAGCACCAGTGTAACCATCAGAACTGTTAGCGCCTTCAGAGTTAAGGGGGTTATTTCATTGCTGTTCATGGCGAGTTCCTAGGGTTAATCGTGGTAGTCCAAATCGAAGGAGAGCATACAGCAAAAGGCCGCCGACAATCGTAGCCAAACGGAGTATCAGTCTCGATGTGGACGTAACAGAACTTCCAAATCAAAGGGAACACCAACCACCACGGAATCAACGCTGACTGCCTCAGGAGGTTTCACCAGTTAATCCAATCGCAGGTAACCAGCGCCGTCGTACTAACCAGCATCTGCCTATTGTTGGCCACGCACTGCTAGCTGAGCGAATAGATATGGCGCCACGGCATCTTTCCCATCCTATCAGTCGAGCAAAATCCAGCCTTTAAGATGCACAAGCCCGACTAAAATACCCTTGGTCAGGCTCGCCACACGCGCCGCCAATCCCCTATGATGGTGCAAACTCGGACTACCCATCATGCTAGGGCCAAACAGCTTGAAGCTCATCATCCAAATACCCTGCTACAACGAGGCTGCCGCCCTTCCGGTCACACTCGCCGCCCTGCCTAGTCAGGTGCCCGGCTTCGACTTCGTCGAGTGGCTGGTCATTGATGACGGCAGCACCGATAGCACAGCGGACATCGCCCGCGCATATGGCGTCGCCTCCGTCGTTCGCCACACCACCAACTTCGGCCTCGCAAAAGCGTTCCTGACCGGGCTTGATGCCTGCCTAGACCGGGGCGCCGACGTCATTGTCAACTTCGACGCTGACAACCAATACTGTGCCGACGACATCCCCGCCCTCACCGCCCCTATCCTTCAAGGCCAAGCGGACATGGTCATCGGTGCGCGGCCCATCAGTGAAATCGACCATTTCTCCCCATTCAAAAAATGGCTCCAACGACTCGGCAGCTGGGCGGTGCGCATGGCCAGCGGCACCCGTGTCGACGATGCGCCATGTGGCTTTCGCGCCATCAGCCGCTCTGCTGCGCGCCAGCTGATGGTCTTCAACAACTATACCTACACGCTCGAGACTATCATTCAGGCCGGACAGAAAAACATCGCCGTTGAATCCGTGCCCATCCGTGTCAACCCTGACCTGCGCCCTTCCCGCCTCGTGCGCAGCATACCTTTCTATGTTCGCAAGAGCTTGATCACCATCGTGCGCATTTTTGTTGTGTACCGACCGTTTCGTTTCTTTGGTGCCATTGGTCTGACGGTAATCGCACTCGGGACCCTGATCGGTCTGCGCTTCCTGGGGTTTTATCTCTCGGGTGATGGCACAGGTCATGTGCAGTCGCTCATTCTCGCCGGCATTCTGCTCACAATCGGCTTTCAAACTCTACTGGTCGCCTTTCTCGCCGACCTGCTAGCCGCCAACCGCCGCCTAATCGAAGACCTGCGCAGCCGTCTCCCGCTCACCGTCCAACCCATCAACCAGGCCCACCAGACCGCACCAAGCCATGAAAATCAGCCAAGGCCAAACTGAGCACGGCATCTTCGTCGGCAACGCCTACGACAAATATCAATCCACAAACCCGCTGGTCCAGCGAATCATGCAGGGCTTCGAGCTGGCTTTGGCAGCCTTGGTCGCCCGAAGCTCACCCGCAAGCATTCACGAGATTGGCTGCGGCGAAGGCTATTGGGTACTGCGCTGGCTCCGTGCCGGCTACCGCGCTCGCGGCTGCGATTTTTCGCACACGGTCATAAACATCGCGCGGGAAAACGCCCGGCTACAGCTTCATCAGGCACCAGCGGAGTTGTTTAGCGTAACCAGTGTTTACGATCTGGACCCAGCGCTCGACAGCGCCGATCTCATCGTCTGCTGCGAGGTGCTCGAGCATCTTCAAGAGCCGACCAGGGCGCTCGCTGTCCTCGCCTCGCTGCGCGCCAAGTATCTCATCCTTAGCGTTCCTCGCGAGCCTCTCTGGCGCGCTTTGAACATCCTTCGCTGCGCATATCTGCCTCAAGCCGGCAACACACCCGGCCACATCCAACACTGGTCGAGCCACAGCTTTCAGGCACTGGTTGCGCAGTACTTCGACATCATCGCCGTGCGCAGGCCGCTGCCCTGGTGCATGCTCCTGTGCCGCCCGCGCACCTGAGCGTCCAGCCCCATGCAGCCAGCTGCAGCAAGACAGGCCCTCAACTGGGCTGGCAGCGCGATTGCCATTGCCGCCATCGGCTTTGTTCTGACGCGGCTGCTTGAGCAGGGTGCCGCCCTAAAACTCGCCCATATTGGTGCCCGCGCGCTCCTCACTCTTGCCACCCTGAGCGCCCTCCACACCGCCGCCAACCTGTGGCTGGCCGGCGCCTGGCGCTGCCTGCTAGCCCGCGAGGGTCTGCATCCCGGCTGGCGGCTCACTACTAGCATCTTCGGTCGCTCCCAGCTTGCCAAATACCTTCCAGGCAATATCTTCCACCTTGGCACCCGCCAGGCGTTGGGCATGGCCGCCGGGCTGCCCGGCTGGGCACTCGGCCGTTCTGCTATTTGGGAGCTTGCCCTGCTGGTCGCCACCGGGTTGGTTTTCGGCCTGCTGACCACACCGTTACTCGCCGGCCCCATATTACTGCACGTCGTCAGCAGCGCCGTCGCCACCTTTGCCGGCATAATGTGGTTGTTCGCCACGCTTGCCCGGCACTTGGCCGGCCGCGAAATTGCCCGCGCTGTCGTTCGTTATGCCCTGTTTCTGAGCGGATCCGGCGCAATCTTCCTGCTCCTGTTGCTAAACATCGCACCGCACCCTCCCGCGCCCATCTGGTGGCCGATAATAATTGGCGGCTATGTGCTCGCCTGGCTGGTGGGTCTGCTCACGCCCGGGGCACCAGCCGGAGTCGGCGTCCGGGAGGCCGCCCTGTTATTTCTCTTTAGCGAACAGTTGCCGCCTGACCTGCTGCCGCCTGACCTGTTAGCGGCCGTGCTACTCGCGCGCGTTGTGACCCTGTTTGGTGACCTGGGTTTCTTTCTGCTTGCCAGCCTCATGCGTTCCCGCAGCAAGGGCGGACAATCGCACTGCGCAGTTTCAGATCCACTGGCCGGTCCTACAGGTCGGAATCCAAATTGCCGATCAGTCTAAACAGCGAACTTCTTGGCACCGAATCAGCGAGCGCATCAAATGCCCAGTGGCCCGCCAGCAATCATTCCGCCTGACACAATTGATGCTCCGCTGAACAGGAGTGTACTAGTCTCATCTGCCAGACGTGAATTGCGTGTTTTGGGCTGGGTGTTGGGCGCGGGGGCTTCAGCGGTATAGATGCCGCTGGGAAGCCTCCAGGGATGTATTCACGGCGTCTCCCGAGACCGTTACCTGGCCCAAAACGCACCGAGGCACCATGCGCTCTCGGCTTCGGACGGATCCTCCGTCGTGTACGCCCTCGAATTATCAACTAAGCACCCGATAGAAAAGCAGAAAGCGGCCTAGGCAGCGGAAGGACTTACTGCCTACAGTACTGAAGTAGCTGTGGAGCTAGAGTGCTTTGGCGGTTTGGCGGGGAAAGCGCAGGCCGAGTGCGTCGAGGAGTTTGCATTGCTCCTCATCGGGTTGCACGAGACGCGCGTAACGGCTGCCTTTGACGTCATAGATCAAATACGTCAAGCGACTGAGGGCCTCTAAGGCATCCTCGGGCGTGATGGCATGCGGGTCATCATCCGTGGTGCCATAGGCCTGATGTAAGAGAGATTGAAACAGGCGGGTGATCTTTAGCGCCAGCATGGCCACGAAGACATGGGCTTTGGTGCGCTGGCCATTGCGCAGAAAGACCGGGCGGATCTCGAGAAAATCCGTTTTCATGGTTTTGAAATTGCGCTCGACCTGTTGCAGGTCGCGATAGCGCGCATCGACCGCATGGCGATCCATGACAGGTGCCGGTACGGTGGTTTCCAAAACATAGCAACCATCCAACAGGGCGACCTCGGCCAAGTGATCCTGATCGATGGTGCAGCAGATTTGATCCCCCTCCAGCGCCAAGCTCACAAAGCCATGGAGCTTGTAGCGCTTGACCCAGTGCTCGAGTTGGCGCAACCCTGCGGTTGGATCGGCGCGGGTCGATTGGCTGACAAAGGCATTACGCTCGGCAATCAGATGCTCGAGTTGATTGAGCTTATCGGCCCGACGCGCGCGCATGCGCCGTTGTATGGAGGGATTGCATCGGGTGATCAGACGTTTGCCATCCTGGAGTACTTCGCCGATCTCCTCATCGAACAGATCAGGCTGCAACACGCCTTGGGTGAGCAAGGCGCGGACCTGCGGCTTGGTCAGGGCGCTGATGTAGCGCCAGCCATCGGCGCTCAGCACGGCTTTGCCCTTCGCCTTGAGCATGCCACGATCACCGATGAAGACGACCTCGGTCACGCCAAATTGCTCCTTGATCCAAAAGAGGGAGAAGATCAATCTGGGTGCTGACCGTACTGGGATCGGCAGAAACTGGTCCCGGCAGAGAACTGGATCGACAACCGCCCGGACGCGCTAAAAACCGCCATCGCCGACCGCGCCGGCCAACGCCAACCCCAAGGTCAAACCCAGCCCCAAAGCCAGCCAAAAGCCGAACAGCGCAGCGACAAATAGCTAGCGCGCGTCGCCCCAACCACTCCGGCAGAAGCTGGGTCCCTAGGATTTTTCGCTAAGGGTGTGCAACCTCTGACTGGCAAGCAAAAGCGCAAAAAGCCGATGCGAGAGAAAACTCGCATCGGCTTTTTAATACCCAAACGACCTGGATGTGCGGCTTGGGTCTGGCCGCGCAGCGGTCGCTCAGGCTCAGGATGCCATGGCACGCAGGCGCGCGTTCAGCCGGCTTTTGTGCCGAGCGGCCTTGTTACAATGAATCAGTCCTTTATTGGCGGCCCGATCAATCACGGGTACGGCGGACTGATAGGCAGCGGTAGCAGCCTCCCTGTCACCGGCACCAATGGCTTTGAGAACCTTTTTCAGTGCGGTGCGAAAATGGCTGCGCTGCGCGGCGTTGCGCTGGCGATGTGTCTCGGCCTGGCGAGCGCGCTTGCGGGCTTGGGCGGAATTAGCCAAAGGAATCCTCTCGCAAAAGTCGGGTGGAATGGGAAGGTTGAAATCTTCTCGGTCTGGTTAGCTGATCAATGCTAATGTGATGTTCCCGCTCTGTCAATCCACAGTTCAAAAAATCAACAAAGTACTCCATGTCCCAAGCCGAGCCCTCCGCATCGCTCGCAGGTTCCGTTGCTCGCGTTGGCGGCGGCACGCTGATCTCCCGTCTGCTCGGATTCGCGCGTGATTTGCTGATTGCGCGCCTGTTCGGAGCCAGTCAGGCGACTGATGCGTTTTTTGTCGCTTTCCGGATTCCCAATCTGATGCGGCGACTCTTTGCCGAGGGCGCCTTTGCCGCCACTCTGATCCCCGCCCTGACCCACGCGGGCGGCCAGCACCTCCAAGACCAAGACTCCACACGCAAGCTGATCAGCGAATTCACCGGCTCGCTGACAGCCCTGCTGCTGCTGATCACCGGCCTCGGCCTGCTCGCAGCGCCCTTGCTGGTCTGGCTGCTGGCGCCCGGCTTTAGCGCCGAAACACAACAACTGCAATTAACGACTGCGCTCTTGCGCCTGACGCTGCCCTATCTGTTGTTTATCGGGCTCACGGCACTGGCCGGCGCGGTGCTCAACTCCTACGAGCACTTCGCCATCCCAGCTCTGACCCCCGCGCTGCTCAATCTTTCACTCATTGGCTGCGCCTTGCTGCTCGCGCCTCGACTTGAACAACCCGTTTTTGCCCTCGCCTGGGGTGTCCTGTTTGGCGGTGTGGCGCAACTCGCCCTGCAAGTCGCTGCGCTAGCGCGCCTCGGGCTGCTGGTCACCCCAAGCATCAACTGGCACAGCCCGGAACTGACCCGTCTGCTGGCCGCCATGGGGCCGACGCTGATTGGCATGTCAGTCACGCAAATCAACCTGCTGCTCGACACTCTGCTGGCATCCTTTCTGATTGCCGGCAGCATCTCCTGGCTTTATTACGCCGAACGACTGATGGATTTTCCGCTCGGCATTCTTGGCGCCGCCCTAGGCACGGCGATTCTGCCGCGACTCGCACGGACCCATGCGAGCGGACATCGCGACGACTTCAACGTCACACTCGACTGGGCACTGCGCTGGACTCTGCTCCTCGGCTTGCCTGCTGCTGCCGGACTGCTGGTGCTCGCCGAGCCAATCATTGCAATCCTGTTCAGGTCTGACCACTTCGGAGCCCAAGACATCCACCAGGCCCAGCGGGCACTCATGGCCTACGCGTTAGGCCTGCCTTTTTTCATGGCCTACAAGGTTGTAGCCCCTGGCTTTTTCAGCCGCAATGACCTGAAAACACCACTGCGAATCGGTCTGATCAGCATGGCTGCCAACCTGCTGCTGAGCCTTCTGCTCATGGTGCCATTTGGGCACGTCGGACTCGCACTTGCCACATCGCTCGCGAGCGCCCTCGGTGCCGGTCTGCTGCTGCGAGCCATGCTGCGCGCCGATCACGCCAAGCTCCAGCCCGGCTGGTCGGCACTCCTGCTGCGCACGACCCTCGGCACAGCTGTCATGATGCTGCTGATTGCATGGATGTCAGCAAAGCTGCCACTCCCGACAGAACCGGGATTCGCCAAAGGCCTGTTACCGCTCATCGCCCTCGTCCTCACCGGCGCCATCGTCTATCCGCTCATGCTTCTGATGCTGGGATTCAGGGCGCGGCATATCCGCCCCAAGCGGCAACATTGAGCGACTCGCTCGATCCGCCGCCAAAGGCTTGCAGACCGTTCAATCAGGCAACGCCACCAGACGGACAAGATCAAACAGCATCGACTCTCCTGCCCCATTAACCGTGCAGTCTCGCGAAACCACACGAGACAGTCCGCGTCTTTGGCCTTGTTTTCCGTTAAAATGCCGCGTTTACCCAGACGATTACCAAAGCCTGCCTCGGTGTTGCACCCGAGTAATGGCCGACATTCGAGGACGCTGCTTGGTCGGAGCCATACCTGGACATCTCGACAAGCAGAGCCCTGATGACGACAGAGCCTGCACCTAACCGGCCCCACAGCGACAGCTTCCACATTTCACTCACTCCATGCGCCTAATTCGTGGCCTTTATAATCTGCGTGCCTCTGACCGGGGCTGTGTCGCGACCATCGGTAACTTCGACGGCGTGCATTTGGGCCATCGGGCAGTTTTCCGGCGGCTGATCGATCTTGCGCGCATCCATCAGGTGCCAGCGACTGTCATTACCTTCGAGCCGCAGCCGATGGAGTTTTTCGCGCCCAAGCAGGCACCGGCGCGCCTGACCCGACTGCGCGAGAAGGCGCGGGTCATGGCCGAGGATGGCATCGAGCAGCTGATGGTGCTGCGTTTTGATCATTCCTTGGCAAGTCTCGATCCGGAAGTCTTTGTCTCGCGCCTGCTGGTTGCTGGGCTTGGGGTGCGTTATCTGCTGGTGGGGGACGATTTTCGCTTTGGCCACCAGCGCGCGGGTGACTATCAACTGCTGTGCGATTGCGGCCAAAGGAATGGATTCGAGGTTGCCAATCTGGCAACGGTGCGCGATGGTGACGAGCGCATCAGCAGCACTAGAGTGCGCGCGGCCCTGGCGGCAGGCGAGCTAACACTGGCCCGTCGACTGTTGGGGCGGCCCTATTGTCTGCATGGACGGGTTGCCCATGGCGAAAGACGCGGGCGCGAGCTCGGATTTCCGACAGCCAATATCCACCTGCACCGACACGCCACGCCGCTCAGCGGGGTCTATGCGGTGTTGGTGCATGGCCTGGCTCAAGGCGCGCTGCCCGGTGTCGCCAATGTTGGTATTCGCCCCACGGTAGCCGGCACTGTCGTGCGGCTAGAAGTCCATCTGTTCGACTTCGCGCAAGACATCTACGGTGCGCATCTGCGGGTAGAATTTCGCACCTGGCTGCGCCCTGAACAAAAATTTTCATCCCTCGCAGCACTGCGCGAACAAATCACTCGCGACAGCGCAGCGGCCAGAGCGGTTTTCGTGCAGTAAAGGCGACTTTGTTCGCCGCGACACATCGAACATAACGATCAAGGACAGCATCCCGTGACCCAAGCCGAGAACGACTACAAAGCCACCCTGAACCTTCCCAGCACCGGCTTTCCGATGAAGGGCAACCTGGCTCAGCGCGAGCCGGAGATGCTCAAGCGCTGGGAGCAGGAAGACGTCTACGGCCAGATTCGCGCCGCGCGCGCCGGCGCGGAGCAGTTCATCCTGCACGATGGCCCGCCCTATGCAAATGGTGCCATTCACATCGGCCATGCGGTGAACAAGATTCTCAAGGACATCATCGTCAAGTCGCGCACGCTCGACGGGCTGGACGCGCCCTATGTGCCGGGCTGGGACTGTCACGGGCTGCCGATCGAGTTGCAGGTCGAGAAGAAAAAGGGCAAGCCAGGGCTGCGTATCTCGGCCACGCAGTTTCGCGACGCCTGCCGCGAGTATGCGGGCAAACAGGTCGATGGCCAGCGCGAGGACTTCAAACGCTTGGGCGTACTGGGCGACTGGGCCAATCCTTACCTGACCATGGCCCCAGCCTTTGAGGCCGAAATCGTGCGCTCGCTCGGGCGCATCATCGACGCCGGGCATCTGCACAAGGGCGCCAAGCCTGTGCACTGGTGCATCGATTGCGGCTCGGCCCTAGCCGAGGCCGAGGTGGAATATGCCGAGAAAGAATCCATCGCCATCGATGTGCGCTTTCCGGTGCAGGAAGACGACGCCCTGTTCGCACGCTGCCATGCGGTGCCCGATGGCCATGGCGAGGGGCCCATGTCGGTGGTCATCTGGACCACCACGCCTTGGACACTCCCAGCCAATCAGGCCGTGGCACTCAATCCCGAGCTGGAATACGCCCTGGTGCAAGTGGAGGATGGCCCGGGCAATGGCCATGGCGGGAAGGAGCGCCTGCTGATCGCTGAGGGGCTGATCAAGGACACCATGGATCGATGGAATATCGCGCATTATCGGGTGATTGCCTATGGCCCCGGCCATGCGTTCGAGGGGATGAAACTGGCACATCCCTTCTATGACCGCGAGATTCCGATCATCCTCGGCGAGCATGTCACCCTCGATGCCGGCACCGGTGCCGTGCATACTGCCCCCGGTCATGGCCTGGAGGACTATCTGGTCGGCAACCGCTACAAATTGCGCGTCGACAACCCGGTCGGCGGTGATGGCCGCTTCGTCCCCGGCACCCCGCTGTTGGCGGGCGAAAATGTGTTTGATGCCAACGAGCAGGTAGTAGAAATCCTCAAAGCCCGGGGCGCCCTGCTGCGCGCGTCACGTTTCAACCACAGCTATCCGCATTGCTGGCGACATAAGACCCCGGTAATCTTCCGCGCCACCCCGCAGTGGTTCATCGGCATGGAGCAACGCGGACTCAGAAATGCCGCGCTGGAGGCCATCGACACCGTGCGCTGGCTGCCCGACTGGGGGCAGTCGCGCATTCAGGGCATGGTGGCCAACCGGCCGGACTGGTGCATTTCCCGTCAGCGAACCTGGGGCGTCCCCATCACGCTGCTGATCCACAAGCACAGCGGCGAGCGCCACCCGCGCACCCCGGAACTGATCGAAGAGGTTGCCCGGCGCATCGAACAAGGCGGCATCAATGCCTGGTTCGAGCTGCAAGTGAGCGACCTGCTGCCGGAAGCTGAAGCAGCCGACTACGTGAAGGTGACGGACACCCTGGATGTCTGGTTCGACTCGGGCGTCACCCACGCCTGCGTGCTTGAGCAGCGCACGGGCTTAAGCGTCCCGGCCGATCTGTACCTGGAGGGCTCCGACCAACATCGCGGCTGGTTCCAGTCCTCGTTGCTGACATCCGTCGCCATGCACGGGCCTGATGAGAGCAGGGCGCCCTACAAAACCGTGCTGACCCATGGTTTCACCGTCGATCAGCAGGGACGCAAGATGTCGAAGTCCCTCGGCAATGTGGTCAGTCCCCAGCAGGTGGTCAAAACGCTCGGCGCCGACATCATCCGTCTGTGGGTAGCGGCGACCGACTATCGCGGCGAGATGAGTGTGTCGGAGGAAATCCTCAAGCGCACCGCCGATGCCTACCGGCGCATCCGCAACACCGCGCGCTTTCTGCTGGCTAATCTCAACGGCTTCGACCCCGAACAGCATCTGGTTGCCCCGGGTGAAATGATCGCGCTCGACCGTTGGGCGGTGGCCCGCGCGCATGAGTTGCAGCAGGAGATCCTCAGCGCCTACCAGGACTATCAATTTCACTTGATCTACCACCGCCTGCACAACTTCTGCGTGGTCGACATGGGCGGCTTTTATCTGGATGTCATCAAGGATCGCCAGTACACCACGCCGGCCGACAGCCTGGCCCGTCGCTCCTGCCAGAGCGCCATGTACCTGATCATTGAGGCCATGAGTCGCTGGCTGGCACCCATCTTGAGCTTCACCGCCGATGAGATCTGGCAGCACATTCCCGGTCGCCAACCAGATCGGGAGCCCGGTGCTGAGCCGCCATCGAGCGTCTTCGCCGCCTCCTGGTTCGACGGCCTGTTCGCGCTCGATGCCAGCGACCCGCTCGATACTGCGGCCTGGAATCAGATACTCGAGTGCCGCGCCGCCGTTGGTAAAGCGCTGGAAGACGCGCGCAAATCCGCGCTGATCGGCGCCGCCCTGGATGCCGAGATCGCGCTTTATTGCAAACCCGAGTTGGCGGGGATTCTGAACCGCCTAGGCGAGGAGTTGCGCTTTATCTTCATCACATCAGGGGTCTCTGTGCACGGGCTTGAGCAGGCTCCGGCGGACGCGACCGACGCCGCAGAGGGACTGAAAGTGCAGGTGCGCCCAAGCCCGCACCCAAAATGCGTGCGCTGCTGGCATCATCGCGCCGACCTGGGCACCCATACCGAGCATCCGCATCTGTGTGGGCGCTGTGTTGAGAACATCACCGGCGCCGGCGAGACCCGGCGCTTTGCCTAATGAGTGACAACATGTCCGCATTCACCCCGAGCCGGGCGCACTGGTTATGGCTGTCGGTCACAGTCATCGCACTCGACCAGCTCAGCAAATGGCTGGCTGAGCGTCTACTGCCGCTGCACGAGCCGGTCGCGCTCATGCCGATGTTAAACCTCACCCTGATGCACAACGAGGGCGCAGCCTTCAGCCTGCTAGCCGATGCCGGTGGCTGGCAGCGCTGGCTGTTCGCGGGCTTTGCGCTGCTGGTCACCATCGGGCTGATCATCTGGCTGCTGCGCCTCGACGCCCGCGAGCGCCTGACTGCTGCGGCGCTAACGCTGCTAATTGGCGGTGCTATTGGCAACCTGATCGACCGGGTACGCACCGGCAGGGTGGTGGATTTCATCGATGTCTATTATGGTGACTGGCACTGGCCGGCGTTTAACCTTGCCGATAGCGCCATCACCCTTGGCGTCGCACTGCTGCTGATCGAGACCCTGCGGGCGGGGAAAAACACTTGAAGCCGGAAGCGACAAAATCGGCGCAAACAGCTTCGACCGCGACCATCCTTGCAACCATGCTCCCCCGGCATCTGAACTCGGCCCACATCTAACCGGCATTGGCGGCTAAAGCACCTCCCATCTGGGAAGCGAACGGCTGGTCGCGGCTCGGCCCGATGTGATTCCGGATCATCACTGAAAAGCTCAGGTTCATCGTAATGAAAATTGCCATTCTCTCCCGCAACGCCAGCCTCTATTCGACCCGACGCATCCTAGAGGCCGCCCGCGAGCGCGGTCACGAGGCCCGGGTCGTCGACGTGCTGCGCTGCTACATGAATATCACCTCCCATGCCCCGTCCATCCACTACAAGGGCGAGTCCCTGACGGGTTTCGATGCGGTCATTCCGCGCATCGGCGCCTCGGTGACCTTCTACGGCACCGCCGTGCTGCGACAGTTTGAGATGATGAATGTCTATCCGCTGAACGAATCCGTCGCTATCACGCGCTCGCGCGACAAACTGCGCTCGCTTCAGTTGCTGTCGCGCAAGGGGATCGGGCTGCCGGTCACCGGCTTTGCGCATGCACCTGACGATGTTCAGGATCTGATCAAAATGGTCGGCGGCGCACCGCTGGTCATCAAACTGCTGGAAGGCACCCAGGGCATCGGTGTGGTACTGGCCGAAACCGCGCAGGCTGCCGAAAGCGTGATCGAAGCCTTCATGGGACTGCAGGTCAATATTCTGGTGCAGGAATACATCAAGGAATCGCGCGGAACTGACATCCGCTGCTTCGTGATCGGCGACAAGGTGGTCGCGGCCATGAAACGCCAGGGCAAGGAGGGCGAGTTCCGCTCCAATCTGCACCGCGGTGGCACCGCAAACCTTATCCGCATCACGCCGGAGGAACGCTCGACTGCGGTACGCGCCGCGCGCGTCCTGGGGCTGAATGTTGCCGGGGTGGATATCCTGCGCTCCAATCACGGCCCACTGGTTATGGAAGTCAACTCCTCACCTGGACTCGAAGGCATTGAGGCGGCCACCACCAAAGACATTGCCGGCATGATCATCGACTTTCTGGTCAAGGACGCCATTGCCGGCAAGACGCGCACCCGCGGCAAGGGCTAAGCCATATCCCAAGCACATTCGCTTAAGCCCCCTGCCCCACCCGCCATCCAGAGAGCTGCTCAAGGCCTTTGAATCAAACCCCACTCCAGATCGCCGAGCAGCAGATTCTCCCCGGCCGCCGCACCCGGGTCGACATCCCGCTGCCGAGTCTGTTCACCCAGAACCGGGTGGTTCTGCCGGTACATGTCATCCATGGCCGGCTGGCCGGGCCACGTTTGTTTGTCACCGCCGCCATCCATGGCGATGAGATCAACGGGCTTGAGATCATCCGCCGCCTGCTTGCGACCTCTATCCTGCGCCATCTGCGCGGCACCCTGCTGGCGGTGCCCGTGGTCAATGCCTATGGCTTTGTGCGGCTATCGCGCTATTTACCTGACCGGCGCGATCTTAACCGCAGCTTTCCAGGCTCCGAAAGCGGCTCGCTGGCCGCACGCCTGGCCGCCACCCTGATGCAGGAGGTGGTGCGCGACAGCGATCTTGGCATTGATTTGCACACGGGAGCTGCGCATCGGGAGAATCTGCCGCAGATTCGCGCTGCGCTCGACGACTTTGGCATGCTCGAGCTGGCCAGCGCCTTTGGCGCGCCGGTGATGATCAATGCCGAGGTGCGCGATGGCTCGTTGCGCGCCGAATCGGCCGCGCTCGGCGTGCCGGTGATGGTCTACGAAGGCGGCGAGGCGCTGCGCTTTAACGAACTGGCCATCCGTGCCGGCCTGCGCGGCATTCTGGCGGTGATGCGATATCTCGGCATGCTGCGCGGGCGCCGGTCCGCAACGCCAACACCGGCCATCGCCCGCTCCACCCAGTGGGCGCGCGCCGGGCAGAGCGGCGTGCTACGGCAGATCAAGCCGCTCGGGTCACGGGTGGTCAAGGGCGCTCATCTGGCGACCATTGCTGATCCCTTTGGCGACTTCGACACACCGGTGCCAGCACCCACCGGCGGGATTATCATCGGACGCACCAATCTGCCGCTGGTCACCGAGGGGGAGGCGCTGTTTCATATCGCGCGCTTTGAGCAGACTGCTGCGGCAGCCGAGTCTGTTGAGCAATTGCAAAGTCTGCTTGACCCGCCCGATGATCTCTTTGTGGATTCCAACTGACAGAAACCAAGCGCTCGGATTTGATCCTGTCTGCATTTTGCAGACAACACTGAAAATACCAAGTAACAGAAGAAGCGCAAACCGCTTCCAGCAACCTCAGGATAGGTTTCAGGCAATCTCGCGCAAACAGTCGAGCAGCGCTTCACTCACATCAGCCTTGCTCAGAGCGTATTCTGC
This sequence comes from Thiorhodovibrio frisius, assembly GCF_033954835.1. Lineage (NCBI taxonomy): Bacteria > Pseudomonadati > Pseudomonadota > Gammaproteobacteria > Chromatiales > Chromatiaceae > Thiorhodovibrio > Thiorhodovibrio frisius. Next base: position 4,400,949 of record NZ_CP121471.1, read on the forward strand.
TCCAGCATCGAGCATCTCTTCGACCCAGCTCTGATCTTCTTGCACCGACAGACCAATCACCCGCACCTGACTCCAGCGCGCGCGTATCACCCGCGTTGCCTCAGCGCCGTTTAGCTCAGGCATGGAAACATCCATCACTACCACGTCAGGCTGCTTGCGGTTCACCATCTCAATCGCCTCGAAGCCATCGGATGCCTCACCCACCACGCGCATGTCCGGTTCATCGTTGATCAGACTCGCCAGTGCCTGGCGCACCATCACATGATCATCCACCAGCACGATCCGAATGGTTCGCCTGCGCTCCAACACCGGCTGCTGCCCGTGCGTGCCGGCGCCGCTAACGACGAACTGGTTGCCAGCGGTTTTGTTCTTGCTGCCCTCGCTAAGAGGCACCCTGAGAACGATGCTGGTGCCGGCCACGCCCTCCCCACTATGAACAGCCAAGGTCCCGCCAAGCAGGGTGATGCGCTCGCGAATGGCCACCAGACCCAACCCCATGTTCTGATCGGTCGCGCCGCTATCCGGCGTGAACCCGCGCCCCGAGTCCTCGACCCGTACCAGCACCTGCTCATTGTGCTCAACATCCAATACCAAAAGTGCGTCACGAGTCTCTGCGTGCTTGACGACGTTTAGCAGGAGCTCCCTGACCGACTCAAACAGCAGAATGCGCAACTCCTCGCGCTCAAACCAGACGTCATGCTCGACTTGCATGCAAACCTCTAGTCCGTGCCGCTCACCAAACCCCTGTGCCAGCCAAGCCAAGGCGTTGCCAAAACTGCCCTGGTGCAACAACGGGGGGTTGAGGTCGGCATTGAGCGTGCGGCCAGTGGCAATCGCTTGATCGATCAGGGCCTTCGCCTGAGCCAGGCCATCTTCTCCAGCCACGCGCGGGTTGCTGGCAAGCTTGGCGAGTTGGAACTTGACTGCGACCATGTCCTGTTGCAAGTGGTCGTGCAACAGCCGACTGATGCGTAACCGCTCCTGCTGCTCAGACAGAGTCAGCTGCAAAGTCAGACGGGCGAGCTGCTCGGCGCGTGCCCGAAGCTGATCGCGCGATTTGCGCACTTGCGCCTCGGCACGGCGACGCGCGTTGATGTCCTGCATCGCCCCCACCAGGCCCAGCACCTCGCCAGTGCTGCTGTGATGGGGCGCCGCCGAGACTTGCATCCAGCGCCACGCGCCATCGCCCCGGCGTACCCGACAGGCCATCTCAAAAGCGCACGGAGGCTGTGCCGACTCCGCAAGCCGTTGCTGAAAAGCCGGCAGATCTTCACGGTGAAGTAGCTGTGGCCACAGGTCTCGAAGCTGTTCGGATGCCTGGCTACCCAAGCCGAAAAACTGCCGGAAGACGCCATTGACAAACTCCAGTCGACCCTGCTGATCTGCCACCCACAGGATCAAGGGGACGCCATCGGCCATAATACGAAATCGCCGCTCGCTCTCGCGCATAGCCACCAGCGCGCGCTGGGCTGCCTCGGCAGCAATACGCATGCTAATGTCCTCAAGCACGACCACCACACCCTGGTCGCTTCCCGGCAGCGGCGCGGCCGTGGCATTGAGCCATAGCACACTGCCATCGGAACGCGGACAACCGACAACTTCGTCCGTTACCACCCGTCGCTCGCGAAACGCGCGCACGGTTGCCGAGTGCTCAATGGGAAAAGGCTGTTGGTTCGCGTCGACGAGTCGCCAATAGCTCTCTTCGATATGACGCCCCTGGTAGCGACCGAAAGCACTATCGAGCAAGCGATGCGCAACCGGATTGGCCTCGGTGATGAAACCTGCGGCATCGACGACCAGAATGCCCAGGGGAAAATGCTCGAACAGAATTCGGAATTTGCCGAGAGCAAGCCCGGTCTGATCGCGCGCGCGCCGGAGCGCCGAATTGTCCCGCCCGATGACAGCCGCGCCAATCACCCGGCCCGCGTTTTCTCGACAGGGTCGGTACGTGACCGACATAAAAGACTGCGCACCGGGCTGCAGCTCGAACCAGGCATCGTAGGAGACGATTTCTCCGTCAAAGCAGCGGTCCAACTGAGGTTTAACCCGCGCACTGAAAACACCCTCGCCAAGCATATCCGCGACATGGTGCCCCACAATCATGCTGCGGGGCTTGCCGAAAACTCTCTCGTAGACGGCATTCACATAGCGGTAAATATAATCCGTATCAACAAAGGACACGGGGTCACCGACGGCGGCTAGAATAGACTCGACCTGACGCAGCTCTTGCTCGACCCGCCTGCGGGCACTGATATCGCGCCCCACCCCGATGATGGCGGCATCGGCCCCGTCTCCGGCGGGTAAGCGGGTATAAGACCAGCCAAACCAGCACCAGCCAGCCCGGGTGGACAAGCGCTGCTCGGAGTAAAGACGCGAGCGCACGCCCAGGGTATCGAGCGTCACATTTTCTTCACACTCAGCATCGCCATCGAGCCATTGCAGTACCTCGATGATTTCGCCGTGCTCTTGCGGATGCACAAAGTCGAGCATATTGCGCCCAAGCAGCGCTGGCGTTTCCACCCCAAGCAGTTTATACAAAGAGGGCGTAGCGAAGCGCAGAACACCTTCGCCATCGAGCACGATGACGGACTCCGCGAAATGATCAGGCAACCGGCACGACCACCGAGCCGCATTCACCGGCTCCGAGGCAGACACAGGATTGCGTTGGAGCCAGCGCGCACGCAGCCAGAGCAGGCTGACCGGCAGGGCACCGAGCAGCACACCAGTCAGCAGGAATGCCAAGGGAGACAGCATGCGAGTCGAGGCTGGGCAGGAAACTCAGCCAGGTTGGGGCGAGGTTGGAACGCGACTCGGCACCGCCTGGTTGGAAAGAGAAAAATCAGCGCCGCCAGTCGATCTCGAACTGACAGGCCGGGGCACCAAGTGCCTGGCACTGCGTTTCGCGCACTCGCGCTCGCGGGCTGACCAGGATTTGGCACAAACGCTCGAAGGCACCAGCATAGAAGTCGCAGACTGGAAGGCTGGCCGTCGCACCACGACAGATTGGACATTGGGCAATGGACACCCGCACCGGGCGTCCCATTTCAAACCCATAGTGACCGCTGCCGACAAAGGTCCAGGCGTTATTGGCGACGGCTTTCAGCAGCATGCGACATGCCGGGCCGGGTGGCAGCCATTTCAGCACCCGCTGAGCAGGCTTCGGGATTCGATGCGCCAGCAGGTAATCGCCGGTACGCAGGCCAGCATCGCGCGAGACAGCGCCCGCAGCCTCGATCGAGAGTTCCGCGCGCAATGCCTGTTGAAGCGCAATCACCTCAGCCTCAGGGACCATCTCCGAAGGCAGATTCTGCCGGTAATGGGATAAGCCGGCAGTGGCGAAAACCCGGTCAGCAGTCTCGGCGCTCTCAAGCGCAAGCAAAGCCTCACCAACACGAATGATGGCATTGGGGCCAATGCGCGCTGGCTGGGCACCCGGCTGCGGAGCCTGCCCGCCCGAGACTGTCAAAGGGACCTCGAGAAATGCCAGCGGGCGCGATCCCAGGCGAAGTAGGCCTCGTGCTCGGTGCACAAATGCCGCAGCAAATAGCGTCCTGTCGGGGTAATGCGCAGCTTATCGCCCTCGACATCGACCAAGCCATCGCGGGCATAGGCCGCCAGGCGATGGTATTCCTCGTCCAAGCAGCCTTCGGCCAGTTCCAGTGGCAGTTCAAGATTACAGATGAGATAGCCGATAGCCTCGCGGCGACGGCGGTCGGTCGAATTGAGTAAATGCCCGCGGGCAATGGGAAATTCCCCGCGTTCGATCGTGGCTTCCCAAGCCGAGAGGTTGGGCTCGTTCTGCACGCAATGACCATGCACGTCGCCAGCCGCGCCTGTGCCCAGCCCGATGGTATGGTCCGCCCGCATCGTGGTGTAGCCGATACAGTTGCGCCCCAGCCGCCCTTCATCCTGAGCAATGGCCAGTTCATCGGTATCGAGCACAAAGGTATCCAGCCCGACCCACACATAGCCGGACCCCAGAAAGGACTTGACCGCCTGCTCGAACAACCCCTGCCGACCCATGTCATCCGGTAGTCGGTGGATATCAATGGCATGCTGATGCATGGCAAGGCTGGTCCCGCGCGAGTAGCCGAAGCAGGCCACCCGATCAGGCGCCATCTCGATCACGGCATCAAGCGTAGCCTGAAAGCTGTCCGGGGTTTGCTCGGGTAAGCCGTAGATCAGATCGAAACCGATGGAGTCGAACCCGACCTCGCGCGCCATCCAGTAGACATCGCGTACCAGGTCGATGGACTGAATGCGCCCGATTGAGCGTTGCACCCGAGGTTCCAGATCCTGCACGCCAAAGGTGACGCGTCTGAAGCCCAGCGCATACAGCAGCTCGAGCTGACCAGCGGAGGTGCGGCGCGGATCGCACTCAATCGAGGCGTCGGTTTCCGGCAGGATGCGGAAACGGTCGTTGACTAGCTCTACCAGGCGAGTGAGTTGCGCGTCGTTTAGGTAATTGGGCGTGCCGCCGGCAACATGGAGTTGTAAAACATCGCGTCCAGCGCCGATGGCGTCCCCGACCATCTCCACCTCACGTTCGAGCGCATCAAGGTAGCCATCGATGCGCTGGCTATTGTGCGTCACCGTGGTATTACAGCCGCAGTAAAGGCAGCGCCCCGGACAGAAGGGAATATGCAGATACAGGGCAAGGGTGTCATCGGGATTCCGGCCCACGTCCCTGAGCGCCTGTCGATAATCCGCCCCGGTGAACCCCTCCGACCAAGCATCTGCCGCCGGTGGATCAGGACGGTCGAAACAGCTAAATCGGGTCAGTAACTCCGGCGAGATATCGACGGACACCATGTTAGTCATCAGACGGCAACCTCAGCGTGGCTGGGCGGTAAACAAGCGCGCAGTCCCGAACAACCTTATCTGGCCAGGCCAGTTGATCGAGAAAGACATGATCGGGAACAAAGCCGCGCACAGAGGGCGCGGGCCTTTGATGGCCTGAGCGATTCGGCCGCAGACGGACAACAGGGGGAAAGACAGATTGAACGGATCGCAATCTGTTGGGTCGCGATTCGCCGGGCTGGAATTCCGGGTCGCCTCGATCAGTTGCCGAGTGGTCCAAAACGTGAACCGGCAAGATACGCATACAGCGTCCTCCGGGGATTCTCCAAAGGCAGCAGGGCCGCACAGAATAAGTCAACCGCCGACTCAATACCTTGACTCAACTCAAAGGCATCGCACTTAGCAAAGCTTAAACCCCTTTCCGGCGTTTTGCCAAATTCCCGGACTAGCGGCACTGCAAATGAGCAAGAAACTGGAGCCAAACACGCTACGCGATAGAATGAGCTTGAACAAGCACGCGCAAGTGCTCGTTATTGCGCCGATGTCTCTGACGGCGAGCCTTTCTGCTTCTCTTTGGACGCTGACACCTCATTGGGCTCAAACACCCAGTCCCACAAGGCCGAATCGGCCACGGGAAGCACCAGAAACCAATGCTCAAGAATGGCCAGCGCGAGCAGGCTGGCACCCAGCACTGCGGCTTGCGCAGTAAAGCTGCCGGGCGGAAAATCCAACGCATGCTCGATCAGCAGGGCCATCACCACGGTAGCCACTGTCACCGAGATAGGAAACAGCAGATTCATCGGGCGCTTGGCGAGATAGCTGGTGAGAAAACGCAAATGCGCCGGCAGCCAGTCTTCGTTCAGGTTGGGCACACCAAAAAACAGATTGAGCTTGGAACTCCAGCGCATCCACCAGAGAACCGCGAAGGTCCAGGCGGCCATCTGATTGACCTGCCCCCAGCTCAACGCGAATAACAGCAAGCCGACCGAGACAATAGCCAATTCATGATACAGGCTGGTCTGAATTGCCAGCCAAAAGCGCTGTCGCTGATGGCAATCATGCGGGCAATCTGCCTTACGCGGACCTGTGAGGGCATTCATGAAATAGGTCATTTCAATCCAGCCCCAGATCAGCACACCGCTGGTAAAGCCGAGATAGGCACCCAAGGTGTCGGCTCGATCCGCCACCCAAATGACCACCGCTACAGAAGCGCCGCCGAGCAGCGTAGCACCAAGCAAACTAAAGCGATAGGTTCGCGCCGGGAGGCGGTCCAGAAACAGGATGACCCCGGTACTAAACCACCACAAAAACAGCGCGTAGAGAATCGCGAGCGCAAGGCTCAGCATGTGCAGATACAGTTGTAATTAGCGTGGGACGTCTGGCTGCGTTGGGTACCCGGTTGCCGGGTCTGCGGCGGACGAAGAGGATGTATCTAGATGCTTGGCTTCAAGGAGCTCACGAAAGGCAGCGGCGTTATCCACGCCATAAGCGCGCAAATCGAGTTGTTCGCCAGTTGTCGGGTCTTCTAGCACCAAGCGACCGCTAGCGCGCAGCGATACGATGTAAGGACGGTCTTTACCGGTTTCACTGACCTTGCGATAGTGCCCAAGTCCGCGCAGAACGCCGAAGATGAAGCCATCCTCTTTAGAGTCAAGCACGGCGATTGGCGCACCCTCGGCGATAACCTCAATGGTGCTCTGGTCAATCTCGCGGAAAAACAATTTGCGTTCAACAACCACGGGGGCGAATTCCGTCTCGCTTTTCCCAATCCCGGTCAGACGCACAAAGGCGGCTGCCGCAATGGTAAAGCCAATCAGAAGGGCCGCACCAATTAGCAGGGGTCGCGGAAACTGGCGGCCCTCGAATGCGTCACTCAAGGATGATACCTCGTATTTGGCAGTCGGTTCAGGATGACGACGATGTCGCCAAGGGGTCGGCGCTCGCGGTCTCCGCTCCAGATGTTGAGCCTGACTCCGGCGATGCTGAATTCGGATGATGAGGGGCAACATCCGATGGAACGGCTTCTGCCTCGGCCTTGAGTGCGTCGGCGAGCAGTTCAGCGACGTCCTCGACGTCTGGAATGGCCCGCAGCATCGGCTGCGCCTTGGAGAAATGCCATGGCCTGACATTTGGCCACATCAGGAGGTAACTGACCTTTTGCTTAGCAATCAACGCCAGGGGAATATCGCCAGAGCCGTCGGAATGGACGCGCAGACCAGCGCTTTCGATACTCTTAAATGGCAAATTCACTGCGATGGGCACGACCACACCATGGCGGAAAATGACCCGCTTACTGCTGATGCTGTAGATAGTCGACCGCGCATAGAACCACGCAAGCATCGACAGAATGGCAACAGTCACCAGCCCCACAAAAACGAGCCACAAGGCGGACCCGAGCACAACGTCCCAGCCGTCGCCGTCGGAGAGAATAAAACCCGCCCGAAGCAAAATCAGTACGCCAAAGTAAATCCCCACCTCGCGGACATGAAACGCCCGTTTGGCCAGCGGCACCCACAGCGGGGTGCCCTGCCAAAGGAGCTCCTCCCCATCGGGGAGGAGCGCAGGCAAGCCGGGAATCGGCTCGACTTCGAATTCACTCACAGAACGGACTCCGCCCGATTCGGAGTGGCATACAGCGTACCAGCACCATAGTAAGCCGAGACCTTGTCTTCTTCGGCCAGGGTGATCTGGTCATAGTTGGAGAGAGTGGGGACATCATTGAAGTGGATGCCATTGATAGACCGGACTTTCACTTCACGCTTCTGGCCCTTGATCACGCACAGGGCAATCGGCACCAACACCTTCTTCTTGTTGCCAGCTTCGAGTTCCAGGTAGCGCACTTGGGGCTCAGCACGGTCAACCCAGATTTCGGTCACTTTGCCACCGACTTGGCCGTCAGCGCCGATCACGGTCATACCGCGGGGATCGGGATCTTTATCGACCACGGCAAAATGCTTGGCTACTCGCATCGGCACGATGCGCGGATCGCCAGCGTTGGTGAGGTCAGGCTTGTTCGCGCGAACGGCATAAGCGCCGGGGCCAACACCCGCGAGCATCGGGTTACCGACCGGACGATAGGCTGCACCGGCGAAACGATCGACCTGCTCCAGCTTAAAGTCGTACTGCGGACGCTCCGGACCGGGCTTAACCACATCGCCGCCATTGTGGGGCAGCTTGAAGGTCTTTGGTGCGGGCATAAACGGAAAGCCCTCGGTCAAAATAGTTTTGCCGAAAATTTGCACCGCCTCTTGCGGATAGCCCTCACGTTTGTCCTCACGACGGTTGAAGAAAATGACGCTGAGGAGCGACAACCAGAACGCCCAAAGCGTGACCTGCGCGAGGTCAAAATATTGTGTGATGTAACCAAATTCCATGCGGAGATCCTCCGAAGAGAGAGTTGAGTTAAGGAAGCTCGGTCAGCCCGAGCCTCGACGACGATGGCGCCTTGGCCGCCCCCGTGCACCGCACGAGTAGGCCAACCGCGATCAGGGTTGCGAACAGGAAAAGACTTTCGAGATGGTAAACCAACAGATACCAGGCGCTTAGTCCGGTCAAAGCCGGCTCCAGCGCACTCTCCACAGCCAGCCAGGAGAAGAGATCACTTGGCACACCGCCAAGCACAATCGCTATCCCGAGCGCGGCTCCCTGAACCGCACCAGAAACTCCTAAGGCCAGCCCACTTTGACCATTGTGCGCCAGATGAATGGCAGTGGTCAAAGCTCCGACGGCAAACAGCCCGCCGCCGAATCCGATTAGCGCCTCATTGGCGCGGAAAACTTGTGCCCAGCCAGACGGCAGTTTGCGAGTCGAAACATCCGCAGCATGCGGGTATTGCGACGCAGTCCGAAGCCATTTTTGCGCGAGTAGGCAATAGGCGGCCATCATGATGCGGTGACCAACTCCAGTCCCTGCGAGGTATAGAAACCGCGAATAATGCGCTCGCAACGACCGATATGCCAGGGTTTTAACGCGCTATCCTGTTCAATAAGCGCGCGAAGCCGTTTCTCGGCGATGGGAACAATAGCTGGAGAGCGATCACTGCGCGGAAAGAACTGACCGACCGCATGCATCAGCGCCAATGCCCGGGTACGCGGCGCGAAGGTAAAGATCACTGCGCAGCGAGCCTGCGCGGCGAAGCCGCGAATCAACGCCAGCGCGTCCTCAGGCTCGTAATGGATCAGCGAATCCATGGCGACAATGTAATCAAAGGTTCCGCGCTCGGCATCCAGCATATCGCCCACCGAGAAATTGACCGACCCGCCACCGAGCTCACCAGGCGCTCGCTCGCGCGCCAAGTCGATGAGGGTCGCGGACAGGTCCACCGCCACCACATCGGCGCCACGGCGCGCGGCAGCCAAGCTGAACAGGCCAGTCCCACAGCCGGCATCAAGCAGGCGGCAGCCGGAGAGATCCTGCGGCATCCAGTCGAGCAGCGTCTGACGCATCAGCTCGCGGCCCTGGCGTACGGTCTCTCGAATGCGCCCGAGCGGGGCATCGGAGGTGAGGCGTTTCCAGCCATCGGCAGCAGTGCGGTCGAAATAGGTTTCGATTTGGCTGCGGCGCTGCTGGTAGGAGGCATTGGCCATTTAATCGAATCCTAAAAAGTCGAACAGATTGCGGTCTTTCATTGGACTGACGGTTAGCGGATCGACCCCATCCCAGAGCGCCTGTGCCAGCCCCATGTATTGCGCCTTGGCCTGTTCCAGTTCGGGCGTCGAGTCCAGCTCAAAAAGCGTCGATTTCTTCAGCCGGCTGCGGCGGATGATATCGAGGTTACGCAAATGCGCCAGGGTTTTCAGCCCAACCGCCTCATTAAAGCGGTCGATCTCATTGGTCTCGTCGCTGCGATTGGCAATCACGCCGGCAAGACGCACTTTGTAGTTCTTTGCCTTGGCAAGGATAGCCGATGCAATGCGATTCATCGCAAAAATCGAGTCGAAATCGTTGGCGGTGACAATCACCGCGCGGTCGGCATGCTGCAGAGGGGCCGCGAATCCACCGCAAACCACATCTCCCAGCACATCGAAAATCACCACGTCGGTATCATCGAACAGATGATGCTGCTTCAGCAACTTCACCGTCTGCCCAACCACATAGCCACCGCAACCGGTGCCGGCGGGCGGGCCGCCGGCCTCGACACACATGACTCCATTATAACCCTCGAAGACAAAGTCATCGAGATGCAGTTCTTCGGGGTGGAAATTGACCGTCTCCAGCACATCGATCACAGTCGGCACCAGAGACTTGGTCAGGGTAAAGGTGGAATCGTGCTTGGGATCACAGCCGATCTGCACCACCCGCTTGCCAAGATTGGAGAAAGCAACCGACAAATTGGAGCTGGTCGTGCTCTTGCCTATGCCACCCTTACCATAGACGGCGAAGACCTTGGCCTTGCCGATTGTGATATCCGGGTCAAGCTGCACCTGTACGCTACCCTCGCCATCCGGCGGCGGACGGCGGGGCGGGTTCGAACCAGCGCCAAAAAGACCAGGTGGCAGACGATCAAGACTCACGCTGCGGCTACTCCCTCGGTGATACCTTCGAGCCGGTCTTCAAGTTCCTCGCCCGCGCGACGCAGGGCCTCCAGGGTGTTGGCATCCGGAGTCCAGTAGTTGCGCTCGTGGGCCTCAAGCAGCCGATTGGCGACCTTGGCCGAGGCCGTTGGGTTCAGGGCGGCCAGGCGCTCGCGCATTTCATCATCGAGCACAAAGGTCTCGGTCATGCGCTGATAGACCCAGGGCGCAACCTGCCCGGTGGTAGCCGACCAACCCATGGTGTTGGTGACATGGACCTCAATCTGGCGCACGCCCTCGTAGCCGTGCTTGAGCATGCCTTCATACCACTTGGGGTTGAGCATGCGGGTGCGGGTCTCGAGCGCGACCTGCTCGGCCAGGGTGCGCACCTGACCATCGCCACGGGTCTGGTCACCGATATAGACCGGAACCTCTTTGCCCTTGGAACGCCCAACCGCGCGGCTGATGCCACCGAGGGTGTCGAAGTAGTGATCCACCGTGGTGACGCCGAGTTCGACCGAATCCAGATTCTGGTAAGCCAGTTCCACCTCGCCCAGCACGCTTTTCAGCAGCTCGGCCTGGCGCACCGGCTTGCCGGCACGACCGTAGGCAAAGCACTTGCGCTGGGTATAGGTCTCGGCGAGTTCGTCTTCCTCGTCCCAGCGGCTGTTGTCGATCAGGTGATTGACATTGGAGCCATAGGCGCCGTCGGCATTACTGAACACGCGCAGCGCGGCGGTTTCGATGTCGCAGTCGTGCTCCTGCTGATAAGCCAGGGCATGCTTGCGGATGAAATTCTGCTCTGCGGGTTCATCCGCCGTCGCGGCCAAGAAGCTCGCCTCGGCCAACAGTTGGGTCTGCAACGGCAGTAGATCGCGGAAAATGCCCGACAGGGTCATAACCACATCAATGCGCGGGCGCCCGAGCTCTTCCAAAGATGTCAGCTCGGCACCGCACACCCGCCCGTAGCTGTCGAGTCTTGGCTTGGCGCCAATCAAATGCAGCGCTTGGGCGATGGGGCCACCTTCGGTCTTTAAGTTGTCCGTCCCCCAGAGCACCAGGGCAATGGACTCGGGCAGCGGATGGCCGTCCTGGCTATAGCGATCCAGCAGTTGCTGGGCGTGGCGCCCGCCTTCTTTGAAGGCAAAGGCGCTGGGAATGCGGAAGGGATCAAACCCATGCAGGTTGCGCCCGGTGGGCAGAATCTCCGGGGTGCGCAGCAGATCGCCACCTGGTGCCGGCGGGACAAAACGCCCGGCAAGCGCGCGCAGAACGGCTGGGGTTTCGTGGTCCTCGCTCAGCAGCTTGTTGTAATTGGCCAGTTCGCCATAGCGAGCGATCTCTTCCTCGCTGGCCTCAATGCCGGCGGTCTTCAGCGCCTTGGCGGGTGTGGCACCTTCAGTCAGAGCCTGCACGACTTCGCGACTGACATCGCCCGCGACGCTGGATTCGGCCACCGCCATCAGCAGATCAAGGCGCTCCTGGCCATTGGGCGGCTCGCCGACCACATGCAGACCATAGGGAATCAGGGTGTATTCCAGCTCCAAAATCTCGTCATTCAACTGCTGGACCAGGCCCTCGGCTGCGGCCATTTCCCATTGCGGTTCGGCATTGCACAGGTCCAACTCGGCCGCCTGGGCCTGAATCAACTGCGCCAGATCGAGGCGTTCTTCTTCCGAGGCTTCTGGAGTCAGGCCGCGCCAGTGCTCAATGGAGCTTTTGAGATCCACCAGGCCGCGATAGAGACCGGCATTGGCGATAGGCGGAGTCAGGTAGCTAATGAGGGTCGCGGCGGCGCGGCGCTTGGCGATGGTGCCCTCGGAGGGGTTATTCGAGGCATACAAGTACAAATTGGGCAGATCGCCGATAAGCCGATCAGGCCAGCATGCAGCACTCAGGCCGGCCTGTTTGCCGGGCATGAATTCCAGCGCGCCATGGGTGCCAAAATGCAGCACCGCATGGGCAGCGAAGTCTTCTTTCAGATAGCGATAGAAGGCCGAGAAGGCATGGGTGGGCGCAAAACCCTTGTCGAACAGCAGCCGCATGGGGTCGCCTTCGTAGCCGAAGCTCGGCTGGATGCCGACGAAGATGTTGCCGAAGTGCTCGCCCAGCACAAAAATCGAGGCGCCATCGGTCTGCTGCTTGCCCGGCGCCGGCCCCCACTGACTTTCGATCTCGGCCAGGTAACGCTCGCGGCGGACGTGATCGTCGCTCGCGATGCGCGCGGCAACATTGGCATGGGCGCCATGCACGGCGGCATTGCCATAGATGACACGCTCGCGCAGGTCATCGGCATCATTGGGCAGATCAACCCGATAACCATCGGCCTTAAGCGCCTGCATGGTGCGGAATAACGACTCAAACACCGACAAATAGGCCGCAGTGCCGGTGTTGCCAGCATTGGGCGGGAAGTTAAACAACACGGCGGCGATCTTACGATCCTTCGCTGGCGTCTGGCGCAGCCGAATCAGACGCTCGACACGCGCGGCCAGGGTATCGGCACGCTCGGGCTGGGGCAGCATGTCGCGCGCGCGATCTTCCGTCGCCTCAGCCGAGCGGCCGCCAAAGACCATGGGGCCAGTAGAGCCATCAAGTTCGGGAATGGCGACCATCATGGTGGCCTCGACCGGCATCAGGCCGCGATCGGAGGCTTCCCACTGCTCCAGAGTCTGGAACTCGACCGGATGCGCGGCCAGGTAGGGCACGTCCAGCCGCGCGAGCAGTTCCTGCGCGGCGGCTGAGTCGTTATAGGCCGGGCCGCCAACCAAAGAGAAGCCGGTCAAGGAGACGACCGCATCCACGCTCGACTTGCCTTTGTTGAAAAAGAACTTTTCAATTGCCGCGCGCGCATCCAAACCGCTGGCGAAAGCGGGAATTACTCTGAGCCCCCGCGCTTCCAGCGCCTTGATGACGCCATCGTAGTGGCCGGTATTCCCCGCCAGCACATAAGAGCGCATCACCAGCAGGCCGACCTGACCCTTGATGTCGGCGTTCTTGGGCGGCTTAGTTGGTAGCTTGGCGAGCTTGTCGGTGATGCGCCCGCGCAGGCGCGGGTGATAGAGGCCAACGTCGGGATACTCAGCCGGCGCCGAGACCTTGATGGTACCGCGCAGTGCCGCGCGCGGGCCGGTCGCGTAGCGATCAACCAACTGACGCACCAGATTGGCGACGTTCTCGTCCGAACCGGCCAGCCAGTACTGCAACACCAAGAAATACGCCCGCACATCTTGGGCGGTGCCGGGAATGAAGCGCAGAATTTTGGGGATGCGCCGCAACATCGCCATCTGGCGAGCGCCATCGCTAGAGTTACTTGCGCTGGAATTACTGGCGCCGGCATTGCTGGAGGAGGACTCCGACTCGCCTTCCTGGCCAGCCGGTTTTTTTGCCCCACCGCGCAGGCGTTTCAGGATCGACATCACACCGCTCTGCTTGGCGGTCATGTCGAAATTGCCCATGCGGGTGAGCTTGGTCACCTCGCCAGCCGACATGCAACCGACCAGGGCGTCGCACTGATCGCGACGTGCCTCAAGTGCCGGCAGCACAGCATTAATGTGATCGTCCATGAACAACATGGTCGACAAGATAATGTCACCCTGGGCGATATCCTGATGGCAGCGCGCGAGCGCCTTGGGATCTGCCTCCCACTCGGTGGCGGCATGCAGCGTCAGGCGCAAGCCGGGAATTTCATCCTTCAGCAGCGCCTGCGCGCGCTCCGCAGCACCGGCAAGATGGCTGTCCAGGGTGACGATCACCACATTGATGCACGTTTGTGTCGTCCCTGACTGGCCCCTTGATGATGAACGGGAAGTCGACGTCTTTGTTGCCATCTTTGCTATTCGATCTCTCTAGACCAGCCGCGCATTGCTGCCTGCCGATGCGCGCGCTCCCAAGCAAGCTAACCGCCTTGCAACCTTTAACGGGGCAGCGCGCGGCTATCGCCGCAGCACCCCGTCGAACCCGAACTCCCTATATTAAGCCGCAATGCACCGAATACTCAAACAGTCTAGTTTCCAGCCAAAGCCGTAACATGCACCGAACCGCGAGGGCGAACCCTGGGGCAAACCGGGATCAGCCCCTTCACGAGTGAGGGCAGCCGCCGGCGAAGAATCCATCTATATTAAAGAATCTAGTCGCCGACACCCCAGATGTCAATATTTCTTTACGTTAAGCAAAGTTGACAGTCACAACCGCCAGCGGACTCCGCCAGTCACCCTGACTCGCGCGCTAGAGTCAAGCCGAAAAAAATTTGTGACTGGGACAGGCGATTGTAGCGCGGTTCGCCGGAAAAAATCGTCTGGGGTAGTCGGGACCATGAGCGCTGGAAGGGGCGCTATCGCGCAGGGGTGCGATCCGGGCGGCTTTCATGTCAGGACACTTCAATTCGGTTAGCATGACTGGACTCCACGCGGTAGGCGCCTGGTGGAAACCGGAAAAAACCGAAAAAAGAAACACGGGCTTGCAAAAAATCTCGACAAACAGCCGTTCTGTCAGGCAAATTCCATACCGCAGGGAGGGAACACAAGCCTGCACCGGATTTTTTCAAGTCCTATGCCAAGCATCCCGCACACCACCACAATGCTCGCCGCACTTGAGCCCTGACGCCGAATCGGCGACTATCCTGGGCCATCATTAACAACAATCACGCCTCACTGACATCTACCAGAAGCCATGTCATCAGATCCCTCGCCCGCCTTGGTGCAAACAGCCGAGAACGCCAGACTCGCCATCCTTGGCTGGCGCGAATGGATCGGCCTGCCAGAGCTTGGGTTACCGCTAATCAAGGCCAAGCTCGATACCGGCGCCCGCACTTCGGCACTGCACGCCTTCGATCTGGATACCGAAACCGACGCCGAGGGCCGCGTCTGGGCGTTATTCGGGGTGCATCCACTGCAAGACCGCCTGGATGTTGTGGTCCGGTGCCGCGCCCTCGTGCTGGACCAGCGCCTGGTATCAGATTCGGGCGGCCATCGCGAGCAGCGCTTTGTGATTGCTACCCAACTGCAGCTGGGCGCGAACGCCTGGCCCATTGAGCTGACCCTGACCAATCGCGATACCATGCGCTTTCGCATGCTGATCGGGCGCACTGCCTTGGCCGGACGCGCATTGGTGGATTCGGGTCATTCCTATGCGTTTGGCCGACCGCACGACGCCATCGCCCGCTATCAGCCGTCGCCAAATGGCTACAACCAGACAACCGAACCCTCGCAGACATGATATTCCGCGAAAACATGAAATACCCAACAGATGCAATCAAGGAAGCCTTCAAGCTATGCTGCTGATCCCCGCCATTGACCTCAAGGACGGCTGCTGCGTGCGCCTGCGCCAAGGGCGCATGGACGATGAAACCCGCTTTTCCGACAATCCGGTGGAGATGGCTGGGCGCTGGTCGAGCGCCGGCGCGCGTCGCCTGCATCTGGTTGATCTTAACGGTGCCTTTGCCGGCACCCCGGTCAACGGCGCGGCCATTCGCGCCATCGCCACTGCCTACCCCGAACTGCCCATTCAGGTCGGCGGCGGCATCCGCGATCTTGACACCATTGGCGCCTATCTGGATGCGGGCGTGCATTTCTGTATCATCGGCACCCAGGCGGTGATCGAACCCGAGTTCGTTGCCCGCGCCTGCAAGTCCTTCCCTGGTCATATTCTGGTCGGGCTGGACGCCAAGGATGGACAGGTCGCCATCCGCGGCTGGGCCGAGACCACTGAGCACCGAGTGGAAGAATTGGCGCGGCGCTTCGCCAGCGACGGCATCGGCGCCGTGATCTACACCGACATCGGCCGCGACGGTATGCTGACCGGCCCCAATCTCGAGGCCACCGCGCGTCTGGCCGACGCCATTGATGTGCCAGTCATCGCCTCGGGCGGCATCACCACCCTTGATGACGTGCGCGCTCTGGCCGGAATCGCCGCCCAACTCACCAAAGGCGGCATCAGCGGCGCAATCACCGGGCGCGCCATTTACGAGGGCACCCTGGACTTCGCCGAGGGCCAACGCTTGGCCGACAGCCTGAGCGCCGGGGATCGCGCAGCATGAGTGACGTACTCGAACGCTTGGCCGAGGTGCTTGAGGCCCGCAAGCAGGCGGAGCCGGAATCCTCTTATGTCGCCAAGCTCTACGCCAAGGGGCTAGACGCCATCCTGAAAAAAATTGGCGAGGAAGCGACCGAAACCGTGATGGCCGCCAAAGATGGCGACCGCGAGCATCTCGTCAAAGAGGTCGCTGACCTCTGGTTTCACAGCCTGGTGCTGCTTGCAGATCAGGGTCTGCACCCGAACGCCGTGCTGGATGAACTCGACCGGCGTTTTGGTCTCTCGGGTCTGGCCGAAAAAGCCGCGCGTAAACCACCAGCCTGAGTCATGATGCAACTGCACTTTGGCGTGATCGCGCTTGTCAGGACTGCATCGTGCCGCGCGGTTGCGGTATGATTCGCCGTCGCTTTTATCACAGCTTCAACAAGAAACAGACAAGCCTGCCCCATTGCCCAGCACCCATCGCTGGCAAACCGGATAGGCACACAGGAGGATTCTATGGGAATGGGTGGCATTAGTATCTGGCAACTACTGATCGTGCTCGTCATCGTGCTCTTGCTCTTCGGCACCAAGAAGTTGAAAAACCTCGGCTCAGACCTTGGCGGAGCCGTTAAGGGTTTCCGCTCGGCAATGAGCGACCCTGACCGCAAGGATGCAGAAGAGGAAGAGAATCAATCCAGCGCGCAACTCTCGGGTCGGACCGACGAACCCGGCAAACCTGCTTCCCAGCCTGCCGGTGAAACGGCCAAGCCCTCGGATTCCAGCCGCTAACCGCGAGACAGCTGCACCATGTTCGACGTCGGCGCGCTTGAGTTGGTCGTGATTGCCGTGGTGGCCCTGCTGGTCGTGGGGCCAGAGCGCTTGCCACGTCTGGCGCGCACCGCCGGGCGCTGGGTCGGGCGCGGGCGACGAGCGCTACTGTCAGTCAAAGACGAGATTGATCGCGAAATCAAAGCTGAAGAACTGCGCGAGATCATCCGCCGCCAGAACGAGCGCAAGCCGCTCGATGAGATTCTCGAAGAGCAGTTCGACCCCAAAACCGCCGCCAAAGGCCAGGCGCTGACTGGCGGCAAGCGTCTCCAAACCAACGCCAAGTCCGACGCTGAATCTGGCGCTGAATCCGGGCAAGAGCCGCACGCCTGAGCATGAACGAACGCCTGCCCGACCCGCGACTCGCAGCCGATGACGGCGGCAGTGAACAGCCCTTCATCGACCACCTGATCGAATTGCGCGACCGCCTGCTGCGCATGGTCGTGGCTATTGTGATCGTTTTCCTCGGGCTCTTCCCCTTCGCCAACACACTTTATACCTGGATCGCCGCGCCGATCCGCGCCCAGTTGCCAGAAGGCGCGACCATGATCGCCACCCAGGTGGCCTCGCCCTTTCTGACTCCCTTCAAGCTTGCGCTGGTGGTGGCGGTGTTCATCGCCATGCCCTACATCCTCTACCAGCTCTGGGCCTTTATCGCGCCCGGGCTCTACCGGCACGAAAAGCGCCTGGCGGTGCCGCTTTTGGCCTCGAGCATCGTCCTGTTCTACCTGGGCATGGTGTTCGCTTACTTTGTGGTTTTTCCGCTGGTCTTCGGCTTCTTCACCTCGGTCACGCCCGAGGGCGTACAGCAAATGCCGGACATCGCCTTTTACCTGGAATTCATTCTCAAGCTGTTTTTTGCCTTTGGCATCGCCTTTGAGATTCCCATCGCCACCATTCTGCTGGTGGCCGCCGGCATCACCACACCGGCAGCGCTGGAAAACAAGCGCCCCTATGTGATTGTTGGTGTTTTCATTGCCGGCATGCTGCTCACGCCGCCAGATGTCATTTCCCAAACCCTGCTGGCCATACCCATGTGGCTGCTCTATGAGCTTGGCATTCTGTTCTCGCGCTTCTTTCAGAAAGATGCCGGAGCACGCGCGCAAAGCGACGATGACTCCCCCGGCGACGATGACCCGCCAACCGGGTCGCACCGCCCGAAATCCCCAAAGCCCCCCGCAGGGCCGGGTGCGGCTGAGATCGCGGTTGGTCATGAAATTGATAGCAGCGATATCAACGACCCTGAGCGCTTCCGGCCGCTGACAGATGATGAAATGGAAGCCGAACTCGATGCCATTGAGGCCGAGGATCTGCACCCACATCAAAGCGGCGCAAGAGTCGACGCAAGCGGTTCCAGCGCGATGCCCACCGCAGCCACCGACACCCTGCTTTACCAAGCCAACCAACACCGCGCTGAAGGCAACCTAAACGCCGCCCGTCATCTGCTCTATCGCGTCCTCGAAGACGGCACTGCCGACCAGCGCCGCGTCGCCCGCAACATCCTCAGCGACCTCGACAGCTAAGCCCCTCGCGCTCGGCGCATCGCGCCTGCCCGCAAAACCGCCCCGCCCCAATGTCCACCCGAGCAACCCTGCTTGGCGGGAGCGAGGGCGCAAAGCATCAACGCTTTATCCGCCATCCCCAATCGACTGGGCAGAATAACCATCGCTGCCCGGGCAGCCCCGGCGACACAGGAACAGCACAGTTTTTTTTGTCCGTGACGGGCCATTTTTCTGTCTTTCTGTGATCGATCTCCGCTGCCAGCTTGCAGCATCGCCGAGACAAGAAACCGGCATCTCAGGTGCACCAATGGCTAGCGATGCCCAGCCGCCGCGAACAGCGCAGCCCCTAGACCCTTCAAAAGGCAAGCATTCACGTCTCAGGTCGAGCGAAAATCCGCCAAGTTTTACCAACCAAAGCACAGCGCCTCGCATTACTCAGCCGCAACAAGCCACTATCGCCAGAATTCGCATTGTTATCGATGAAAAAAAACCCTTGACCTTCAGAGCCTCAGGTGTACGATAGCCCCCACGGACATTTGTAGGGAATTTCCCTACAAACGTCCACTGAAACAATTTTTTCACCTCAATGCGAGAGATACTATGGACGAAGAAAGCATTAACCTCACAAAAATGATCGGCCAACGCCTGCGCGCCGCCCGCAACGCTCATGGCTACAGCCTGGCTGAGCTGGCCGCTCGGACCAACTCCCTGTCCAAATCCCGTATTAGCAACTATGAGCAGGGCATCCGCCGGATGGGCTTGGAAGAGGCATCCGAGTTGTCCAACGCTCTCGACGGCCTGACGCCAACCTATCTGCTATGCCTGGATGACAAATCCCCGCTGAGCAAGACCGAGTGGAAAATGATCGACGCCTTCCGCAACAGCGACGAACGCGGCAAGGACACCATCCTGCGCGTCTGTGAAGTGCAGCGGGAGTACTCGGTACCTGCCATGCGCAGTCGCCTAGAAATGGCTGATTAGGCAATGGCTGATTAGGCAATGGCTGATTGAGCAATGGCTAATTGAGCAATCGTTGGTTCAGCTAAAGCAGCGCGCTGACCAAACCACCGGCGAGTTGGGACTCGCCGGTGGCGCCCGCAACATCTCTTTTTGACGCCGGCGCACCTTTCCCATTAGAGTTCACCCGCCCGGTTGCCTGCGATGCCAGGCTAGCAAGTCTCTCGCTAATCAGGGCGTTCCCACCTCTAACTGGTATCCGGCGCCAAACAGCCGTCCAGACTTCAACTCACCAAGCCAACAGAATCCTCGCCGTCACCATGCACCAACCTGCCCGGCAGCGGTCTCCGCATTTCGCGGCACTGCTTCTTGCGATGTTCACTGCGGTGCTGGCCCTGCTCCCGTCAGGCTGCGCCAACCAAGACACCCAGCCCGAGTTTGCCACCACCCATGACTTTGCGGTGCCGGCCAGTCTGAAGCCAAATGTCGAATTTTGGCGCAAGGTGTACGCCGAATGGAGCCGATCTCAGGTGGTTGTGCACGACGACCGTTATCTGGACCTCATCTACCAAATCGCCGATCTTCCCGGCCCCGTGAAGGCGTCCTATACGCCGCAACAGCGGGATTTTGTCGACCGACTGAAACTGAGTTGGAGCGAACGGCTGCAGCGACTGTCTCGCAAGCTCGCGAGCAATGCCCCACTAACCAACGAGGAACGCGCGCTTAAAGACAAAATCACCGCCGCTGGCGGCGCTGCGGCCCTGATCAACCCAGCCGAGCGCGTGCGCACCCAGCGCGGCTTGCGCGAACGTTTCCGGCGCGGAATCGATATCAGCGGGCGCTATGATCAAGAGTTCCGGGAGATCTTCCGTCGCCATGGGGTCCCCGAGGACCTCGCCTATCTGCCTCACGTAGAGTCCTCCTTCCAACTCAACGCCCGCTCAAGCGCAGGCGCGACCGGCATGTGGCAGTTCATCCGCTCCACCGGGCGGCATTACATGACAGTGAACAGCCAGATCGACGAGCGCCTCGATCCCTTCATCGCCGCCGACGCCGCCGCACGCTATCTGGCGGAGGCACACCGAGAACTCGGCAGTTGGCCGCTGGCAATTACCTCATACAACCACGGGGTCGGCGGCATGAGCAATGCCCGGGCGCTGCATGGCAACGACATCGGCAGCATCGTAAAATCCTATCGTGGGCGCTACTTTGGTTTTGCCTCGCGCAATTTTTATGCGGAATTCATCGCCGCGCGACATGTCGCCATGAACGCCAACAACTATTTTCCCGGCAACATCCATTATGAGCCCCCGATTGCGCACAAGCGTGAGCGCCTAGCGCGCAGCCTGACAATAAACCAAATCGCACGCGAGTATCGGGTGCCTGCCTATGAACTCATCCGCGCCAACCCCGCCTGGCTCGATCCCATCCGCGACGGCCGCGCGCCCGTTCCAGCCGGCAGCGCAATCTGGCTGCCAACAGATCAACAGTCGTCTCGGCCCAAGAAGCAACCTGCTCCTGACAGGCCGCTGTTCGGAGCACGCCAGATCAACGGCTCCTCCCCCGAGGCCGCACCACAAGCACTTAGCATGCAAAAGCCAATTCATCCCAAGGCGTGGCGCCGCGCCATGAGGCTTGCCGTGAATCACATGGATTCATTTTCCGGCATAGCCGGGACCATGCGCATTAACCATTCACCCCTTCCATTCATGCCGCGTCCTGGCGCGGAGGCCTGATGTCGATTAAGTCCGACAACTGGATTCGCCTCATGGCGACCGAGACCGGCATGATCGAGCCTTTCGAGCCGACCCAGGTGCGCGAAACGCCCCAAGGCGAGCGCGTCATCTCCTACGGCACCTCAAGCTACGGCTACGATATCCGCTGCGCCGATGAGTTCAAGATTTTCACCAACATCAACTCGGCCATCGTCGACCCAAAAAACTTTGATGCCTCGAGCTTTGTCGATTTGCGCGCCGATGTCTGCATGATTCCGCCCAATTCTTTCGCACTG
The DNA here is from genome assembly GCF_033954835.1 of Thiorhodovibrio frisius. Lineage (NCBI taxonomy): Bacteria > Pseudomonadati > Pseudomonadota > Gammaproteobacteria > Chromatiales > Chromatiaceae > Thiorhodovibrio > Thiorhodovibrio frisius. The sequence goes on from NZ_CP121471.1 coordinate 4,422,572, forward strand.
GCGCGCACCGTGGAGTACTTTCGCATCCCGCGCAATGTCCTGACGCTGTGCCTGGGCAAAAGCACCTATGCGCGCTGCGGCATCATCGTGAATGTGACGCCGCTCGAGCCCGAGTGGGAAGGCCATGTCACCCTTGAGTTTTCCAACACCACGCCGCTGCCCGCAAAAATCTATGCCAACGAGGGTGTCGCGCAGATTCTGTTCTTCGAGTCCGACGAGGTTTGCGAAAGCTCCTACCGCGACCGCAAGGGCAAATATCAGGGGCAGCGTGGCGTGACACTGCCCAAGCCCTAAATCAGTCGCAATGCGCAAAGCGCCGCGGCAGACATCCCCGCGAGAACCCGCACCCGCTTTAGCACTCGAAGCCACACTGCCGGTCGGTCTGGTGCCTTGGCTGCTAGGCGGCCTGATCCTGGCGCTCAGCCTGTGGCGTTTGGTCGGATTCGATCACCTGCTGGTCTGGCACGACGAGGTCTTTACCCTGATCCGGGTGCTCGGCCGGTCCGCACTCACAGTCAACCAAAGCTTGTTCAACGCCACCCCGCTGTCACCCGCGGACGCACTGGCCTTGCTGCAAGGCCCAGCCGACACCTGGGCGGCCACGCTGACCGCCCTGATGCGCCACCCCGAGCATCCGCCGCTGTATTACCTGCTCGCACGCGCGCTGATGGGGCTACCTATCGACCCGGTGACGGCCATGCGCGGCGCATCGGCTGGCTTTGGCGTGCTGCTGCCGCTTGCCGCTTTCTGGCTGATGCAGGAAGTCTTTGGTTCGAGCCAACCCCAGAATGCCTGGCAGCGACCGGCATCCTGGCCAGCGCCCTGGCTCACAGCGCTGCTGGTCGCTGCATCGCCCCTATATCTGCTCTATGCGCAGGAAGGTCGCCAGTACGCGCTCTGGACGCTGCTGGTGGCGGCGGCAAGCGCAGCTTTCCTGCGCGCCCTGCGCACCCGTGACAACCTGAACTGGGCCAGCTATGCGACGCTGCTCGCACTTGCGCTCTACACCCACCTGCTCTCAGCGCTGCTGATCCCACTACATGCACTCTATGGGCTGCTTGCGAGCAACTGGAAATTCGGCTCGAAACTGAGCTCACAAATGGACTGGCAACTGGGCTGGCAGCAGGAAGTACGCCCCCTGGCGCGGCGCTTTGCGCTGGCCGTCGGCGCCGCCATCATGCTGCTCTCCCCCTGGCTGGTGCTGATGATCGTCGCCGCAGATCGGGTCGATGACTATACGTCCTGGATGCAGCGCCCCATCCCGCTCGCCGAGATGTTTCTCGCCTGGCGCGACCACCTGACACGGGTGTTCATCGACATTCGCCCCGTCGGCACCACCGGCGTGGGCGTTCCGCCATGGACCGCGCTAGTCTTGGTGCCGGTTGGCTTGGCTCTGGGACATTATCTGCTCAAGGCGCCGCGACCGGCAGTCTGGTTCCTACCGTTGCTCGCGCTCGCCTTTATCGGCATGGTGCTCGGGCCGGATTTATTGCTCGGCGGCAGTCGCTCGCAGCACCCACGTTATGCCTTGCCCGGCTTGCTCGCGCTTGAACTGATGCTGGCCTGGAGCCTCAGCAAGATGCTCACGGGCAACTCGACTGGCTGGCGATGGGCCGGCTGCATGCTACTGGCCACCCTGCTAACCGCCGGGCTCTGGTCCTTCGCAGCCATTGGCCAAGCCGAGAGCTGGTGGAACAAGAACTTCAGCGCCGGCAATTCTGCTCTCGCCCACGACATCAATGCCGCCCCTGCCCCGCTGGTGGCAGTCAGCCCAAGCGGCGTCAGCACCGGCGAAATCCTGTCCCTTGCCTATCATCTGGCGCCCCATGTGCGAATCTGGGGCGAGCCCGAAATCGACTCCCCGCTGACAATTCCCGATGGTTTTACGGGTTACTTCGCCCTGACCCCTTCGGCCAAACTCAGAACCGCGCTGAAACCGCTTTCCCTGCGACCCGTTCCCGGCCACTGGCAATGGTTCCAGGCGCAACCAGGTACCATGCCCAGCGACATCCGCAACCCAACACCCGAGCACCCGCGAAGAGCCCCCTCATGAGACGCGTCCTGACCCTGTTAATTCCTATGCTGATGGCACTGCTGACCATCACCATCTGGGGTTTGTTGAATCAACCCTCCGAAGAGCCACCCTGGCCGACGCGCATTCAAGGCTTTTCCTTCTCGCCGATTCGTGCCGATCAGGACCCGATGGAGAAGATTTTTCCAACAATAGAACAGATCGAAAGCGACATGGCGCTGCTCGAAGGCCGCGCCCATGCGCTGCGCACCTATAGCGTCGAGGAAACGCTCGGTGAGATTCCAGGCCTGGCCAGCAATCACCGCTTCAATGTCACCCTGGGGGCCTGGATTGGCCCTTTTCCGAACGCCAACGAGCGCGAACTCGAGCGCCTGATCAGCATACTGCGCGAGGGCCATCGCAGCGTCGTGCGGGTGATGGTCGGCAACGAGAGCATTCTGCGCGGCGATGTGCCGGTGGAGGATCTCGTCGAGCACATCGAGCGCGTGCGCGAAGTCACCAACCTTCCAGTCAGCACCGCCGAGCCCTGGCACGTCTGGCTGAAACACCCGGAACTGGTCGAACATGTGGACTTTATCGCCATCCACCTGTTGCCCTACTGGGAGGGCCTGCCGATCGATCACGCGATCAGCTTTGCCTTCAATCGCTTCGATGAGGTACAGGCCGCCTATCCGGACAAACCCGTGATTATTGGCGAGGTTGGTTGGCCCAGCAACGGCCGGCGCAATCGCGGTGCCGAGGCATCGCAGGCCAACCAGACGCGCTTTTTGCGGCGTTTCCTCGCCGAGGCCGAGAAGGGCGGATACATCTATTATGTACTCGAAGCCTTCGACCAACCCTGGAAAGCCAAGCTCGAAGGTGGGGTCGGCACCTACTGGGGCGTCTACAACGCTGAACGCGAACCCAAATTCAACTTCACCCAACCGGTTGTGCGCATTCCGCAATGGCAGGAGCTGGCCGCGCTCTCGGTCGGCATGGCCGTATTGTTGCTGCTTTTGCTGTATCGCGACAGCGCGTCTCTGTCTTCATCGGGCAAGGGCTTCCTGGCGCTGATCACCTATGCGATCTCAACGGCGGCCGTGTGGATTATCTACGACTACACCCGCCAGTACATGACCCCAGCGACTGCTGCGGTCGGCGCGCTACTGCTGATCGGCGGCATCGGCGTCATTGTGTTGCTGGTGGCAGAGGCGCACGAATGGGCCGAGGCGCTCTGGCTCAAGCAGTGGCGCCGGCCTTTTCCCCGCCATATCAAGTCCGACCAGGATATGCCTTTCGTCTCCATTCATGTGCCGGCCTACAACGAGCCGCCGGCACTCTTGATTGAAACCCTGGATGCCCTGGCGGCGCTGGATTACCCGCACTTTGAGGTGCTGGTGATCGACAACAACACCAAAGATCCTGATGTCTGGCAGCCCGTATGTGCCCATTGCGCGTGTTTGGGCGAGCGCTTTCGCTTCTTCCATGTCGATCCGCTGGCGGGCTTCAAGGCGGGGGCGCTCAATTTCGCCCTGCGCGAAACCCATCCCGAGGTCGACGTGGTGGCCGTGATCGACGCCGACTATGTGGTGCAGCCCAACTGGCTGCGCGATCTGGTCCCGGCCTTTGACGACCCGGACGTTGGCATCGTGCAGGCGCCACAGGATTATCGCGATGGCGATCAGAACGCCTTCAAGGCCATGTGCCACGCTGAATACCGCGGCTTTTTCCATATCGGCATGGTCACGCGCAACGAGCGCAACGCCATTATTCAGCATGGCACCATGACCATGATCCGGCGCAAAACCCTGGTTGCTGCCCATGGCTGGGCCGAGTGGTGCATTACCGAGGATGCCGAACTTGGCCTGCGGCTGTTCGAGCAGGGTTACAAGGCGCTGTATATTCCCTGTACCTATGGGCGCGGACTGATTCCAGACAGCTTTGCCGATTTTCGCAAGCAGCGCTTTCGCTGGGCCTATGGCGCAGTGCGCATTCTTGCCCACCACTGGCGCGAACTCTTCGGCTGGCGTCGCACCGCACTCTGCGCCGGACAGCGCTATCACTTTATCGCCGGCTGGCTGCCCTGGTTCGCGGATAGCTTCAATCTGCTGTTTAACTTCGCCGCGCTCGGCTGGACACTGGCGATGATCTATTACCCGGACCAGGTCACCCCGCCCTATATGACAGTCGCCCTGATCCCGCTGGTGCTCTTTAGCTTCAAGGTACTAAAAAGCCTCTTCCTGTACCGCCGTCGCGTGTCGGCCACCTGGCGCCAGAGCCTGGCCGCAGGTCTGGCCGGACTGGCGCTGTCCCACACCATTGCCCGCGCAATTGTGGCGGGCATGACCTCGGGGAAATTGCCCTTTCTGCGCACCCCCAAGCTGGCACACTCGCCGGCACTGATTCGCGCACTGCTCGATGCGCGAGAAGAAGCTTTGTTCGCGCTCGCCCTGTGCCTAGGCGCCCATGGCGTCATACAGCGCGAGGACGCCTACATGCTGGACGTGAAAGTGTGGATCAGCGTGCTGCTGGTGCAGGCCATTCCCTATCTGGCGGCGGTAGTGGTGTCTCTGATCAGCGCCTGGAACCGGCTGCCGGCGGGCATGATCGGCACCATGGCGGAAATCGACGACCCGCTTACGAAGACCGAACCGCCCCGCCCCGATAAGCCCAAACCAACAGACCGGCACCAGCCAACAGCATCGGCAGGCTGAGCAACTGGCCCATGGTCAGCCAGTTAAAGGCCAGGTAGCCGATATGTGCATCCGGCTGGCGCACCCATTCAACAGCAAAACGAAACAGGCCGTACAGCAGCAAAAACAGCCCGGACACCGCCATGGTCGGGCGCGGACGGCGGGAGAACAGCCACAGCACCACAAAGAGCACTAGCCCTTCAAGCATCGCTTCGTAGAGTTGCGACGGATGCAGTGGCAACGACCAGAGCGTCCCCGACGGCAGCCCCTGGCAAGATTCAGGAAAACGCATGCAGGGCAGGCGCATGCCCCAGGGCACATGGGTGGCGTGCCCCCATAACTCGCCATTGATGAAATTACCGACGCGACCGGCCAAAAGCCCCAGCGGCACCAGCGGCGCGAGAAAATCGCCAACTTCAAAAAAACGCAGCTGATACTTGCGCGCAAACAGCCAGATAGCCAGCAATACGCCAATCAGCCCACCATGAAAGGACATCCCGCCCTGCCACACCTTGAGCAGGTTAAGCGGATTGTCGAGAATCTGCGCCTGGCCATAAAACAGCATGTAGCCCAGACGCCCGCCGGCAATGGTGCCGATAACACCGTAGAAGATGAGATCGTCGACCATCTCGGCCGACCAGGGCGAATCCAGACGGGAGCCGTAATGACTGTGCGCCACGCGCCAGCGCCCGAGCATCCAGGCGAGCGCGAAGCCCACCAGGTACATCAGGCCGTACCAGTGAATTTTGAGCGGCCCCAGCGAGAGGGCGATAGGATCAATGGTGGGATAGGTCAACATGGCCCGGGAGTCTAGCACAGCGCAGCTCTAGCGCCGATGTCAGTCGGATGACAACAATCCTGCCCCTGCGGCACCGAAATCTTGTGATCGCGTGCAAGCTGCGCTAGTCTCCAAGCCATCCGCGACATACTGACCGCTGCGACAGAATGCCCGGTCCGAACAAGCATCACCCCCATGGCGGCGGCATTATTACCATTGCGCTAACCCACATCCACCATTGCGCTGACTGACATTTCTACCGCATGAACACACGCACTTCGAAATCACAGCCATTCAGAATCACCAACACACATCACGACGACCGGCAAAAGCATTTTTGGCTTGGCCGCCTTGTTCTTCTCTGCTTTGCTGTTTTGTGCTTCACGGGCTGCCCAGTTAAACCCCCGATCGAGCCGACCTACGCGGACAAAGTCGTGGTGCGCAAAGACGAGCGCCTGTTGCAATTGCTCAATAACGGGCGAGTATTTCGCGAATATCGCGTCAACCTTGGCGACTCGCCCAGAGGCCACAAAGTTCAGGAAGGCGATGAGCGCACCCCGGAAGGCGACTATATTCTCGACTGGCGCAATCCAAACAGCCGTTTTTACAAGTCAATTCATGTATCCTATCCGAACCAGGCGGATCGTGAGTTTGCCCGCGCGATTGGCGTCAGGCCCGGCGGCATGATTATGATTCATGGTCGCCCCAACTGGCTTCAGCCCGGACCGTTGGTCAAGGACTACGACGAACTCGACTGGACCAACGGCTGCATCGCGGTTCAGAACGACGCCATGGACGAGATCTGGCAAAAAGTTTCCGATGGCACACCTATTACCATTCTGCCCTGATCCGGCGTCCCTCGGGGTCACCTGCCCCTGCCAAATCCACCCCGCTGCCCGAGCGCTCTCCAGATGATTGAATCACCGCGCGGCCGCCATATCATGCGTGCCTTCGATCAGGAACTCGCGCGTCTACGCGACCTGGTTCTCGACATGAAAACCCGCGTGCTCGAGCAGACCCGCGAAGCACTGACCAGTCTGCTAGAGCCCGATATCAACGCCGCGCATCTGGTTCTTGATCGCGAGCCAGGCATCGACACCCTGACGCTCGAAGCCGATGAAGAAATCTTCATTGTCATCGCCAAACGCCAACCCACAGCGGTCGACCTGCGCCTGGTTATGGCGATTTCCAAAGTCATCAACGATCTCGAACGCGGCGGCGATCATGCCGCCAGCATGGCGCGCAGCGCGATTCGCCTGCATGAGTCTGGCTATTCGCCACCATCGGTCCCCTTGTCCAAATCCTTTGAACAGCTGTTCGCTGCCGGTTGCCAGATGCTCGAACAGGGCGTCACCGCGCTAGCCGAGGCCGATCTGACACCAGCTATCGAGGTTTTCGAGCTTGAAACCGCGTTCTACCAGCAAGTCAGGTCCACGCGCGAGGATATCCTTGACTCCCCCTATGCCCAACAGCCAAGAGCAATGGCCGAGCTGCTGACAATTCCGCACTCGCTCAAGCGGCTCGGCAACCATGGTGCCAATATCGCCGAGCAGGCGGTTTATGTCATCCGTGGCGACGACGTGCGCTACCGCAACCGCGAATTACTGATCGACGCCCTGCGTCATGCAAACACCGGGTCCTAATCCTGGCAGGCATCTAAATACGCATTCAGCACTTGCAATGACGGTTCTCACTTCCTTCAACATCAACGGCATCCGCGCCCGCCCCCACCAGCTGCAAGCCATCAAGGACCTGCTTGCGCCCGACATCATCGGCCTGCAGGAATCGAAGGTCGTTGATGAGCAGTTCCCGCGCGAGATGATCGAAGCGCTTGGTTACCATCCGGCCTACCATGGCCAGAAAGGACATTACGGGGTTGCCCTGCTGAGTAAAGAACCACCAAAACGGTTGCACAAAGGCTTCCCGGGTGACGACGCCGACGCTCAACGCCGCGCCATCACAGGCGTTTTCACCTTAAGCGACGGCAGCGAACTGCATGTCATCAATGGTTATTTCCCGCAGGGCGAGAGCCGCGCGCACCCGGTGAAATTCCCCTACAAGCAGCGTTTCTACGCCAATCTGCTTGATTATTTGCGCCGCGACTTCACCCCCGATCAGCAAATCCTGGTGATGGGTGACATGAACGTCGCCCCGCTTGATCTCGACATCGGCATTGGGGAGAACAACGCCAAACGCTGGCTGCGCTCGGGCAAATGCAGCTTCCTGCCCGAGGAGCGCGAATGGTTCTCAGCCCTGACAGCCTGGGGCCTGCACGACAGCTTCCGCCTCCTGCACCCAGATACCGACAACCGCTTTAGCTGGTTCGACTACCGCTCGCGCGGTTTCGAGGACAATCCAAAACGCGGCCTTCGCATCGACTTGATGCTGATCAGCACCCCGCTGCGCGAGCGCCTGCGCGGTGCCGGCATCGACTACGACATCCGTGCACTGGAAAAACCCTCGGATCACTGCCCGGTGTGGATCGACCTCGAGTGAGCAACCCGACCGGCGCGCGTGTGCTGATCACTGGCGCGACCGGCTTTGTCGGGCGCCATCTGTGCCCTTGGTTGGCCGGGCTTGGCTGGCGAGTCGCAGCCGGCGTGCGAACCCATGGTCCACTGCCAGATGGTGCCAGCGACGTCTGCCACCTTGGCGATCTTGCCCAGCGCCCACCGCTTACCGAGGCGCTCCGCGGCATCGACAGCATCGTGCATCTCGCCGGTCGCGCCCATGTGATGCACGACCAGGCGCATAATCCGGAACAGGCTTTTTTTGCCGCGAATACCACAGCTACAGAACATCTCGCATCTGCCGCCGCCAGCGCCGGAGTGCGCCGGCTGGTCTTCATCAGCAGCATTAAGGTCAATGGCGAACACACCACAGAAGGCCAGCCGTTTCGCGCTAGCGACACCCCAGCCCCGGAGGACGCCTATGGCCGCTCCAAACTCGCCGCCGAGCAGACCTTGCACCGCATAGGCGCCACCACCGGGCTTGAGATCGTCATCATCCGCCCGCCCCTGCTGCACGGACCTGGCGTGAAAGGCAATCTGCCACGGTTGATGCGACTGATCGACCTGGGCTTGCCGCTACCCTTTGCCGCGATCAATAACCAGCGCAGCCTGCTGGCAGTGGCCAATCTGTGCGATCTAATCGCGCACTGCCTGCATCACCCTGCAGCATCCGGGGTGACCTGGCTAGCCGCTGATGCGGATCTTTCAACGCCCGCGTTGATCCGCGCCTTGGCGAGCGGTCTTGAGCGCCCGGCGCGCTTGTTTCCCCTGCCGCAAGTCGCCTTGCAAGGGCTGGCCTGGCTCAGCGGTCAGCGCGCCACTCTGGCCCGACTGACTGGTTCGTTACAGATTGACAGCCTGCCGCTCCGCCAGCAGCTCGACTGGACACCGCCACTCACCGCCGAGGTCAGTCTGCAACAGACAGCAGCCAGGTATCGCGCGGCACGTCATGCGCTTTAGCCGCCAACCTGAGTTTTCGGCTTAGTTAAACGGGTCCGGTCTATCCTGAACCTGGCCTCAGCTGGCCGCGCGCCACTGATAGAGCAGCAGCCAAACGCCAAGCACCAGCACCGCGCCGGCGACCACTTGGGCCACCAGTGGACTAACCAGCGAACCCGGCCCCAAGAGCAACAGCAGGGTGGCACAGACGATCAGCACCGCGCCGCTTAGCGCGCCGACCAGGGTGCGTCGCTCGCGCAGTTCACGTTGCAAGCGGGCCTGTTCCTCGCGCATGGCGTGTGCTTGCTGCTGGGCGCTTTCCATGTTCTCGAGCACCCGGTAAGCCAGCATGGGCAGATCCGGCAGATGTTCGGCGAAGGGACCGAAGTTGGCCCTAACCCGACGCAGCAGAGCGCGCGGGCCGATGCGTTCCTTCATCCAGCGTTCCATAAAGGGCTTGGCGGTGGTCCAGAGGTCTAGCTCCGGATAGAGCTGGCGACCAAGCCCTTCGATATTGAGCAGGGTTTTTTCAAGTAACACCAGTTGCGGCTGAATTTCCATATTAAAGCGCCGCGCCGTCTGAAACAGCCGCACGAGGAAATGCCCGAACGAGATTTCCGACAGGGGCTTTTCAAAAATCGGCTCACTCACTGTGCGGATGGCCGCTTCAAACTCGTCCACCCGGGTGCCGCGCGGCACCCAGCCGGACTCCACATGCAGCTCGGCCACTCGGCGATAATTGCGCTCGAAAAAGGCCAGCAGATTTTCCGCCAGATAGCGCTGATCTTCCTCGGTCAAGCTGCCGACAATGCCAAAGTCCACCGAGATGTAACGCCCGCTGGGCTCGACAAAAATGTTGCCGGGATGCATATCGGCATGAAAAAAATTGTCCCGGAACACCTGAGTGAAGAAAATCTCCACCCCGCGCTCGCCAAGCAACTGCATGCTAATACCCTGCTGCTTGAGGGTGCCAACATCGCTCACCGGGGTGCCAAAGATGCGCTCCATCACCATCACCGTCGGGCGTGTCCAGTCCCAGTAAACGTCCGGAATGTACAACGCCGAGCTGTGCAGCCAGTTGCGCCGCAATTGGGAGGCATTGGCCGCCTCGCGCTGCAGGTCGAGCTCGCCGTAAATGGTCTTTTCGTACTCAGCGACGACCTCGATCGGGCGCAGCCGGCGGGCTTCTTTGGAGTAACGATGGGCCAAACGCGCAATGCTGTACATGAGCGCAATGTCGCGGTTAATGGTGCGCGCGATGCCGGGGCGCAGCACCTTAACGATGACCGAGCGCCCATCCTTCAGCCGCCCGGTATGTACCTGAGCAATAGAGGCAGAGGCCAGCGGGATATCGGAGAAGTCATCAAGGACGCTGTCGATAGATTGGCCCCAGGCTTTTTCGATCAGCTCCCGGGCAATCTCGCTCGGGAAGGGCGGCACCCTGTCCTGCAGGCGCGCAAGCTCCACGGCCCAGTCATCCGGCAGTAGATCGCGCCGGGTGGAGAGCAACTGGCCAAATTTGATGAAAATTGGCCCCAGATCCTCAAGCGCCTCGCGCACCCGTGCTGGGTAGGGTGTCATGGTTTTGCGCTTGCGCCACCAATACAGTGGTGAGAGCCACAGCAGAAAGCGCAAGGGCCGAAACAGCGGGGTCGCAAAGATGAGTTCGTCGAGACCGTGGCGCAGCAGAACCAGGTTGATATGAATCAGCCGCAGGGTCTGGCTGATTGGAACCATCATGCGTCAGGTTGCTCTGATGGGGGTGCCGATGAAGATGCTGGTGGATGCGCTGAGGGACGCCCCGACGCGCTGGCCGCTGGACCTTTTGGCACAAGGCGGTCAACCCGCGCAGCCAAGCGCTCCACATCGTCGCGGAAAATATCCACGCCATTGAGAAACTGGCGCAACTCGGTGTCGCTCGGTAACAAGCGGCTTTCCTGTTGTAGGAACTCGCGCAGGTTTTGCGTCAGGGTATCGCCTCCGCGCTCAGTCCATTCCTTGACATTACGCGCTTGCTGGCCAATTTGCCGCGCCACACTGTCGCCAAACAGACGCGCGAGCTGTTCTTCCCAGTCGATATCGAGATTGCGAAAGACATCGCCGACGCGCTGCGCGACCTGGTTATCACCGGTGATTTCAATCGCACCCGAGAAGACCTCATCCTCGCGGTGGTCGGCCAGCGACATCCGCAGCAACGCGGCTGGCGTACCGCGCACCCGACAGTCAGGCTCGGCATCGTAACTGGCGTAGAGTCCGAGAGTGTGATGGCCCGGCACCACGAAAATGCGCGTTCCAAAGCCTTCCAGCTCAATCAGCAACACCTGACCCTGAACGTCAGACAGTCGCTCGGCGCCCTCCGGGTCCAGCGCTAAAAACCGGTTGACGCTCTCCTGCAAGGACAAAAGCAGCGCGTCCGGAATCTGGATACCCCCATTCTCACTCCCGCTCTCGCTCATAACTTGACCCCCCGATGGATGGCGACGACGCCGCCGGTCAGGTTGAAGTACTCACAACGCTCGAACCCGGCCAGTTCCATCATATCGCGCAGACTTTCCTGATCCGGGTGCATGCGGATGGACTCAGCCAGATACTTGTAACTGTCCGGATCTTTCGCCACCAGGCGCCCGAGCAGCGGCAGCACCGAAAAAGAATAAGCATCATAAGCTTTTTGCAGCGGCGCCTGGGTCGGATGGGAGAACTCGAGCACCAGACCGCGACCACCTGGCCTGAGAATACGTTGCATCTCGGCCAGCGCCCGCTCCTTGCGGGTGACGTTGCGCAAACCGAAGCCAATGGTGACGCAGTCGAAGCTATTGGAGGCAAAAGGCAGCGCCTCGGCATTGGCCAGCGCGTAGTGAATGTTACCAACCACAGCGGCATCGTCCATGCGCTCACGACCGCGCTCGAGCATGGCGGCGTTGATGTCCGACATCACCACCTGTCCGCTGCTACCGACAATGCCGGCAAAGCGCGCGCTCAAGTCCCCGGTTCCGGCGGCAAGATCCAGCACCCGCTGGCCACGCCGCACGCCGGCAAGCTCAATCAGCCGCCGCTTCCACAGCCGATGAATGCCGAACGACATCAGGTCGTTCATTAAATCGTAGCGATCGGCGACTGAATCGAAAACCGCACGCACCCGTTCCTGTTTCTCGGCAACGGGTACCTGTTGATAGCCAAAATGGGTCTGATCCTGATCCGACATCGGTGTCAACTCTGGTTGCAATACAGCCGTCAATTCTACCCCAGCCGCGCGCCCTCTGCCCGGGCAGGAATCAATCTGAGAACGAAACGCTATTTCGTCGACTCAAGCCCGGCGGCAATGGCATCCGCGTCCGGCTGTTGCAGGATGTCACGCAAGCGCACGACCTTTCGCGTTAAAAAATGATTGGGGTCTGAGAGTCCATCGTTGGCATACCAGCCCGCCACGTCTATGAGCTCCGCCGCCAGGCGCTCGGGGGCGAGAAGCTGGTAAATAGGTTGCCAGCGGCCCTCGACGCGCAGAGAGAGGTAAGGGTTGAGGAGATAGTGGCCACGGCGCACCCGCATGAACAGCTTGCGATTGCCCGGACCTTCGCGCGCCACTTCATTTTTCGACAGGATGGACGACAGATACTGCCGCTTCTTGCGACGCTCGGGGATGATGGCATCGGGAAAGTGCGCCAGGATCTCCTCGAAATCCGGCGCTGCCAAAAACCTGCTGCCCCGAACGTAATTCTGACCCAGACGCTGGTAGAAAAGCACCATGGCCACGCACAGCATCAGATATTCCATGATCTTGCGGTCGAGCTTGATCAGGCGCCCGTCGACCTGGATGTCCAGGCTTGGCGGTGCGAGATGCTCGAACACTGCCGGCAGCTTTTGGCGCGCATAACGCTGATCGACACAGGCGCGCTCCAAACTGATCTGAAAGGCATTGAGTCCATTGGCATCGACTAGGCTAGTGTCGGCATCGCCCGCAAGTAGCTCTTCGATCAAGTCCGCGTGGCCTTGACGGCTGGCAATCATCAGCGGCGTCTGGTTAAAGACATTGCGGAAGTCGACCCCATAGCGCTCAACCTCCCGCATTACGCCATTGGTGTGCTTGAGCCCATAAGCCAGATAGTGCTTCTTCTCAAGGAAGCTCATGGCTTTCTCGGGCTGCTTCGCGGCACTGAAGCCGGCATCGATCAGCGCATTCAGCCAGCGCTGGTCACGATAGACCAAGGCGTATTCCATCAGCGCAACGCGAGCCTTTTTCTCGCCTTTCTCAAGCGCGTTTTGCTCCAGCTCCGCGAGCGCCTCGCCCTGCAACACCGTCCAGGGCACCTCGCGCTGCTTGAGGATCTGCTCGCGGATTTCAGCGGCCTGATCCTCCTTGCCCTGCATTTCCAGCCGATGGGCCTCGCGGCGCCAGTCATCGAGGCTGGAGCGCTGTTCCTCCACATCATTGACATCCTGATGCACCTCGGTCAGGCCGAGCAACTCAAGCAGCGCCTGCTTGGGGCTAGTCTCCAGGAGATAGAGATTGCGCACCGCTCGGGTCACGGCGACATAGAGCGCATTGATGTAGAACTTATAGATCTCGAGCGATTTGTCGCTCTTATCGCGCCCGCGCGCATAACGCAGCTCGCCTTGCAAGTCCTCGAGCACCAGATCGCCGGCGATGTCGCGGTAGCGTTTCTCCTCGCCCGACAGGAAGTTGTAGAGCAGGACGTTTTCGTATTCGAGGCCCTTGGCTTCGTGAATTGAAAACACTAGTGGTGTGCGGAAATGCTTGCGCACCTCGGCCTTTTGGTCCGGATGCAGCACCAGGATGGCGAAACGCGCCGAGCCGGCCGTGCGGCGGTCGAGATCGCGCTTGACGGCATCGCTGTCGGCCAGCAGCCCGACCCTGCCAGTCTTGGGGCCACGGCTCTGAACCAGATAATTGCTCTCGCGATCAACCGAGCCAAAACGCGCCTGCTTGATGTGCAGCAGCCGGTTGGCCATCTCGGTGATCTGCGGCGAGTTGCGGAAGTTGGCATTGAGGATGCGGATCAGCTCGGCGGAGCCACCAGACCCCTCAGTGCGCTCGCGCCAGAACAGCGTCTTGACCTTGGCCCAGGAGAAGAAATTCGGATGGACGATCTGGTTAGAGTCGCCACACAGCAGAAAGGCTGTCGGATCGCGCAGCGCGCGCAGAATCAGCAAGAGCTGCACGGCAGTCAGATCCTGCACCTCATCAATCACGATGAAGTCATAGCGCGGCGCGATCAGTGCAAGCCAATCGTGACTGACCAGATTGGCGTCGAACCAGCCCTCATCGGCCAGCAGGCGCAGGTAGCGTTCGAACAGATCGTAAACGGCATCGCGCAGCTCAGGTGCATAGATCGACTGGCGCACGCCGAGACTGCGATAGGTCGCGCGGTCCAGATAGGGCCGCTCCTCGTCGGTGCCGGTCAGAGCGCCCTGGAACTCCTCGAACAACCGATGAGTATCGCGCAGCTCGCGCGGGAGCTTCTGGCGTCCAGCCCATGCGGCGAAGGTGCGCGGGGTCATCTCGCGGCCCTCAGGCACGCGGATGGTTTCCAGATACTCGCGGAAGGACAGGAAATCGACCTCCTGGTCCTCGTTGTCGTAACCGTTGGCGTAGTAGAGCTCGCGCGCGTTCTGCACCAGGAAGGGCGAACGGGTGACGTAGAGCACCTCGCCGACGGCGTCTTTCATCTTCTCGAGCGTCAGGGCCGTCTTGCCGCTTCCGGCCGAGCCGATCACGATCAGCGGCGGCGGCTGCTGGTAGATAGCCTCCTGGTCTTGGTCGAAGCTGAGCACCTTATCGAGCAGATGAAAGCGCGGTAACTCGGGGTTCAGATATGCCAGCTCCGGCGCCTCGTCGACGGCGCTAGTGTCAACATCCGGAATCTTCGCCTCGTCGATCACCGCCCCGCGACTAAGGAAGCGGGATTTCTCATAGGCATGCGCGGCGATGTATTCGAGCACCAGGATACAGCCTTCACCCTCGTGCCGATGCAGGGCGAACAGCAGGCGGTTGGCCTTGTCGAGGCGGGCGCGAAAGAGATTCTCACCGACCTTCTTGACCTCGGCGGAGCTGAAATCGCCAGCGCTCAGATAGCCGGCAAGTTTGGCGTAGCCCGGGATCTTGCCGGTGTCCAGGCCACGGTAGGTCAGAAGACGAAACTGCATAGGAAAATGGGTGGCAATGGTCGGTAGTTGCCCGCATCAAAAGCAACTGAATAGATGGCGGGCGAGAGTTTTGGCGGTGCGACCTGTCAGGACGGGCGCAGCTTGCGCTTGTGGCCGGCTTTTTCGAGTTCGGCCAGATAATCGGCCCAGAGACCTTCCTGGTTCTTACCCAGGTTGTACAGGTACTCCCAGGAGAAAATACCGGTATTGTGTTCGTCATCGAAATGCAGACAGACGGCGTAGTTGCCGACCGGCTCGATCTTGTCGATGCCGACTTCCTCCTTGCCAAGCTGCAACACCCGCTGACCGGGGCCATGGCCCATCACCTCGGCCGAGGGGGAGTACACCCGCAGCAACTCGACTGGCAGGGTGAAGTGAGCATCGTCGTCAAAGGTGATCTCAAGCACCCGCGAGGCGCGGTGCAGGTTAAATTCCGTGGGGGTTGGCATGCTGATAAAAACTCCGTGGCGCGATCTGGTGATTTGGCTGCCAAAGCGGGTGTCCGCGCAGCCGACTTAGCCCGGGTTACCCTTGGATCAAACAGATTGATTCTCCGGGGTGGTCGGGACCATGGGCTCAGCCCTGAATCAATCAAAGTTTCGTTCTCTGGGGTGGCCGGGACTATGAGCGTTAGGTGGGTGAAGGCACGCGGAACTCAAGCCACAGGCGAGTCCCTGCCCTATCCAGCCCGCGCTCAGCCGGCCGCCTCGCGCTGCTTGCGCCGGCGTTTCAGCCAGACATCCAGACCCTGGGCGTTTAACTCGGTATCCACCGCCAGCAGCGCACGGATGTGCTCGGCCTCCAAGCGCACGCCATGAGCCTGGGCCGCAGCCACCAGGCTGTCGGCCACAGCAGTTTTGAGCCGCGCGAGCCGGCCGTCCTCGGCCTGTTCTTGCTGACCTGAAGCATCCTCGCCCAATTCTTCCTCACGCAAGGCCACCTCGGCCAGTGTGGCAATGCTTGCCCTGAGCTGCCCCCCCAATGCCGCCGGGGCATCAACGCGGCCAAAATGCGTCAGGAACATCATCTGCGGCGCGACCTCAAGTAGCCGTTCGACACTGGCCTGCCAGGCAGTCGGGTCGAAGGCCACGGGCGTGGTGGGCGCGAACAGCCAGGGGCCGGCCTCGGTATAAAACTCCGGATAGGCAATGCCGAAAGTATCTCCGGTAAACCAACCCCGGGTGCGCTCGTCGAACAGACAGCCGTGATGGTTGGCATGCCCAGGGGTGTCGATAAAACGCAGGATGCGCCCGCCAAGATCAAGAGACTGTTCGTCTTGCGCCAGCTCAACACGCGACTCGGGGATGGGTGTCAGGGCACCGAAATGACGCTCGAACTCCTCGGCGCCATAAACAGCCGTGGCGCCCGCAATCAGCTTGGCGGGATCAATCAAATGCGGCGCGCCCTTGGGATGCACGATCAGACGTGCATTGGGGCAGGCCTGCAGCAGGGCACCGGCAGCACCGGCATGGTCGAGATGCACATGCGTCGGAATCACCATGTCCACATGCTCAGGCGTCAGACCGATCTCTGCGACGGCATCAAGCAGTCGCGGGAGCGCGCGGGCAACGCCAGTATCGACAAAGGCCAGACTGTCGCCGCCGCGTATCAGATAACTGGCAGCCAGTCGCGGCCGGTAGAGATCTGTGTCGATGCAATAAATACCCTCAGCAACACTTTCCATTATCTACTCCAAACCCAGATGAGCCATTGGTACCCGGACATCAATCCGGCCACACTCGGCGCGCACTACTGTAGCCGCTGCTGCCAGTCGCAGGCGCTGTCTGCGCCTTTTTTCGCGCGCTGCCTTTGGCAGCCGCAGCGCGCGGCCTTGGCTGTTGACTTTCAGTTGGGACCGAGGCTTCTGACATCCTGGGCGCGGCAGCTTCAATCGCCTTGGAGGCGCCGTCAGACTCACCTACCCCCGACTCACCGCCGGTCTTGGCCTTGCGAATGGAATCGATCAACTGACGTTCGGTCTTGCTCGCGGCAGTCATGGGCGAAATATCTCCTCAATGAGTTGTTCTATCTCGGCGACGGCATCAGCACCACGGCGGCCGCTCTGAAAAATTGTCCGCCCCTCCAGTGCGCACAGGCGATGGATAGAGCGCCGCCGCAGCATGGAACTCGCCACCGGCAGGTCCAGTTCGGCGACTGCCTCGGGCATCAGGCGTGACAGGGTCGTGCGCGGTTCGATCTGGCTCATCACGATAAAGCCGCGCAGGTGCGGATTCTCGGCTCGCAGTTCGGCGATGACCCGTGCGATGGGCGCCGTCGCCCAGAGGTCCATGGGCGAGGGCTGCACCGGGACCAACGCAATGTCAGCCAAACGCAGCGCACGAGCGCTCTGCTCGGACTTGATCGACGGCGGGCAGTCGATGATCAGGTGCTGGTGGCTGTCGCTCAGCGCCTTGACCGTGGACTCAAGCCCATGGGCCACGGCGACCACCGGCGGCAGGCCCGGGCGATCTTCCCCCACCAACCGCCACTGATAGGCCGACTGCTGCGGATCGGCATCAATCAGCATCAGGCTGTCATTGCGCAGCAACCCGGCGGCCAAGCTCATAGCCAGGGTTGTCTTACCGGTCCCGCCCTTGTTGCTGACCACGGCAATAATGGCCACATCGGTTTCCTCGGGTTAAAACATCGTCGATATCGCGGGGAGAAAACAACCGCCGTAACGGATGCGGTGCAGTCAGCGCCGCCAACCGCGCTCGTCAGAGTTCCCGCTGTTTACCATGGCATTCTAACCCGGCCAGCTGGCAGGCGCGATCAGAGCGGGCCGCTCGTCTCAAACAAATCCCGCTGCACTGGCAGCCTTGGCTCAGCCGATGCGTCTTTGCTGCGGTCTAGTGCCACGCGATACCCGCCATACAGGGATTCACCGTGCGGATCATGCGCGGCCTGATGACACCGCGCGAGCGCGAAACTGCGGGTGGCGTAGCAGTAGGCACAACCAAAGAGACAACTATCGTACATGCCGATATCGCGCGCCTCGATACAGCCGCAGAGCGCGCGCTGACTTTTGTCCTTGCGCGCCGCAGCCGCCAGACCGAACAACCGGCGGATGAGCCGATCATCAATGCACTTTCCAGGACTCACCCCCCAGGGTTGCAAATCAATCTCCTCGGCACAGCTTTGGATATCCAAGCCCAGATCGCCTGCTATCGTCGCCAGATCGCGGATCAATGACCCGTCGCGCTCAGTGTCGAAGGGGCGCGGCGCCAATTCCGGGTGGGCTGCGCCAAGAGTCTGCAATCGCCCGCGCATTTTCGCGTAATCATCAAGAATACTAATGACAACCCGGCGAGTCGCGCCTCGCAGTCGCTGCCCGATGCGCGCAAAGCGTTCGCGATGAAAATCCCCATCCATTGCATTACTGAGCACAATGGGGTCATAGCGCCAAACGACCCGCTCCGGGCCAACGCGGTTCGCCAGGCGACGGAAAGCATCAAGGCTCTTCACGCACAGCGGCGCATGAGGCTCAAGCGGGCGAGGATAATCGACCAGGGTGTAAAGAAAGTAGAAAGCAAAGCCACGCTGCTCAAGCTCATCAAGGTGGCGCAAAAAAGGCAACGGCCAGCGCGTCCAGAACACAATCACCGTCTCGCCCGGGACGAAATCCATCCGCGAGACCTGCTCAGCATTAAAAGGATTGGGTACGGCACACCAGCCAGCGCGCATCCGGTTCATAAACCAGTCGCCATAAAACGCAGGAATGTCGGTACGCCGGCTGGCGCTAAGAATGCGCAGGGACACGATGAAGCTTGCTGCTATACCAATCGTAAATGGTTTTCGGTTCTGGGCCGAGTGACAGCCACGGGGGACGCCGTGAATCCATCCATGGAGGCTTCGCGGCGGCATTCTTGCCGCCGAGACCTCCGTGGCCGTCACTCGGCCCAGAACGAGCCAAAATCTCGAAGGGTTTCGGTATTAAGAGTCTTAAACTCAGCACTGCCGACATTGCCATCAGTCATTGCCCAGCATCGCCTTCAGCGCATCCAGATGCGCCTTGCCGCGATTGCGGCTGTCCGCAGCCGCTGCCGGGTCGTTGTCACGGCGCACTTCGCCCTCGGGTAGTTCGGCAAGAAAGCGGCTGGGCTCGCAGCTGACCGTCTCACCATAGCGGCGACGCTGGCGGGCGAGCGTCAGGCACAGGGTGCGACGGGCGCGCGTGATGCCCACATAGCACAATCGGCGTTCCTCCTCAATGGTATCGGCTTCAATGCTGGCGCGGTGCGGCAACAGGTCTTCTTCCATACCGACCAAGAACACCCGCTCGAATTCCAGCCCCTTGGCGGCATGCAATGTCATCAGGTGCACGCGGTCGCCGCCAGCGTCTTCTTCCTGGCGCTCAAGGACATCAAGCAGGCTCAGACGCGCCGTCAGGTCGTCGAGGCCGGCGCCGCGCAGGTTGCCCTCGGAGCGCTCGCCTTTGTGCAGCGCCTCCAGCCAGGCAATGAGGTCATCAACATTCTGCATGCGTTTCTCGCCCTGCGCGCGGCTGCTCGACTGCTGGTAGAGCCAGCCGTCATAATCGCAGTCTTTCAGCAAGGCGCGCGCGGCAGCGATAGGTTCGGTACGCGAGCGCAGGCGTAACTCCTCGAGCCAATGGCTGAAGGCGCGCAGCTCGGCGCGCTGGGGTTCTTTCACCGGGCCGCCGAGGCCAGCGGCGTCGCAAGCGCGCAGCAGGCTCAGGCGCTGGGCACCGGCAAAACCGCCGAGTGCCTCCAGGGTGGTGGCGCCAAGCCCGCGCCCCGGGCGATTTACAACGCGCAGAAAGGCAGCATCGTCATCCGGGTTGGTCAGCAGGCGCAGATAGGCCATCACGTCTTTCACCTCGGAGCGGGCGAAAAAGGACTGACCGCCGCTGAGAAAATACGGAATGCGATGGGTGCGCAGCGCCTGCTCGAACACCCGCGCCTGGTGATTGCCCCGATAGAGAATGGCGTAGTCGCCAAAGTGGTGCTGTTCGGCAAAATGCCCGTGCAAAATCTCGGCGATCACCCGTTCGGCCTCGTGCGCCTCGTCGCGGCAGCTGAGCAGACGCACCGGCTCGCCGGGGCCAAGCGCGCTCCACAGGCGTTTTTCAAACAAGTGCGGATTGTGCGCAATCAAGCCATTGGCGAGCTTGAGAATCCGCCCGCTGGAGCGGTAATTCTGCTCAAGCATAATGACCTTGAGTGTTGGATAGTCCTCTTTGAGCCGGGCGAGATTTTGCGGGCGGGCACCGCGCCAGGCGTAGATGGACTGATCATCATCGCCCACCATGGTGAAGGCACCGCGCTCCCCGACCAGCAGGCGGATCAGCTCATACTGGGCGCTGTTGGTATCCTGGTACTCGTCCACCAGCAGATGATCAATGCGCGCCTGCCAGGCCTCGCGCACCCCTGTGTGCTCGCGCAGCAGGACGACCGGGCGCAGGATGAGGTCATCGAAATCCACCGCGTTGTAAGCGTGCAGGCTGCGTTCGTAGTCGCGATAGAGTGCGGCCAGTGCGGCCTCGAAGTCATCTTCGGCCGCGCTGGCGGCCGTCTCTGGCGGGATCAGATCATTCTTCCAATGAGAGATGCGGGACAGGGCGGCCGCCGGGGCGATCTCGGCCAGCCCGGCCTCGGCCAGACGGTCCTTCAGCAGCGCCTCACCGTCCTGCGGATCGAACAGCGAAAAGCCGGGGCGAAGACCGGCGTGTTTGAGTTCGCGACGCAGCAGATTGAGCCCAAAGGTGTGGAAGGTCGAGACCCTCAAGCCGCGTGCCGCCCTGCCCTGCACCAGTTCGCCCACGCGGGACTTCATCTCCCGCGCGGCCTTGTTGGTGAACGTCAGCGCCACAATGGCACGCGCCGGCAGCCCGCGTTTTTTGATCAAAAAACCCACTTTGCGGGTAATGACCCGGGTTTTGCCTGAGCCGGCACCGGCGATAACCAGCAGCGGACCTGAGGTGTGGGCGACAGCTTCGGCCTGGGCCGGGTTGAGGTCCTGCATGTATTGGTTGATTAGGAAGTGGAGAGTGGATAGCGAGAAGTGATGAGGGATTAGGGAGCGCTGCAACCGAGTGCGCTAACATAGCTTGGTTCCTGCCCCCTATCTGTCCATTAAATGTCCTTGCGAAATCATGATGCATCAGGGTGTTCACCTCGACCGGGCGAATCCATTCGCCCCTAAAAGCGCTGTCATGGCCCGCCGGTTGCCTCGCAGCTGGTTGCTTCCCAGTTGGCTGCTTTCGGGCTGGCTACTTCCGGCGCTTGTCCTGCTTACCCTCAGCTGCACCATCCTGGCGCCAAGCCCAGCAAATGCCGCCGGCACCGCCAGGCATCCGCGCATTGGCCTGGTGCTGGCCGGCGGGGGTGCCAAGGGCGCCGCCCATATCGGAGTGCTCAAGGTGCTGGAGGAATTACGAATTCCCATTCACGCCATTGCCGGCACCAGTATGGGCTCGCTGGTCGGCGGCGGCTATGCCGCCGGGCTGTCAGCGGAAGAACTCGAGAATCGTGTGCTACTAGTGGACTGGAACGAGCTCTTCGACGACAACCCGCCGCGCTCACAGTGGCCAGCTCGGCGTCAGGAGGCGAGCATGACAACCGCCTTTAATTTCACCGTCGGGGTGAGCGGGGGCAAGATGAAACTGCCCCCGGGCGCCATTTCCGGGCAGAAAGTCCAGCTGTTTTTTAACGATCTGCTCAAGGGCGTGGAGACCACGGAGAACTTCGACGCCCTGCCGATTCCCTTTCGGGCCGTGGCGACCAACCTTGAAAACGGCGAGATGTTTGTGTTCGATCAGGGCCCGCTGCCAATAGCGCTGCGCGCGAGCATGGCGGTGCCTGGCATTTTTGCTCCCATCGTGTGGCAAGATCACATTTTTGTCGACGGCGGCCTTGTGCGCAACCTGCCGGTGGATGTCGCGCGTTCCATGGGTGTCGATCATCTGATCGTGGTGAATCTTGGCTCGAGCTTTCTGCCACGCGATCAGCTCGACAATCTTATCGGCATCACCGGTCAGATGATCGCCATTCTCACCGAGCAGAACGTCGAGACCTCGCTGGCCGAGATCGACCCCAAGCGCGATCTGCTCATTGTGCCCGATCTGGGCGATATCGGCTCGGGTGATTTTCCGCGCGCGGCCGAGGCCATCGCCACCGGGGTAACCGCTGCGCGCCAAAGCGCTGACCAACTGCGCCGCTTCAGCCTGAGCGAGACCGAATACGCCGCCTGGAAGCAGGCGCACTTCGGCTCCGGCGCGCCGGTGCAGCGCGTCAGCGAGGTACGAATCGCCGGACTCAAACGGGTCAATGCCAAGTTGTTTGACGCACTGATTGAAGCCCAGCAGGGCAAGCCCTTCGACCGCGAGCGCCTTGAGCGTGATATCCAGCGTCTTTATGGACGCGGGGACTTCGAGCGCATCAGCTACCGTTTTCAGCCGGATGACCGGGGCAGAGGCGAGGTGCTGGTCGTCGATGCGGTGGAAAAAGGCTGGGGACCGGGCTATCTCGGCTTCGGGCTGAAACTCTCGAGCGACAATCAGGGTGACAGCCGCTTTGGTCTGCGCGCCACCTATCGCCAGACCTGGATGAACAGCCTCGGTGCCGAATGGTTCAGCGAGCTTGAACTGGGTAACGAACCACGCCTATTCAGCGAGTGGTTCCAGCCGCTCGACCTGGATCACTCCGGCTTTGTCGCGCCCTATTTCGACATCTACCAGACGCCTTACAGCGTCTTTGATGGCGATCAGCGTGTTGCCCGCTACGATGTCAGCCGGGCGCGTGTCGGGGCCGATTTTGGCCTCAGCCGCAGTCATCTGGAAATGCGCATTGGGCCTTACTGGGGCATTACCGATGTCAATCTGGATACGGGCTCAGCCGAGCTGCCAGACGGGCGGGTGGTCGATTCCGGCGTGCGCGCGCGTCTGGCTTACGACACCATGGATCGCGCCGCCGTGCCGCGTAACGGCCAGCGTCTGACGCTTGAGGCTCGCGCGCCGCTTGCCGCCTTGGGTGCCGATCCAAACTACACCCGCGCCGAGGTCACCGCCTTTGATGCAACAAGTTTCGGTCCCAACACTTTGGCCGTGCGCTTCAAGGCCGGAACCAGTTTCGGCGCCGACATGCCCTACTACGACCAGTTTCCGCTCGGCGGCTTCCTGACGCTCTCGGGCTATGCCAACGAGCAATTCCGCGGCAACGACATGGTGTTCGGCTCCCTGGCCTACTATCGCCAGATCGCCACCCTGCCAACCCCCTTCGGACGCGGGCTCTTTCTTGGCGCTTCGCTGGAAGCCGGCTGGCTGCCCGAAAGCCGCTTCAACGATGCCGCGGGGGTTGACTTCAATCTGGCGCCCGAGGGCACCCGCTTTGGCAGCAGCCTGTTTTTTGGCTCCGACACCTGGATTGGCCCGGCCTATCTGGGCCTTGGGCTTTCCGCCAGCGGGGATCATGCGGTCTATGTGCTGATCGGGCGCCCGAACTGATCCCGAGCCTACAGCTGATTTTCAGCAGATATCCTGGGAGGCCAGCCATGCGCTCAAAAAAGGCACCGTCGGCACCCGGCTCTGTGCCAGGCTGGCGGCATCAATCTCATCGAGCAGGCGCAGCAGGGCAGCCGGGGCGCGGGTGCAGCGACAGAGCAGATAGCGGCGCGCGGCGGCATCCAGGGTGAAGCCACGCTCGCACGCGCCCTGGCTGAGAAGCTGATCCAGCCCATCGTCATCCAGCGGCTGGAGCAAAAAGCTTGGCCCGGAGCAAAGGCGCGATTGCAGGTCGGGTAGTTCAATCGAGAGGGCTGCCGGCGGGCGTGTGGCGGCGACCAACAAGCGCGCGCCCTGTTCGCGCAGGCGGTTGAAGAGCGCGAACAAGGCTTGCTCCCAAAGGGCGTTGCCGGCAATGGCTTGCAGGTCGTCGAGCACAACGGCATTGAGTGCTTCCAGCCCTTCGCAGACGTCCGGCATCAGGTCCAGTTGCGCCAGCGATAGATAGACCAGCGGCCGCTCCTGGCGCTCGACCTCGGCACAAGCGGCGCGCAGCAAATGCGTCTTGCCGCAGCCGGGCTCGCCGTGCAGGCTCAGATAGGGCGCCCCCTGACCGCCCGCCCAGTCACGCAGCGCAGCCAGCACCTCAGCATTGCGCCCGGGGATAAAATTAGCAAAGGCTTGCACCTGGGGCAGGCGCAACGCCAGACCGAGTTGTTGCATGGGGAATGGGATGCGGGTGGTGGAAGGAAATCATCCCGCCAGCGCGCGCGCAGTGCGCGCCAATCGCCGGCCCAGCGCCTGGCACAGGCGTGACTCGGCCTCGTTCAACGGCAGATCATTGTTGATACCAGCCAGGTGCGAGGGACCATAGGGCGTGCCGCCGCCAGTGGTGTGCAGCAGATCGGTTTCGCTATAGGGCAGGCCAACCAGCAGCATGCCATGATGCAACAGCGGCAACATCATGGAGGTGAGCGTGGTCTCCTGCCCGCCGTGCAGGCTGGAGGTGGAGGTGAATACCCCCGCCGGTTTGCCAGCCAAAGCGCCTTTCAGCCATAGCGAGGAGGTGCCGTCAAGAAAGTATTTCATCGGCGCAGCCATGTTGCCGAAGCGCGTTGGGCTGCCAAGCGCGAGGCCCGCGCAATCACGCAGATCTTCTTCAGTTGCATAAGGAGCGCCGGTGGCGGGGATGCCGTCTTCAAGCGCCTCGCACACCGCAGACACGGCCGGCACGGTGCGCAAGCGTGCCTCCATGCCTTCCTCCTCGGCACCGCGCGCGATCATGCGCGCCATCTCGGCAGTGGCGCCGTAGCGGCTGTAGTAGAGAATCAGGATGTAGCTCATGAGGTTTGTTTGTGGTCAGTGGTTAGGTTATTTCGGTGAAAAAGTCGTCTGCCTTCAGCCTTGCTTCCTGCAATCTCCAGCAGCCAACTCCGCGATCATGGCGCTGGTGCTGCGCTCGGGCAAGAGCGGGATCAGCACCAGTTGCCCACCATAACCTTGCACCTCATCGGCACCCACGACTTGCTCGGGCCGATAATCCGCCCCCTTGACCAGCACGTCGGGGCGAATGGCGCGGATCAGCTCCAAGGGTGTGGACTCGTTGAAAATCACCACGGCATCCACAGCGGTCAGGCCAGCCAGCACCAGGGCGCGGTCAGCTTCCGACACAATCGGGCGTTGCGGGCCTTTAAGCGCGCGCACTGAATCATCGCTGTTTAGCCCAAGGATTAAGCGCTGTCCATACTGACGTGCCTGCGCAAGATAGCTGACATGGCCGGCATGCAATAGATCGAAGCAGCCATTGGTGAAAACAACACGCTCGCCCTGATCCCGCCAGTGGCGCAGTCGTTCCAGCAGCGCTTCTCGCGTGAGGATTTTCGCCTGCTGGGCATTGGCGCTGTCCTGTTCCATGGCGGCCAGGAGTTCGGCGGCTTCAAGCTGGGCGGTGCCGACCCGACCGACCACCACGCCAGCGCCGAGATTGGCCAGCGCAACGGCATCGGCACGCGTCAGACCTGCGGTCAGGGCGGCGGCCAGCACAGCAATGGCAGTGTCGCCAGCACCGGAAACATCAAACACCTCGCGCGCCACCGCCGGAATTTGGTGCTGACCTTGGGCGTCGATTAGTGTCATCCCCAATTCACCCAGGGTGATGACCAGCGCCTCCAGCTCCAGTGTCTCGCGCAGCCGATCGGCACCTGTGAGCAAGGACGGGAGTTCACTCGCCGACAGCCCCAGGGCGACAGCCAGTTCGGCGCGATTTGGGGTCATCAAGCTAGCGCCCTGGTAGCGGCTGAAATCCCGACCCTTGGGATCGACCCACACCGGCTTACCGAGCGCTCGCGCCGCCTGGATCAGCCGCTGGCAGAGGCCGCCGCTCAGCACGCCCTTGGCGTAGTCTGAGAGCAGCAGGCTATGGACATCTTTAAGACGTGGGCTGATCGCGGCGAACAGGGCATCCTCGAGCGCGGGTTCCAGGGGCCTGGTTTCCTCGCGGTCGATGCGCAGCATCTGCTGGTGATTGCCGATGGCGCGCGTCTTGGTGCTGGTGCCGCGCTCGCTCGCACCCACAACCGCATCGGTCCCAATCCCGGCTTGTCGCAGCAGCGCCAGCAGCCGCTCAGCTTCGGTATCCTGCCCGATCACGCCCGCCAATTCGACCTTAAGCCCAAGCGCGGCCAGATTGCGCGCGACATTGGCCGCGCCACCGGCCACTTCGGTCTCGCGGCGCAGGCGCAGCACGGGCACAGGCGCTTCGGGCGAGATGCGTTGCACCTCGCCCCATAAGTAGCGATCAAGCATCAAATCGCCGGCCACCAGCAGGCGCCGCCCGCCAAAACCGCTGGTCACCGCCTCGCGCACCGCAGCCGGATCGGAAAAGCTCATGACCCCGTGCCCCGGTCTTGTTGAACCCCGGCTTGGGTGTTGGCCTGGGCTTCAGCTTGGGCTTGGGCCTCGATGGCATCACACAGCAGATGCCCGATCAGCTGATGGGCCTCCTGGATGCGCGCGGTGCGTCTGGATGGCACGCACAGGCAAAGTTCGCACTGCTCACGCAGCGCGCCACCATCTGCACCGGTCAGCCCGGCACACGTCAACCCGAGTCTGGCGCCAACCTCCATGGCGCGCAGCACATTGGGGCTATTGCCGGATGTCGACAGGCCGATCAGCAAGTCTCCCGGGCGCCCGATGGCTTCGACCTGACGGGCAAAAATGTGCTCAAAACCATAGTCATTGGCAACCGAGGTCAGAATTGAGGTGTCGGTGGTCAGAGCAATGGACGCAAGCCCAGGGCGCTCGCGCTCAAAACGGCCAACCAACTCGGCGGCCAGATGCTGAGCATCGGCTGCGCTGCCGCCATTGCCCATCCAAAGAATCCGCCCGCCGGCCTTGAGTGTGGCTACCCCGCGCTCGGCCAGGGCCGCAATCTCGCCGGTGAGGTCAACCAGCGCATTAATGGTGTCGATATGCTCGGCAAGGGTTGCGCGAATCCGCTGGTGCATCGGGTTTCAAAGTCTAGAAGTGTCGGGCAAAGGCCAAGTATCCGGGTTTCCGCTGCGAGATAGCAAACCGGAACCCATCACACCCACATGCTGGCTCAGCCCCGCCGCCCAATCAGCTCTTCAATCCGGCGCGAAATTTCACGGAAACTGCGCTTGGGCACATGGCGCCGAGAGGCCTCGCGTGCCTGTTCGGCAGCGTCGAAGCGCTGCTTGACGGTGGCCGCGAGAACGGCAGCGCGGTCCGGGTGCGCGGTTAAGATTCGTTGCAGGCACTCAAAGCTCACGCGCACCAGCACGACATCACTTCTTGCCGTGTATTCGAGAAATGAGGGCTCACTGGTCGCCATCGACAGAATGCCATAGTAGTCGCCGGGGCCAAGCAGCTCTGTGACTTCCTTCGCACCGCCGGGCAGGGTAATGCTGGCCTCCACCAGGCCGTGGATCACGATATCGAAGGCCTCGGCAATCTCGCCCTCGCGCAGCAGCACGGCGCCAGCATCGAAGTCGAGATAGCGGCTGGGCGTCGCGATCTGTTCGATCTCTTCATCCGCCCAATGGCGGGAGACGTCGAGTTGTTTGAGCGCCTGAAAAATACTCGGGCGCTCGCGGGTGTTGGCATCGGCACGCCGGGTGCGCCATTCAGAGATTTGCGGCGAGATGTGAATACCCGCATTCAGAAAAGCGTAATGAATCTCGCGAAACAGCTCCTCGCGACCGCGGAACATGGCCGGATAATTATCGTAATGGACCCACACCATGTATTCATAGGGCTGACTCGTCGCATTGGCCAGGCGCACCACCGGCAGCGGCCGATTCAGCACATGGGGCGCGCGCATCGCGGCCTCGAGCAGCAACGCGGTGGCAAAGCGCGGGTCGACCTCGGCCGGCACCTTGACGATGTACCAGGGGGCAAACTGGCGCCGGCCACTTTCGTAGTTCTTGATGTTCTGCCCGGCAAGCAGCGAATTGGGAATGATAAGGCGGCTGTTGTCCCAGCCCTGCAACCAGGTGGCGCGCCAGTTAATGTCCACCACCCGCCCGACAATGTCGCCCGGCAGCTCAATCCAGTCGCCAATCTGAAAGGGCTGCTCCAGCCCCATGGCAATGCCGGCAAACAGATCTCCCAACGGCCGTTGCAGCGCGAATCCGGCCAGGGCGGCAGCGACACCGGTCGAGACCCAGACCCCGGCGATGGAATAGCCCTGCTGCCACATAAAGAGGCTGACGCCGCCAAGCAGACCGCCGAGATAGCCAAGCGCGCGCAGCAGCCCAGGCACGCTCGCGCGGTAGTCTGCGACGCGCTTCTCGAACAGAAACACCTCGCCCATCCGCACCAGGCACCAGGACAACACCATGTAGAAAAAAAACACCATGATGACCCGCAGCGGTTCCTCGGCGCGCGCGATGCCAAACTCCTCGACCGCCAACCGCAGCAGTGTGCCGACCAGGATGACCACTGTTGGCAGCAGCAACAAATCCAGGGTTGCGACCAGGCCAGGCTTGTTCGCCGATCCACCGCGACCACCGAGTTTGCGCAGTCCAAGCTCCCACAGCGCGAATAGTCCCAGGCAGGCCGCGAGCAACCAGGCCGGCTTGTCCAGAAGGGCGTCGAACAGACTGCTTTGGTGGGCCGTCGATTGTTCCATCAGGCTTGCAGTCTGCAACTGCTGTGGTGCGCGGAGGCTGGTGCGCTATTGCTGCAAGCGTGCATGCCGCTGCTGATGCTCGCGGCCACTGTGCCGAATAAAACCGGGTGATTCACGCCAAGCTTCCCCAAGCCCACTGCCGCCAGCCGTCGCATCATGCTAACTTGGCCTCCGAGCCCCCGATTCTTTGGTTTTAACGCTGTCACCATCGCCATCATGTCAAACGTCTACGATCTCGTGCTGCTCGACGCATCAGGTTACCTGTTCCGCGCCTATCATGCCCTGCCCAAGCTCAGTAACTCGCGCGGTGAGCCGACCGGCGCCCTGGTTGGCGTGCTAAACATGATCCGTAGTTTATGCGAGCGTTATCAACCCCGCTATATCGGTGTGGTGTTCGACGCTCCCGGACCAACCTTTCGCAACGCCCTCTTTGCTGACTACAAGGCCAACCGCCCGGAGATGCCGGCGGACTTGCGCGAACAGATCGACCCGCTGCGCGAGATTGTGCGCGCACTCGGGCTGCCGTTGTTGATCATCCCCGAGGTAGAAGCCGATGACGTGCTCGGCACCCTGGCGACCCGCGCCGAGGCGGCCGGGCTGCGCACGCTGATTTCTACCGGCGATAAGGATCTGGCGCAACTGGTGACAGATCGCATTCATCTGATCAACACCATGAGCGACAGTCTGCTCGACCCCGATGGCGTGCGTGAGAAGTTCGGCGTGCCGCCTGAACGAATTGTGGACTATTTGAGCCTGATGGGCGACAGCGTCGACAACATTCCCGGCGTACCCAAGTGCGGTCCCAAGACGGCAGTCAAGTGGCTCGGCGAGTATGGCGATCTTGATGGCGTGATGGCGCACGCCGATAAGATTGGCGGCAAGGTCGGTGAGAACCTGCGCGAGAGCCTTTCGCAACTGCCCTTGGCACGGCAACTCACCACCATCAAGCGCGATCTAGAGCTTGAACTGGCACCGGAGGATCTCAGTCCCGGCGCCCCGGACAGCGACAGCCTGCGCACCTGGTATGAGCGCATCGAATCGCGCCGGCTGCTGGCAACGCTCGAGGCCGTGGCAGACCCCGAGGCTTCGAGCGGGACCGACCCCCAAGCCAGCCCCAAGATCGAGGTGGACTACCAGGTCATCTTGACCGAAGCGGATTTCGCGAGCTGGCTTGAGCGCCTGCAAGCCGCCGAGCTGTTCGCCGTCGATACCGAAACCACCGCGCTCGATTATATGCAAGCCGAGATCGTCGGGCTGTCCTTTGCCATTACGCCCGGCGATGCCGCTTATTTGCCGCTCGCGCACTGCTACCCCGGCGCTCCGACCCAACTTAAGCGCAACGAGATTCTCACCGCGCTCAAGCCGTTGCTGGAAGATCCAACCCGGCGCAAGCTCGGGCAGAATCTCAAATACGACATGAACGTGCTTGCCGGCCATGGCATCGCGCTCCAAGGCGTCGCCCACGACAGCATGCTCCAGAGCTATGTGCTCGACAGCACCGCGAGCCGCCACGACATGGACACCCTGGCGCTGAAATACCTCGGCCACCAGTGCATCGCATTCAAGGACATCGCCGGCAAGGGTGCGAAACAGCTGCGCTTCGATCAAATCGACCTCGAGCAGGCCGCGCCCTATGCCGCCGAGGATGCCGACATCACCCTGCAACTGCATCGCAGCTTCTGGCCAAGGCTCGAGCAGACACCAAGCCTGAAGCAGCTGTATCAAGAAATCGAAATCCCGCTGATCCCGGTTCTTTCGCGCATGGAGCGCTTAGGTGTGCGCATTGATGCCGAGGAACTCGGCAAACAAAGCCGCGAGTTAGCCGAGCGCATCGCCGAGCTTGAGGAGAAGTCCTATCAGGCCGCCGGGCGCAAGTTCAATCTCGGATCACCCAAGCAGATCGGCCAAATCTTCTTCGAGGAACTGGGCCTGCCGGTGCTCTCGCGCACGCCTAAGGGCGCGCCATCAACAGCGGAATCAGTCCTCGAAAAACTCGCCGAGGACGGACACGAGCTGCCGCACCTGATCCTTGAGCATCGCGGCCTGTCGAAGTTGCGCTCCACCTACACCGACAAATTGCCGCGCATGCGCAACCCCGAATCCGGCCGGGTGCATACCAGCTACCACCAAGCGGTCGCCGCCACCGGACGCCTATCCTCCAGCGACCCCAATTTGCAAAATATACCCATCCGTCGCGAAGAGGGCCGGCGCATTCGCCGTGCCTTTATCCCCGAACCCGGCTATCGGCTGGTGGCAGCGGATTATTCTCAGATCGAGCTGCGCATTATGGCGCATCTGTCCGGTGACCAACGTCTGCTGGCCGCCTTTGCCGCCGGGGCCGATGTGCATCGCGCCACCGCAGCGGAAATCCATGGCCTGCCGCCAGAGGAGGTTACCTCAGACCAGCGCCGCTCGGCCAAGGCGATCAACTTCGGGCTCATTTACGGCATGTCCGCCTTCGGCCTCGCGCGCCAGCTTGGCATTGAGCGGCGTGAGGCCCAAGCCTACGTGGATACCTATTTTGCCCGCTACCCAGGGGTAAAAGCCTTTATGGAGCGGATTCGCGAGCAGGCCGGACGCGACCGCTATGTCGAGACAATCTTCGGTCGCCGACTTTATCTGCCGGACATCAACCACACCAATCAGCAGCGCCGCCAGGGTGCTGAGCGCACCGCCATCAACGCCCCCATGCAGGGCAGCGCGGCGGACATTATCAAGCGCGCCATGATCACCGTCGATGACTGGATCCAGCGCGAGCAACCGCCGGTGCGGATGATCATGCAGGTCCATGATGAGCTGGTATTTGAGATTGCCAATGAAGCTATTGATGCCGCCACTAGCCAGATCCGCGAGCTGATGCAGTCAGCCGCCGAGCTGAAGGTGCCGCTGATTGTCGATATCGGCGTGGGGGAAAATTGGGATGAGGCGCATTAGGCTGCGGGATTGACCGAATGCATGGCGGTCGAGTCGGCCGACCGCGCAAACTCTGGCATCCATGATGCCCTCGCCATTCCAGTTCGCCTCCCTTGCAGCCGGCCTGATCTTGGCCTGGCTGCTATTTCATCTTGCTATCCAGCTCGGCTTTCGCGCCAAACGTCTGCCCGAGCAGTCTGATCCCGGCACACTCGGTCTGCCTTTTGCCACCGTGGCAATCCCGGGTCGCGCCCGCAAGCCGCTGTTTGGCTGGTGGCTGCCTGCTGAAAACAGCCGTCGTTCGGTCATTATTCTGCACGGCTGGGGCAGCAATGCCGAGCAAATGCTGCCGCTCGCCCTGCCCCTGCATGGTGGTGGCTACAATGTGCTGTTGTTTGATGCGCGCAACCATGGCCGCAGCCCGGGAGCGACCTTTTCCTCGCTGCCCCGTTTTGCCGAGGATCTGGACGCCGCCATCACCTGGCTGCAAGCAAATCAGTCCGATGCGGCAGCCTCCATCACAGTGATTGGTCACTCAGTTGGCGCCGGCGCGGCATTGTTCAGTGCCTCGCGCCGCAATGACTTAGCCGCCGTGGTCAGCCTGTCCACCTTCGCCCACCCGCGTTGGGTGACCGCGCGTTATCTGCGCCAGATCCGTCTGCCGTCCCCCGTCATCGCGCTGGTCGCGCGTTATGTGGAATGGGTCATCGGCCATCGCTTCGAGACCATTGCGCCCGTGAACACCATCAAGGCCATCCCCTGCCCGGTGCTGCTGGTACATGGCGATGCTGACCGGGCGGTGCCGATCACTGATGCTCAGATGATTGCCCAATCAGGCGCTCCGGGAGGGCTAGAGCTGCTGGTCATTCCCGGAGGGGATCATGACTCAAGCGAGCATATTCCTGAATACAGTCCGCGCTTGCTGGCATTTCTGGCTGCCGCGGAACAGCAGCAATCTTACTGCGCAAAGCGGGAGCCTGAGGCGCATGGTCCCGGCCAGCCCGGATAATGAAGCGACTGTGTCACGGTAAGGATCACCGACCGCATCAAAATCAGGCGTAGTCGTCAACCACCGGGCTGCGAGCGCGCCCCCAGCCTGACGGAAACATCGCCGGGCCGCGCAGGTTGACCCTGGGTGCACTTGGCAGGCGGCGCTCGTTGCGGCGGCGATCAGTATCGCGTCGATCAAGATCGCGCCGATCTTCCAGGCGACGTTCCGTAACCATGCGCAGACCGCCTCGGCGATCATCGTCGCGCCGCTCCTTGAATCGTCGCTCTTTGCGGCGCCTTTCTGCCGAACGCCGCTCGCTGCCGCGCTGATCGCTGCGCTTGCCGCTTTTGCCCGGCACCGCGCGCCCATCGAGCATTGGGTAGTGCTCGTTTTCATCACTGCCCATCGCCTGGCCAAAACGGGTGGAGGAAATGGGTTGTATGGCATCCAATCGATCAAACATGGTCAAGCCTCGAAGGTGTGCCCGAGGGTCCGCCTCAAGGTCTGTGCGGAAAACGACCAGTCACGACCTGCCAGAATCCTTTCTTTGGCCGTGACCGGTCCTGCTCTGCTCCGCCCAGCTCAGTCCCTGACAGAAGGCGACTCCCTGTCCCGAAAATCCCTGCCTTCATCAGCTCCATTTTTCGCGGAGCCTTACCCTCTGTATCGTTCTCTGGGGCCGGTTCTTGAACAATCAGTACTGGAGAGTGTTGGGCGGAGCCGGGCGAGATGCACCAGATCAAAGGTCGCCTTCTGTCAGCAGCGGACGCATCGCGCTCAGCAAATTGCCAAACAGGCGCGGATTGGCCTGCTCCTCGCGCGCGAGCAATCCCTTGAAGTAGTCGCGCTGGGTCGGTTTGTCAAAACAGGCCGGACAGGAATCTGGCACCACCGGCAGCGCGGCGGTCTCGGCATAGGCGCAAGTCTGGCGCTCACGGCAATAGACCAGCGGGCGGATGACGCGCAGATCGCCTGCGTCGATGCGATAGTGCGCTTTCATGGTGCGCAACTGCCCGCCGTGAAACATGGACATCATCAGACTTTCGCCCAGATCATCAAGATGCTGCCCAAGCGCCAGCACCCCATAACCATGCTCGCGGCACAGCCGATACATGATGCCGCGCTTCATGCGCGCGCAATAAGCGCAAAAAGAATCGCCATCCATGTGCGCTTGCGCCTGTTCCATGATCGGCTGGCGCTCGTAGAGATAGTCGAGCCCAAGCTGGCTGTAATAGCCAATCAGCGGTTCAGGGTCAAAACCCGGCACTTGCGGATCGACCGTGATGACGCCAAGC
The DNA here is from genome assembly GCF_033954835.1 of Thiorhodovibrio frisius. Taxonomy (NCBI): domain Bacteria; kingdom Pseudomonadati; phylum Pseudomonadota; class Gammaproteobacteria; order Chromatiales; family Chromatiaceae; genus Thiorhodovibrio; species Thiorhodovibrio frisius. The sequence continues at coordinate 4,456,477 of NZ_CP121471.1, forward strand.
TCGAAGTGCACCGGCGCACGCCGTTGCAGATGACGGAGAATCTGTAGCAATGACAAAGAATCCTTGCCACCGGAGACTGCAACCAGCACGCGATCACCGGGCTGGATCATGCGATAGTCGGCGATGGCGCGCCCGACCAGGCGCAGCAGGGATTTGGGCGGGGTATCTGGGCTCTTGCTCATGCCCGGCAGTGTAGCGCATCCGCCAAAAGATTAAGGCCGGCGGATGCCGGCCTTATGCTGCTGGCGCCTTGGGCGCGCACCCTGGGTCAGGGCGTTTTGAACTCCTGTGTCAGGAGCCATAATTAAAAGTGTAGCGCAGTTTTCAAATCCCGCTCGGTTTGGCAGCCCCATTTTGCCCAAACTCGGCCCGATTCCGACGAGCGGTCGCTCGGCGGATCGCTCAGAGTCTGGCCGCAGTCTGGTGTTTTGATCGCGGTGGCAGCGCAAAACGGTGCTCATCGATCTCCCAACGATCAAGACTCGCCGTCAGCACCAGACAGGAAGGGCCGCCGCAGGTACGCGAACGCCCGGCTGCGCCCGGGTTCAGCACCCAGGGCAGGCACTCGCAGTCCACCACCAGACGGTGACTATGCCCATAAACGATGGCCCGCGCCTGAGGATAGCGTCGGCGCAGCCGCTCATGACGCCCAGCCGCTGCCATGCGGTGGCTGTGCTCAACCACCAAAAGACCGCCCGGCAGGTCCACCTGGGCTCGCCCGGGAATGCGTTCAAGTAGCGCCTGGTCTGCAACCGGCCAGTCACGATGGACGTCGTTGTTGCCCCGCACTGCATAGACCTGTCCAAGCTTGGGTTGAAGACTCGCCAGCACCGCCACCGAGCCGATATCCCCGCCATGCACGGCCATGTCGCAGTCCGCCACTAGGGCAAGAATGCGCGGATCAATCTGCCCGTGCGTATCCGCCAGCAGAGCGACCCGCAGCCTTTGCGGTAAAGGGGTCGGGTCACTCACGCGTCACCGGCGAGAGACAACACACCGGACATAGGCGCCAAAGTCGTCAAGGGTCGATGCGCAGCACCAATTTGCCGCTCATCCCGCCCGCTTCGAGCTGACGATGAGCCTCGGCTGCCTGGGTGAAGGGCAAAGACTCACTGACATGAATGCCTAATTGACCCCGCTCCATGAGTTCGGCGCACTGGCTGAGAATCCAGCCCTGACGCGCCTGGGCTTCACCGATATCGCGCAGTTGCGGGGTCAGCATCAGTTCCAGACTGATGCGTAGATTGCGCAGGCGCGCTTCGCTCAGGTCAATATCCGGACCAGGATCGAGAATGGTGATCAGATCACCATAAAGCGCCATGGCGGGGATAGTCTGGCGGAAAACCTCAGGACCGACGGTATCAAGCGCAATATCCACGCCACGCCCCTGAGTCCAGTCGGATATAGCCTCGATCAAAGACTCCTCGCGATAATTGATCGCGCACTCAGCGCCGAGACGATGCGCAACGTCCGCCTTTTCGGCGCTGCTGACCGTGGTGGCCACGCGCGCGCCGGCAGCGACCGCAAGCTGAATGGCGACATGGCCAACACCACCCGCGCCGCCATGAATCAGCACCTGCTGACCAGGCCTGATACCAGCGCGATCATGCAGCGCCTCCCAGGCGGTGATCAGCACCAAGGGCGCGGCAGCGCCCTGATCGATGGGAAGCCCCGCCGGCAGAGGCTGGATAAGCGCCTCGTCGACCAGATTGAACTGGGCATAATTGCCGCGCATGCCGCCTAGTCCGCCGCTGCAATACCAGACGCTGTCACCGGGTCGCACCCGGGTCACCTCCGTGCCCACGGCTTCGACCACGCCGGCACCGTCGCAACCGAGTACCGTCGGTCCGGTGGCCGCGCGCATCGGGCCGCGACTGCGGATCTTGGTGTCGACCGGGTTCACACCTGCGGCCTGCACGCGCACCAGAACCGCGTGCGGTGATTCGATCCGGGGATCATCAAGCTCGGACGGAACGAGCACCTCGGGGCCGCCCGGTCCGTTCATTACCATGGCTTTCATCGGTTAGGGTCCTCCTGTTGCCGAGGGCACCTGCAAGGATTCAGTCCACCGATTCAGCAGCCTGTTCAGTCGGTGGGATCGCGCTCAACCAGCATGGCCTGCAATTCGAGATCAAGCCGCGAATCGTCGTCCAGATTCACCTCGACCAACCGCCGCAGTTGCGCCACGCTGTCCAAGTCCATTTCCAGCACATGGACACCAATCTGTCCGGCGTCCAGGTGCCTGACTTCGCCTTTGACCTGAATGCGCATACTACCCTGCTCATCGAGCACCACAGACAGATCGACCAGTTGCCCAAGCACCGGTTGCCAACTCTCACAGGCATCCAGCAGCAGACCGCGCAGCGAAATATCGACCAGCCGGCACTGGGTCTCCTGATCCATCGCCTCAACCCGCACCTCGCGGTCGAGGCCGATACGCTGGAAGCGCCGGCGATTGCCGTCTGTGTCAGTGGCTGAACTCATCTGGCTGAACTCATTTGATAGGCACCGCCCACACCAACAGGTTGCGCGCATTGCGCCCTCTGAGGCACGGAACCTTTAGCCCGCCTAACGCTCATGGTCCCGACCACCCCGGATAATGCATCCGTGTGATTCGCAGTAAAAATATCACCCGTTCTTGGCTTCTTCGGCCGCTTCGAGCACCCGCAGGCGCCCGGTTGGGTCGGCAGCGCGGAAATTGCCAATCAGACGCTGTTCCTCCGGGGACAACTCGGGTGCCGAGTCATCCAGGCACAGCAAATACACTGGTGACACTGTACCTAGCGCCTGCGTCAGGGTCTGCGCCTGTTCGATGCCCATTCGGCGAATACCCTGCTCGTAATTGCTGATGCGGGACTTTGACAGCTCGTTACCCGTCCTCTCCGACAACTGCGCCAGGCTCAGGCCCTGCGCTTGGCGCGCCTCTCTCAACCGTTGGCCGATCGCGTCATTCAACTCTTTTGTATTCATGATAAATCGCCATCTCGAAACAAAAATCCATATATATACCCAAACCCTATGGCATTTCGGCTCGGTTTGGGCTGGGTGACGGCCACGAAAAACGCCGTGAATACCTCCCCCTTTGCATCCAGGGAGGCTTCCCGGCGGCACCCTTGCCGCCGGGAGACCCCGCGTCCGTCACCCGACCCAAAACCGCAAACCAATTTCCCATTGCTTATAGAAGCAAGATCCATGGCCGATGCACAGGCCACCGCGCCATACAAGCATCGGCAGCTCGGCACATGCCAGACAAGGAATTCGCACCATGCGCTCGTACTATGCCTGCCAGCGCCATCAGTAGCAAGGCAGTCTGTACAGTGTTTGAGTACCGCCCGCGCACTTCAGTGCGGCATTGAACCCTTGCTCGCTAGTCTGGCACAAAGATCGCAACACTTGATCAGTGCCGCCTTGCCCCCACACTGCGCGCCACCGGCTCTCGCCCTTCTGTAAAAAGGCAAACCGGGATCCTGCCTCATCCGCGATGAGACTGTCCGCCAATCGCCTCAGTTCTTGGATTTGTCGACCAACTGCTTCTCGCGAATCCAGGGCATCATCTCGCGCAGGCGGGCGCCGACTTCCTCGATCTGATGCTCCTGACTCAGACGGCGCATGGCTTTCATGCGCGGCGCACCGGCCTGGTTCTCAAGGATGAATTCACGCGCAAAAGAACCGTTCTGGATTTCGCCGAGAACACGCTTCATCTCGGCCTTGGTCTCATCGGTGACGATGCGCGGGCCACGAGTCAGATCGCCATACTCGGCGGTATTGGAGATGGAGTAGCGCATGTTGGCGATACCACCCTCGTAGATGAGGTCGACGATCAGCTTGACCTCGTGCAGGCACTCGAAGTAGGCCATCTCGGGCGCATAGCCGGCCTCGACCAGGGTCTCGAAGCCGTTCTGGATGAGTGCGGTCAGGCCGCCACAGAGGACCACCTGCTCGCCGAACAGATCGGTTTCGCATTCCTCGCGGAAGTTGGTCTCGATGATGCCGGCACGGCCACCGCCGTTGGCTGAGGCGTAGGCCAGGGCGATGTCGCGCGCCTTACCGCTGGCATCCTGCTGCACCGCGATCAAGCTCGGCACGCCGCCGCCCTGGGTATAGGTGGAGCGCACCAGATGGCCGGGACCCTTGGGCGCGATCATGATCACGTCGAGATCGGCACGCGGCTCGATCTGACCAAAATGGATGTTGAACCCGTGCGCGAAGGCCAGCGCGGCCCCCTGCTTAATGTTCGGCGCGATCTGGTCGCGATACAGCTTGGCCTGATGCTCATCGGGGGCAAGAATCATCACCACGTCGGCACCAGCGACCGCCTCAGGGATGTCCTTGACCTGCAACCCGGCATTGCTCGCCTTGGCCGCCGAGGAGGAGCCTGGACGCAAACCCACGGTGACCGAGACGCCCGACTCTTTCAGGTTATTGGCATGAGCATGCCCCTGGGAGCCATAGCCGATGATGGCGACCTCTTTGCCCTGGATCAGCGAGAGGTCGGCGTCTTTGTCGTAGTAAACGTTGATTGCCATAACAGGAGAATCCTTCAGTAAAATTCAGTCAGTGGTAAAAACTTGCTGCCGAAATCGCAACGGATTCCGGTGCGTTCTGGGCTGCATAATGGGGTACGCGGGGCGCAAACAATTGGGTTTTAAACTCGCCGGCGGCTGACGCGGATATTGCAAGGTCGCGGAAGAATCCAGCTCTGATCACACAGTCCAAAACGCTGGACGCATGGGTATCAGAGCGCCAGTGCTTTTTCGCCCCGCCCGATGCCACTCGGCCCGGAGCGCACCACCTCTGTGATCAGCCCGTCAGGCACGGCCTGGATAAAGGCATCGAGCTTGCTTGAAGTACCAGTCAGCTCGACCACATAGCTGGCCTCGGTCACGTCGACGATCTTGGCGCGGAAGATTTCGGTCAGGCGCTTGAGTTCCTCGCGATCTGCGCCCTTGGCGCGCAGCTTGATCAGCATCATCTCGCGTTCGATGTGCGGCCCTTCGGACAGATCGGCGAGCTTGACCACGTCGATCAGCTTGTTGAGCTGCTTTTTGATCTGCTCGACGATGTCGTCGTTGCCGCAGGTCACCAGGGTCATGCGCGACAGGGTGGGGTCATCAGTGGGCGCCACGGTCAGGGACTCTATGTTGTAGCCGCGCGCGGAGAAGAGCCCCGCGATGCGCGACAGGGCGCCCGACTCGTTTTCGACCAGCATGGAAAGAATGTGTCTCATCACTTTGTCCAGGGAGAGCGGTAAAGGCTGGGCTTAAAGAAAGGGGGCTTAGGCCAGTTCACGCTGGGAGATCGTCGGCGGCAGGTGCATCTCGTGCTGGCCTTTGCCAGCTGCGATCATCGGGTAGACGTTCTCGGTCGGGTCGACGATCACATCGAGGAACACCAGGCGGTCGCGCATGGCAAAGGCCTCCTGCATAGCGGCTTCGAGCTCGCCGGGCTTGTCCACCCGCATCCCAACATGGCCGAAGCTCTCGGTCAGGGCAACGAAGTCCGGCAACGCATCCACATAGCTGTGCGCGTAACGGCTCTCGTAGAAGAACTCCTGCCACTGGCGCACCATGCCCATGTAGCCGTTATTGAGCAGTATGATTTTGATCGGCAGATCGTACTGCTTGCAGGTCGCCAGCTCCTGAATGCACATCAGAATGCTCGCCTCGCCCGAGATGCAGGCCACCTGGGCCTCGGGATGCGCGATTTGCACGCCCATAGCCGACGGCAGGCCAAAGCCCATGGTGCCCAGCCCGCCCGAGTTAATCCAGCGCCTGGGCTTGTCGAAAGGATAAAACTGGGCGGCAAACATCTGGTGCTGACCCACATCGGAAGTCAGGTAGAGATCGCCCCCGGTCACCTTGTAAAGTGTCTGCACGGCGAATTGCGGCTTGATCAGCTCACTCTCGCGGTCATAGCACAGGCAGTCCAGTTTGCGCCAGGCGTCAATTTGCTCCCACCAGGCCGTAATGGCCGCTTTGTCCGGTTGCGCCTTCATCTCGCGTAGCAAGCCAAGCATGTCGGCCAGTACCGTTTCGACCGGGCCAACGATGGGAATATCCACCCGCACGTTCTTGGAGATGGACGAAGGGTCGACATCGATATGAATGATGGTCGCATGCGGGCAGAAATGCTCGATCTTGCCCGTGACCCGGTCGTCGAAGCGCGCGCCGATGGCAATCAGGCAATCGGTCTCGTGCATGGCCATGTTGGCCTCGTAGGTGCCATGCATGCCGAGCATGCCGAGGAATTGGCTATCGGTACTAGGGTAGGCACCTAAACCCATCAGGGTACTGGTAATGGGATGACCGAGCGCACGCACCAGATCGATCAGGGGTTCGTGGGCGTTGCCCAAAATCACACCGCCGCCGGTGTAAAACACCGGGCGCTTGGCACCGACCATGGCCTCTAACGCCTTGCGTATCTGACCGAGATGGCCCTTGAGCGCCGGCTGGTAGGAACGCAGTTTGAGATTGGGCTGGAATTGGTAGGGAATCTTGATGCCCGGATCGGTCACGTCCTTGGGCACGTCGACCACCACCGGACCAGGGCGCCCGGAGGTCGCAATATGAAAGGCCTTGGCGATGGTCTCAGCCAGATCCTCGACCCGCTTGACCAGAAAATTGTGCTTCACGCAGGGGCGGGTAATGCCGACGGTGTCCACTTCCTGGAAGGCATCGCTGCCAATGACAGGCGTTGGCACCTGGCCGGTAATCACCACCATGGGAATGGAGTCCATGTAGGCGGTAGCGATGCCAGTCACGGCATTGGTCGCGCCCGGACCGGAGGTCACCAAGCAGACGCCGCATTTGCCGCTGGCACGCGCGTAGCCGTCAGCGGCATGGGCGGCGCCCTGCTCATGGCGCACCAGGATATGGCGAATCTGATCGCTCTTCTGAAAGAGCGCGTCGTAGATGTGCAGCACCGCGCCGCCGGGGTAGCCGAAAACGGTCTCCACGCCCTGGTCGATCAGCGACTGTATTAGGATTTCCGCACCAGAGAGAACGCTTGCGCGCTGATCCGGTGTCTGATGCTGATCCGGGGATGCGGTCTGCTCGGATGACGAGTCAGGCGCGGGCCTTTGCTGCACGGGTCTACCTCCGTACCGGCCATTGAACACCCGGGGCCAGCGCCTTCTTGCCCGGCGAAAAAGCGGACAGAAAACCCGGCCAAGGTGCCGCCAGCGGCACACGACAGGAAAAATGATTTAGAAAATATGCTTGCTCGCGGGAGGCGAGTGACGCCGGCGTCTGCCAGCGAACTGGAAAAACTACAATATTCCGGCCAACAGGGTCAACTATTATGACCGCATGGTCACAAATTAACCGATATTTACCTCGCGGGCATCTCTGGCGCAACGGCTATTGCCGAGCCCCTGGTGCACAATCTCAAACACAGCGACAGCGGCTGACAGCACCCGCTCGGGATCATGCCCACCGGCGCTAACTTCAGCCTCGAGCGCGGTGCCGAAATGGCGCCAGCCACTGGCCGGCGATGGATCGACGCGGGAGCCGAGAAACCCGAACGGCAGGGTGTTTGCCGCAGAGCCAAGATTGCGTGTGAGCTGCTGGGAGATCACCCGCCCCCCCAGGGTCGCCCCCTCAAGCACGTAGAGCCCGCCAAGCGCGTCCGTTTCGTCGCGCACCAAGTCCTTCAGGCGTTCATTCAGAGCCTTCGGTAACCTCGATGGCTCGAGTTCCAAGGCCGCCAAATCCCGCTCGAGCGCCGGCAACTTCGGCTGCACCCCAAGCCGCGCCAGAGTCGCTGGCGCACAAAGATTGTGCAAGTGTGGTTCCACCCTAGTGTAGGGAGCCGCAATTGCAGCCAGGTAGTCGCGGTAGGTACCGAGATCCACCTCTGGTGCCATCAGCTTGCGCATCAGCTTAAGATTCTCGGTGGCGACATGCAACGCGGCGGTTCTGGCGCGCAAGGCTGTCATCAGCGCCCCCGGCGCTGTGGTGTTTGCTGTGTTGTTTATAGCTGCTTCCGACATCAGCGAGATTCCTTCGGCATCTTAAAAGCAAGTTGTTGATGATTTGTTCATCGCAACACCAATAATGGCCGGGAAGACCAAAAACCTCACCAATCGGAGGCCACATCCCAGGCGATGACCTGCCTTGCTCCGCCCAGCACGCCAGAAGCCGGCAGCAACTCAATCAACAGGGCCTCCGGGCTAAAACCATCCGGCAGTTGAAAATCGCCGTCCAGCGCTTGGCCGTTAGCGCCCCTGCGCAGCGCAACGCGAATACGATCCTGCTCAGGCTCCTCAAGGGACGCATTCAGGAAGTCTTCTTGCCACCGCCCTGTCACCCAAAGTGACAATTCCCCGCCGGTTGCAAGCCTGTCCCAATACTCGGGACTCAGATCCAACTGATAGCCGAAACTCCGGCCATCCGCCGAGTCAAGCTGCAATCGCTTGACCAATTCAGACGCGTCCGTCGCGCCCAGCAGTTGATACAAATCCGCGACGCTCTGGGTCAGTTGCTCGCGCTCCAGCCTTAAGGTAAGGATTTGCTCGCTTGCAAGATCATGCGCATGACGATCGATACGCAAGTCGAGTTCAAGTTGCGCAATTTGCCCGGCCAGTTGGTCATAGCGGTGCTGCTGCAACCCGAGTTCCTGACGCAGTGCCATTACCTGGCGCTCGAGCGGCGAAGGTGCTTTGGCAAGGCGCGGGAAAGAGAACTGCGCAAGCCAAGGCGAAAACACAGAAATTGGCCAGGGAGCCAATACAAGGAGCGCGATCAGCGACCAATTGGCCCATTCCCTGCGGGCCGTAACAATTTGCGGCCGATAAATGCGCCTCGGGCGTACGCGGGCCAAAATGCCTGACTCCGGCTTCGGTTGGTGGCCAGACCAAGCGCTAGCAGTTCCCGGCTTCGGCACGCAAACGGGGGACCAGCGCGATTGACTTGCCGACCATGGCGAGACAAAAAAGGGCGCCGAAGCGCCCTTGATCCGGTTGCCTCCAGTGCAACTGGCTTACTGAAGGCAACTATTAGTTGATCTTGGGATCAAGCTCGCCTTTAGTATAGCGCGTGGTCATGTCTTCGAGGGACAGCGCTCGAATTTTGCTCGCGTTGCCAGCAGTTCCGAATGCCTCGTAACGGGCCTTACAGATGTCGTGCATGGCTTTGGTGGCAGCGGCCAAGTACTTGCGCGGGTCGAAGTTCTTGCGGTTTTCCGCCAGATGCTTGCGAATGGCGCCGGTGGAGGCCATGCGCAGGTCGGTGTCGATATTGACCTTGCGCACACCGTGCTTGATGCCCTCGGCGATTTCCTCGACCGGCACACCATAGGTCTCGCCCATGTCGCCGCCGAATTCATCAATGATCTTCAGCCACTCCTGCGGCACCGAGGAAGACCCATGCATGACCAGATGCACGGTCGGAATGCGCGCGTTGATTTCCTTGATGCGACCGATGGCAAGGATGTCGCCGGTCGGTGGGCGAGTGAACTTGTAGGCGCCATGGGAGGTGCCGATGGCGATGGCCAGGGCATCGACGTGGGTCTTGCTGACGAAGTCGGCCGCTTCATCGGGATCGGTCAGCAGCTGGCTGTGATCGAGCGTGCCCTCAGCGCCGATACCGTCTTCCTCGCCGGCCTGGCCGGTTTCAAGCGAGCCCAGGCAGCCGAGTTCACCCTCGACCGAGACACCACAGGCGTGAGACATTTCGACCACTTTGCGGGTCACATCCACGTTGTACTCGTAGCTGGTCGGGGTCTTACCGTCCTCGCCCAGAGAGCCGTCCATCATGACCGAGCTGAACCCGAGCTGGATGGAGCGTTGGCACACGGGCATGGAGGTACCATGGTCCTGGTGCATGCACACCGGGATGTGCGGCCATTCCTCAATAGCGGCGAGGATCAGATGGCGCAAAAAAGGGGCGCCGGCATATGATCGCGCACCGGCCGAGGCCTGAACGATAACCGGCGAGTCGGTCTCGTCGGCGGCCTCCATGATGGCGCGCATCTGTTCAAGATTGTTCACATTGAATGCGGGCACGCCATACTGATGTTCGGCGGCGTGATCGAGCATTTGACGAAGGGAGATGAGGGCCATAGTGATACTCCTGTGACGTTGACGTAAACTTGATGTTCCGGATGCAAGCCCGGTTTGAATGGTGGCGCGCGCCCGCTCCGGCGAAGACCCAGGCAGATACCGACGGACACCTTGGCAGAGACAGGCGAGCGACAGGTTAAGACAGGTTAATCGTCTACCAGCAGATGATGTTCGCCGACGCGCATGATTTTCATGATGTTGGTCTGCCCTTCGACACCGCTGCGGTCGCCCTTGGTGATGATGACCAGATCGCCCGGATGGACGGTGCCGTGGCGTAGGAGTTCTTCGATCACCTCTTTGTTGACCTGATGGATGTCGGTGCTGGAGACATCGAAGCGCACCGGGTAAACGCCGCGAAAGAGCGTGACCTTGCGCCGCGTCGAAACCTGGCGGGTCATGGCATAAATGGGGATGCCAGAACTGATTCGCGACATCCATTTGACCGTGGAACCGGATTCGGTCAGCGCTGCGATGGCTTTGACGCCTAGATGATTGGCAGTGTACATGGCGGCCATGGCAATACCCTCGTCGACCCGTCCGAAAACGCTGTCGATGCGGTGGCCGGAACGTCGCACCAAGCGTTCCTTCTCGGCCTCGGCGCAAATGCGCGACATAGACTCCACCACTTTGACCGGATTGCGGCCAATGGAGGTCTCTGCCGAGAGCATGACCGCGTCCGTACCGTCGATAACAGCGTTGGCAACATCAAACACCTCGGCCCGGGTCGGAATCGGGTTTTCGATCATCGACTGCATCATCTGAGTTGCAGTGATGACCACGCTGTTGCGCTCGCGTGCCAGGCTGATCAGACGCTTTTGCACCGCCGGTAGTTCAGCATCGCCGATTTCCACACCCAGATCGCCGCGCGCGACCATGATGACATCGGCGGCATCGATGATATCGGCAACCACTGGCAGTGCCTCGGCGCGCTCGATCTTAGCGACAATACCGCCCCGACCGCCAGCGGCGTGCAGGAGTTCCCGTGCCAGATGCACATCCTCGCAGTTACAGACAAAGGACACGGCCAAATAATCCGCCTCGACCTCGGCGGCGAAGCCGATATCTTCTTTGTCTTTTTCCGTCAGGGCCGGCGCCGAGAGTCCGCCGCCCTTTTTGTTAATACCCTTGCTGTTCGACAGCTTACCGCCGTGCAGCACCCGACACTGGATGCGCGCACCGGTGATAGCGGTGACTTCAAGCTCAATCGCGCCATCGTCGAGCAGCAGCACATCGCCGGCGCTGACATCGGCCACCATGCTCGGCAGGGTGGTGCCAACCCGGGTGGAATCCCCTGCCTCGAGCGGGCAATCGGCATCAATGGAAAAATCTTCACCCACTGCCAGCTCGATTGGCCCATCGGCAAAGCGACCGATGCGGATTTTCGGCCCCTGCAAGTCGATCAGCACGCCCAAGGGGTGACCTTTGGCGAGCGCCATCTCGCGCACCTGACGCACACGTTCGCGCTGCCGCTCGTGGCTGTCGTGCGACATATTAAGCCGCACCACATTGAGACCGGCATCCATCATGGCCTCAAGCACCCCAGGCGCGTCGGTGGCGGGCCCTAGGGTAGCGACAATTTTGGTCCGTCTGGGCATCAGGGTTCAGTCCTTGGCGCGAGCCTCAAGCATGGCCACGGCGGGCAGAGTCTTGCCTTCCAGATACTCGAGGAAGGCACCGCCAGCGGTGGAGATGTAAGACACCTTGTCGTAGATGTCGTATTTTTGGATAGCGGCAATGGTGTCGCCACCGCCGGCCAAAGTGAAGGCGCCAGTCTCGGCAATGGCCATGGAGATGGTTTTAGTGCCGGCGCCGAACTGATCGAACTCGAACACACCGACCGGGCCATTCCAGACCACGGTACCAGCTTTCTTGATAATCTCGGCCAGTTCCTTGGCGCTGTCCGGGCCGATGTCGAAGACCATGTCGTCATCGGCGACCTCATCGACTTTTTTCTGCACGGCTGGCTCGTTTTCATTGAACGCCTTGCCGCACACCACGTCAGTCGCGATGGGGATGGTGGCGCCGCGCGCAGTCATTTTCTCCATCAGTGCCTTGGCGGTGTCGACCAGGTCATGTTCGCACAGAGATTTTCCGACATTATGACCAGCGGCCTTAATGAAGGTGTTGGCGATACCGCCACCAACAACCAGTTGATCAACCTTCTCGGACAAAGCCTCAAGCACCGTCAGCTTGGTCGATACCTTGGAGCCGCCGACGATGGCGACCATGGGCCGCTTGGGCTCGGCCAAGGCTTTCTTTAACGCGTCGAGTTCCGCAGCCAGCAGCAGGCCAGCACAAGCGCTGGGCGCGAACTTACCGGCGCCATGGGTCGAGGCCTGGGCGCGGTGGGAGGTGCCAAAAGCGTCCATCACATAGACATCGCAGAGGCTTGCGTATTGTTTCGCCAGCGCTTCTTCGTCCTTCTTCTCGCCCTTGTTAAACCGCACGTTCTCCAGCAGCACCAATTCACCATCGCCAACTTCCGGTGCTGCGTCCAGATAATCCTTCACCAAGCGCACCTCACGGCCCATCTTAGCTCCAAGATCTGCGGCGACTGGCGCTAATGAATTTTCCTCGGAGTAGACACCCTCTTCCGGGCGTCCGAGGTGCGACATCACCATGACCTTGGCGCCCGCTTTCAGACAGTGCTCAAATGTCGGCATGGATGCGGTGATACGAGCATCGGAGGTCACCTTACCGTCCTTCACCGGAACATTGAGGTCGGATCGGATCAGCACGCGTTTTCCAGCAAGGTCAAGATCGGTCAATTTCTTGAAGGACATGATGCAGCATTCCTCTAGAATTCAAAAAAACAACACACGGGCTCCATCGAGCGATGGCTAATCAATATCGTCAGGCCCCACCACAAGATCGTACTCTTTCACGTTAAAAGCCGGAAAGGTGTAGGTATCGCCTTCATTGTCCTCAACACGGATATCGAAAATAGGCCCGGAATACCCAGTCAATATTACACGACCAGTGCTTCCATTCGGCAGTACATTTTCCTCGCCAAGCACATCATCCTGCCACTCATCCGAGTTTCCGGGGCTCACATAAAGGTACTCAATGGTGTAGCCCGTATTGTTCGTGATATTGACGTAGTAGTCCTCAGCAACGGCGGCCACTGAAAAGCCAAATAAGGCCACGAACAGAAATAGCGTTTTTTTCATTAGTATATTCGCTCAAACAGAGGTGGCTGGAGCGCCCGCCTGGAGGGCGGGCGCCGGTCGCAAACAGATGGTTCAGGACGAGACGTGCTGCGCCATGCGCAGGAAGTTGCAGGTGTAACCGTACTCGTTATCGTACCAGGAGACCACCTTGACGAAGGTTGAATCCAGCATGATGCCAGCACCGGCGTCGAAGATGGACGGGGTGCCGTGACCACGGAAGTCGGTCGAAACAACCTTCTCATCGGTATAGGCCAGCACGCCGGCCAGGTCGCCCGACTCAGATGCCGCCTTCATGGCCGCGCAGATGTCGTCGTAGCTCGCGTCCTTGTTGAGCTCGCAAGTCAGGTCAACCACGGAAACGTCAGATGTCGGCACGCGGAAGGCCATGCCGGTCAGCTTGCCGTTCAGCTCGGGCAGCACCTTGCCGACTGCTTTGGCCGCACCGGTGGAGGACGGGATGATGTTCTCCAGGATGCCGCGACCACCGCGCCAGTCTTTCTGCGACGGGCCATCGACGGTCTTTTGGGTGGCAGTGGCAGCATGGACAGTGGTCATCAGGCCGCGCTTGATGCCCCAGTTGTCATGCAGCACCTTAGAGACGGGTGCCAGACAGTTGGTGGTGCAACTGGCCGCCGAGATAATGGCCTGGCCGTCGTAGGTCTTATGGTTGACACCATAGACGAACATCGGGGTGCTGTCCTTGGAAGGCGCGGACTGCACGACCTTCTTGGCACCAGCATCGATATGGGCCTGGCAGCTCTCGGTGGTGAGGAAAAAGCCGGTGCACTCCAGCACCAGATCGGCGCCGACATCGCCCCAGGCCAGGTTGGCAGGATCGCGCTCGGCAGTCAGGCGAATTTTGTTGCCATTGACGATCATGGTCTTGCCGTCGACGCTGATGTCGCCGGCGAAATTGCCATGGACTGAATCGTACTTGAGCATGTAGGCCAGGTACTCGGGATCGAGCAGGTCGTTGATGCCGACCACCTGCATGTCAGGGAATTCCTTGGAGATGGCACGAAATGCCATGCGACCAATACGACCAAAACCGTTAATACCGACTTTCAAAGGCATAAGAACAACTCCTCAGTAAGTGAAATACAGATCATGCTGCTTTTCTTGCGCGCGCTGGTCCACGAAAGACTTAGAGCAGACTTTCAACTGCTGCCGTGACCGCCTCGGCGGTGACGCCGAAGGCCTTGTAGACATCGCCCGCAGGCGCCGACTCGCCGAAGGTGTCGACACCGATGACCTTGCCATGCATGCCCACATATTTTGGCCATAGGTTGGATACGCCAGCCTCGACCGCAACTCGGGCGCGGACGGATTCTGGCAGCACGGCGGCTTTGTAAGCGTCGTCCTGGGCATCGAAGGTATCCATCGATGGCATAGAGACCACCCGCACCTTGCGCCCCTTGGCGGTCAGAGCCTCGCAAGCCGCCACGGCCAGCTCGACCTCGGTGCCAGTGCCGATGATGATGGCATCAGGCGTGCCCTCGCAGTCGCGCAGCACATAACCGCCCTTTTCGATAGCGCGGAGCTGATCCTCCGTCCGGCTCATGTGCGGCGCACCCTGGCGGGAGAAAATCAGCGCGCTGGGTGCGCCCTGACGCTCGATGGCGCACTTCCAGGCCACCGCGCTTTCGACCGCGTCGCAGGGACGCCAGGTGGACAAGCGCGGGGTCAGGCGCAGTATGCTGACCTGTTCGACCGGCTGGTGGGTAGGACCGTCCTCGCCGAGGCCGATGGAATCATGGGTGTAGACAAAGATCGGGGTGATCTTCATCAGCGCCGCCATGCGCACTGCATTGCGGGCATACTCCATGAACATCAGGAAGGTCGCGCCATAGGGCTTGAAACCGCCGTGCAGCGTCAGGCCGTTCATGATGGCGGACATGCCGAACTCGCGCACGCCGTAGTAAATGTAGTTGCCGCTGGCATTCTTGGGACCGACACCCTTGCAGCCCTTCCACAGCGTCAAGTTAGAGCCGGCGAGATCAGCCGAGCCGCCGAGCAATTCCGGCAGCAGCGGGCCAAAGCCATTGAGCGCGTTCTGCGAGGCCTTGCGGGTAGCGATCTTCTCAGCCTTGGCATCGACTTCCTTGATGAACTCCCACGCCTTGGCATCGAAGTCATCCGGCAGTTCGCCGGCCATGCGCCGCTCGAACTCGGCGGCTTCGCTCGGGTGGGCGCTCTTGTAGGCGGCGAAGCGCTTGTTCCAGTCCTTTTCCAGATCGGCACCGCGCGCCTTGGCGCTCCAACCCTCGTAGATAGCTTTCGGAATCTCAAAGGGGGGATGGGTCCAACCAAGCTTCTCGCGGGTCAAGGCAATTTCGTCATCACCGAGCGGCGCGCCGTGACACTCTTCCTTGCCCTGCTTATTGGGCGAGCCAAAGCCGATAATGGTCTGACAGCAGATCAGGGTGGGCTTGTCGCTGACCGCGCGCGCGGCCTCAATTGCCACCTTCAGCGCCTCGGCATCATGGCCATCGACCTTGGGGATCACATGCCAGCCATAGGCATCAAAACGCTTGGGCGTATCATCGAGGAACCAGGCTGGGGTATCGCCATGGCCGCGCACTTCGCCGTCGATAGAAATATTGTTGTCGTCATAGAAAGCGATCAACTTGCCCAGCCCCAGAGCACCAGCCAGCGAGCAGGACTCGTGGGAGACACCTTCCATCAGGCAGCCATCGCCCAGAAACACATAGGTATTGTGATCGACGATCTCATGACCCGGCTTATTGAACTGGGCGGCCAGAATTTTCTCGGCCAGCGCCATGCCAACGCCATTGGTAATTCCCTGCCCGAGCGGACCTGTGGTGGTCTCGACGCCCGGCGCGTAGCCATATTCCGGATGACCCGGAGTTCTGGAATGCAATTGGCGGAACTGTTTTAAGTCCTCAATGCTCAAATCGTAACCTGTGAGATGAAGCAAAGAGTAGATCAGCATGGAGCCATGGCCGTTCGACAACACGAATCGATCCCGATTAGCCCAGTTGGGGTTAGCAGGATTGTGCTGCATGAAGTCGTTCCACAGCACCTCGGCGATATCTGCCATGCCCATGGGCGCGCCGGGATGACCCGACTTGGCCTTCTGTACGGCATCCATACTGAGCGCACGGATGGCGTTCGCGAGTTCTTTGCGTGAGGACATGAGCCCCTCCCTAGAAGTAAGGTTTAATCAATGCGATAAGAATTCGGTGCGCGCGTCTGGCCATCCTAAGCCGTCTAAACCGAAGCCGTCCGGGGCACCCCATGGGAAAACTGGCGACCGGGCCGAGATCGCTGAAGAGCGCGGCAAGGCAACTCAGCCCAAGCCGCCGACGCCCAATCTGAAATCCCGCCACACGGGAAAAACGCGCGACATAAAAACCGACATATTAAGTAGGAATGCCCCACAGGAGCAACTTTTTCCGAACAGGCACCAAATGCCTCGGACGCTCCGGCTTTCCGGAGCTGCCCAATATCCACCCATCAAATCAGTCGGTTGGGCCTTAAATGCTCCGCTCGTCGTCTAAGCCTGGCAAGCCTAAGGCGCATGGTCCCGCACCCCCGGAGAATGAATCTCTTTGATTAGGGTAAGTCCCCGCAGCCGCCTCAGTCTTCCCGCCACTTAATGGAACAGCCGACACTGGGAATCTGCTTCTCCGGGCCCTTGCCGGTCTCGGCCACTTGCTTCATGCCCTCGAAAAGGTCGCGACGCACGCCCTCGGGCGCGGCTTCCTTGCGGCTTTCATCCAGCCGCCCGCGATACTGAAGCTCAAGCTGTCCGTTGTAACCAAAAAAGTCAGGCGTACAGATGGCACCGAAGGTTTTGGCTACTTGCTGGGTCTCATCGAGCAGATAGGGAAAAGGAAACTGAAATTGCTCGGCAACCTGCTTCATGTTCTCAAACGAATCCTCGGGATAGTCGGTCGGATCGTTCGACATAATGGCGACGCAGTTGACGCCGAGCTCGGCCAGTTCACGCGCATCACGCACGATCCGCTCGCGCACTGCCTGCACATAGGGGCAATGATTGCAGATGAACATCACCAGGAGCCCCTTGGGGCCCTTGCAGTCATCGCGCGTCCAGGTCTTGCCATCCACGCCCGGCAGGGAAAAATCCGGAGCGGGCAGACCGAATTCGCACACCGGTGTTTCGAGTGAAACCATGCTCTGACTCCCCAGGCGAGAGCGCCTGACAGATTGTTCAAAAATTAGCCGTTTAATGGTACCGGAAAGCTCAGATATCCCCAAACCTGATCGCACGCTCGCACCCGACCCGCTGCCCCCGCAAACAAACACTATACGGATGCAACCGGCAACTTCCGGAACGCAATATTACTTTAAAAAACAAGAGTCAAGCGCGTCAGAATAGTTGACTGACCGCTGCGCGCCTTTTGCATTCTGGACGCCTCTGCGGTTACACTGGGGAACTCACCTTCCTTGAGGGCGGCCAATCAGTGGCCAACTTTCTGCCCTCCCATCAACCGACGCCACGCAACATCCAGCGCGCTTGCGCGGGTGCTTTAGGCTTCAACATCCGACAGGAAACCCAACCATGGCGAGAGACTACATATTCACTTCCGAGTCCGTCTCCGAGGGCCATCCCGACAAGGTGGCTGACCAAATCTCCGACGCGGTGCTCGATGCCATTCTGGCCACCGACCCCAACCCAGCCCACGCTCGCGTTGCCTGCGAAACCATGATCAAAACCGGCGCAGTCATCCTGGGCGGCGAGATCACCACCGAGGCATGGATCGATTTCGACACCCTGGTACGCGAGGTGGTCAATGATATCGGCTACAACAGCTCAGATGTCGGCTTCGACGGCTCCACCTGCGCGGTCATGTCACTGATCGGCAAGCAGAGCACCGACATTGCCCAAGGCGTTGATCGTAGCGCGCCCGAGGAACAAGGCGCCGGCGACCAGGGCCTGATGTTCGGCTATGCAACCAATGAGACCGACGTGCTGATGCCGGCTCCGATCACCTATTCGCATCGCTTGGTCGAGCGCCAATCCGAGATGCGTAAGCAACACGTCCTGCCCTGGCTGCGCCCGGATGCCAAGAGCCAGGTGACCATGCGTTACGAAAACGGCAAGGTCGTCGCCGTCGATGCGCTGGTACTCTCCACTCAGCACGACCCGGACATTGATTATGCCCATCTGCAAGAGGCTGTGATGGAGAACATCATCAAGCCGGTGATTCCGCCTGAGTGGATGCACAAGGACACCAAGATCCACATCAACCCAACCGGCAACTTCGTCATCGGCGGCCCTGTGGGTGACTGCGGCCTGACCGGGCGCAAGATCATCGTCGATACCTATGGCGGCATGGCCCGTCACGGCGGTGGTGCTTTCTCCGGCAAGGACCCATCGAAGGTGGACCGCTCCGCTGCTTATGCCGGGCGCTATGTGGCTAAGAACATCGTTGCCGCCGGTCTGGCTGAGCGCTGCGAGATTCAGATCTCCTATGCCATTGGCGTCGCCGAGCCGACCTCGATCTCGGTCGAAACCTTCGGCACCGCCAAAATCGACGAGGATCGTATCGCCATGCTGGTGCGCGAGCACTTCGACCTGCGCCCCTACAACCTGGTCAACATGATGAACCTGATCCAGCCCATCTACCGCAAGACCGCTGCATACGGCCACTTCGGTCGCGAGCTGCCGGAATTCGGCTGGGAGAAGACCGATAAGGCCGCAGCGCTGAAGGATGCGGCAGGGATCTGACACTAGATGCTGGTTTGACCAACGAGGAATTCAAACGCCTACTTAAATCACGCATCCAACCCTCCCTTCCGAGGAGCGCTGCAACCCACCCTGGATTCTCAAATGGATCATCAAGGGCAAGGGCCAGGCTCGGAAGCTGGAGCCCCAACAATTACAACGGCGCTCACTCACGATTCATCAGGAGCTGATTAACCATGAGTGAGTTTACTGACTACAAAGTCGCCGACCTGTCCCTCGCCGATTTCGGCCGCAAAGAAATGGTCATTGCCGAGACCGAAATGCCTGGTCTGATGGCACTGCGCAAAAAATACGGCCCCGAAAAGCCGCTGAAAGGCGCGCGCATCACCGGCAGCCTGCACATGACCATCCAGACCGCGGTGCTGATCGAGACCCTGGTCGAACTCGGCGCCGAAGTGCGCTGGTGTTCCTGCAACATCTTCTCCACCCAAGACCATGCCGCCGCTGCTATCGCCGCGCGCGATATCCCAGTCTATGCCTGGAAGGGCGAGACCCTGGAAGAGTACTGGTGGTGCACCGAGCAGGTCATCAACTGGCCGGACGGCCCCAATGGAGAAAAAAGGGGTCCGAACATGATCCTCGACGACGGCGGCGACGCCACTCTGCTCGTCCACAAGGGCGTTGAGTACGAAAAAGCCGGCAGCGTGCCCAAGGCGACCGCAGACGATAATGAAGAATGGACGGCAGTACTCGGCGTGCTGGGCCGGACCTTCGAGCGCGACCGCGAGCATTGGCACAAAATGGCCAAGGGTATCAAGGGCGTGACCGAGGAGACCACCACCGGCGTGCATCGTCTCTATGAGATGTTCAAAAACGGCACTCTGCTGTTCCCGGCGATGAACGTCAATGACTCGGTCACCAAGTCCAAGTTCGACAACCTCTACGGCTGCCGCGAGTCTCTGGTCGACGCCATCAAGCGCGCCACCGATGTGATGATCGCCGGCAAGGTCGGCATCGTCTGTGGCTATGGCGACGTCGGCAAAGGCTCGGCTGCCGCCCTGCGCGCACTCGGCGCCACCGTCTGGGTCACTGAGATCGACCCCATCTGTGCTCTACAGGCGGCCATGGAAGGCTACCGTGTGGTGCGCCTTGATGAAGTCGCCAACCAGGGCGATATTTTCGTCACCACCACCGGCAACCTGGACATCATCACCCATGACCACATGGCAGCGATGAAGGACCAGGCAATTGTCTGCAACATCGGCCACTTCGATAACGAGATTCAGGTTCAGAGTCTCGCAAAATACGAGTGGGTCAATATCAAGCCGCAGGTCGATCAGATCATCTTCCCCGACGGTCATCGCATCACCCTGCTCGCACAAGGGCGGCTGGTGAACCTTGGCTGCGCAACCGGGCATCCGAGCTTCGTGATGTCCAACTCCTTCACCAACCAGGTACTGGCGCAGATTGAGATCTTCACCAAGCCGGACGAGTATCCGACCGGCGTCTATGTGCTGCCCAAGCATCTCGACGAGGAAGTCGCGCGGCTGCATCTGGAAAAAATCGGCGTCAAGCTGACCAAACTCCGCCCCGACCAGGCGGACTACATCGGCGTCAGCGTCGACGGCCCCTACAAGGCCGAGCACTACCGCTACTGAGCCGGAAGCCTTCCCCAAGCACTTTGGGGAAGGCTGACTTAAATACGGGCGACCTGGGAGAGGCAACTTGGTGGGTAACCTCCAGATCGCCCAATCCCCGCGCGCCCACTCCCGCTCACTATCGCGAAGGCCATACCATGACCAAGCATCTGCAAGACACCCTGAGCTTCGAGGTGTTTCCGCCCAAGACGGACGAGGGGATGACCAAGCTCAAACGCGCGGTCACCCAACTGAATCAGCTCAAACCACTCTACTTTTCATGCACCTACGGCGCCGGCGGTTCCACCCGCGAGCGCACCTTCGAGACTGTCTCCTGGCTGCGCGAACAAGGCATCGAAACCGCGCCCCATCTTGCCTGCATCGGTTCCGGCAAGGAGGAAATCCGCGACATTGTCGAGCACTACAGCCAACAGGGCATCACCCGCCTGGTGGCACTGCGCGGCGATCTGCCCTCCGGCATGGGTCGACCCGACCGCGGCACCTTTCGCTATGCCAGCGAACTGGTCGCATATCTACGCGAAGCCTATGGCCAGCAATTCAGCATCGAAGTGGCCGCCTACCCGGAATTCCACCCACAGGCCGCCTCAGCCAGCGCCGACCTAGAGCACTTCAAGCACAAGGTGGCCTGCGGCGCGGACACCGCTATCACCCAATACTTCTACAACGCCGATGCCTACTTCGCCTTTGTCGACGCCTGCGAAAAACAGGGCATCGCCGTGCCCATTATTCCCGGCATCATGCCCATCACCAATTACTCCCAGCTCGCGCGCTTCTCAGACGCCTGCGGGGCCGAAATCCCGCGTTGGATACGCCGCCGGCTGGAAGCCTTCGGCGAAGACCGCGAGGCCATCCGCGCCTTCGGCCACGACGTCGTGCTCAAGCTGTGCGAGCGCCTAGTCGCCGGCGGCGCTCCGGGGCTGCACTTCTACACCATGAATCAGGCCAAGCCCATCCTGGCGCTATGCACCGACCTCGGCGTCACGCCAAAGCTAGCCGGGGATGCGGCGGCAGATTAAGGGTGGATTAACCTCGGTGTCGCGATCAAGTATCCCAGCGGCCCGCTTGTTGCGGCGAGATGATTCGCCGAAGCGGAGTTGACCGATACGACCTTGAGGATTGCTCGCAAAATCAACCAAGCCCGGATCGGCCACAACCCAAAGTAACTGCGAATTGTCAGCGACAAGCGCCCGGATGCTTTTTACAGTGGTAGCCGAAATCATCCACTCCTCCTTGGATTTGGCCGCCCCACGCCTGTGGCGCGGCCTATTTTTTGCGCCCCACAGCCGCTCAGCCAATCCGCAAAATTTAGCCGACACCGGGTCCAAAACATAGCCATTTATCGATAGATCGCACGCTCAACATCTATCATCAACGATGGCGGCATGGGTTAATCTAAGCGGTCAAATCGGCGATGAAACAAGCCTCCCGCGCGCTTCATGCTGCGCCCTGCCCCGAATGCCGCAAGCCCCAACAGTCAGTCGAATCTGGTGAGTCCGATGAAATCTCCGCTCCTGCTGGCCCTGCTCCCCTTCCTGCGCTGGTTCCCCATGACCCGCGTCACACTGCAAGCCGACTTGATCGCCGGCATCACAGTCGCACTGGTGCTGGTACCACAGAGCATGGCCTATGCCCAGCTTGCCGGACTGCCGGTGGTCTATGGGCTCTATGCTTCCTTCGTTCCCGTCATCATCGCCTCGCTGTGGGGTTCGTCCAACCAACTCCACACCGGCCCGGTGGCCATGCTCTCGCTCATGTCCGCTGCCGCGGTGCTGCCGCTGGCCGCTTTCGGCAGTAAAGAATTCCTGCAACTGTCCATTATGCTCGCGCTCATGGTCGGAGTGCTGCGCCTGCTGCTCGGACTGCTGCGCTTGGGCATCATCGCCAATTTTCTATCGAGCCCGGTCATCATCGGCTTCACCAATGCCGCCGCCCTGATCATCGGCCTGTCACAGCTCAGTAAGGTGCTCAATGTGCCCTTCCCGCGCACCGACAGTTTCGTGGTCGATCTCTGGACAGTGATTGAGCAATTACCCAGCTCCCATCTGCCAACCGTGCTGTTCGCGCTCGCCACGGTCGCCATCATTGTGGGCACCAAGAAGATCGCCCCCAAGTTGCCCGGCGTGCTGCTTGCCGTGGTTCTCGCCACCCTTGTCAGCTGGCTGATCGGCTTTGAGCGCAACCAAGTCGTCAGCGTCGATGCCATTCAGGACCCCGCCGCGCGCCAGCTCGCATTGGACTACGCATCCAACGCGCGCGCCATCGACGCGCTCGGGCGCAACACCGCCAGCATCGCGCAGGACATCCGCGAACTGGCCAAAGCCAAAGACAACGACCGCTTCGGCGAACTCGCCCTGATGGAAGCCGACCTGCGCGTGCTAAACCGCGACATGGAACACCGCAAACTCTCCAACAATGAGCGCCAGGTCGACCTGCACAGAATGCGCTTCGAGCATGCCGTCACCTCTGATGGCCAGGACATCTTCTTCCGTCGAGGCCAAACCCCACCCGGGATTACCGCAGATAGCCACACCTGGCGCATCAGCAAAGTCCAGGATGACAACATCACCTTCATGGGCGGCGGCGCCGTGGTCGGCACCATTCCCGCAGGCCTGCCCCAGTTTCATCTGCCAAGCTTCAAACTCGACTTCTTCTGGGCCCTGCTGCCCTCGGCACTGGTCATGGCGCTGATCGGCTTCATGGAGGCCACCTCCATCTCCAAAGCCATCGCGGCCCAAACCAAAGAGCGGGTTGATACCAGCAAGGAACTCATCGGCCAGGGCCTGGCTAACATCGTCGGCAGTTTCTTCAGCTCCTTCACCGTTAGCGGCTCTTTCTCGCGCTCGGCGGTGGCGGCCAAAACCGGCGCCAAGACCGGGCTCTTCGCCATCTTCAGCGCCATCGCCGTGATGCTGGTGCTGCTATACCTGACGCCACTGCTCTACCACCTGCCGCAAGCGGTACTGGCAGTCATCGTCATGATGGCGGTGTTCGGGCTGATCAACATCCGCGCCCTGATCCGCGCCTGGCGCATCGAGCGGCAGGAAGCCATCGCCGGTTTGGTCACCTTCGCCGCCACCCTGGCCATGGCGCCGCAACTCGCCAATGGCATCCTGCTCGGCGGTGGCCTGGCCATCATTTTATGGATGCTGCGCACCATGAAACCGCGCACCACCATTCTTGGCCGCGACGCCGACGGCACCCTGGCCGGTGCCGCCGAAAACAACCTGCCACCCTTAGGGAAAAACTTCATCGCCGTGCGCTTTGACGGCTCGCTCAACTTCGTCAACGCATCTCACTTCGAGGACATGTTGCTCGAAGCTCGCATGCAAAACCCCCAGGCCAAGGCCGTGCTGGTCATCGGCAGCGGCATCAACGCCATCGACGTCTCCGGCGAAGAACGCCTACGCGATGTCATCGACACCTACCGCGACAATGGCATCGAAATCTACTTCTCCAGCCTCAAAGCCCAGGTTTACGAAGCCCTGGAACGCGGGCGCCTGTTCGACATGCTCGGGCGCGACCATTTCTTCCGCACGAAAGAACGTGCGCTCATCTTCATGGAAAGCACCTACGACAGCGACACCCTGACGGCCTGAGCAAACCGAAAGCTCACCCAGGCTCAGACCACCTGATCCGAGCCGCTGTCGCAGCCTCTAACAGGCGCCCCGATTCCCTACTGCGGGGCAACGATCATCACCGCACTGGCCAGCCCCGCCCTGGTCAACTAAACTTCGCACTTGGCGCTGGCCCCAACCAGCGCTCCCACCTCTCACGCGCGGGTGGCGGAATTGGTAGACGCGCTGGATTTAGGTTCCAGTGGAGTAATCCGTGGGGGTTCGAGTCCCCCCTCGCGCACCATCTGCATTCAACGGGCGCCACTAGCGCCAACTCGTCCCAAGATGGATGCAAGTCTCGGAAAATCTCTGGCAGCAACCTTTGGCTGGCTCGGATTGCTGGATCTATCTGCATCGATCATGGTTCCCATCGGGGACGCAGGAATTTCTAGCGCTCTGGCAAAAAGCAGCCTGACTGAGGTTCGCCGCAGTATGACCATTTGGCTTGCATCGATGCGCCAGCAGCGCATAATGCGGCCCTTTTGCTGAGCTTTAAGGAGTCCATGTGTTCAGAAATGCCAAGGTTTTTCGTCTCGAAGGCGGGTTTGCTCTCGACCAACTGCAACTGCACGAGCAGCTTGGCGCGCGCGCCTTCCGGCCCTGTGGTCCGCTCGAGACCGCCACACTCGGCTGGGCCTCACCCTTGGGACCCAATGCCGAGACCCTGGCGCATCAAGTCGGCGGCTGCCTGCTGATCGCTGCACGCCGCCAGGAGCGACTGCTGCCGGCCTCGGTAGTAGCCGAGGCGGTGGCGGAAAAGGTCGCCGAGATTGAGCAGAGCGAGTCGCGCGATGTGGGCCGACGCGAGCGCAGCCGCCTGCGCGAGGAACTGTTGACGGAAATGCTGCCCCGTGCGTTCACCCGCTCGCGCTTGCTGCGCGCCTACGTCGACCCAAGCGCCGGCTGGCTGGTGGTGGATGCCTCCAGCGACAAACTGGCCGAGGAACTGGTCAGCCTGCTGCGCGAAAGTCTCGGCTCTCTGCCAGTCAAGCCACTGCGCGCGACCACCGCCGTGGACGAGCGCCTGAGTGCCTGGGTGGCGAGCGATGCCGCCCCAAGCGGCTTCGATATCGAGGATCAGTGCGAACTGCGCGACCCGGGCGACAGTCGCGGGGTAGTGCGCTGCCGCGGGCAGGACTTGACCAGTCCGGAAATCAAGGCCCATCTGGACTCAGGCAAGCGAGTGGTCGCGCTGGGGCTCACCTGGAACGAGCGACTATCCCTGGTGCTGGGCGAGGACCTGTCGCTCAAACGGCTGCGTTTTAGCGACGAACTGGTTGAGGAAGCGCTCGCGGATGAATCCGAGGACGAGCAAGCGCGTCAGGATGCCGAATTCATCATCATGTCAGCCGAGCTGCGCACTCTCCTCACAGCACTCAGCACCGAGTTTGCCCCGACGCAGGACGGGGCTTAAAAAAAAACGCCGCATCGACCTCGGTCCTGATGGTGGGCGCGGCTGGTTCTGGATCGGCTGCTGAAAAAGCAGGCGGGCGGGCACGAGATTTCAGGATTGACTGCGTATGTGAACTGAATAGGAGGCCGAATTGTTATGAGTACCGAGGGGATTCTGCAACAAATTGGCCTGGATTATGTAGTCAAGATTCCCCGAGAATTGGTCCAGAGTCTGGATTTGAAGCCGGGGGCTGTTCTGGATATCCGCGCCGAACAACAGTGCTTGATGATTGCGCCTGTAAACACTGAACTAGCAGAGGTGCAGGAGATTCACCAGGAACTAATGGAAAACTATCAGGCCGCCTTCAAAAAATTGGCCGAATGAGCAAGTCGCCGCGTTTTTTAAGCAAACAGGCTATTTTCATGGTGCATCAGCAGCAAATCGAACGCTTTGGCGGTTCGCCGGGACTGCGTGATGAATCGCTATTGGAATCAGCTTTGGGCGCGGCCGAGCACGGCTGGTATTACACCGGAGATATCTATCAGACAGCGGCCCTGACGTCACGCTGATGTTTGAACGGCTGAGGTGATGCAAACGACCGGGTGACTTCGGAAACTCTGTTACCCCTGGTCGGCCCCAACAAAAAACCGGCATTAAGCCGGTTTTCTAAGTGCTTGATTCTTTGGTGGGCGCGGCTGGTTTCGAACCAGCGACCCCTGCCGTGTGAAGGCCCAGCGACAAAGGAAAACTTTTTAAAAACAGCAGGCTAGTGCGCTCTGATTCATGCAGATTTGTCGCAACCGGTCACCTCTGTTCCTTGGCAGTTTATATTTTGTCCCACTTCTGCCCCACTGACAAATTGGTTGGACCTACGTGTCTTCTGTGCCTTTTGGCCTTGGCGGCAGGTCGTAAGGAATCCGAATCTCGACGTCGCCGGACTGAAATCGCGTTCCAGGTGGCGCGGAGATCAGGCGCAGCTTATTGCGGAAAGCTTCCCGAGCCACCCGTGGCCGCCCCTTCCTGTCCGGGAAGAACGGGATACCAAGTTCCCGCAGATGCTCACGCTGCTTGTCGGCGCGGACATACCCGGTTAAATCGGCAATGTCCTCGTCGGTCAGGAAGAAGGGTTCGTCGTTCATGGCTGCTTCCTCCGGCGACGCGGGCGGGTGCGGATGATGATCTGCTGCCTGTCAGATGTTACCCCTGGTGCTTGTGCTTCGACGTCAGCCTCGGGTGCTTCGCCGCCAGTGTCGACATACTCACCGCGCAGTTCTCCTCGATAGATATTCCAGTCGTTCGGCGCTCTGATACCGATTTTGACTTGGTTTCTGTCAATGGCCACGCAGCTGATCTGTACGCGATGGCCGCCGAGGTCCTCGGGTAACTCGAGCATGATCAACTCGCCAGGCCTTCGCGTAAGGATGAGCCCTACGGAGCGGGATGTGTCGTTGTTCTGCGGTGTATTGGGCATGTAATGGCCCTCCATGGTGATGGTGTAACGGTGGGATGTTGCTGTGGTCCGCCTTCATGGCGGTGACCACAGCCTTTGCTGAAGCCTGCGTCTCCCGGGACAGTGGCGCGCTGTGCCACTCGGGTGACCCAGAGGTTGCTGCTGACACATCGCCTCGATGCGCAACGACAATGGGGTGTGTTGTCATCAAGCCCGGGGAGCCCCACCCACCACGCGCCCAACGGGCGCACTCCTGCGTGCAGCGAGGGTTGTGCTGCGGGCGCACCGGCGGGTTGGGTGTCGGTAGCCGGCCAATGGCTGTTGGCTTCCTGTTCCACCTCCACCTTTCACGTCGCGCCCAGCGGGCGCAATGCGTCACTCGATGATTGCGGTTTGATGTGCTGAGGCTGGGTTCGTAGCGGCCGGGCGGTTAGGGATCAGGCTGACGACAGCAGATGGCCGCAGTCCACTGGGTCATCTCACCATTTTCCATTCGGGCGTGAGCCTGGTGGAGAAAGGGTGGGACTCTATTGCGGTGAGAGGGAATCCGAAGTGGGGGGTGGGGTTTGAGTTCCCGGGTATGGGGGAGTTGACTCGGTCGGCGAACAACCCACCTCAGAACACGCCGCACGCGGCTTGTTTGCGGTACCCTTCTCCCTGCCGACACCAATGTCATCAAAGCCGCTGTCGCGCACCCGCGAAGCACTTGCCCGAGGAGCTAGTGGATGATTCAACTTGTCTATATCAGCGCTGCTACCGCGCCCATGTCCAAGCAGGACTTAAAAGACCTGCTCCAGTATTGCCGTCAGCACAATCCGCAAATCGGCGTGACCGGGATGCTGTTCTACGGCAACGGTACCTTCTTGCAGGTGCTCGAGGGCGAAGAGCAGGTTATCGACGAGTTGCTCGACACCATCGAACAAGACCCGCGCCACACCGGTTTGCAGGTGATCCAGCGCAAAGCGATTACCGAGCGCGAGTACGCTGACTGGAGCATGGGCTTTCAGCAGGTATCAGAGCGCGCGTTGCGCGCGGCCGCTTCAGCCGAGCTGGACGACTTTCATGAAGGGGATTTTAAAACCGGCTACCTGCGTGAGCACCGCATTGTGGTGCAGAGCTTGATGGATCACTTCCGCAAGCAGCGCATCAAGGCCGCCGGCCAAAGCGAGCTGGGCGTCGATGAAGAAGACGCCATGATCAATGTGCTGCACCGGATCATCCGCCTGTCAGTGCGCGCGCTGGCCATCATGATGGTGATCACCATCGTCTGGGGCGTGCTGGAGGTGGGCTATGCGCTCTACAGCCAGTTGCTCGCGCCTGCGGTGACCGATCTTCGCATCAACGACATCGTGGTGATTTTCGGTGCTTTCCTCTCTGTGCTGATTGCCATCGAGATCTTCGTCAACATCACCCTGTACCTACGTGATGACGTCGTGCATGTGAAGCTGGTCATCGCCACGGCGCTCATGGCCATCGCGCGGAAGGTGATCGTCTTCGACTTCGAGAAGCTGACGCCGATGTATATCCTTGCGACGGCTGCCGTGGTGTTGGCGCTTGGCCTGGTCTACTGGCTGATGGATCGCCAAACTGTCATCGGCGCACGGTATCAGCGGCCAGAGGCCTGAGCCCTCCACCCCAGACCCCAGGCATACGCCTCAACGCCCCCGCGATAGGGGCACACCGCAAACCCAGCCTGGTACTCGTAGTACCCCTGCCAGAAGGCGAAGGCGGCGGTTTGCGGTGTGCTAGGTAGAGGCATCAGGCCACTCGTTTACTTCTGCGACTCTTCCCAAGCCAAGAACTCACCCACGACCGAGCGGATGCGCCCAGCGGTGCCCTTCGGCCAGTCATCGCGAGAAGCCAGGTAGGCATCAATGCGCGGTTTGAACTGCTCGGCCAGCACATGACGCATGGCCTCGGCCTCGGTGGTGAAGAACTTGCCGTCTGGGGTCTTGAAGGTTTGTACCCGCTCTACGGATGGAGTGATAGGGGTGACGTTTGCGGCTGCGGGCTCACGCTTCGACTTCGTCCTTTCCAACCGAAAACGCTGCGATACCTGCGCTAAACACAGTTAGCAGCAAACAGGGTCACTTGCACGCCTTGCGTTTTCTGTACAAAACCCTGCGCGGGGACCAAGCCATTTCTTTTTGTGTACCATAAATATCCCACTCGCTTCTTATAAAGGGTTAGGCGAACCCCAATCGAATACGATACACCGCCACGGTTATGTTTGTAGGGAATATCCCTACAAACATTTGCTACCAAAGCCAAAAACCCTCATTTTTGGCCTGATTTACGTGTGCGGTGCTAAATACTTTATGTGCGGTCTTTTTTGCTATAGTGTTTGCCATGGTGGGCAAAGAGGCGGGGGTCCGGCAGATGCCGTTCGACGCCTCTTGCACGCTCGACAGGCAACCAAATCAGCAACGGCAATCAAGGGGGCCTTCCGAGGCATGTTCAAGTCACTGTGACCTCTGCTAGGCAACCCCTCGCAGATCATGAGTGCGTTAGGACGTTGCCTAGGGTCTTCTGAAGGAACGGGAAAACCTCGGGCCAGGTTTTCCCGTGTGCCTCAGGTTTGCTGTCGTCATGTCTCGGCAAATACGGAGTTGCATGCAGGATGGACATCATTGAATCGGCGAAAAAGCGAATTCAGCGTGAAGTCACGGACATCGAGAATCGCACGGACCTGACCGACGATCAGAAACGTTCTCGCATCATTCACATCTTCTCGGCTACCTGCGCGGCTGTCGCGGTGCAGCCGATTCCCTTCGCTGACATCTTTGTGCTGACGCCCATCCAGGCGTACATGGGCACGCGACTCAGTGCCATCCGGGGCATGCCACTCTCTGAGACGGAGGCCAAAGATCTGGTGGTTGAGATCGGTGGCGTCGTCGGTCTGGGCATGCTCGCTCAGCAGATCGCCCTTGGGCTTTACAAGACCGGGCTGCCCTTCTTGGCCGGCTTTACAACCATTCCTTTGGTTTACGGGCTGACATATGCCATCGGCCGGGTCATGGATCTTTACCTAGCGCATAAGGAGCGAGGTCAGACGTTAAGCCAGGCGGATATGCGCGCGGCTTGGGCCAAGGCGCGCGCAGAAGGCAAACAGCAGGCCAAGGCAGCCAAGTCCGAGGTCATGCAGCGCAAAGACCAGTTGTAAGTGTGAGCGGCCTGTGATTGCGGTCAAGCACATCTCCCGGCGTTTTGACGAGGCGGCGGTTCTTGCGTCGCTGGCAAAGGTTGCCTTCGAGCCGTCCGCCTCTCTCAACGACCAAGATTTGGCGGTGCTCGCGGCCTTGCGCCGGTCTTCTCCAGAGTGGGCGGAGCTATCGGTCGAGGAGACCAGCGCAAGGCTTGCTGGTTATGACGAAGATCAAATTGCCGGGCTGGTGAACAATACCAAGGGCATCCTGCATGAGATGGAGTTCCAGCGCCTTGAGAACGAGGACGGGGACTCGGTCTTCGCGGCGCTCTATCCCGACACCAACCACCGCGCCGTCGATGTGCAGATGTTGGACCGTTCATCGGGAGAGAGCTGGTCACTGCAGCTGAAAGCCACCGACGACCCAGGCGCGATCAACGCCTGGATGGCCGCTAATCCTGACACAGAGATTCTCGTCACCGATGAACTGGCGGAGAAGATGGATCTGCCCTCCTCCGGCCAGTCCAATGATGATCTGACGATGCGGGTGGAGGACTTCGTCGACCGGATGCTGGAGTTCCAGAATGATCCCTCGCTGTGGGATCACTTCCCCGTATTGGTCGTCGCCTCCTCCGGGATCATCGTGTTTGAGTTATGGCGTCGGTATCGCAGCGGAGAGATGGCTTTCGAGCAGTTTCGCGACATGACGATCAAGACGCTCGGGCTGAAGGCTGCCAAGTATGTGACCTTGTTCTCGGCTCTCGCAGTCCCCGGTCTGAATGTTGTTGTTGGCGCTTATCTGCTTGCCTCCTTAATCCTTAATGTCAGCGACATCGCCGGGAGAGCATCGTCTTTTCGTCCGTTTGCGTTCTTGCGGGCAGATTAGTCGATTCGCCGATGAAGCGAGAAAACCTAAGCATTGAATCAATAAACATCCCCCTCCTTCTCCATGAATAAAATGCTATCTTGACTGCTTTAAGCCGCTGGTCATATCGACCCTGCCCAGACTTAGATCAATTATCAGAAAAGCAATCTTTTAGACTGGTTTTTTTCATATGCAACTTAGAGTATACGAAATGCTTTCAAAACGCATCTTCTTAGTTATCTTAGTTTTATTTTTGTTCTCGCCGCCAACAAACTCCTATGTTGGCCCCATTATTAAATCCCTTTATGCAATTTCCAAACATGCAGATGTTTTGCCTGATAAGGAAATCATCCGCCTCGCCATTCTGGCAAGGAAACCAGGTGGAGTACAAAAAATTGGCAAGATACTCGCTGGAAGCCCTTCGGAAGTTATTGAAGATACATATTTGCGAATTGCAGTAAAAAATGGAGTTATTGACCGCGCCACTGCGGAAGGTATGTTCTTAAGATTGTCGGGTACACGTGGGTTTTCATCAAACCTCAGAAAAATAATGGGCGCTCCGCCCCACTCATTTGGATTCTTAAATGAGCTATTAATTGCTGATAATGCGGCCAAGAAGGGATTTAAAGTGGTTGAAATAGGCAAAAAATTTAATGATGGACTAAGGAGGAGTGATACCGACATAGACGTCGTTTTAGAAAAGTCAGGCAAAGTCTTCGCGATTGAAGCAAAAAGCCGATCTGCTTCAGGAAAAATAAATATGGATGCTGTCCGTGCCGACATGGATACACTAGTGAAATATAAAGAACAAAACTCAAGCGTTATACCGGTTTTCACTATCACTAACCTGCCGAATGATCAACAATACATCAGGATGCTTCAAAAAGAAGCTGACAAAAGAGGTATTCAGTTAATATTCGGCTCCCAACAAAGCCAGGTCGAGCAAATTGACATGTTGGCGGAGTTGTTATGAAAGCTCTGGTCACCATAACTATTCTTATGATGCTTTTGCCTGATACAGCCCAATCTGCCAAGGAGTACGCTACTTTCGAAGCTTTTTATCAAGAATCAGCCGGTGTAAGTTGGGTTCTCGCCGCACTGGCTGCGTTAATCGCGGGGGCTTTCATATACTTTTCCGGTGGTACTGCAAGCCCCTTAGTCATAAGCATTGGAACCTGGATTGGCCAGACAATGGGATTGTCCGGTATTGTTGCAACCAAGGCCGGCTTAGCCCTACTCGGCGCGGGCTCAATAGCGTCGGGCGGCTTTGGTGTTATCGGAGGTACCGCAGTATTAACTGCTGCATTAACATTTAGTACCGAATTAATTTTCGATTATTCGTTAAGCAGTGCGGTCAATGAATACCAGTACAACAAGCTCCAAGAACATAGCCAGCAAATGCCAACCCTTCCACTTCCCCTCAATGGGTCAGGCCCTTCTCAATACAGGAAGGCTTTACGATTGCTCGACGAGATCGATGATGATCTGCCAATTTTCTCTCCATATAATAAGGTCATCATTAATGACGCAACTGAGCTGTTACGGATGCTGCCTTATAAGTCAAAAAAAAGTGGTAAAACGACCTATCCTCTTCTCATTCTGACTCCCGTCACTGCCGTACGCTTTTTAGGTCGTGAAAGCTCGAGTCCGGAGAGGCTAATAAAAACAATTTCATTGCTTTCTCTCCTTGAGTTTGTTTCAAATGATTATGTCGAGGCCAAGGAATACGCAAACGCTGCAATAAAAATGGCTCGCAAGTCAGAAATCCGACGAACCCTTCCCGCATTTATTTATGCCACAAGCGTGCTCTATGATGAAAACCCGCATTTCATTAAGAACCATAAGAATTTTTTTAATTATGCTATTCTGGCCGAGCCCGACAATCCCTTAATCCCCCTTCTATTTTCGCTGTATCTTGACAGATTACTTCTCCGTATTGACGATGGCACACTTGATGAAAGATCACTTTTTAAAGTTTTTGAGACAATGCGTGACCCATCTGTAAGAGACTTTCAAATACCAAATTATACCATTATGCTTTCTAGATATTTAATGAGGTTAAAATTGGAGCAGCAAAAAATAGCTTCACTATCAACGTCGATGAACAGCACGATCAAAAACAGCAAGAGAACACTTGAGGTTTTGGAAGACTCACTTAAGTCATACGAGATCTTGCTCAAAGACGGCGACATTGTCCTGAAGGAATTATTAGCAACAAAGTATCTGTGGACTGATGATGAAGCCTTTTCTGAGGCATGGAATATGGGAGATCTGATGATAAATTATGTTGTAGACAAACGGAGATTAAATGATCTAGTAGAGAATCTGAGAACGTTTCAAAATCAATCCCGCAGATAATGTAAATAAAATATATAGATCAGCAACTTAGCGCAATAGAAAAAAATTGACTCTCAATGTTAACTTGTCGATTTTACGTTCGCAAACCAATTCGGTGAGTTTCAAGTTACAATTTACGGATAGAAAATTATTCTATACAGTAACTAAAGATTGAAAGTTTGCGTTCCTGACTAATTCACTCTCTAGATACTTTGGTTCGCATTGGCGGCAATTCATTATTGCCCCCGTTGGCGCATAATGAAACTCCTCGACAACACCAACGCCCTGTTTGGCGATGATCTCAAGGAAAGCCTGCGGCCGGGATCGCGGCTGCGGGTGGCGGCGTCGTGTTTTTCGATCTATGCCTTCGAGACTCTGAAGGCGGAGCTTTCCACGGTCGAGCGGTTGGAGTTCATTTTTACCGCGCCGACCTTTGTGGCCTCTGAGGTGACGGATCGACTGAAGAAGGAGCGGCGGGAGTTTTATATCCCAAAGCTTGGGCGTGAGACCAGTCTGTACGGGACGGAGTTTGAGATTCATCTGCGCAATCAGCTAACTCAACGGGCGATTGCGCGGGAGTGTGCGGACTGGATTCGGCAGCGGGCGCGTTTTAAGTCGAACCGGACGCAGGCTCCGATGCAGGGGTTTGCGCATCTCGGAGGCGCTGCGTCGGGCGGTGGCGGGGCTGCGGTCTACATGCCTTTGAGCGGGTTTACCCTGACTGACCTGGGGTACCAGAAAGGCAACGCGGTCTCCAATTTCGTGAACCGGCTGGATGAGCCGGTTCATACCCAGACCTATCTGCAGTTGTTCGGGCAGATTTGGGACGACCCGGCGCAGGTGGAGGATGTCACCGAGGCGATTTGCCATCATATCGAGTCCGTCTACCAGGAAAACCCGGCGGAGCGGATTTACTTCCTGATGCTGTATCACATCTTCCGGGAGTTCCTGGACGATGTTGACGAGGACGTGCTACCGAACGACCGCACGGGGTATCAGGAAACCCAGGTTTGGCAGAAGCTGTTTAACTTCCAGCGTGATGCGGCCACCGGCATCATCAACAAGCTTGAGACCTACAACGGCTGCATCCTGGCTGACAGTGTCGGGCTCGGCAAGACCTTCACCGCGCTTGCGGTCATCAAGTATTACGAGTTGCGCAACCGCTCTGTGCTGGTGTTGTGCCCGAAGAAGCTGGCCGACAATTGGCTGAACTACAACGCCAATCTCAAAACGAATCTGTTCGCGGCGGATCGCTTCAACTACGACGTGCTGTGCCACACGGACCTCTCGCGCACCCAAGGGGAGTCCTTCGGCATCCCGCTGAACAAGATCAACTGGGGCAACTACGACTTGGTCGTGATCGACGAGTCGCACAACTTCCGCAACAACGATGCCTTTAAGGATCGGGAGACGCGCTACCAGAGGTTGATGAATCAGGTCATCCGCGAAGGCGTGAAGACCAAGGTGCTGATGCTCTCCGCCACCCCGGTGAACAACCGCTTCACCGACCTGCGCAATCAGCTAGCGCTGGCCTACGAAGGCCAGTCCGACCAGCTCAGCCGGCACTTGCGCAGCGACAGCAGCGTGGAGGAGATCTTCCGTCAGGCACAAAAGGCCTTCAACAGCTGGAGCCTGCTCGCCCCGGAGCAGCGCACACCGGCCAGCATTCTGCGGGCGTTGGATTTTGAGTTCTTCGAGCTGCTCGATGCGGTGACCATCGCCCGCTCCCGACGTCATATCGAGACCTTCTACGACACCCGCGACATCGGCTCCTTCCCCGAGCGACTGAAGCCGAAGTCCTACCATTGTCCGCTCACGCACCGCCGCGACGTGATGGACTTCAACGAGATTTTCACCCAGCTCTCGGCGCTCAAGCTCGCGATCTACGCCCCCATCAGCTATGTTTTGCCCTCGCGGCTGGCCAAGTACGAGGCGCTCTACGACACCGACCCGGCCAGCGGCGGCGCGCCCCTGCGGCAAGTGGACCGCGAGCGCAGCCTGCAGGCGCTGATGACCACTAACCTGCTCAAGCGGCTGGAAAGCTCGGTGGAAGCCTTCCGGCTGACCTTGCGCCAATTGAGCAACAATCTCAGCAACACCCTGAAGGCGATTGAAACCTTCGAGGCCAACGGCGGCGGCAGTGTGCCGGCCAGCTTCAGCCCGAGCTTCAATGACGAGGAACTGGAAGACGAAGAGCTGGCCGGACTCGAGGAGTTCACCGTCGGCAACCGGGTGCAAATTAGCCTCGCCGACATGGACTTGCTCGCCTGGCAGCATGACCTGCGCGGCGATCTGGTGCTGATCGATGGCCTGCTGGCATCCATGGACCGGGTCGCGCCCGAGGACGACAGCAAGCTGCAGCAGCTCAAGCAGGTGGTGCTCGACAAGCTCGACCAGCCGATCAACCCGGGCAACCGCAAGGTGCTGATCTTCACCGCCTTTGCCGATACCGCGAATTACCTGTTCGCGCACCTCGCCCCGGTGTTGCGGCAGGAACGCGGACTGGAGAGCGGGCGCATCACCGGCACCGGCGCGCCCAAGACCACCCTGAAAACCGGGCGCAAGGCCGGCTATGACGTGCAATCGGTGCTGACGCTGTTCGCGCCGCGCGCCAAGGACAAGGCGCTGATCCTGCCCGACGATCCGGCCGAGCTGGACGTGCTGATCGGCACCGACTGCATCTCCGAGGGGCAAAACCTGCAAGACTGCGACACCCTGATCAACTACGACATCCACTGGAACCCGGTGCGCATCATCCAGCGCTTCGGGCGTATCGACCGCATCGGCTCGCCCAATGCGCGCATTCAGTTGACCAACTTCTGGCCGGACATCACGCTCGATGAGTACATCAACCTCAAGGAGCGGGTCGAAAATCGCATGGTGATCGCCGATGTCGCCGCCACCGGCGATGACAATGTGCTCACCGCCAAAAGCAACGATATCGCCTACCGGAAGGAACAGCTGCAGCGCCTGCAGGACGAGGTGATCGAGCTGGAAGACGTGAAGACCGGCGTCTCCATCACCGACCTTGGCCTCAACGACTTTCGCATGGACCTGCTCCACTACGTGAAAGCCCATGGCGAGCTGGACAACGCGCCCAAGGGGCTGCATGCCGTGATCCCGGCCGATGTTGCGCGCGGGCTGCACCCCGGGGTCATCTTCCTGCTGCGCAACATCCATGACAGCGTCAACATCGACCAGCAGAACCGGCTGCACCCGCATTATCTGGTGTATATTGACCACCAGGGCGGGCTGATCGCGGATCACACCCAGGTCAAGCGCCTGCTCGATCTGATCCGCACTGGCTGCAAGGGCCGCGATCAGCCCGTCGCGGACCTGTGCGACCTGTTCAACCAAGGCACCCAAGATGGCCGCGACATGCGCCGCTACTCCGAGCTGCTCACCGACGCCATCCGCTCCATGATCGAGGTAAAGGACGAGCAGGACATCGACAGCCTGTTCAGCGGCGGTCAGACCAGCGCCCTGGTCAACCGCATCGCCGGGCTCGAAGACTTCGAGCTGATCGCCTTCATCGTGGTGCTGTGACGCCGATCAGGGACGCCGACAGATGAACCCCTGCTTCGCCTACCCGCCCGCCACCCGGTTCGGGCGCGTCATCCCCAAGAACAAGATCTACCAACATGCCAGCGCCACGGCTGCGCTGAAACGCCGCTTCGTCGCCTTGGTTGACCACATCCGCTGGGCGCACAAGCTCGCGCCCGCCACCCTGAACCTGAACCCCAGCCCGCAGGTGCCGGAGATTCAGGTCTTCCACCTGCAACTGCGCGAGCCAAGTGTCGATACCAAGATTTTGCGTGCCATTGACCAGGCCATCCCCTTCCCGCTGATTTTCGAGCTGACCTGCGGCGAGCGTCTGCTGGTTGCGGCCGCGCACAAGCGCCCGAGCGAGGCTGACAAGCACAAGTGGGTCATCAGCGAGCATTTCCACTCCGACTGGCGGCCGCTGGAGACCGAACGCGCGCCCTTGCCGGTCGCGACCTCCATGGACAAGCTCTACGAGCAGCTGCTCTCACCCCTGCTGCCGGTGGCCGCCGATGCGGAGGACAGCCTGCCGGCGCGGATCGACCGCACCCAGGCCATTGCCGCGCAACAGCGCGCCATCGACCGCCTGCAAGCGCGACTGCGACGCGAGCCACAATTCAACCGCCGGGTCGCCATCAATGCCGAGCTGCGCGACGCGGTGCGCCAACTACACCAACTCAACGGCCCCACTGGCTAGAACACCGAGATTCGATGGATGGATAAGCTCAAGATGCACAGCCCCGACCTCACCCAGAACAACATCGCCAAGCTGCGCGAGTTGTTCCCCGGCTGCGTGACTGAAGCGCGCGGGGAGGATGGGCAGCTCCGGCTGGCGGTGGATTTTGATCTGCTGCGGCAAGAGTTGTCCGACGAGCTGGTGGAGGGACCGCAGGAGCGCTATCACCTCGATTGGCCGGGGAAACGGGAAGCTTTGTTTATAGCCAGCGCGCCAATTGCAAAAACGCTTAGACCTTGTCTTGACGAAAGTGAAAATTTTTTTACCGCAAAAAATTTGTTCATAGAAGGAGACAACTTGGAAGCCCTGAAACTTCTTCAGGAGACCTACTTGGGCAAGGTCAAAATGATTTATATTGACCCACCTTACAACACCGGTTCTGAATTCATATATGACGACAACTTTATTGAGAACAATCGGCAATACCTTGCAAAATCGAACCAAACAGATAACTCGGGAAGCAGATTGGTTGCAAACACAGAAACAAACGGGCGGTTTCATTCAGATTGGCTGACAATGATTTACCCGAGACTGAAACTCGCTCGAAACCTCCTTAGTTACGATGGGGTTATTTTCATTTCTATCGATGATGGTGAAGTTGCGAGCCTTCAAAAGATTTGTTCTGAAATATTTGGAGAGGAAAACTTCGTCGGAAACATAATCTGGCAATCAAGAACATCAATCTCAAATGATCAAGAAATTTCGCTGAATCATAATCATACGTTAGTATATGCAAGAGACCGAGAGCAATTGGTCTTTTTTGGTGAACCATTGGATCCAAATGACTACGAAAACCCCGATAATGACACCCGTGGACCTTGGAAACTCGTTCCAATTGATGCGAATAAACCAGGGGGTGACACCCAATATCCAATAAGAAACCCAAAAACAGGAGAGGAATTCTGGCCACCAAATGGCAGAAGTTGGGCTATGAATCCACGTGAATACGAAAGGCTTTTCTTGGATGGGAGAATTAAATTTGGCAAAACTGACGATTCAGCGCCGAAGAAAAAACTATTCTATCATGAACGGATCAAAAAGGGCG
Source organism: Thiorhodovibrio frisius (assembly GCF_033954835.1). Classification (NCBI taxonomy): domain Bacteria; kingdom Pseudomonadati; phylum Pseudomonadota; class Gammaproteobacteria; order Chromatiales; family Chromatiaceae; genus Thiorhodovibrio; species Thiorhodovibrio frisius. The sequence goes on from NZ_CP121471.1 coordinate 4,495,167, forward strand.
ATACAAAAACACCTAGCTCAATCCTTTTAGATGCAGGCACAACAAAAGATGGCACAACTGAAATGATGGAGCTATTCGATGGAAAGAAAATTTTTGACTATCCAAAACCGACGAGCTTCATGGAAAGATTGCTAAATTTTGGTTGCTATAAAGATCGCAATAGCATCGTTCTTGATTTTTTTGCTGGCTCTTGTTCGTTAGCTCATGCTTGCCTAAAAACAAATAATGTAAGCTTTATAACGGTCCAAATTGCCGAACCTGTGGATGAGTCGAAGCCATCAGGGAAAAATGCAATAAAATTTGGGCTGAACGTTATAGCCGACATTGGCAAAGAACGTCTACGCCGCGCTTTAAGAAAACTCCAAACGGTTAATGACGAAAGTACACCTGAACGGAGTGGCTTCCGCGTCCTCAAAGTCGACACCTCCAACATGGCGGATGTCTACTACACCCCCGACCAAACCGACCAGCGCGACCTCCTCGGCCAGGTCGCCAACATCAAACCCGACCGCACGCCCGAAGACCTGCTGTTTCAGGTGCTGGTCGACTGGGGCGTCGATCTGACGTTGCCGATACGCGAGGAGACCGTTCAGGGTCGCCGGGTCTTTTTCGTCAACGAGCCTCCCTATGATCTGCTTGCCTGCTTCGATGACAATGTGACCGAGGAGCTGGTCAAACAACTCGCCACCCATCAGCCGCTGCGCGCTGTCTTCCGCGATACCGGCTATGCCACCGACGCCACCCGGACCAATGTGGTGCAGATCTTCCGCCAGCTTTCGCCAGGCACCGAAGTAAAGTCACTGTAGTTGGATGATCAAATCCAACGGCGGATGGTCACTGCCGAACCCGCGCTAGCCATACCACTCAGAGAGCCAATCATCATGTCGCAAATCAGCATCCGCGAAGCAGAGGTTCAGCTTTCCAGCCTCATTGAAAGGGCCTGTCAGGGCGAGGAGATTTTGATCGCCGAAGCGGGAGTGCCCGTTGCCCGTCTCAGTGCCGTCACTCAATCCAGAGTGGGACGCCGTTTTGGCGCGCTGGCTGGTCGCGCCCGTGTCGATGAGCGGTTTTTCGACCCCCTGCCAAAGAGCGAATTGCAGGCTTGGGAGGGCTGATGCGTGCGGCTCTTACTGGATACCCATGCGTTGCTTTGGTGGCTTGATGGCGATGAACAACTTTCGGTCAGCGCACGCGCGGCCATGGGTGACGAGGCAAACCCGGTTTGGGTCAGTGCTGCCTCTGCTTGGGAAATTGCAACCAAGGTTCGCATCGGCAAGTTGCCACAGGCTGTCGAAGTGGCGGAACGGCTGCCCGAGATTCTCTCGGAACAGTTGTTTACACCACTCCCAATTAGTATCGAGCACGCCCGCCGATCAGGGCTATTACAGAGCGATCATCGCGATCCATTCGATCGGATGCTTATCGCGCAGGCGCAGATCGAGGGTATGGCCTTGGTTAGCAACGAAAAGCTCTTCGATCAATTCGGGGTGCAACGACTTTGGTAAACCAGACCATGCAACCGATTCAATTTGAAACGTTAGCGCCAAGTCGATGACTCTTTGAAACGCCGAGCGATGTTGATCGCCATTTGCGTTCACAACGGGATCAATAGGACGGGAACTGAAAGGATGAACATGCATCAATTCGACAGCGTTTGGGACGCGATCGAGGACACGCCGAAAAATGCAGAAATGATGAAGGTACGCTCTGGCTTGATGATGGCATTGCAGAAGTACATCGCTCGCCAAGGGCTCAGCCAGGCCGAAGCCGCCAAGCATTTCGGCGTCACGCCACCTCGCATTGCCGAGTTAATCAATGGACAAGTGAACGCCTTCGATGTCGATGCCTTGATCGCAATGGCAGCAACGGCGGGGCTCCACTGTGACATCCAGATCCGCGAGGCAGCTTAGGTCAATGGCTACGGTCCAGTCGCGCAGTCTGGGAGCGCCGGAGACATCGTCGAGCAAGCGACTGATATGAAGATCAAATTCAAAGTCCAACCCTACCAGACCGAAGCCGTTCAGGCGGTGGTGGACTGCTTTCGTGGTCAGCCGAAGGCAGACCCAGCGCGCTATCGCATCGACCCCGGTCGCCTGGATCAGCTGCAGCTGAGCACCGAGGGCTTTCGCAACGCCGAGATCGCGCAGACGGTGGATGTGCTGGAAAACATCCGGGCGGTGCAGAAGCGCCAGAACCTGATCCTGTCCGACCGGCTGGTCCCGAGCGCGGGCGGCAAGATCAACCTCGACATCGAGATGGAGACCGGCACCGGCAAGACCTACGTCTACTTGAAGACCATCTTCGAGCTGTACGAAGAATACGGCTGGTCGAAGTTCATCATCATGGTGCCCAGCATTGCGATTCGCGAGGGGGTGCAGAAGTCATTGGCGATGACCGCCGAGCACTTCGCCCAGACCTACCACCGCAAGGCGCGGTTTTTCACCTACAACTCCAAGCGCCTGCATGAGATCGAGAGCTTTTCGAGCGACGCCGGCATCAATGTGATGGTGATCAACGTCCAGGCGTTCGCCTCGACCGGCAAAGAGAACCGGCGCATCTATGATGAGCTGGATGACTTCCAATCGCGTAAGCCAATTGACGTGATCGCGCGCAACCGCCCGATTCTGATTCTGGATGAGCCGCAGAAGATGGAGGGACCGGCGACCAAGAAAGCGCTGCCCCAGTTCCAGGCCCTGATGGTGCTGCGCTACTCCGCCACCCACAAGAGCGAGCACAACAAGGTGCATCGGCTCGACGCGGTGGATGCCTACCAGCAGAAGCTGGTGAAGAAGATCCAGGTCTCGGGCATTCAGGTGCGCGGCATTGAGGGGGTGAGCGCCTATCTGCATCTGAACGATATCGAGGTGTCGAAAGACGCGGCTCCGGTGGCGCGCGTCGATATGGAAGTGCGCATGAAGTCAGGCCAGATTCGCCGCCAGCCCCGGCGGCTGGAGCGCGGAGCCAATCTCTTTGCCCTGTCGCGCGAGCTAGATCAATATCAGGGCTTCAGCGTCACTCAGATCGACGCCCGCAGCGGCACGCTGGAGTTCAGCAATGGCGTGGTGCTGGGGCTCGGCGAGGCGATAGGCGATGTGACCGAGGGCGACATCCGCCGCTTGCAGATTCGCGAGACCATCCGCGCCCACTTGCAGCGCGAGGAGCAGCTTTTTGCCAAGGGCATCAAGGTGCTGTCGCTGTTCTTCATCGATGAGGTGGCCAAGTATCGGGATTACAGCCAGCCGGATGAGAAAGGTGAGTATGCGCGCCTGTTCGAGGACGAGTACGAGCAACTGAAGGCGGAGGCGCTGGGGCGGTTCGACTTCGACAACCCGAGCTACCACCAGTACCTGAAAAGCATCGCCGCCAGCGAAACCCACAATGGCTATTTCGCCATCGACAAGAAAGGCCGCCTGGCGGACCCGAACGTGGCTAAGCGCGGGACGGACAAGGGCCTGTCTGACGATGTGACCGCCTATGATCTGATCTTGACGAAAAAGGAACTGCTGCTGTCGTTCAGGGAGCCGACGCGCTTTATCTTTTCGCATTCCGCGCTGCGTGAGGGCTGGGATAACCCGAATGTGTTTGTGATGTGCATGCTCAAGCAGAGCGATAGCAGCATCTCGCGGCGACAGGAAGTTGGGCGTGGCCTGCGCATCGCGGTGGATCAACAAGGGGAGCGGGTCGACCATCCGGCCGAGGTGCATCGCATCAATGTGCTGACGGTGGTGGCGAGCGAGAGCTACCGCGACTTCGTCTCCGGTCTGCAACAGGAAATCGCCGATGGGCTGAGTGCCCGACCGCGCCAGGCGACCGAGGCTTATTTCACCGGCAAACAACTCGCCACCGACGCGGGACCGGTCGAGATGACAGCGGAGTTGGCGCGCGAGCTGCACCGCTATTTGATCCGCCACGGCTATGTCGATAACGACGATCACATCGCCGAGCCCTACCACCAAGCCCGCGCCGCCGGCACCCTGGCCGAGCTGCCAGCAAGCTTGCAGCCCTATGCCGAGCCCGTGCTGGGCCTGGTTGACAGCGTCTTCAGCGGTGCCAGCCTGCCCATGCCAGGCGATGCCCGCAAGCCAAGTACCAACCCGCTGAACCAGAACTTCGACAAGCGCGCCTTCCAGGAACTCTGGCGGCGCATCAACCAGAAAGCCGTCTACCGGGTGGACTTCGACACCGAGGAGCTGATCCGCAAAAGCGTACCCACCCTCAACAAAGACCTGCGCGTCACGCCCATCAAGTATCTGATTCAACGCGGCACCCAAATCGAGGGCATGACCGACGACGACCTGCGCGAAGGCCGCTCGTTCAAGGTCGGTGAGAGCCTCACCGAAACCGGTGAGAGCGCTCACTCCTCCATTGCCTATGATCTGCTCGGCAAGATTGCCGAAGCCGCCGACCTGACGCGCCAGACGGTCGCGCGGATTCTCAATGACATCGAGCCATCCGTCTTCGCCCAATATCGCCAGAATCCGGAGCAATTCATCACCGAGGCCACGCGCCTGATCCGCGAGCAGAAGGCCACGGTGATGATCGAGCGCCTCACCTACGACGCCATCAACGAGCACTACGACACCGACATCTTCACCGCCGGGCAGACCGGCAACGACTTCTCCCGCGCCACCGAGAAGCTCAAGCGCCATATCTACGATTATGTGATGCCCGACTCCGAGGTCGAGCGCGCGTTCGTCCAAGCGCTGGAGACCGCACAGGAGGTCACTGTCTACGCCAAACTCCCACGCGGCTTCCTAATCCCAACGCCGGTTGGAGACTACAACCCCGACTGGGCCATCGCCTTCGATGAAGGCCAGGTCAAGCACATCTACTTCGTCGCCGAGACCAAGGGCAGCATGTCGAGTCTGGCACTACGCGGCATTGAGAGCACCAAGATCGACTGCGCGCGGAAGTTCTTCGCCGAGCTGGCCCGGCAGGTTGGGAGTAAAGCAGTGAGGTATGACGTGGTGACGGATTATGGACGGTTGATGGATGTTGTGGGCGCTCGGCAGGTTGGCTGATGGAGCTTTTTAGCCTCATGGCTCTGGTGAATTTTGCCGCCAACATGAGTGGCAAGTTCCAGGGGCGACGCAAACAGGGCGAGCGGCACGAACAATCCCTGTTACAGCAGAGTTTTGACCGCGAGCTGTTTCGCGCCAGATGCGAGGAGGAGCGACACCAAGCCGCAGAAAGCCGCGCGCATGACTGGGAACTCGCAGCACAACAACGACAAAGCGCGCTGGACCTGCAGGAAAACCAGAAGGTTCTGGATCACTGGCCGCTGCGCTTGTTCCCTTCCCAGATTCTGAAAACGGCAGTCGGGAGCGGCCCAGTTCCGCTGCGGGTTTTAATTTCCCCGCCCAAGCATTTGCTGTTCGATCTGGAAGGTTCCCTGAGGCCGGCTCTACGCGCCTTTGTCACCGAATACTATGGCTTCAATAGCTCGGAACGCCCGGTTGAGTTACTCGACGGTGCTTGGCGCGATGGGGATTTTCAGGGGGCTGCATCCATTAAGGCATTGCATGCGCGCCTCCAGTCCGAACCAACACTGGTCCTTGAGATGCAGGCTCTATCGAACGGCGAGTCCCTCTCGCTGAATTTGGCCGCATGGGGACCAGCCGATTCTCAGTATCGTTACGACACGGTTCTTCAGTTCAATATTCGCACCGAACTGGAAACATCCGCAAGGCGGCGAGCCACGCAGTGGAAGGCGGCCCGCGACACGCTCATCAGCGCGGGGCTTGCCGACTCGCCCGAAGACGCTGATCAACGCTTCGGAGGCATCCGAGCCAAGAATCTCAAGCGCATCGAACAAGAGACTGCCTTGCAAGCCGCCGGGGTGAATCTCGCCGATATCACACTCCCAGCCTTCGAACTGGAGGCTGAGGATTACGCGGACATCCAAACGCCCTTGATCACCTGGAGCTGCCTCGCCATTGGCTGGGTCTCTGATCTTTACTTCGCGAGTTACTGGGAACGCACTCCGCAACTCCCAAATGCCTTGCCAAAGCTACTGGCAGCCGAGAAAAACCTTGGACAAGGCTTAAGCGAAATCCTCGGCCAGTATTCGACTACCTACCAGGCACTGATTGCTGACCGACCGATTGAGACCCCAATTCTACTTGCTCAACTTGCGAAGACAATGCTCGGCTTAGCTGACCGACGACCGGCACAGGAAGTTCTTGAGCGGGCTGTCAGGTCATGGTGTGCGCTCAGGGAACTTTCCACCACATCGTCTGAAGGATACAGCCTGGTTCAACATTTTCTTTCAGACCTTGCGAAGGATACCAAGCTCAACGAAGCCTTTGAGGTCGACTCCGACTTTCGCCATCTACTCTGCGAACTGGTCGAAACGCTCTATCCCGAGCTTGAGCCCAACTGCAGCAAGTCTTTCGAGACCGGACTCGCCGCCCGACGTGAACGCGAGGCCATGTCATTACTGACCCGCGTATTTGAACAAGTGCCCCGCCGCTTTACAATTGCTGCTTCCTTGTACGCACCCCTGAGCGAATCCCTTCTGTCCGAGTACAAAGATCGATGGGATTGGGCTGCCTTGGCGTTAAATAAACATATCGTCTGGTCGGAAAGTCTGCTTGATCGACATATCGACCGTGTTTATTGGCCATTTATCAGCGGCAACCCGAATGTCGATTGGTCGGCCAATTTGCTGAAAAAATATCAAAAGAAACTGGATTGGTCAGCACTTTCCGAGAATGAACACCTGCCATGGGACGAATCCCTAATTTCACAGTTTTCCGAGCTTTGGGACTGGGAGGCGCTTTCCGACAATAGAAACCTGCCTTGGAGCGATTCATTAATCTCACGGTTTTCTGAACTCTGGGACTGGCAAACCCTTTCCGGGAATCAATCGTTACCATGGACTGCCGCACTTATTGAGCGTTACAAAGCCTGCTGGGATTGGAGCTCGCTTTGCGGAAATACCGCATTGCCATGGCAAGAGGATCTGATAGCTCTTTACGAAAACCACTTAGACATGTATGCATTGTCAGGCAATCCGTCTGTGAAGTGGACTACGGACTTGATAGCAAAATTCGATGATCGATGGGATTGGTGAATATTAAATGAGCACCACTCTTCTTAACGCAGGACACCCCCATGGCTTATCTGCCAATCCTGGCTTGCCATGGAATGCCGACCTTATTAAAAGATATCTAGACAACTGGGATTGGAGTTGGCTTTCTAGTAATCCAGACTTGCCTTGGACAGAGCAAATTGTCTCTGATTTCCAAGATAATTGGGACTGGACTGAACTTTCTAAGAATCCAGCACTTCCTTGGACGAAGAATTTTGTCGTTCAATACGCTGCGAAACTCGATTTTTCTTTATTATCTGAAAACCTAAGTATTCCCTGGAATTTAGATATTCTGAAGACATTCGCCGAAAAATGGAATCCCAGGGGATTAATAGCAAATTCCTTGATTATTGAGAGTCTTTCTATGAGGTCTTGGGTATTGGAACGATACGGCAAAGAAGCATTCTCGAAGGGTGATTTGGTTCTTGCACTTGGTCAAAATTCACATGACGTTGGCTATCTAAACAAGGTAACGAAAACTACTCACCTAGAAAACGAACAATCGAGTAAATTTGCAACATCACAAGTCTGCGCAACGGCTTTCTCAAACATTAGTGCTTTGCAACTTCGTGCGTTACTGAATAAGACAGAACCAAATAGTAAGGAAGCAGTCTCAGAAGATTATTTTCAATGCGCTGAATTCTGGAAAAACGAAAGATACCAAACACACACGCGGCACTTCGCACAACAATATAATTTTTACTACGCAGGCTGTGTTCGAAGCACTTATCTTCGCTCGGCACAGTTAGGGCATCGTGAGGCGCAATACAAACTTGCGGAGTATTATTTACTAGCAGGCGGCTTCAAAACATTGCCAATCTTTCGGGAGCTAGCCTCGATATCGACAGACCAAGATTGCCTAAGGCGCGCTATTGAATGGCATCGGAAAGCGGCGAAACAGGGACATCCTGATGCCCAAGCTTTTCTTTGGAAGTCTTTCTACTTCGGGAGAGATGTTAGCCAGGACAAAGAAGAAGCCCTGGTTTGGTTGAAAAGACTCGCCGAAAAAGAACTCCAGAACGAACAAACGAGTCAAAGACTGGGATATTTTAACTTTCAGTTAGGCGCACATTATTATCTCGAAAGAGACTTTGATACTGCTCGCGAGTCCATTCGACAATCATCCGACCTCGGTTACGTAGATGCGACCGTTTTACTGGGGAAGATGCATCTGGAGGGAAGAGGTGTAGAGAAAAACCATATTCGCGGTCTGGATCTTCTGCACCGGGCAGCTAAACATGATCATTTTATAGCCCTAAGATGCCTTGGCGCGTTGTACGAATCGGTATTCAGTCACCTCAATATGACTACTGAAGCTCGCGGGGTATCGCAAAACCTGCTTGAGAAAAAACATGAAAAATATAACATTCCGAGAGATCAGTTATCAGTTGAATATATCCTACAAAAAGACGGCACTTTTGCCGGGGCAGTATTAAATTTCGAATTTCGTTAATTGCTTTTCTAGTTGCCGACTCCTGAGGTTCAATAAAAAAAAATCAAAATACCATCGAGTTTAGCTCTGCTCGACCGTTAGATCTAAGTACTCAGGCCAGGTCACTCCGTAATCACGATACTGCTGGTCCGCACAAACGACCGTCAAAAAACTTCCTGACACATGCCGCTTTAAACGAGTAAGCCCGGTATAGAGTAATGTGGCAGCTTGCGGACCCTGTTGACTATCAACGAATATTACCAGAGCCCGTGACTCCCAGCCCTTGAAACTATGCAGTGTCGTTGCCTTGATTTTCTCCGCTCCCATAAAGAAATACTGCTTCCGCTGACGCTCAATTTTCCATTCTTCTGGCAACTTGGTGAAAGTGTGCGTGCACTTCACGCCTTTCATGCCAATCTTGCAGACAAAGTTGTAACCGAACTGTTTTGAATCACAGAGGAAAACAACATCCGTAATCGCAAGAACATCGGGCTCGGCTTTGGGAAATAGCGCACGGAACTCCTCGATGCACTGGGCCGCTGCATGCTCAGATTTAACTTGCACCCATCGAAGCTGACAGGGGTAAAAGTCAAGCTCGTCGTTAACGTCAGGTATGTTATCCGGGAGATCAAGCAATTGGTGTGGCAGGTACCGTTGCGCGAAGTCTGCGGCATATCTCAAGGCAACAGGGGGTAATCGGTAACTCAGCCCAAGGCGCGCCCAACGGCCGACGAAGCCTGAATGATTCATCGCCTCCTCGGTCCAGGCACTTGCCGTACCATAGACGTCTTGACTTGTATCTGCTGAAAGCCACATCTCCCCGTCTGGCAAGCAGACTCGACGAAGCAAGTTCCACCAGTTGAGCTGGAAGTCTTGGCCTTCGTCAACCAGAACTGCGTCGAAATGCTCTACTCCTGCGCTGTTCTCGTTCAACGCTTTATCAACGAGCGCTGGCAGCGAGTTTGTGAGGACTTGGTTAAGGTCTCCGGATTTCCAGAGTGCGTCGTACTCCTCTTGGAAACCTGAATGGATACAAACCCGCTTGCACCAAGCATGAAAATTCAGCCATGTTGCCTCTGTTCGAGAACGCCCCTGGTATTCAGGACAACGAACAGTGAGGTCCTGAAGGTAATTGAGCAGCGTGAGATTGAAGGTTACGACGAGAACATGTTTACCCTGTGACAAGAGTTCCGCTGTTCTTGCCGCGAGGACCAGCGACTTACCAGAGCCTGCTGGGCCTTTAATGCGGCGATAGCCAGATGCTGACCGTGTCTTTGAGAGCCGTTTCTGATTCTCATCAAGTTCCAGAGGAAGCCTTTGTGTCGCAGCGAAATCCGGCTCGACCAGCCAATGTCGTAGATCCTTTGCGACATCAGCGCTCATGAGTGCCGACCAGCTGCGTTTTGCCTCCGGAAAAACTCTACTGATCCCAGCCTTCTCAAGCGTGTCTCGACCTACAAGGGGGTGGTAACTTGCGACGTTGGGATCATTCAACTTGTGGTAGGACAAGACGGGCTCGAAAAGCTGGTCGACCTGCGCTTGACTCGAAAACGGCATGATCACACCAGCCGTTACGGCAGCAATGGCTTTTTTGCTGTTGAGGCGGGGGCAATAAAGATCTAGGATTTCTTGCTGATAGATGAGTACCTTATCAACTGGATTTTGATGCTGAAGCGAAAACCACTTTCCATCTTTGTGGGCAACAAGCTCCGGAGATCTTCCCACCCGAGGAATGACCTTGTACTCCATCGCATGGAGCGACCAATCCTTAATCTCGTAGACTGCGATCCCAATATCCGGATTAAGGAGAACGAAATCGGGACGTAGGCCATTAAGATGCGGCTGAATGTATATTTCCCACTTTTCCGGAAGGTTCTGTAGAAAAAAGTCTAGAACCAAACGTTCCCCCTCTGTCAGCGGTTGACGGAGATTGCCCAGCGCATTTAGTGGTGGCGAGACGAAACGTTCCACGATGTTACTCGTTGCTACTCGTGTAGGAGCCATCTAAAGTGACTCAAGTCTAGCACTCCATGCATCAAGGAGTCGTGCGAAACTTTCAGCTTATGGGATATCAATCCCTGACACATCTCCTGGCAGACACTAGAACTTGAATACGAACTTGAAACAAGGCGGTGGACGCGCCACAGTATCTCTAACCTAAGGTCTCGATCATGTGCGACGAACGTTCCATCTGTGGATAACTTAGCAACTAAACCTTTACTCGCCGAGCGAAAGGCGTTCCCTGGGTCCTGAGACTTAGCCATGCCAAAGTATGAAGAAATACTCGAAACCCAGGAAACCATCATTGGCGTTGTGCCAAGGGCCAATGACTTGATTGAATACCGGTGTGTCTTGAGAGTCTGTTCTGGAGGCAAGACTCCGGTCACCCTCGACATGACGTTCGTGCCGCCACATCCCTACTCGGTGAACATGCCGGAACAGCATCAGATCAAGGCAGAGAGTATTACTGCTGCCTACGAGAAAGTCGTCCGGTTCCTCGCTAAGTATGGAGCGCAATTTCCTGCATGAGTGCAAACACTTACAAGTTGTTCAAGTCCGAGTCGAAGTGCTAGGTGCGGAAAACCGCGCCTAGCGCTTCACGCACAACTCATAAGCGGATAACGCGTGGGCCAAACTCAGGCCCGAAGTCGCGTTCTGCTTGGGTGAGCCCTGGCATTCGTTCAACCAAGACCTGCAGGTAGCTCTCCAGCAGATCGATACGGTAGGCATAGTCTGCGTTGATCACTTTCTGCTGCTCGAGCTGGGCTTTGATGTCTTTGACTTGGCCTTCGAGATAGCGTTCGTTCTTGATGAGATGGAGTTTGGGTTCGTCCGGTGACATGAGTTGCTCTCCTATGCGGTTGTGGAGTCAGTGTGAAGCGTCTCGTATGGTTTTCCGTACGCGGGGCTTCGGGCCTAGGAATCGGGTATCATTAAGGACAGTCATTCAGGAATGGAGTTGGCAATCGTGAATGGTCGAAGGAAGCGCTTTATTGATGAGTATCTCGTTGATGGCAACGGTGCGGCGGCTGCAAGGAGAGCTGGGTATGCCGCTAGTTGCGCCAGACAGACGGGTTCTGACCTACTGGCGAATCCTGACGTTGCCCGTGCTGTGCAGCGTAAGCGTGAGGCCGTGGCTCGACGGCTTTCAGTGACACATGACTCAGTGGCGATGGGCTTCATGGAAGCCTTCGAGGTTGCGCGTGAGCAGTCCGATCCGGGGGCTATGATCTCGGCTTGTCATCGGTTGGCTGAGTTCTGCGGTCTGTATCCTGACAAACAACGTCAACTGCCAGCGGGACGCATGCTCAAGGAGCTGTCGGACGCTGAGCTTCGGGCGATGGCTGAGGGGTAACTAAATTTAATTTCGGCACGTTGAGGCATGCCGTCGCGCTTGTTGTTTCGTTGGTTTTTGATCCTTTCAGCTCGATGCCCGGCAAGTCTGGGACGCTGTGGTTTGACAGACGATTCGCTCGAACGGGTGCCCTGAAGTCTAGGCTCTCGCCCCTGAACCAGGTTTAGGTAACTTCTGCGGCGGCGTCGGACAACGTCGAGTTAATCAGCTGAAAGGCGCAGGGGGCCTGCAATCGTTGCCCGATTGGTCGGGGTAGCGGCGTTTCAGGTTGGACCCGATCCCTTTCGTTGTTGATCGTACTTGTGGGCTCGACGATCTTGCTGTCGCCCCTCGGTCGGCTGACCTCCCTACCACTAGCTCTCTTTCCCGGCTAGCCGAGTCCTTGGGGGCTTGTGCCTATGTGGGGCGCTTTCGGGCAGCGCTCCGTTGGACTACACTCCCACTTAGACTTGATGTGTCCCAAATTTCTTCATAAGGGCTTTGTGGACAAGGTTGGAGTTCGATTGGGCGACTCGCCAATTCGAGAGCTTTCGAGAAAGACATGAAGGTCAAGGTACGAGAAAGAGCGGCTTTTGCGAGGTGGACAGGGGGCTTGGCTGATGGGTGAGTTTGCACCTAAGCCCGCACAGAATATCCCCGTTGCTCTGCGCTTGGTTACCCGTATTACCTCGTGGACGGTATCGACTTTGCGCTGGCTGACAACGGAACCAATGGCGACTGCCCCTCCTGGTGCTGAGGAATTCTATCTATATGTGTACCAATGGCAGGAGAGCGGTGGGGCCGTAAGGAAAACCGTTTCCGTACTCCGGAACTTGTTGGAGTTCGCTGCTCAAGCCGACTCCGAGTATGAAGCGCTCTCTAGAGTGCCACCAGATCTGTTTGTCTATTCTGATGACTTGGAGGCTGCGTTAGTCCAGGCCCACCGTGACCACTTCGACGAACCCCTATATCACCACAACCAACCTGATTGGGTGCCTAACTTGCACGGTATCCAGGGTCTCGTCAAGGACTGTCCGGAGGCGTTGAGGGGACTGGTTAGTCTAAAACCGAGTAGCCAGACAAGGTCTCGCGCAGAAAAAAAGGCTGAAACCAAAGCGCGAGATGATCGTATCCAAGAAGCGTTTGCGGATGCGTGGCGAGCCGGGATTGCAAAAATGGCGAGCACGGGGGCACCGAAGCCACTTAAGGAAAAAATTTGTGAGGCTTTAGCAAACAACAAGGACCTCAATCCTGACGGAATAACGGCCTCCAGAATTGAGCGGATCGTGCGCCGGCCTCGCCGCTAGCGGGTTTCTGTCTCTGGCCTGCCCAAAAAAAAAGCGCTCCAAAATTGCGCCTTTTTGCTTTTCGTTGCCGCGCCCCTTTTAAGGGTCTGATTTGATGGACAATTTCAGTCGTAACCGAGGCCAATTGCGGCTTGCTGCGCCTTTGCGCCTTTTTTGATGGGCACGATGGCGCGGGAGCCCCCTGGCCTGGACTCACCGGAGGCGCGGTGGCAGCCATGTTGTTTCGCCTTTTCGCCTGCTGATCATGGAGAACCTGAAGCCGCCGCAATCCGCGTCCGGCAGGCACAGGTGAAACTCCATGGCCGCATTGGCAATCAGCAATCAAGTCCTCGATGACGATAATCAGGCGAGCGCCACAATCGAAGAGAATCCGGCAGGCGCGCCGGCACCCGACTGCTCGCAGGGAATGCCGGAAAACCTGTCATCCGATCCAGGTAACTCAAAACTCGAAGCCCCCAACGCTTCGCCCTCGCCCTTCAACCCCGAATCCTTCCGCCTGCACCAAAACTTCGGTGCAGTTTCGGGAGCCAAGAAGAAGCTGCTGATCGCGCCGGTCCGCAAGCCAAACAAGCAGGCTTATGTGCGCACGCATCCGGACCAGGCGTTCTGGATGGAAACGCCAGTGGTAGACCTGAAGGAGGAGCGCGAGTCCTATCTGGTCCACCCAAACTTGTGGCCGGAGTTGCCGCAAGAGCTGACCCCGAAGGTGCTGGTCACGACCATTGATCGGCAGGGAAATCTGTCACTCTGGCCGATTCGCCTGCCAAGCGAAGATGGCCGCCACGATGACTGGAACGCCAGCGCCCTTGAAGCGGCCGAGTTGGCCAAGACCCGTTGGGTGCGGGTGCAGGCCAACATGTCGCTGGGTGCCTACGACGTGTATGAGGCGACCGGGAACCTATCTGAGCCGGAGTGGCCGGCCGACCTCTCCATGGGGCAGCTGCTCGAGATCGCGTTCAAGGGGCGGGTCATCGACAACCTGGACCACCCGGTGATTCGTCGCCTGAACGGGGAGCTGTGACCATGAGCGGAGAACCGAACTTTGGCGAGATCTGGCTCGTCGATTTCGAGTTCTCCGCGCCTCCGGGCGAACGGCCGAGGGTCGTTTGCCTGGTGGCTCGGGAACTCTTTTCGGGGCAGCTTATGCGGGTTTGGGAAGACGAACTGGCCGGCATGGCCGCGCCGCCCTACCCAGTGGGCGAGGATGTGTTGTTCGTTGCCTACTACGCCAGCGCGGAGATGGGCTGCCACCTCGCGCTGGGGTGGCCGCTGCCAACCCATGTGCTCGACTTGTTCCCCGAGTTCCGCTGCCTGACCAATGGGCAGTCGTTACCAATGGGCAGCGGGCTGGTCGGCGCGCTGGCCTGGTTCGGGCTGGATAGCATCGAGGCGGTGGAAAAGAACTCCATGCGCGAGCTGGCGATACGAGGCGGCCCCTGGACGACGGACGAGCGCGAAGCGTTGCTGGACTATTGCGAGTCCGACGTGGCAGCGCTGGAGCGGCTCATGGTGCCGATGCGCGAGACGCTGGATTGGCCGCGCGCCCTGCTGCGCGGACGTTCGATGAAGGCGGCGGCGCACATGGAGCACTGCGGCGTGCCGATTGATGTTGAGACGCTCGAGCGGTTGCGCACGCACTGGTCGGTGCTGCCGGCACGGCTGATCGCGTCCGTGGACCGCGATTATGGCGTCTTTGAGGGGAGCACCTTCAAACGCCAGCGGTTCGAGGAGTGGTTGGTGCGCGAAGAGATTGCCTGGCCTTACAGCCCGTCGGGGACGGTGAAGTTGGATGACAACACCTTCAAGGCGATGAGTGTGCTGTACCCGCAAGTCGCTCCTTTGTGGGAGCTGCGCAAGACGCTTTCCCAGCTGCGACTGCACGACCTTGCCGTCGGCGATGACGGCCGGAACCGGTGCTTGCTGTCGGCGTTCCGGGCGCGCACTGGGCGCAATCAGCCGAGCAATAGCAAGTTCATCTTCGGCACGGCGGCCTGGCTGCGGGGGCTGATTCAACCGCCACCCGGCCGGGGTGTGGCCTACGTCGACTGGTGCCAGCAGGAGTTCGGCATCGCGGCGGCCTTGTCTGACGATCCGCTGATGCGGGCCGCCTATGCCTCGGGCGATCCCTACCTGGCTTTCGCCAAGCAGGCCGGCGCGGTGCCGGCGGGTGCGACCAAGCAGAGCCATAAGCGCGAGCGGGATCTGTTCAAGGCTTGCGTGCTCGCGGTGCAGTACGGCATGGGCGAGGCAGCGCTGGCGGAGCGCATTGGGCAACCGGTGGCGAAGGCGCGGGAGTTGCTGATGTTGCATCGGCAGACCTATCGCACCTTCTGGCACTGGTCGGACGCGGCGCTGGACTACGCCATGCTTGAAGGCGAGCTATGGACGGTGTTCGGCTGGCATATCGGTGTGGGTTTAGACCCAAATCCGCGCTCGCTGCGGAACTTTCCGATGCAGGCGAACGGGGCCGAGATGTTGCGGTTGGCGTGCTGCCTGATCACGGAGGCCGGCATTCGGCTCTGCGCGCCGGTGCATGACGCGGTGCTGATTGAGGCCCCCTTGGGCGCGCTGGACGACACCATCGCCCAGGCCCAGGCGCTGATGGCGGAGGCCAGCCGGATCGTGCTGGATGGCTTTGTGCTGCGCACCGATGCGGAGGTGGTGCGCCATCCGCAACGGTACCAGGACGAACGCGGCGTGGCGATGTGGGAGCGGGTGCTTGGGCTGCTGGCGGAGATTGAGGCCGAGCCCAAGGCGGAATCGGTCCCAGCGTCGGTATTGGAACCGACCGACTGACGGCCGGAGTCGTGTCGCATCCGTGAGCACCCGGTGCGCATGGGTGAGCGGTGAACTGCTCATCGGTGCGCACCAGGGTCTCTTATCTCTTTATTCTTATTAAGGGTCTTCATCATGGAGGAACGGAAGATGGGTGTCGATGAGCGCCAGGTTGAACTCGCCTGCTTGAGAGCTCGCCCTCACAGGGTGACAAAGGGCGACGGAGGAACGGTGGGCCGATCCGGGGTGCCGAGGCATCAGGCGGGCGAGCCCTTTGTGAAAGGGCCGATTCCGCTCAATTGGTTGGAACGTGCGGCCCGGTTGCCAGGTAAGGCGTTGCATGTCGGGCTGGCGTTGTGGTTTCGCGCGGGCATGGTTGGGGATGCTTGGGTGAAGCTCTCCAATGGGCTGGTGGCCCGTTTTGGGGTGGAGCGCAATGCCAAGCGCCGAGCCTTGACCGCATTGCAGGGCGCTGGGTTGGTCGAGACGCAGCCAGGGGTGTCGAGGAACGCGAGCCCGCTGGTGCGGCTGAAGGCCGTGCAAGCGGCGGTTGGCGGCACGGAGGGGCACAACCATGGCGGAAGCGACTGATCCCTTGCTGTGGGACCTACCAGCAGTGCGCCACCAGCTCGGCGGCGTTTCAGACTCAACCGTGCGACGGCTGATCGCGCGGGGCGAGCTGCCGGTGGCACGGGTGGGTGGTCGGGTGATGGTGCCCTCGGCCGCCGTGCGAGAATTTGTTGCCCAACGCACCAGGGACGCGGAGAATGGAGGGCGCATGAATCAGGGTGCGCTGGCTCCGACAACAGGAGAAAGTGCATGCCAAAACAAGCACAAGGGCTCTTTAAGAAACCGAACAGCAAATTCTGGTACGCGGACTACAGCGATGCCAGCGGGCGACGCGTTAAACGCTCTACTCGGACTGTAAACCGCAAGGAGGCCGAGGCGCTGCTGGCGAAGTGGAAGCTCGCGGCGCACCGGCAGACGATGTGGGAGGAGGCACCGGAGCGCTCCTACGACGAGTTGATGCTGATGTATCTGCAAGGCCCGTCGACCGAGAAGCGGGCGCATCAGCGCGATCTGTATGCGGCCAAGCGGCTGACGCCGTTCTTCCAAGGGCGGACGTTGAACCGGTTGGGAACGGCGGATATTCAGGCGTACATCGATCATCGGCGCGCGCAGGGCGTGGGGCCGGCGACGGTGAACAAGGAACTGAATCTGCTCTCGGCGGCGCTGAATTATGCCCGTCGACGCTTGCAGTGGGAGGTGCCGAATCCGGTACAGCACATGCGGCTGCGCCCACCGGAGGGGCGGATTCGCTGGATTCGTCACGAGGAGGCGGAGCGTCTGATGGCGGCGGCGGCCGGGGTGCGGAACTACTTGCCGGATTTTATCCGGCTGGGTCTAAACACCGGGATGCGCAAAGGTGAGCTGTTGGGGCTGTCCTGGGACCGGGTGGATTTTGACCAGGAGATGGTCTACCTCACGGACAAGGATCAGAAGAACGGCAAGCATGGTAGCGTGCCGCTCAACGCGGAGGCCCTAGCGGCGCTTAACAGCCGGCGGGAATTCCGCGAGACGCATTGTCCGCAATCGCCCTGGGTGTTCGCCAACCGCGCGGGAGAGCGGTTGGGGGAGATCAAGAAGGGATTCAAGACCGCGTGCGAGAAGGCTGGGATCGAGGACTTCCACCCGCACGACATGCGCCACACCTGTGCCGCCTGGCTGGTGCAAGATGGGGTGGATATCCGGGTGGTCTGCGAGTTGCTGCGGCATTCGTCGATCACGGTGACTATGCGGTATGCGCATTTGTCATCAAGGAATGTGCGAGAGGCCGTGGAGCGTTTGTCCCACTTTCGCCCCACATTGGCAAACGGCAATAAAAAAGCCGCTGAGGCTGACCCTCAAGCGGCTGATTTAGAAGGGGCTTTGGTGGGCGCGGCTGGTTTCGAACCAGCGACCCCTGCCGTGTGAAGGCAGTGCTCTCCCACTGAGCTACGCGCCCTGATTGTGCGGTCTGGTTTTGCAGGTGGAGCGGAAGTCTAGCCGCTGACTGGTGGCGGGTCAAATGGATGCTGACCATTTGGCTGTTGTCGGTTTCTCAGCCGTGGCTGCAGCCGCTCCCGGCGGTGCTACCAGGGAATGGGCTGACCGTCGCGGAAAAAGCCGCCGCTGGGGCCATCATCCGGCAGGGTAGCGGCCCAGACGATGCCTTCGGCGCCTTCTTCGATGGAGCGGGTGGCGTTGCTGCCGCCCATTTCGGTGCGGACCCAGCCGGGGCAGACGGAGTTGATCTTGATGCCGGTGTCTTTGAGCTCGTCGGCGAAGATGCGGGTGACAGCGTTCATGGCGGTTTTGGATAGCCGATAGGCGGGGGCGAAGCCATTCATGTCGCTCAACTGGCCCATGCCGGAGGAGACGTTGACAACCCGCCCCTGGCCCTGCATGAGTGGAATCAGGCTTTGGCACAGACGCAGGGCCGACAGGGTGTTGGTCTCGAAGGCGCTGCGCAGGTCGGTGAGATCAGCGTCGAAGATGCTGGAGCCGGGCGTGCCGGGGGGCGGGTCGGGGAAAATGCCGGCATTATTGACCAGCACGTCGATGCGGCCGAATTCCTTGCTGAGATAATCGCGCAATCCGAGCACCGAGGATTCTTCGGTGACATGCAGCGGAAAAAATCGCAGGTCCAGCCCTTCGGCGGCGAGTTTGCCGGCGGCGGTCTGGCCCTCGGCCTCGCGGCGAGCGGTGAGGACGACGCAATAACCGCGTGCAGCGAGCTGGCGGCAGGTTTCCAGCCCTAGTCCGCGATAGGCGCCGGTGACGACGGCGACGGGTTCGGTAGCCATGGGCGATCTCCGAGGGTTGATCTCAGTGGTAGGTTCCAGCGTTTATGTCAGTATATATCCAAACAACCTTGGACTTCGGCCCGTTCCGGGGCGGAATCAAGGGATGATGGAAAAAGATCGCAGAGCAAAACGCTGTTCCCGGCCTGACGCTCATGGTCCCGGCCACCCCGGAATATGAAGCTTGTTGTTACGGTAATGGACAAGATCCGCATTCGCGGCGCACGCACCCACAATCTCAAAAACATCGACCTCGACTTGCCGCGCAACCGGTTGGTGGTGGTCACAGGGCTGTCCGGTTCGGGTAAGTCCTCGCTCGCCTTCGACACCCTCTATGCCGAGGGGCAGCGGCGCTATGTCGAGTCGCTCTCGGCCTACGCGCGGCAGTTCCTGTCGTTGATGGAAAAGCCCGATGTCGATCATATCGAGGGACTGTCGCCGGCCATTTCCATTGAGCAGAAGAGCACCTCGCACAATCCGCGCTCCACGGTCGGCACCATCACCGAGATCCACGATTATCTGCGACTGCTGTTCGCGCGCGTCGGCACGCCGCACTGCCCCGAGCATGGGGAGCCACTGGCGGCGCAGACGGTCAGCCAGATGGTCGATCAGATTCTAAGCCGCCCCGAGGGCGAGAAGCTGATGCTGCTCGCGCCCGTGGTGACCGACCGCAAAGGCGAGTATCAGGCGCTGTGCGCGGAACTAAATGCCCAAGGCTTTGTGCGGGCGCGCATCGACGGCCAGTTGTGCGAGCTAGACGCGCCGCCGGCACTGGATGCCAAAACCCGACATGACATCGAGGTGGTGATCGACCGCTTTCGCGTGCGCGCTGATCGCGCCCAGCGGCTGGCCGAGTCATTAGAGACGGCACTGGCCCTGTCCGGTGGTCTTGTGCACCTGGCGGCCATGGAGCCCGAATCCGGGGTGGCAGAGACGACCTTCTCGGCCAACTTTGCCTGTCCGGTCTGCGGCTACAGTTTAAGCGAGCTGGAACCGCGCCTGTTCTCCTTCAATAACCCCGCCGGCGCCTGCCCAACCTGTGACGGACTGGGACATGAATTATTCTTCGACCCGGCCAAGCTGGTACAGCAGTCGGCGCTCAGCCTGGCGGACGGTGCCATCCGTGGCTGGGACCGCAACAATCGCCATTACTTTCGCATGCTTGAGGCGCTGGCGGGACATCTTGGCTTTGATCTAAACACACCCTGGTGCGAGCTGCCTGGGGCCGTGCAGGCTCAGGTCCTGAAGGGCACCGGGCAAGACAAACTTAAACTCAAGCTTCCGCACGAGCGCGGCAGTGGCAAGCAGCGAGTGTTTGAAGGCATTCTGCCCATGCTGGAGCGGCGCTATCGTGAGACGGACTCGGCCCTGGTGCGCGAGGAACTCGGGCGCTACCTCTCGCGCCAGCCCTGCCCGACCTGCGCCGGCACCCGGCTCAATCGTGCGGCGCGTCATGTAAGCATTGACGGAAAGAATCTGCCCGAGCTGTCCGCATTGCCGGTGGCCGCGTGCCTGAACTGGTTCGACTCGTTGGAACTGACCGGCCAGCGCGCCGCCATCGGCGAGAAAATCCTGCGTGAAATCATCGCGCGGCTGCGCTTTCTCGCCGATGTCGGCCTGACCTATCTCAGCCTCGCACGCGGGGCCGACACCCTCTCTGGCGGCGAGGCGCAGCGCATTCGCCTGGCCAGCCAGATCGGCGCCGGGCTGGTAGGGGTCATGTACATTCTCGACGAGCCCTCCATCGGCCTGCACCAGCGCGACAATGCCCGGCTGCTCGACACGCTGCGGCGGCTGCGCGACAGCGGTAATACCGTGATCGTGGTCGAGCATGACGAGGAGGCCATGCGCGCCGCCGATGAGATTGTCGATCTTGGACCGGGCGCGGGCGCGCGGGGCGGGGAGATTGTCGCCCAGGGCACAGCGGAGCAGATCATGGCCGAGCCGGCCTCCCTGACCGGGCGCTATCTCGCAGGCGTGTTGCGGATCGAGATCCCCGCGCAGCGCCGGCCGGCGGCGGATGACCGCTGGCTGCGGCTGCTTGGCGCGACGGGCAATAATCTGCAAGGCGTCGACATCGCCATTCCGGTGGGCACCTTTTGCGCCATCACCGGCGTGTCTGGGTCTGGCAAATCCACCCTGATCAACGACACGCTCTATCCCATCCTGGCGCGCAAGCTCAACCAGGCCAGCCTGCGGGGCGCACCCTACAGGAACATTCAGGGGCTTGAGCATTTCGACAAGGTGGTCGAGATCGACCAAAGTCCCATCGGGCGCACGCCGCGCTCCAATGCTGCCACCTACACCGGGCTCTTTGGTCTGATTCGTGAGCTGTTCGCCGCCGTGCCCGAATCACGCGCACGTGGCTATGGACCGGGACGCTTCAGCTTTAATATAAAAGGAGGGCGCTGCGAGGCGTGCAAGGGCGACGGGCTGATTCGGGTCGAGATGCACTTTCTGCCCGATGTCTATGTGCCCTGCGATGCCTGCGCCGGGCGCCGCTACAATCGCGAAACACTGGAGATTCGCTACAAGGGCAAAACCATTGATGAGGTGCTGAACCTCACAGTGGCCGATGCGCTCGAGTTTTTCGCGCCCGTGCCGCTGCTCAAGCGCAAGCTCGACACCCTCGACGCCGTAGGCCTGTCCTACATCGCCCTCGGCCAGAGCGCAACGACGCTTTCCGGCGGCGAGGCGCAGCGCATCAAACTCAGCCGGGAACTCTCCCGCCGCGATACCGGCCGCACCTTTTATATTCTCGACGAGCCGACCACCGGGCTGCATTTTGAGGATGTGAAACACCTGCTCGCCGTACTGCATCAGTTGTGCGATCGCGGCAATACCGTGGTGGTGATCGAGCACAACCTGGATGTCATCAAGACCGCCGACTGGGTGATCGACCTTGGCCCCGAGGGCGGTGACGGCGGCGGGCAAGTCGTGGCGAGCGGAACGCCTGAAAGCCTTGCTACCTGCGCAAACTCCTTTACCGGGCAGTTTTTGCGGCCGTTGCTCAATGCCCGTTAACCTGAACGCCACAGGGGGTATTTCCCAGGGTTGCTGGGACTCAGACCCTTACCGTGAAATAACCACTTTATTGGCCGAAGTAGACGTGACCATGAGGCTTAGGGTTGCACAAACGCGCGACTCAGGTAAGCTTAGTGGACGAGCAAAAAACCTCGTGGTTCCGTGCGGTATTGCCCACAGACCAAAATCCAGCTCCGATAAACAGGAGCGATCACAGCCAGCCTGGGAGGAGATGCAGCGGCACACAACCGTCTGCCGCAGCGTGATTTTTTCCTGTCGCGCATCGATGTCTCCCCTCAGGTCGTCGCTTGGGTACCTATTGTTGCCTCGTGCCCGGGTCTGCTGCGATCCTCCATCTGTTTGACTCATTCCCCAAAGGAGACAGTCCATGATCGATAACAAACGCAGAACGCTGCTCAAAGCTTCCGTGGGTGCC
This sequence comes from Thiorhodovibrio frisius, assembly GCF_033954835.1. NCBI lineage: Bacteria > Pseudomonadati > Pseudomonadota > Gammaproteobacteria > Chromatiales > Chromatiaceae > Thiorhodovibrio > Thiorhodovibrio frisius. The sequence continues at coordinate 4,517,411 of NZ_CP121471.1, forward strand.
GGGGCGCTTGGCCTGGCGGCTGGGGCTGGCTTGCTGATCCCGCAAGCACTGCTGGCAGCCTGGCCAAAGGCCGCTTTCGAGGCGAAAGACAAAGACGCCGCGCTGAAAGACCTGCTCGGTTCCGACACCTTCGAGACCAGCGACGCCGTCAAGATTGATGCGCCCCCTGCCGCCGATAACAGCGCCTTGGTGCGGTTGACCGTCTCAACTGATCTCGAGGATGCCAAGTCAATCACTATCTTCGCAGCCGGCAACCAGAGGCCGCTGATTGCATCTTTCGAGCTGTCTGAGTATTCCGTGCCTTATGTATCGATGAATATCAAGATGGCCGAGACCGCCGATGTGATCGCTGTGGTGCAAACCCCGGCAGGGCTTTTCGGTGCCGCAAAGAATGTGAAAGTAACCGCCGGCGGCTGTGGTGCCTGAGGCTGAACGCCGTCACTCAAGCCCGGGCGGACTTTTATCTTCCCCCACTCTCAGGCCCCGAAGTTAAATTCCAGCCGACATTCAATTCAATATAGCGACGAGCGGCAAGCGCTTGCGCGAGAGGTGATGAAATCATGGCTAGCAGCATTCGAATCCGCGCCAAGGTGAAAGATGGCGTGACCACCGTGAAGTCAATTATCGAACACCCAATGGAAACCGGTCTGCGCAAGGACAAAGAGACCGAAGAACTCATTCCCGCACACTTCATCCAGGAGGTCACCGCGAAATGGAAGGATCAGGTCGTGATGAAGGCTCTCTTCAGCGGTGGTGTCTCCAAGGATCCTTATCTGGCGTTTCAGTTCAAAGGTGGCGAGCCAGAGGATACCGTCGAGATCAGCTGGGTCGATAGCAAGGGCGAGACCGACAGCACCACGACCAAGATATCCGACTAAGCTCCTGTTTCAATAATTTTTTGGCGGGAGCCGCCATCACGCGCGCCGGCGCGATTCGATTCCCATGCCGGCGCGCGATTGCGCAGCTCCCGTCAAGATGCCGATTCAAATTTCCCGCACGCCGCAAGCTGTGCTTTCAGGTGCGTGACTTGCTCCCAGACGGCATTGTCGGATAATTTCCCATCGTAAAATTTCGGCATGCCCTCGAGCCGCTCGCGAAAGCGCCGATAGGGCCACAGGTATTGCTCCGGACAGGTGCGCACGCACTCGGCAATACCCTGATTCAAGGCCGCAGCAGCGAACTCATCGCGATCCGACGCAACAGCTTCTGGCGCCTTACGGCAGTGGATGCGGTAACCGAGCCCTGGGCCAAGGCGTTCAGCAAACAAAAAAACCACCGGCGCACCCGTCTTGCGCGACAGTCGGTTGACCAGCAGCATGGTGTAGGCTGGAATGCCAAAAAAAGGCGCAAATACGGCACCTTTATCCGCCCGTGGCGCTTGATCGGGCAGGATGCCGACGTATTCTCCGCGCTCCAGCGCCTGCACCAGCACGCGAATCCCCCTGGCAGTAATTGGCGCCAGAGTCGCACCGCTGCGCTTGCGCGCGGCGAGAATCAGGTCATCCAGATATTTCTGCGGTTTATAGAAAATGGCTGTAGGCCCTTGGGCGGCCAGATAGAGACCGGCAAGCTCCCAGGCCCCCAGGTGAGGTGACAGGACAATCAGTCCGCTGCCCGGCTGGCGCTCGAGCAGCTCGGTGCCGCTGGTCTCGCGCACCAGGCTCAAGACGTCCTCACTGGGGCGCAGCCAGAGATGCGCGATTTCCGCATAGGTTTTGCCGAACTCGCGCAGGCAGCGGTTGCGCAGCACGGTCGCATTGTCTTGGCCGAGTTCCGGCAGGCACAGGCCGATATTGATCAGGGTATTACGACGCTGGCGGTTGGGAAACAAGGCAACCAAGGTACCGATGGCACTGCCTAAGCGATGGACCAACGGAAGCGGCAGTCGGGCGAGCAGCCGCATCAGTGCGCGGGTGGTGCGCTCAAGCAAGATGGTTTTGTCGATCAGCGGGGGGCGTTCAGTCGAGGGGGCGGCCATGAAGTGCAGGCCCTTTAGCGTGAATGAAACGAACAATCAAACCACATTAGTGTCCGGATAGCCGGAACCACGAGCCTTAAGTCGCGGCACGTCCGATCAGGCATTGGCCGAAAACTGGTTGGGCTGTGCTTGCGGCCTCTCCATCATCGGTTCTTGCGGTATGTGGGTTTGGTCGGAATCAGCGGGGTGGCAGCGGCGCTCGACCAGATCGCGCAGAGAGATTTGGTTCAGATACTCGTAGATGCGGTGACTCAGATCCATCCAAAGGTCGTGCGTCAGACAGGGGCCCTCATTGTAGCAGTCGCCAGCACCGCCGCATTTGGTGGCATCCACATGTTCATCGACGGCGGCGATGATTTCCGCCACCTTGATCTCACCCATTTCCCGCGCCAGATTATAGCCACCGCCCGGACCACGCACGCTGCAAACCAGCCGCTGCCGGCGCAGCTTGGCAAAGAGTTGCTCCAGATAGGACAGGGAGATGCCCTGCCGGCGGGCGATGTCAGCCAGTGCGATCGGCCCCTGGCCGTGATGGATGGCCAGGTCGAGCACGGCGGTCACCGCGTAACGGCCTTTGGTAGTCAATCTCATACGTGGCGACTCCTTGCGATGGAAAACCGATGTTCCATCCTACGATAGCTGACTAATTCGATCAATTTTTCACTGAGTGCGGCTGGCGCCTGTTGGATAGTCTCTTGCTGGCGGGCATCAGTTGCTCTTTTGTTCGGTCGCGGACTCCATCTCGCAGTCGTCAAGATCATCGAGATGCTCAAAGTGGCGGGTCAGGCCATGCTCCTCCAAAGTACGCGACAGGGCTTCGACGCGGTGATCAAGCACATGGATATGGTCGAGCATGCGGTTGATGGCATTGGAGACCGGGTCTGGCACATCACTCGTGGCGCCATAGGCATCGAAGCCGATGCGCTTGGCGGTGTCGGCGCGACGGCGACTGGTGGCATCGGCGGGCCGCTCGATCACCCGGCCAGGCACCCCGATCACGGTGCTGCCGGCGGGTACCGGCTTGACCACCACGGCATTGGAGCCGATGCGGGCGCCATCGCCAATCTCGATGGGTCCGAGAACCTTAGCGCCGGCGCCGACGACAACATCCCGCCCCAGGGTCGGATGGCGCTTGCCTTTCTGCCAGCTGGTGCCGCCCAGGGTGACCCCATGGTAGAGCGTGCAGTCGTCCCCCACCACGGCGGTTTCACCGATCACCACGCCCATGCCATGGTCGATGAAAAAGCGCCGGCCGATTTCGGCGCCCGGGTGGATTTCGATGCCGGTGAACAGCCGTGCGACGTTCGACAGCATTCTTGCGAGCCAGCGCAGACGCGCTTGCCACAGACGATGAGCCAGCCGGTGCATCAGCACGGCGTGCAGACCGGGGTAGGTGGTCAGAACCTCGAAGCTGTTGCGCGCCGCGGGATCGCGGGAGAAGACGCAATGAATGTCTTCGCGGAGTCGCTCAAACATGGATTTTCCTTGAGTGTCGCGGATGCATGTTGCGGCTTGGGTCGCGCCCCGCGGTGAATCCTACCAAGTCAGTTAATTCTATATGGAGCAGATTCATGAGTTGGCGTGGCGGCCGAGCGCCTTGAGCATCCCGCGCAGGATATTGATCTCGGTGCGATCGGGCCGCGCGCGATTGAACAGGCGTCGCAGCCGGCGCAGCAGCTTGTGGGACTGTTCCGGCTTGGCAAAGCCGACCAGCACCAGGGTTTCGCGCAGATGCTCGAAAAACCCCGCCATCTCCTCCGCGCTGGCCGGCTCATGCGCGCCTTCGTCTGCTGGCGATGTCGCCGGCATGTCTGCGGTAGTCGCCGCAAGCCACGCCTGGCGAATCTCGTAGGCAAACACCTGGGCCGCGGCGGCCAGGTTGAGCGAGCTGAAGGCCGGGTTGGCGGGGATTTGGGTCAGATAATGGCAGTGGGCCAGCTCCTCGTTGCTCAGCCCAGAGCTCTCCCGACCCAGCACCAGGGCGACCGGGCCTTCCGCTGCCTCGGCGAGCAGTTTGCGTGCTGCGTCCGCCGGGCTCAGCAGGGGCCATTCAATCGCGCGTCGTCGGGCGCTCGCGCCAATTACCAGGCGGCAGTCGCCGAGCGCCTCTGGCAGGGTGGGATGGATGGGCGCTCGCTGTAACAAGTCATCGGCACCCACCGCGCGAGCGAGGGCCTCGGCATCCGGCGCGCGACGCGGGTTGACCAGGGCCAGCTGATCCAGCCCCATGGTCTTCATTGCGCGTGCCACCGCACCCTGGTTGCCGGTCAGGCTGGTCTCGACAAGGACAAAGCGAATGCGGCCAAGCGCCTCGGAGTCAGCGTGAGCGTCGGCGTTGGTCATTGTGGCTCTAGTGAGGGAGGGCTGGCGTGAAGCGCCAGGGGCAATGTTTGATGGTGCTAGAAAGGCGTTAGAGCTTAGCACCGCGTCATTGAGTGGACAACTCTCACCACGAACTTGGATGATGCGTCGATTCTGCAGCACTGCGCCGATCTGGCGCAGCCCGGCCTGAATGGCGAACCTCAGCGCTGGCTTGGCTCAATGAATATCTGTGACATGTTATCCATGATGCCGAAGAAGAATCCCGCGTCGAATTCCTCGGTCGTTAGGGTATCGAGTGGCGGCCATTCAGGTTGGGAGAAAGCCATGGCGCCGGATTCGCCATAGCGCATGTCCTCAATCTTGATATCACCGATGGTGAGCCCGATCAGTTGGCCGGCCTCGTTGAGCTGGAACAGCGTTGTGCTTGAGGCATCCGGGTCGCGCGCGTCGGGTCGAAGCAGTTTCAGGGTGGCACCGCCATCGATTTGCTTCACCTCGCCAAGCAGATAGCCAGATTCTCGCAGATAGTTCAGCAACTCATCCCTGCCCGCGCGGGTTGTGAGCAGCGGCGACTCCAGTAGCGAGCGGTTTTCTCGGATCAGGTCGCCGAGGTTATCCTCGAGATTCGCGGCAAGGCTGAAGTTGAATCCACCGTCGGTGCCACGTTGTAAGTCCACCTTGAAAGAGGGCACCGGGCCAGGCTCCAAGGCGCGCCGCAGCACCTTGTCTCCTCGTTTGTACAGCAGGGCTCCATCTGGGCCTGTCTCGTAGGCCAACTCCAGTGTTTCCGCGCGCCGCAGCTGGGTGGCAAAGAAATTTCTTTCGAGGTCCATGGCCACATAGGCCGTGATGGGACGCCCGTCTGGCGCCGCGGTGTAAAGCAGTGTCCCTTCGAGCGCCTCCAGGTCCGCGATGGCTTTCGCGGCGCTGATCAGGGCGTTGCTGAAGGCTTTCAGCCGCGCGTCATATTGCTCCTGGGACTCCTTCAGCGCATGCCCTGGAGCAAGCCAAGGGCTGTCCGGATAATCCGCCGCGAGCTGGTCGATCAGTGCCCGGGCCTCGTCGGGTTGGCCAAGGGCGGCATGGGACCAGGCGCGCTGAAAAAGGATTTTGTCTCCGCCCTCCGTGGGAGCTTGTCGCGGGAGCAGGGCGAGGGCATCGGCGAATCTTTTGTCCTGAATGGCTGCCTCGGCGGAAATCTGGCGAATCGCGGGCGCTTGCCGCGCGTCCTCCGTCATCTGAAGCAGTAACAGGTCGCGCAGAAAGCGCGCGCTGGGGTTGGTCGACATGCCGTGCAGGGCGACGGCTTTCTCGGCGGCGCTTTGGTCGCTGTCCGCAGCGATCCCGGCGATTCGGGCGAGATCATCGTCCCCTCCGAGCATGGGCTCGAGGCGCGCCAGCAGATCCTCCTGCCCTGCGGTCTCCCCGGCGGCTTGCAGGAGGTACGCCGATTTCAGCAGAAAATCGGGATCATTGAGCAGTTGATCGCCAAAGTCATCCAAGGCGGCCCCGAGTCCGTGGGCAAAGTGTTCAGGAAATTCGGGGGCGGGCCGCCGAGAAAATTGGTCAATCAATTCGGAGAGCATCTGGCGATAGTCTCCGGCATTGGCGAATGTCGAGCGATAGTAGCGTGCTTGGAAACTTTGGGCGTAATCCAGGGCCAACAACCGCCGCATTTCCGCAAGCGCCGGTTGGTCTTGGAATACCTTGGCCACCATCAGCAGATCAAAGGCCACGCGCGGGGCCAGACTGGAATCTGGATGGCTTGCGAGAAAATCGCGGGCGGCCTGGGCATAGCCGGCGGGGTCTCCTTGCTCAAGGTCGGTCGGCTCGAGATATTCCTCTAGGCGCGGATAGTCGTTCGCGCCAAAGGTGCTTGCCGAGAAAAGAACGCAAAGCAACAGAATGGAGCCGAGGGGAGCGTATCGAACTAAATTCATAAACAAAACCTCTTGGGATGCCAGATGGTATCTTGGTTGGAGTCGTAACACTGAACTGGTGCCATCGACAACTTTTGGCTTGTGTGCTGTTAGTTTGATCCTGGGAAACTTCCGCCCGCTCAGTCGCGCCAGCGCGAGCAGAGCCTTTGCTGACAGAGCCAGCGTAGGCGCTGGACTGGATCGGTTGGCAGCCGTGAAGACTTGAACAGCGCTTCGAGCTCCTGTGCCCGCTCCAGTGCCAGCTGGATCGCCGTCAGCGCGTCGCTTTGCTCGAGCTCGGCGACATAGGTCCAGACACGTGCATGCGCTGGCGCGCTGCCGTCCTCCTCGACACCAAGGCAGCGCCGAAATAGGTCCGCCGAAAAGGTGCCAAGAGCGCGGAGCATGCCCATGGCGTCGGCGATCAACTCATCGAGCAGATTCAGGCGCATTTCCCCGCACAGCGCCTTGGTGGCGAGATGGGTCAGTTCATGCTCGAGCCGCAGCACGCCGGAGAGGGCGAGCCAGTGCGCGGCACTCGGGCGGCCCGGAACCCGATCCGCCGGAACAGAACCATAGGGGGCCTCATGCAGCAGGATCAGTTGGGCGCGCGTTTCGCGTCCGTGGACGCGAATCAAGCCCCAGTGAATCAGCCCGCCAACTGCCTGGGCATGCACACCGGCGGCGATGGGTACCGGCTCGCAGCGGTGAGCAAGCGCGCGCGTCAGGAACAGAAAATCCTCGCGATCCGAGGTGCGAAGAACCGGAAGCGTGACGGCAAAATGCGCTGCAATCTCGAGGCGCAGTTGTTCGGGGGCGAGCAAACCGGGCATCTCGGCGCCAAGGCTGGTATGCAGCGGGAGCCCGCGCAGCACCGCGTGCCGGTATTCCTCGGACTGTGAAACACCCGGCCGCTGCGGCATGCACAGCTGCGGCAGCGATTCGCGTAGCCTATCGAACAGGCTGACACCATCCGTCTCCGCCAGAAGAGCGCGCCACCAGGCCATGGAGGGCGGCTCGGCAAGCGGCAGCGCTGGCCAAGGGGCATTCGCGTTGGCAAAACCGCGACAATAGTCGCTGAGCGATTGCTTCACCGGGGGCGGTTCAAAAAATCCACGGAAACTGGGATGACTGGCTGTCCGATTTGGAATACTCGTTATCTAATTGACGTGTTTTGCATGTTGGTGGTTTGGATTTCGCCGCCCATGAGAATGGATAGGTCGTTTTCGATTTCGGACAAGAGGGGGCCGGCATCGCCTGCTTGGTCCCGCGCGCGCAGCATGGCCTGCTTGGCTTCTGGAATGTTGCCAAGCTTGGCGAGCGCATTGCCCAAGCCATGCCAGGAATACGCGTCGTTCGGGGCGATCATGAGAGCCTGTTCGTTGATGTCGCGGCTCTTTTCGTACTGGCGGCAGCGAAAGTGGGCGTAACCCAGCAATTGCAGGATGTCGAGGTTGTCAGAACTAAGGGTATTGGCTTGTAACAGACAGGTTTCCGCGACTTCAAATAGTTCCATCGCAAGCGCCTTGCGCGCTCTGTCTAAGAGTTGGTCAACATTGCGCATCCGGTGAATTTTTGGCGAGAGTTCTTCGACTTGAGTTCTGTACGCACAGTAAGGGTTGTCCCGGAGCGACTGGGTCATGGTGAGTTTGACGTTTTGACATCCGCCCAGGCAAATTTCGCCATAACGGCATTTCGCGCAAAAGCCGCCGAGATCCTCGACCGAGAAATCTCGATTCCAGGCAAAAGCGCCGGGTCTATTCCAAATGACACTTAGCGGCGTCCGCCGAATGTTGCCTTCCACAAATTCGGGCGCGCGAATTGAAGTACAGCCGAGAATATCGCCGTTATGCAGGATGCCGATATTCGATTTTCCGGCATTGCATCCCTGCCAGGGATGGTCGGAGTCAAAGTAGGACTTGCGTATCTCTTGATGGTGATGGGAATAATATCCAACACAATCGGCAAGAACCGGCTGAATTGGACTGCTGTCGAGAAGCGCGCGACCAAAGCTCACAATCTCTTCCACCTGCTCGGGGGCAATGACGCGATCCATGGTCATCTTGCCCATTGGCATGCCGAGCTGTAATTGCCAATGCTGTATTCCAAGATCCTCCAACAGCGGGCGCATTTTCGGCAGCAGGGCGAGATTGTCTTGCATCACGGTCGTGATCACGGCGGAGCCCAGCCCTGCTTGCCGCAGCGTCTCCAAGGCATTGCATGCGCGTTCGAAGGAGCCATCGCGGCGAAGGGTGTCATGCACTTCCTTGGTGCCATCGAGACTAACCGCGCAGTTGCCGAAGCCAGCCTCGCATGCGCGACTGGCAGTGTCCGAGTCAAGCAGCCAGCCATTGGAAATCATGTTGACCCTCACGCCCTTTTCAGACAGGCGGGAACCGATGCGATCCCAGTCGTCACGTAAAAGAGGCTCACCGCCGGACAGGGTAACTAACTCGACACCAAGGTCCGCGAGTTGATCGCAAAGATCAAGGGCTGCTTCCGTATCCAATTCGTCGGGAGATTTGTTGGTGCATGAGGAGCCGCAATGTTGACAACGCATGTTGCACGCTAGGGTCAATTCCCATACCGCGGTGCGCGGATATCCTTGTGTCGAGGAAGCATTCATGTTCTGAAGCCCGCGATGAATTCACAGTGGTAGTCCGCTTTATTGGCGGATCAAGATTGCAGTCTGCGGCGGTGGAGGTCCGGGAGGGGGCGCCCTAGCCGCCTTGGTTAACAATAAGCGATGGGGTAGTGCCTATTGTCACCAAGGCGGCCCTTCTCAATCGTAAGGCTTTGTTAACGGTGTTTCACCATCTGTTACCAAGCACCTGGATTGCCAAACCAGCTTGGCGCGGCATAGGCGGGAACGCTGGGGAATGGCACTTCAGGCAAGAGGAATTTCTCTAGTATGTTTAGCGGACTGACAAATCCGCCAGCTACTTTTTGAAGATCGGCATCCGTCAGTTCATCATTTTCATTGTCTTGATTGGCGGGAACCTTAAGTAGGACGCGCCCGTCCTTCTTCTCGCAGGAAAACCGCGCCCCTTCCGGCATTGGCTTGCCAATTAATTGCTCGAAAGCGGCGCTGAAATCCTTTACGCAGAGTGCGCCAAAAGTTTCGTCTTCGGTCGCCTTGGTGAGTATCCTATCCAAGGTTTCGGCGACTTTTTTGTGTAGTTCAGGGGAGCAGGTTTTGTCACTGCTTGACATGATGAGCCTCCATTGTTGATCGAGGTAAAACACCCTTTGCGTTGGTCCGCACATTCCTATGCGGATTCTCGTCCAAATTGGACGGGAACTGTATCGGCTTCTGGCTTGCAAGACGATTCAAGGAATCAATGTTGTTCATGGGGTCCTTGCGTTGTTTCAAGCTTGGCAAGTATCGATGGAGCGCGGATAAGTGCGCGCCGAACGTTCAATCGTCTTCGCTCGCGGGACTGGTCATACCATCTGCCGCCGCGCCAATTCGGCGAACTCGCCGTTTAGGTCCATCAGTTCACGGAAGCCACCGGATTCGGCGATGCTGCCTTGGCGCATGACGAAGATGCGGTCGACGCGCTCAATGGTGCTGAGGCGATGGGCGACGACAATGCGCGTCATGTTCAATTTCGCCAGGCTTTTGTTGACGACATCCTGGGTGCGGTTGTCCAGTGCCGAGGTCGCCTCGTCGAGGATGAGAATGCGTGGCTTGTGCACCAGCGCGCGAGCGATCATCAGCCGCTGGCGTTGGCCGCCGGAGAGGGACGCGGCCCCATCGGGTAGCACGGTGTGCATGCCCATGGGCATTTGTTTGATATCGTCTGAAAAGCCCGCCATCTCGGCGGCTTGCCAGGCGTCGTCGATGGTCAAGGGCAGGCTGCCGACGATGTTGTCGAAGATGGAGCCGGACATGATGCGTCCGTTCTGCAGCACCACGCCGATCTGGCGGCGCACCGCCTGCATGTCGAGCCCGGAGATGTCGCGTCCGTCGATGTAGACGCCGCCGGATTCCGGTTGCTCGAAGCCTAGCAGCAGGCGCACCAGGGTCGACTTGCCGGAGCCCGAGGCGCCGACGAAGGCAACATAGCTGCCACTGGGGATGCGCAAGGAGACCTGATTGACCGCCGGCGGGACTTGCGGGTCGTAGCGAAAGAGCACCGAGGAGAACTCGATGTGGCCGTCGAGCGCGCCCGGATCGGCTTTCAGCTCCGAGCGCTCCGGGATGGCCTCGAGTATTGGGCGCGCGCGCTCGTAGAGGGGAACGATGGTGATCAGGGTGGTCAGGGTGCCCAAGAGCGCGGTCATGGCGCCGCTGAATTGCCCGAAGGCGGGCAGAAAGCCGAGGAACTCCTTGATGCCGAAGCCGCTCTGAGCCATGGCAAACTCGGCGCCGCCGGGGTTGGCGCTTTTGTTGAGCGCGAAGCTGATCATGGCAAAAAAGACGATGGACGCGATCAGCGGGAAGAGCGCGTTGAGCACCTGCTGCAAGGCCGCGAGGCGACGGGCGCGATAGGTCAGGTCCTTGGTGATGCTGAATTGCTCGGCCCAGCGCGCGAAGGCGCGTGCCTCGGCCGCGGAAATACGCAGCTTCGACAAGCCCACCAGCAGTTGAAACACCAGGCCCTCGATCTTGCCGCCGCGGCCGATCATTTCTCGTTGCAAGGGCAGCTGCATCAGGGTGACCAGAAAGGACAGCCCAAGGATGACCAGCACCACGGCCAGCGCGACCAGCGCCAGCTTCCAGCTGTACCAGAACAGCAACACCAGGCTGAAGACCGAGAAGACCAGGTTAAGCGCGGCCTGGATAACCGTCGAGCTCAGCACTTCGCGAATCGCGTTGATGCCATTGGCGCGATCGGCGAGGTCGCCAGCGGTGTAGTCGCGAAAGAAGCTGACCGGAAGGCTCAGCAGCCGATCCCAGACGGCGGTTTGGATGCGTGCGTCCATGCGGGTCTGCAAGCGCAGCATGGCGAAACTGCGGGCCACCGCGAAGGCGGCCGCGCCCAGGGCGGCGAGCACCAAGCCCGCGACCAGCATCAGATGCATGGAAACATCGGCGCGGGGGATAATATCGGAGAGGATCTGGCTAGTCGCGATCGGGGTCGCCAGGGCAAGTAGGCCGGTCAGCAGCCCCATGGCGAGCACCGTGGCGGGATCGAGCCGCAACCCGGCGAGCCCGAAGCGCAGTACCTCGCGCACATTGAGGGCGTGGGCCGGGAAGGGGCGGTAGAGCACCTGGGCCTCGCCGGCGAGTTGCTCGGCGACCTGATCGGTGACCGGTTGCTCGGTGTTCGTGCTGGGATCGATCAGCCGATAGCGCCTGGGCCCGTCGGGAATGAGCGCGACCGGGCGCTGGTCCGCGCCCAGATAGCCGAGCAGCGGGTCGTTGTCCTGGCGATGCCACTGATCACGCAGCAACACCCGCCGGGTGCGCACCTGGGAGCGGCGCGCGATCTCCTCGAGCGGATGGGCGAGCGGATTCTTGGCCCGCGCGGGCGGAGCGATGCTGATGCCGGAGGCGGCGGCGACCAGGCGCGCGGCTTCATGCAGCGGATCAGCGGTGGCATCCAGCCCCTCGGTCAGGTTCCGGTCCGCGCCCAGCGGCCGCAAAATGCCGGCGATACGCCGCAGGGCGCCGCCAAAGGTCAGGCGATCGCCTGCGGCGCGCTGCTCAAGACGCGCGGCATCGCGCTGCTGGTTTTCGGCCAGCCGCTTAGCGAGCGCGCCCATGAAGACCCGGTGAAACCCATCCAGGCTTTGCCACAGGGCGCCGCGAAACAGAGCGGTGGGCGTGTAGATGCCGCTCAGGGTGCAGGCGTTCTCGCAGGCGAGCCAGAGATTGCCGGAGAGCGGGAACCACCGCCCCTCGCCCGCGCCCGGGATCGGCCAATTTCCCGCGACCTTGGCCTCGCCCTGATCGGCCTGGAGCCAGATAGTGTCGCGGGCTTGCGGCAACAGGACGCGCTTGGCTGGGTATTCGAGCCCCGGCTCGGCCTCGAGAAAGCCGTCCGCGCGCGGCCCGCCGACCGGCATCAGCACGGTGGCAAGCTGGCCGATCCAGGTGTCGATCCAGTCCACCACGATGATGTCGAAATCCTCGTCCTCGATATCGCGACGGCGGGCGCGATAAAGCTCCGTGCCCATGGTGGCGACGGCGCGCAGCGCGATCTGGGTTTGGCCCGCTTGCGCGGCGGATTCATCCGCGCTTGACGGCGGGCCGGCCGGCTGGGCTGGCGCCGGAGCCATGCCAAAGACCAGCTCGCCCGCCTCGACCCGCAGCAAATGCTGGCCGGTGCCGACGATCTTGCCCGCGACCACCGGCACCGCGAAGATGTCCAGACTGCCCTTGAGCACCAGCCAGATCAGGTCGGGCTCTTGGATCAGGAAGGGGTTGTGATAGCCGACCGAGAGCCGGGTGCCGTCGATTTTCGCCAGCAGCTCGGCGTCGAAACTGTCGTGGCTGGCTCGCGTGGTTTCTGGCCCGGTCCCGGGCGTTGCCTTTGGCATTGTCTGTTGCGGGTTCTGTCCCATGATCAGGCCTCGCCGGACTGGATGAGTCGCCGATAGGGTCCGTCCTTGGCGACCAGTTCCTCGTGACGCCCTTGCTCGACCACCTGGCCGCGCTCGAGGACCAGGATTTGGTCGGCGTCGCGAATGGTGCTCAAGCGATGGGCGACGATCAGGCAGGTGCAGCCGCGGCGGCGCAGGTTCTCGTCGATGCGTTTCTCCACCGTGGGGTCGAGCGCCGAGGTGGCCTCGTCGAGAATCAGCACGCTGGGTTGGGTCGCCAGGGCGCGGGCAATCTCCAGGCGCTGGCGCTGGCCGCCGCTGAAATTGGCGCCGTTCTCGGCCACCTGGGCGTTGTAGCGACCGGGACGGTTCTCGATCAGATCGAGCACGCAGGCATCGCGCAGCGCCTGGGTGATGGCCTCGTCCGTGATGGTGGCATCCCAAAGGGCGATGTTGTCGCGCACGTTGCCGGAAAATAGAAAAATCTCCTGATCGACCGTGGCCACCGAGTTGGCGAACCAGGCATGCGGCAGCTCCGCGAGCGGCATGCCGTCATAGAGCACCTCGCCCGACCAGGGGCGGTGCAGTCCGCTGACGATCCGGGCCAGGGTGGATTTACCGCTGCCGGAGCCGCCGATCAGGGCAATGCGCTGGCCCGGCTCCACCACCAGATCCAGCCCCTGGATCAGCGGCGGGTCGGAGCGGTTGTAGCCAAAGACCAGCTCGCGGATCTCGAGCCGTCCGCGCAGTTTGGGTGGCAGCGGGCGGGCGGGCGTGGTCACGGCGAAGACCCGCTCGCTGTCGCGCATGCGCTCGTCCATGTCGTAATGGAGCACATCATCGATGCGCGCGAGCTCCCCCTTGATGGTTTGCAGCTCCCCGCCCAATCCGACCAAACTTCCGATCGGCCCGGCGAAACTGGCCGCCAGGCCCTGAAAGGCAACCAGACCGCCGATGGTCAGGGAGCCGTCGAGCACCAGCAGTCCGCCAACCCCGAGGATGGTCGCGGTGGTGAGCGAGGCGAGCAGGGTCGGTACCGAGGAAATCACCGTGGTGGCGGCGGACAGGGATTGCTGGGCATTGAGATACTTGGCCTGAAGCCCCGCCCATTTGGTGAAGAAGTCGCTTTCCGAGCCGCTGGATTTCAAGGTTTCGATCAGTTGCAAGCCGCTGATCGAGGTGGCGCCGAGCTTGCCTTCGTCGTTGACCAATTGCCGCGAGCTGTCCTCGCGACGGCGGGAGACCGCGGCCAGCGCAAGGAAATTGAGCAGCGCCAGGGTGACGGTGATCAGCGTCAGCGGCAGGCTGTAGAATGCCATCACAATGGCATAGAACACCACGGTGACCAGCCCGATAAGATTGGTGGCCAACTGACCGGACATCAGGCGGGCGAAATCGTCGTTCGAGGCGACCCGATTGCTGATGTCGCCGGGGTAGCGCTGGCTGAAGAATTGTACCGGCAGGCGCAGCACATGCCAGAAAAACGCCGCCGAGGAGTTGAGCGCCAGCTTGATCTCCATGCGCGACAGATTGATCTGCTGTAGCCAGACGATGGTGGCATTAATGATCGCGGTGAGTCCCATGCCGATCAACAGCGGCATCAGCCAGCGGTCGCTGCCGCCGATCAGGATTTCGTCGATAAAGACCTTGTTGAAGACTGGGATGACCAGTCCGGGCAGCACCAAGAGCAAGGTCGCGAGCAGCACATAGGACAGGGCATTGCCTGAACCCGTCAGGCGCTGCTTGAGCGGCGCGAGCAGACTCGGTCGGCGGCCGAGGCGTTGGAACTCCGGACCCGGCTCGAACGTCAGGCAAATCCCGGTGAAGCAATCGTCGAATTCGCGCAAGCCGATGGTGCGCGGACCCGTGCCCGGGTCATTGAGCCACACCCGGCCGCGCTTGCGATCGATCCCCTCGAGCACCAGAAAATGATTGAAGTTCCAATGAATAATCATTGGGAACGAAAACCGCTCCAGGCCCTCGGGCTCGCAGCGATAACCCCTGGCCGTCAGACCATAGTGGCGCGCGGCGTGCACCATGTTCGAGGCCTTGGAGCCGTCGCGCGACACATCGCAGGCCAGGCGCAGTTCCTCGAGCGGAATCCAGCAGCCATGGCGGGCGAGGATCATGGCCAGCGCGGCGGCGCCACACTCGGTCGCCTCCATTTGCAGGACGGTCGGGGTTTTGAAGCGCTTGCCCGCTTTGGGTTTCGGGTTCTTGGCCATGGTGTTCTCGGCCACGGTGTTCTCGGATAGAGTCACGGGCCTTAGTAGATACCCGTCAATTCACGCAGCAGCGGAATGACCAGTGTGATGGGCGCGCGCTTCTCAATGGTGATCTCGGCGCTGCACAGGGTGCCGGCGGAGAGTGGCAGCCGCGCGCCCTTGCGCGAGGTCCAGCGGTAACCGCTGACGCTGTCCTGGGCTCGCTCGAGCTTGACCCGCGCCACATAGGGCGGGCCGGCGGGCGCGAAGGTCTTGGCGAGCTCGTCACTGCCGAGCACGGCGCGCATGCCAGCGATGGAGGCGGGAAAGTCCGAAACCCAGTCCACCCTGGCCTTGATGGTGCCGAATTCCTCTTGCCTGGCCGTGGCGGGCGAGACCTGCGCGGGCATGCCCGGCTTGACCCGCTTGCCGTCCTGGGGTGGCACATAAAGAATCAGCTCGAGCGACTGGCCACCGGATTGCACCGAGAACAAGGACTGTCCCTCGGCCACGCGGGCACCCGGGTTGATCTTCACCTCGGCAACAATGCCGCGCGCGGGAGAGGTGACGACCGTGCTCTCGGCCAGGTTCGCCTCGAGCTCCCGGATCTGGCGCTCGGCTTCATGCACGGCCTCCTCGGCGCGGCGGCGTTCATTCGCCTGCGATGTCAGCAAATCAAGCTCCTCGGCCTCGATCTTGGCGATCTCGGTGCGCACCTGCGCAGTCTTCTGCTCGACTTGATTCAGCTCGTCGCGGGTGGTTTCAATCTCATCGCGCGCGGCCAGGCCGCGTTTTTCAAGCGATTGCTGGTTGGCAAGGCGCTCGCGCAGGAATTCGGTGCGTTTGACGCCCGCCTGCATCTGATCCTCCAATGCCTCGCGCCGCAGCGCCATGTTGGCGCGTTTGAGCCGCAGCGCTTCGGCGAACTGCTGCTCCAATTCCGCCAGGGTGCGCTGGCGATCCTCGAGCAGTCCCTTGGCGCTGCGCAGACGTTGCATGGCGTCGGTCTGGGAAATCCGCGCGAGCACCTGTTCGGCTTCCACCTCCTGGCCGAGGTCCACCAGGATTTCAGTGAGGGTGCCGGACGCCGGGGCCTGAATGGTGGTGATCTGCCCACCGCTGCTGATCAGAATGCCGTTGCCCTTGACCAGGGTCGGCAAGGCGCCAAGGATACCCCAGACCACAACCGCCGCCAGCAACACGGCGATGGCGATCAGTGCCACCCAATTCTTGGGGCTGACCACGGTGACTAGCCGATCGAGCTGCTCGGGGGAAGACAGGCGCTCAAGCGCCGATTTGCGAAAAATCTCTTGTCCCATTGGGTCCTGCCCGTTGTTTGGCCGTTTGGCCATTTGGAGCAGCGGAGTCCTATACGCCCGCCGCCATCCTGTCCGGTCGAGCTTTGGATGATACCGGAAGGCCAGGCGTGGGAGGTTCAACGGCGATTCCGGTTCGGCGCTCGCTCGCGGGTGGCTGACCGCCGTCGATTCGCGCGCTGGTGGACGTCGCCGGTGCCTTGGAGAGGCTCGCGGCATGGCGCGCCTGGGCGATCTCCATGGGGGAAGCGGGGCTTGATTTCAGCTTGCGCGCGAGCTTTTCATCATACCCGTTGCGGAAGAAAAAACAGGCGTCCGGGTCGGCACCGAAATAGTCCGTGCCCGCAGTCATGGCGGCGGCCCGGCAACCGCCCCCGCACTTGAACCGGTGCGCGCATGACCGGCAGCCGCGGTTATTGGCGAAAACTTGGTCCAGCCGCGTATCGATCCTGTCGAAATAGGCCGAGCCACGCAAGGCCCGCGACAGCGTGGTCTCGGTTAGCCGCGGCATGTCTTGCTCCACCAGCGAACCCGTCATGGGAATGCAGGGCAACAGCCGGCCATCGGCCATGATGTAAGGGTGAAGGCGGCAGCTTTGGCAGGCTGTTTGTTTGGCGGCGTCCGCCTGCCCGGAAAACTTGTTAAAGGGGCTCATCCACAGTGAACTACCCTTGGGGCCGTAATACAGCCCACCAAGCGCCAACTCGAAAGGCGCCCCGTCGCGGTGATGATGCGCGGCCAGTTCCAGATAGGTGTCAAAAAGCGCTTGCTGAGAAGCATCCCTGTGGCCGCCTTCGCGCCTCCAAGCACCGGCATTCGCCATCGCTGACACTTTCCAAGCGACGACTCCGAGGTTTTGCATAAGGTCATAAGTCGCCATTAGGCGATCAAGGTTTTCTTTGTAGACGGCTGTTTCGATACTCACCTGAAAGCCAGCTTCAACGGCTCGGGTAATCACATCGATCACTCTTTTTTCCGTTCCAGAAAGCCCTCTTACCCAATCGTGGGTGCCTATTCCGTCGAAGCTCAAGATCAGCGTCGGTTTTGACTGACGCCGCTCGAATTCAGTGAGCATGGCATCGTTAAGAAGAACGCCATTTGTATAAAGCTGGGCCAGAATAATCTCTTTGGCTTGCAAGGAATCGATAATGTGCAAAAAATCTTTTCTAACAAAAGGTTCGCCGCCAGTGATGGAAACCCGGCCAACATTGGCTTCGTCAAGTTGATCAACGATGCGCAAACATTCTTTCGTAGAAAGTTCGCCATATTTGGCATTTGGTGCTTCCATGAAGCAATGTCGGCAACGTAGGTTACACTTACCTGTAATGGACCACTGCACCAAGTCAACAAAGCGCGACTGTGTTTGGCGATAGCGCTGCTCATCGACTAATGTCTGACCCGGATTGCAAACATCAACAATTCCTTGCTCAATGAGCAACTTGATATGGTCGATCAAGGACAAAGGCACCAAGGGGAAGGCGATTGGTGTTTTGCCGTCGCACAAAGACAATGCCTGAAAGGTCTTGCTATCGATCAGCGAACTTGATCCGCTCACACGATCCTTAAGTCCAAAGGGTAGTCCATGCCAGCCTCTGAGCGCATAACGGGAAGATAGAATTGCGTACATCGCGCTTTAAACGCACTACTAAGTTTGATTTTTTGAGTTATTAGGAGAAACCGGGGGCTTCAGGCGTATCAGCCTTTGATATCTAGCCTCGCGCCGATCAGCAGGTAAAAATCACAATTAAACATTAAAATGAATGCTAAACAACGATGTTTATCCCGCGAATCGACGCTTTACTAAATATCTAACCGAATGCGGAAAAGCCAATGATAGTGCAAAGGCCATCACCAATAGAAAGACCAAGCCCCAACCCTACGCAGATAGATCCTATTCCCAGGCCACCAACGACAGAGTCAAGTTCTTTGAGCGAAACACCATCCAGTGCTCCTGAGCTTTTCGACTGTTTTGAGCTGTATGTTTGAAGCTCTTCTATGGTGAAAGGCATTTGCAATTTTTCCGCCAAGGGTAAGATATGAGTGCGGATCACATCCATTCTTGTTTCGTCATCGATTTGTTGGCCAGCGTATTGCTTGTTTAAGCTCTCAAGAACACTCCTTTTTTGCTCGTCGTGATGGAGCGCAATGAAAAACTTGGAAATATTCTCATAAGACATGATTAAACCTCCAGCGGGTAAGTTTTGCGAAGTGCTTGGTTAGAGGCTCGACGTGAAAAAAGAACACGATTAGGTGCCGAAACCAAAGCATAATTTCGAGCCTGCGGCGATGAAAGTCGCGCCGATACCAAGGCAGAAACTCCCAACATAGATTGAAGCTCCGCCCGCGACCGCGTCAAGCTCTTCCTTGGATAATTTGCCGCTGTCGCTTTCTTTGGGAAGCTCATAGGAGAAGGAGAATATATCGTTGGCGGTTATTTCAAAACCCATTTCTTTCGCAAGCGGAACCATATGCTTATCCAGAAAATCGAGTATTTGCTGTTTGTCCATTTCTCTCGGGGAATGGGCTTCGCCTAGTTTGATTAGCTGTTCCTTTTTGGTTTCGTCTTTTACCACTGCTTCATAAAAAGCACCGACGCTTGGATTTGCCATAAGGCCCCCCTCTATTTTCAGTTTGATTGACTCGGTCGCGAGCTGATAGCGTAGCTCGGAAGCCACGGATTCTTCTCATAGAGAACGTTAGTTAGTAAAATTTAGCAGACAAAACGGGAATTGACTATGCAATTCCGGCAAGACTTTCAGCTTGGATGGACGGAGGCGAGCCGGCCGTTCGTGGCCGCGGAAACGGCGGGCGGAGCGGGGTCATGTTCAGGCGCTGAGCGCGTTCAGGCGCTGAGCGCGCGCGCCAGGGTGAGTGAGGGCTTTTCGTGAAAAAGCGCGCGATAATCCCGGGAAAAATGCCCCATTTGCAGGAAGCCCCAGCGGGTCGCTACTGCCGTCACCGAGGTGGTCGCGGCGCCGGGAGCAAGCAGCTCGGCGCGCGCGCCGTTCAAGCGCAGTCGACGCAGGTAGGTTGCCGGTGGGCATCCCATTTGCTCGTTGAAAACGTAGCGCAGGGTGCGCTCCGAGACATGAAGATGCGCGCACAGGTCCAGCATTCCAGGGGTTATGCCCCGGTTGAGGCAGTCCTCCATGAACTCGCGCGCCGCCCGCGCGATCCGCCAGGCACGTCGGCGACCGTGCAGGCGGGGCGCGTCGCCCGAGTGCCGCGGGCCAGAGGCAGTGATCGCGAGCAGTATTTGCTCCTTCAGGATGGCGTGCAGTCCAGCCGGGTCTGCCCCACCGCGACCCGTTCCTGGCGCCTTCCCAACCGTGAGAATCTGGTGCATGACCCTTTCCAGCCGAGCCTTGCCGACCGTGCCCAGGGATTGCAGTGAGCGGCTAGCGCCCAAGCGATCGGCAAGCGCGGCATCCAGGATATGCAGGTCGCGGATCAGCGTGTTTTGGTCGATGCGCGCGTAAGTGTTGGTGTGACCGCCTGGCATCAGGATGTCGAACTCGTGCTGTTCGGGTTGGAAGAAAGCCAGGTCCTCGCCAGCGATGACAAACTGGGAAAATCGCGCGTCGTGATGACCGCGATCAATGAACGACAGGGTGCATTGCCCGGGCGGGAGAGCGCCGGATTTGTTGACGCTTTGATGGTGCTGTTCATGAACCACAGTGACATTGTTAAAGTCGACCATGTCCATGCGGCCGCTGAACTGGCCGGGGCTGATTTGGCGGTAGGTGATGGGGACCCAGGACTGAGCGTCGGCGGCTTGCGACGCATCGATAAAGGCAAGCTCGCGCGAGGCCAGTCCAGGGTATTTCTCGGCGAAATCCGCGCGAGCGATTCTTGTCGGGGCGGCGGCGTGGCGCGTTTGCGGGACGCGGCTCTGGCGCGGCGATGTGGCCGGGTCAGTTGTGCTCGTGTGCGCGGTTTCAGGTATGTGATCCATCCTCGCTTCTCCATGGGGGGAGGCGTCTGTGGGGCAGGGCGTCACATTCTCGTGAAGACGAGCGCTCGCGCAACGGCAAGCCCATGCGAAAGATGAGGGTACTACCTTGGCGGCTTTGATGCCACCGCCGAGCCCTTTTTCCGAGACCGGGCGCGGGTGAAATTCCGCAAGGCGCGGTCCAACTATCCGGGCCTGCCCAAGGCGTTCGAACGCCTGGAAAACGGAAAGCAAAGCAACGAGATGCATCCCGCGCGAGACCGGGTCGCCCCTTCGATATTCTGCTGGAAGTCCGCCACTGAACCGAAAGTCTTGCCGGAATTGCATGGCGGGCGAGCGAGATCACGCCTAGACTGCTTATCACTGTTAGGCTCAGCGTCCGATCACTTAGGATGACAGTCGATACCGCGAGTTTGTCACGATTGCCGAAGTCCCCGGTGGACGGCCCGAGGATGAGTACAACTGTCAACAACGAGGGTGACTCAATGGCACAGACAGCAAAGATGCAACGGCTAGAGGATTTGTTTACCCAAGTTAAGGAAAAGGCGGAGGCTGATGCGGAATTTCAGCAAAGGGTGCGAGCCCGGCCGGCCGAGGCGTTAAATGAGATTAACTGCAACAACGACGAGGCTCGTCAGTTGCTGGAGATTATTCAGGCGAAAATCACCAAGGAACGAAGCGAGAATCGAGCATTGAGCCAGGACGAGCTTGACGGCGTCGCTGGCGGCCTCTTCTTTGATGATTTGTGGCAATGGTTGAAAAAAGCCCTCCCGACCAACAGCGGAGGCGGCAATTGTTCGCATTGCTAAAGGCCGCACGAATGAAACATTAACCACGCATCATGAGATGGTCCCGCTACAATTATTGGTTTCGTTCGGAAAAGCACGGTTTATTGTTGTATAACAGCCTGAGTGACGAGATCATTCCGTTGCGGGATGCTCGGCTCGATCCGCTGTTTGTCAAAGGTGCCCCGGACATCGACCGCTTGTGCGATTTGCCGCTGTGGTATTTTCGCTTTCGTTCCATGCACGCCATTGTCAAGGACGGCGAGGAGCGGAGTTTGTTGGAAGTGGTTCGCTTGAAAAGGCGTTTGCGCCAATGCCAAAACCACGGATTACTGCTCACTGTGGCCCCCACCCTGGCTTGCGATTTTTCCTGTTCCTATTGCTACGTGTCCCGACAAGCGGACTCGAGTATGGACGATGCGACCGAGGATGCCCTAATCCGATTCATTGACAAGTGGCCGGGCTCGCGAGAGATACTATCCATCGACTGGTTCGGGGGGGAACCGCTGCTCGCCTTTGATCGCATCCAAAGTGTCACGCGCAAATTGCTCGACGGCGGGCACCCGCTTACCGCGTCCATCAGCACTAATGGCTATCATCTTGACCAATCCGTCATTGGCGCCTTGGGCGCGCTGCGGATCGCATCCGTGCACATTCCGCTAGACGGTGACAAGTGTTCCCACAATGCCAGTCGAGGATTGCAGCCCGGTAAAGCCCCGAAGCCCAAAAAAGCTGGGACGCAAGACGAGGAAACCTACGACCGAATCATCCAAAATATTCAGGCCTTGCTAGCGAGTGACTGGAAAGGAACTTGCACGATACGCGTGAACCTTGATAAGTCCAACCTGCGAGACTACCCGGCGCTGTATCAGGATCTGCGCGAACGCATTCCCCAAAAAAATCTCCATATTTATCCCGGCATCTTGGACGCTAGCCACCGTCCATCCTGTTCCCGGCAAACGCCCGACGACACGGAGGTTGCCGCGCTCATTCTCGAGATGTATCGCGGCCATGGATCCAACCCGAGGCGTTATTTCGCGCCGACCGACCCAAGCCACTATTGCTCTTTTACCCAGCCGAACAGTCTCGTGGTCGCGCCTTCCGGAAAGCTTTACAAATGTTGGTGCGACCTTGGAAAGGCCGCGCTGAGTGTTGGAAACATCTTCGATCAGGGCAAGATGACCTTGGGGGAGGCCTCGACCATGGCGCGATACATGGTGGGCGTCGACCCTTTCGATGATCCGATTTGCGCGGATTGTGTGTTGCTTCCCAACTGCTTTGGCGGCTGTCCAAATTCCCGCGTTCGCGCGAAATACCACGGACATGATGTTTCTTACTGCCCCTTTATGAAAGCTGACCTGCCGGGATTCTTGGAAGTCTATTACGAGAACAAAAAAAGTCAGCGTTTGTGAAAGGCGCCGATCAACTCCTGTTTGGTGACATGGCCTTCTTCCGCCTTGCCGCGTAGAAATTCGGAACATGCTCTTTCCACACCAGGCAACATCAGCGACGAATAATCGTGCATAACAATGACTCCGCCGCGGCTTAGACGCGGATAGACAATGTTCAATGAATCCCAGATGGATTGATAAAAGTCGCCGTCAAGAAACGCGAAGGCGATACTTTCCGGATAAGATCGCGCCGGGAGCGCGCGAAACCATCCCTCGCGGATTTCAGGAGGCCTGAGACCCGCTTGGTGAAAATTGGCAAGAAGGACTTCCCGCTCGCATTTGCAACTTCCCTCGCGGACGATGGAGCCGTCGAGGCTCTCGTCTTCGGCCCGCTTCGCCGGCAAGCCAAGAAAGGAATCGTAGACAATAAAACGACGGCGCGATTCGCGCGCATCTAACAATCTTCTGATGAAGAGTGACGTTGTTCCCATGCAGCATCCAAGCTCAACAACCGCGCCATGCACTTGTGCTTCCAGCACTTGGTGCAAATGGGAGAGGACAATCTCCAGTTGGCGCCGCGTGATCATGCCGGAAATAATTGGATGCTCATGCAGTAGCGCTGTAATCCGTTCCTGTCCCGATGACATGGGCTGTCGATGCTCTTCTATTGGCGATTAGCCAGCGCTGTTATCCCGCCAGGTAGAGGGGCATGGCATTACCCATAACTCCCCGCGAAGCTTCGCATCGCCTCCATCGCCAGCACAAAATCTGGGATAAGCTGCAAGCCAACCCAAAGCGTCTTCGATCCTGGAAAGCCATCGCGCTTGCGGTTCGGCGCTCGCTCGCGGGCGGCTGACTGCGGTCTATTTGCGAGCCGATGAAGGCCGCCGGTGCCTTGGAGAGGCTCGCGGCATGGCGCGCCCGGGCGATCTCCATGGGGGAGGCGGGGCTTGATTTCAGCTTGCGCGCGAGCTTTTCATCGTAGCCGTTGCGGAAGAAAAAGCAGGCGTCCGGGTCGGCACCGAAATAGTCCGTGCCCGCAGTCATGGCGGCGGCCCGGCAACCGCCCCCGCACTTGAACCGGTGCGCGCATGACCGGCAGCCGCGGTTATTGACGAAAACTTGGTCTAGCCGCGTATCGATCCTGTCGAAATAGGCCGAGCCACGCAAGCCCCGCGACAGCGTGGTCTCGGTTAGCCGCGGCATGTCTTGCTCCACCTGCGAACCCGTCATGGGAATGCAGGGCAACAGCCGGCCATCGGCCATGATGTAAGGGTGAAGGCGGCAGCTTTGGCAGGCTGTTTGTTTGGCGGCGTCCGCCTGCCCGGAAAACTTGTTAAAGGGGCTCATCCACAGTGAACTACCCTTGGGGCCGTAATACAGCCCACCGAGCGCCAACTCGAAAGGCGCCCCGTCGCGGTGATGATGCGCGCCTAATTCCAGGTAGGCGTCGAACAGCGCCTGGCGTGGTGCGTCCATCTGGTCGCCTTTGCGCGCCCAAGCGCCGGTGCTCATCATTCTCGAGACTTTCCAAGAGATGATGCCTAGCTCCTTTAGCAGCGCATAAGTGGCCTTTAGGCGGCGAAGATTTCCCTTATAGAGCGCTGTTTCGATACTGACCGGAAAACCAGCCTGGACCGCCCGCGAAATTGCCTCGACCGCTTTGTCCTCGGCCCCCGCGACACCCCGCACCCAATCATGGCTACCAATGCCGTCGAAGCTCATGACCATTGTCGGCCGCAACGCGCGTCGCTCGAATTCCGCCAGGGTTTGGTCGGTGAGCAAGACACCATTGGTATAGAGTTGTGACAGGACAATGCCTTTTTCAATCAGCGCGTCGACGATTTGCCAAAAGTCCCGCCGCACCAGCGGCTCGCCGCCTGTTAAGGCGACCCGGCCGACATTGGCGGCGTGGAACTGATCGACAATCTCCAGGCATTGTCGGGTGGATAGCTCGCCGTATTTAGCCTTCGGCGCATCCATGTAACAATGGCGGCAGGGCAGGTTGTATTTGCCGGTGATCGACCATTGGACCAAATCAGTAAAGCGGGACTCTGTCTTCCGGTAGGCCTGATCATCGGGCAACGCGGTGCCAGGTTCGCAAATTTGGGCAAGACCTTCGCGAATGTGTGACTTAACCCGATCAATTAGCGGGGCGGGGACAAGCGGAAATAGGATCGGCGTACTGCCGTCGCACAACGACAATGCGTGAAAGCTCTCGGCATCAAGTAGCAGATTGCGTCCACTTTTCCGATCATGGAGGCCGAAAGGAAGCCCATGCCAACCCCGGAGCGCATAACGAGAAGAAAGAAGTACGTACATAATACAAGGAAAATCAAAAACGAAATCCCCGCCCATTGAGGACGGGCTTTTCGTCCAAGACGGACGAATTAATTTCCGCCTATTTTTTGGATGGTCAAATCTGCCTAGCGGTGTGAACAGCCGCTACTAGGCTCGATGTTGTGAGAGTGCAAGAAATCTGTCCACGGCTTTAGGATATTATTGTAGAAAAAATCGTCTACAAATCCGCCGCCGGCCACCACATCTAGTTCCTTCAGATCGAGTTCTCTGTTTCGGTCGCGCTTGTTCAAAATCTCCGCTCTTAAAAGCTCTAGTAGCTGCTTGGTTTCCTCGTCGCCCCTATCGAACTCTTTTAGGGCAGCAAAAGGGTTGGTTTCGAGACGTTGGCGAAATTCCCCGTCGCCTTCGACCTTCTTTTTTATTTCACTAAAAAGATTTTCTAGCCGTTGTATCTTTTGACTCTGTTTCATTGGAGTTCTCTCAATGTTGCTTGCTAATAATCAAGTGAGTGCGATGTCGGAGGATAATGTTCTGTGCGATTTCTGTTACACGCATCCTATGGCTCGCTAATTGTTGCTCGGACGTGCTGACTAATTGCCGGTAGCCGTGGGATAAGGCACGGGTTTTTGACTGCGATGCGCCGAGGATTGGTTGTCGTTCCGCGGATAGGCCCCTTGGACAGATGGTGGATATCCACTCCTGGATACAAGTCGAGTGGGCATGGCTTGCTTGGAAATATCTTCTGGTGAGTCAGAAAGTGGCGATCTTCATCTGTCAACTGTGACACTGTGTAGGCGGCCATTTCGCAGCGGCGTCGCATCAGCTGACAGCTGTTCTCGGCGGGTTTGAAAGTGAATTAAGGGGCCGTGGTCGGATTTTCAGGTAATGATGTGGGCCATTGGATCGGGAGGCATGTCAGCGCCTCAATGCTCAAGCGCCGCAGACCCGCTTTGATGTCGACATGAAAACTGCATGAGGTGTTTGGGCTTGTTGTTGGCAGATTGAACGACCTAGTCTGGAGTCGACGCTAAATGCCAAGTGGACAGCCGTTAAGCCAGTACGGCGAGACATTGGGCGCCATCCCGAGGACCTCACAGGAACCGCCGTTTCCGCCTCCGCCACGAATAACGTCCAACTCATCGTTCGACAACTGACCGGATCGGCGAACCGCCTCAAAGGTTGTGACTTCATAGTCGCGGAGATCGTCCACCGTGAATGAAAAACCCATCGATTCCGCGATCGGCAAGACATGCTCCTGGATTAGCTCGAGTCGACGCGCTTCATCGAGGGCCTGACCTCTGTAGGTCGCGTTCAATTGCTGAAGCTTTTCCCGTCGTGATGGTTCTACCGCAAGGGAGGCGAAGAATTGCTTGACATGTTCAACCGTCATAAAGGAGTCTCTCGTACCGCTTGCATTCGTAAGCATCAAGTCTCGGCAGATGGTGCTACCAGGATGGGCGGGAGGCGGGGGGATAAAGAATCTTGTACATGGCTTGCGCGGCCGGGTTTGCCGCGAAGAATATTTTTCGTTCTTCCGGGAGGCCGCCCGACACCTGGTCCAATTCTTCCGCCCCGATTTCCACGATGGATTCGAATTCGTCAATCGTTGATTTAAGATTTTCCAAGGTGATGGTAAAACCATTCTCTCGGGCATAGCCGAGAAGTTCATCGGGGCTCATGGTGGCAATCTGTTCCATGCGGGCCTTGACGGTGCCAACATATTGCAGGAACTGTTTTTCGGCCTCGTTCACCATAGGGGTGCACTCCTGTGACTGAGGTTGATGCCATGTTTGAGCGGCGCCAAATCGCCTCGCCGCCATGGCTGCTGTCGTCGCGCGAGCATGGACGCGTGGTTAAATTCTAGTGGGCAGTCCGGGCGTCGACTATGCAATTCCGGCAAGACTTGCGGCGACCGCCAGGGATTCTGAGGGCTGGTGTTTTTGTCAATCCGGGATTTTGGTCCAGAGCTCCTGTCCGACGCCGCCTTGATTGGCGTTGTTGGGCGCGAAATCCGTGCAGGTCGCTGCAAAGCCTTGGGCGCTGGGCACGAGAAGCAAAATGGATCCAGGCTCGATTTTTCCCGTCGAACAGCTCGGCGAACCGAAGGGGCGACGATCACGCGCGATTTTTGGCATAATGCGCGTATGGATCTCGCCAAATTCCTGACACGGCCCATCAGTCATCGAAACATCGTGGACATACCCAGCGCAAACAGGTTTTCTGCTGCGGGCCTTTTCGCGGAGTACCCTGAATGACCTTCTCGACTGAACTCGCCGCACTCGAAGGGCCAGCACTTTGGCGGCGGTTCGCCGCGCTCTGTGATCGTACCAAAGCGGTTCAGGAAAGGCTGCTGCTCGAGCTGGTCAGTCAGAACGCGGACAGCCGCTTCGGGCGCGAACATGGCTTCGCGCGGATTGCCTCGATCGCCGACTTTCGCCGCCAGGTTCCGTTGCGCGACTGGACTGGGATTGAACCCTATGTGACAGCGCTGGTCGAGGGCGAGGCGGATGCCCTGACCCACGCGCAGCCGGTCTCGCGTTTCGTCATGACCAGCGGCACCACGGGCACGCCCAAGCTGATCCCCGCCAACGCGGCCAGCCAGACCGCCAATGGCGTCACCATGGCCCTGCGTCTGCTTGGGGTATTGCAGGATCATCCGGAGGTCTTGCAGGGCGGCATCCTAGCACTTGCCAACGCGCCGGTCGCGGGCCAAACCGCTCAGGGCGTCCCCTATGGCTCGGCCTCCGGAATGACGATGACTCGCGCACCGGCCGAACTCCAGCGCCGCTTCGCCTATCCGCCCGCCGTCCTGGAAATCGAGGACCAGGCCAGTCGCGTCTATGCGATGCTGCGTTTCGCGCTTGAACATGACCTGAGGCTAGCGGTTGGCAATAACCCACTCAACTTCACCCAGCTCTTCGATCTGCTACCCGTCCATGCCGATGCGCTGATCGCCGATATCGCCTCCGGGTCCATCTCGCCACCAACCCCCTTGCCGGAGGAGGTGCGCCAGCGTCTTCAGGCGCCGTTGCGGCCCAATCCCGAGCGTGCCGAGCGGTTGCGGCAACTCGAGGGTCTCACCGCCCGCGCGGCCTGGCCCAATCTGCGCTTGATCGTCTGCTGGAAGACCGGGCTCATGGGGCGATTTCTGGCCGACCTGGCCGAGCGCTGCCCACCAGACACGCAATTTCGTGAATACGGTTACGGCGCAAGCGAGGGTCTGCTGACGATTCCTGTCAGTGACACCAGCTCGGCGGGCGCGCTTGCGATTCATGCGATGTTTTTTGAGTTTCTGCCCGAGGAGCCCCCCCAGACCCCGGACGCGCCGACGCTTCTGGCGCATGAACTGGAGGTCGGGCAATGCTACCAATTGGTCCTGACCAATGCCGCCGGTCTCTACCGCTACTGCCTGGGTGATCTGGTCGAGGTCACGGGTTTTCAGGGAAGCACCCCGCTGGTGACCTTTCAGCGCAAGGTGGGTGACGTGCTGAATCTGCTGGGCGAGAAGATCGATGCCCGTCAGGTCGCCATGGCCATGCAAGCGGCCCAGGGTGACACGGGAGCCGCCATCCGGCATTTCCAGTGGATTGCCGATGAAGCCAGCCTGAGCTACGAACTGTGCGTCGAGCCGGCGGCAAGCAGCGATGAAGCGCTGTGGCGCCAATTGCGAGATACCTTCGACCGGGAACTGCGTTCCCTCAGCCATGGTTACCGTCTGCGGCGCGACAACGGCACTTTCAAGGCGCCACAGCTGCGGCTCATGCGCGCCGGTTGGTTGGAGGCGCTCTCCCAACGCGGCGGCTACCAGGCCAAGCCCAAAATCGTCGGCCACCAGCTTGCCGAGCCCGAATTGACCGTCGCTCGCATCGCCCCCGACCAGCGGAGCAACTCGAACTGAATCGGCGAGGGTCTGAATCGGCAGCGGTATGACACATTTGTTCAGCACCTTCAGCGAGCGCAACTACCGGCTGTTTTTCATCGGTCAGGGATTGTCGCTAATCGGCTATTGGATCCAGAGCACGGCCTTCAATTGGATGCTCTACACCTTGACCGACTCGCCCCTGATGCTTGGTTATCTCACCGCGGCCATCAATCTGCCGGTGCTTCTGCTGCTGCCATTCGCCGGCGCCCTTGTCGACCGCTTCGAGCGACGGCGGCTGTTGATCGCGCTCCAAATCCTGTTTGCCGTCCAGGCCCTCGCCTTGGCGGTATTGGCGCATTTCGAGCTTCTGACCCTGCCGCTGATCATCATCATGGGTTGTGTGATGAGCGCGCTGACAGCCTTCGACAGTCCAAGCCGGCAGGCCATTGTCCCGCGCCTGGTGACCCAGCGCGAGAATCTCCCAGCGGCAATCTCTCTGAACTCGATGCTGTTCAACACAGCGCGCTCGGTTGGCCCGCCGCTCGCCGGGTGGGTGATGGCCCAGACCGGGCCCGCGCCCTGTTTTTTGCTGAACGCGGTCAGTTATCTGTTCATGATCACCGCCCTATTGCTCATCTGCCTGACTCCGCCGATCAAGGGCGCGGCGACGCGAACGGCTCGCGGCGCGCTCGGCAATCTCGGTTTCATCCTGGCAACCCGCTCCCTGCGTTACTTGATCCTGTCCTATTCCCTGGTGGCCATTGCCGCCATGTCGGTCTATGTGATGCTGCCAGTTTGGGCCAACGAGGTGGCGGAGGCCGGCCCACAGGGACTGGGCTGGTTGATGGGAGGCATCGGTTTCGGCGCGCTGGCCGGGGCGGCCCTGATTGGCACCCAGCGTCGCCCGGAGCGGCTGTGGCCCATGTTTCGGCTCGCGGCCATCCTGCTTGGATTGGCCTTGATTCTGCTTGCGCTCTCGCACGGACTCTGGCTGGCGATGCTGGTGACCGTGATGCTGGGGATGGCCTATATCGCCCAAGGCGTTGCCGCCAATACCTTGTTGCAACTCAGCATCGACGATGACCATCGCGCCGGCGTCATCGCCTTTTACCTGCTGGCTGTGTTCGGCTCCATTCCAATCGGCAATCTGCTCGGCGGCTGGCTCAGCCAGGTGCTTGGCCTGCATGGCGCCTCGCTGGCGGCTGGCGCGGCGGTGCTCGTAGTCACCGCCCTGTTCTGGCCAACCAGTCATCGCATCATCCGTGAGATCCCACCCGCCGCGCTGGCATCCGGGGAGCCAGCCCCCGTCAAGTCAGAGCGTCGGCGATAAGACCGCTGGTATCGGCCAGGGCGCGCCGCCGCTCACCCATCGGCATCGGCGCCCCGCAGCGACGCCTGCCCGGAGACCGAACCGACGGCATCCAGAATTTCCGCGCCACGCCTTGCAACCACTTGCTGGCCAGTCTCGATAATGTAGGGAATGTGGTGCACGTCCCACATATTGATGGGACGGTTGAACGGCACCTTGATGATAATGATTTCGTGATGGTGCAATTCAATTGACAGGGCCAACTGGAAGCGGGTGATGGAATCCCCCTGGATGGTGTAGTAATTGGATAGACAGGCGAGATAGTCGTTGGCGCCATGATCCACCGGATCATGAAAAATAACGGCGATAATCACATCCATGTCGCGCTTGACTGCCTCCATAACCGGCAACGACGAGGTGTAGTAACCATCGGCGAGCAGGCGGCCGTTCACTTCCAGCGGTGGCAGCATTGGGAAAACCGCGCTGGAGGCATAGACCGCGTCGATTAGCGGCCCCTCCTCGAGGATGACCCCCAGGCCAGTCTGGATCTCCGTGGTCTGGATGACTGTCTTGGGATTGAGGTCCTCCAAGCGACGATCACCAAACATCTCATACAGCGCTTGCCTGAGCCTGGCCGGCCGCACCAGACCGGAGCGGGTGTCGAAACGCCCAAAAGGAAGGCGCGCCATGGCGAGCAAGGCCCGCAAGTTGATCGAAGAGAACAGATCGCGCCTGGCCACTCGCCCGATAAGCTCCCGGATTTGCTCGGCGGTGTAACCGCAGCCGCGCAGGGCACTCATGATACTGCCGCCGCTGCAGCCAACCAGGAGATCAACCGGAATCCGCGCCTGGTCGAGAAACTCAAACAAGGGGATCGCCGCCAATGGCTTGATGCCGCCACTGGAAAGCACCACGGCGACCTTGGGGCGCTCGGGCTGTTCGATTGTCATGCCGGCGAGCCCTCGCTTGGGTCCAGGGTATAGGCAACAGACCCGCCAGGTGGTCGTTCTGGCCCGAGAATCGCGGGCTTGAATTGGGTATCACGCATCCCGGACGCCACTTGATGATCAACAATGGCCCCGAGCCAGCCGGGTTCCATCAGCGACAGCGCCGGAGGCTTGAGCATATCCAGTTCCCGATACCGCTTGACGACATGGTTGAGTTCGCAGAGGCGGGCGTTGAAGCAGGCGAGCAGGCGCTGGATCACGTCCGGAGCTGGTGGGCTGCCAGCGGCCTCGATATGCAGGTGATAACGCGAAGCCGCCGACTCGCCCACGACCATGAAATGCATGGGCGTCACCCCAGTTTCGGCACAGGCGGACTGAACCGCAATGAGAATTTGGTTGGCGCTGACCTTCTCGCCTTGCAAATTCATCACATCCCGCCCCTTGCGCAGAAAGCTGACAAGGGGCGCCCCGTGGAAGAAATCCGTCACCTCGATCACGTCGTTGATCGAATACCGATACAGTCCGCCTGCCGTCGTCATCAGAATCTGGTAGGGCGTGCCAATCTCGAGCTCATGCGCCATCAGCACAGGCGCATCCGGCTGACCGAATTCCTCCTCTGGAATAAACTCGAAGAAATTGGTATGGACGGTCAGCAAGCCACTGTTGCCATCGTCGCTGATGGGAATGGTGATGTGCGCCTCGCTGGCCATATAGCCGCTATCACGCAGTGTCAGTCCGGGCGCGCACCAATCCTGAAGATGATGCGCGAACTGCCCCACGGTCCCACCCTTCCAGCAGCCGATGAGCTTGAGATCGGGCCAATAGTCCCTCGGCCGCAGCCGACCGGCGCGCCCGGCCAAGCGCTCCAATTCTCGCGCCTTGGCCGGCTCGGGCTTGAGGTTTTTGCTCAGCGTGGCGCGAATAGGCCCGGGAATGTCGAAATTCTTGGAGAGCGTGCCGTCATGAATATCACGAAAAAGCTCCGTCTTGCGCTCATCCGCGCTCTCGAACAGCTTGAGCAAGGCGTTGGGATTGGAACCAGGAATAAAGGTCACCGACCGCGGGACGGCACACCGCATCATGGCGTAGCGGCGCGCCGTGAAGTCTTCGATCTCGACTGCGTCATAGGGGTAGGCAAGCTTGGCGCGGGCAAGCGGGTGTGCGTCGCGCACCATCAAGCCCGAGACCGCCCCGTAAGGGATATTGGTGGTCTGCGTGTATCCCTCGATTGCCTTATTCACCACCGGAAACACTTTCCCGCCGAGAAAGCGCGGATGACGTTCGATGGCGGCAAAAGCCCAGATCTTCTGATTGAGCGAGTTGCCCTTGGTGCTCTCGGCCGTGACCGGAATCAGCTTGGGCTTGCCCGTGGTGCCGCTTGTCTTGTTGAACATCGCGGGCAGCGGACCGAGGGTGAGAATATTTGTCTCGCCCGCGATGATTCGATCGACATAGGGGTCAACCGTCTCCCAACTCGAAACCGGCACCGCGCGCGCAAAATCCGCCGGGGACTTGAGCCGCTTGAAATCATGCTCGCGCCCAAAGACGGTGTCGGCGTTGCGTTCCAGGCGCTCTTCGAGCAGCCGACACTGGGACGCCCTGAGATCGCGACAACGCTGAAGGAATCCATGCCAGCGCGCGCGCGTGACAGTATGTATCAAGGTGTTAAGAATGGCGGACATAGATCTTCACTTATACCTTAACCACAAGGGATTTCGACTCACCAAGCAAAAAACGCCACCATGCCAGAAGCAACCGAGCGCGCCTCGTCCGACTTGAATCCTGGGTCCAAGGTGGCCAATTGGATTATTTTAAAGCGATCCCAACCGATGCGCTATCCTTGCGTGCCAGGGCGAGCGCGTGCGAACTAAGGGGCGAACTAAGGGGCGGCGAACTAAGGGGCGAACTAAGGGGCCGTGCTCGGTTTTTCCAGGCAATGATGTGGACCGGTGGATTGAGACGCATGTCGGCGCATCAATGCTCAAGCGCCGCAGACGCGCTTTGATGCCGACATAAATAGTAGTGGGCAGTCCGGGCGTCGACTATGCAATTCCGGCAAGACTTGCGGCGACCGCCAGGGATTCTGGGGGCTGGTGTTTTGGTCAATCGGGGATTTTGGTCCAGAGCTCCTGTCCGACGCCGCCTTGATTGGCCTTGTTGGGCGCGAAATCCGTCCAGGTCGCTGCAAAGCCTTGGGCGCTGGGCACGAGCAGGGTGACACCTTGCTCGGGTGAGTCTTGGCTGGCAAAGATCAAGGCCAGAGTCCCGGTTTTGGTGTGCGCGATGCCTTTGCCTAAATAGGCTTGCCCATCAATCATCCCGGAAAACCTGAAGATCTTTCCTTCGATTTGGCCTTCGATTTGGCCTTCGATTTGGCCTTCGATTTGGCCTTCGATTTGGATTAGTGCCGTTCCGTCATAGTCCGCTGGGGCGGAGGTGCTAGAGCCGGGATTCCACCCCTCGATCCGGTAATTGCCGGCGAAGTCTTGCGCCCGTGCCAGCGGACTCCAAAGAAAGACACCGAAAAGAACCGTCGCCAAAGTGGTTCGCATTGCGTTGTGCATGGGGGTCAACCTCCGTTGCGTTAAAAAATGGGCGAGAACTGACTCGCGGACATCATGCGCGGCTGCCGGTGGATGCTCTCGGCTTGCCGTGCTCGGCGCGGGGCGATCGTTAAAGTTCACTGGCGACATGAGGGCTGGGGTTGGTCGCTGGGCGCGGTCTGAATGGGCGCTCGGGAATGTCCGTTGGTTGGACGCGCTCGTCGATGAAACCATCGTCAAACAAGCCCTGAATAAGCGCGGCGGCCATCAGTGGATTCAGACCCTGGTCGCGAATTAGGACGCGCTGGACATCGCGCGCGCTTCGGTTGCCGTCCGCGACCAGAGCGCCGATGCGCGCCGCCGGGCCAGCTCCGGAGAAATGGTGGATCTGCCTGGGCGAGATGAGATCGAAACCGCCCGCGGTTGCGCGATAGCGCAGATCATCGCGAAAACGCAGGGGATGTTCGGGCGGCGGGGCCGGTGAGGTCGCTCGCGCGAGCAGTTGAGTCAAGACGGCGGAAAAGTCGCGCGCATCATGGAAATGGGCCTGGTCAAACACCCGATAGCCCAAAGGCCAGCGGCGACAGGCATGGCAAGGCGCGATGAGCTGAATCTCGCGTCGCGGCGGATTAATCTTCACCCCGTTGAGACACGCGATACTGCTTTGCGCGACGGACGCGGCGCGCGGATCATCATCCGGCCCGAGGTCGCGCAAATCGCGCCCGCCCTGGCTCTGTTTTAG
The DNA here is from genome assembly GCF_033954835.1 of Thiorhodovibrio frisius. Taxonomy (NCBI): domain Bacteria; kingdom Pseudomonadati; phylum Pseudomonadota; class Gammaproteobacteria; order Chromatiales; family Chromatiaceae; genus Thiorhodovibrio; species Thiorhodovibrio frisius. Next base: position 4,551,474 of record NZ_CP121471.1, read on the forward strand.
GAGCCGTCCAGAGCTGGCGAACGCGAATCCCGTGCCTTCGATTCGTATCGCCAACTCGACGCCAGCGAGTGCTCGCGGAGGGAAATTACGTTGCAGCCAGCACAGACTCTTGGTCGAGAGAAGATTGAACCGCAGATTCGACGCCGCCTCATCGCCATAAAAGCGCAGTAGCCCAGCGACCCAGTGCGCGTCTTCAACGACGGCGGTCGAGGTGAAAACCTTACTGCCGGTCAGTGCTTCGAAATCGCGTAAGTAATCCAGATAGTGCGGATTGTCATGCGGCTCGGTGCCATGATAAAGCAGGGTGATGGGCGCGATCTCCGCGCCGATCACGGCGAGGCAGCCTTGCACAATGGCTCGAAACAAGTCGCGCTCGGTGGCGTGGTCGAGCACGGCGCGCAACGGCTGGGGGGCGAGGGCGCAGAACCAACACCGCAGGCTGCAACCGTCGCAGAGTTCGATCGCCACCGCCGGCGACAGCAGGTCCGCGTCCAGGATGCCAAGCTCGCTTTTCGCCGCGGCCAGACGCCGCGCCCGCCAGGCACTGAAGGCGCGGTGGCGGGGAAACTCAATCCGAGCCTGGGAGGCGTTGTGCGCGGTCAAGGTGCTTCGGGCCTGCCATGGGGTTGCGCGGTCGGAACTGGCCGTCATTTACCGTTACACAAAGGCTTCATCCTCCGGGGTGGTCGTGATCATGCCTGTTAGGAACCGATCTCGGCGGCCAGCTCGGCGATGGCGATCTGGCGCAGCGGGTAGAGCATCGCCAGGCCGTCGAGGACCTGCTGCTCTAGCCAGTCGACCTGATCGGCCGGCACGTAACCGCTGATGCTGGAACGGCAGACCGTGATCAGGCTTGGCTGGTGTGGAAGCCGCTTTAGCCAGTCCATGAAGACCTGGATGCGCTCAGTGACGCGCGCTCGCTCAAAGACCGGGGAGCCGCCGGGCGCTGAGCGGGCGAAACGGTAGTAATACTGGCCTTCGCGGCAAAATGCCCTCACGCAGCCGCCGTGCAGGCGCACCCGATGATAGGGATGATCGCGATAAGCGCGATATTCCGCCTCGGTGATCTGGATTTCCATGGTTTCGGCGGCTGCGTCATCGCTGTGGAAATAGTCCAAATCGATATCCAGCACCCAGGGCAGGGCGGATGGCGCGCGTGAATCGACCGCCGCATCCGCCGGAGTCTGCGTTGTGATGGAGCGGAAATGGGCGCGCGCCCAGCCGGCTGGGTCGAGCAGGCCGGCTTGGAAACGATTGGCGGTCAGGCGCAGACGGCGGCCGTCACCCTCGAGCGAGGCGAGATACAGGGGCTTGGCGCGCACCGGCGGAGGATGCGTCGCCTCGGACGGCGCGGGGCGCAACCAGTCGATGCGCTCGAACAGCCCAAGGTACAAGGCCGGTAGGATGAAATCGCCGATGCCGAGCTCTTCGTAGGTGAAACGCCGTAGCGATTGCCGGTCCGCGCCCACCGCGTCAAGGCGGATCGAATGCAGCGATTGATTCAGGCACGGCAGACTCATGTCCGCATGCGTGTCGACATGCAGCAGCCAGTTGCCAGTCGGGGCGATCCAGCCGCGCGCGGCCGCGAGCAGCCAAGCCAGGAATGCCTCGTGGTGCTCCTCGATAACGACGGTTGCAATCACGATGAACCCCGCCCGGGTCACCCTCGGGTCGCCTTCAACTCAAGGGTTGGCCCGCGTGGCGCGAGGCGATTTAGAACCGATAATCGCTGTGTCTCCGACGATAGGGCCGAAACAGCCAGCCGCCCGCGACCGACTCCAGTTCCTCCTCGCTGATCTCCTGGCCTTGCCGCAAGAGCGATTCCTTCATCGCGGTGAAGTCGCTCTCGTCCAAGCTGAGCCCGAGCTCTCTCGCATAGGCGATCAGACCATCGATATTGTCATGGCCGATGGCCTCGACTTTCTCGGCAACGGCGCTGTCGTCTTCCACCATCTTCATCAACGTTTGTAGGTCTTGCGTGGACATTGCTTAAAATCTCCTAACGTTCATGGTCACGGCCACCCCGGAGGATGAAACCCGTTGTTTCACGGTAACGAAGTTGCTGCCTAATCTCGAAATTGGGGTTACCAATGGAGGGGTCCGCCTTTTCCCACAACAGATTTTAAAAAAAACATTCCCATAAATTGCACTACATCCAATACTTGACTGGGAAGTTGTGCTCCAGCAGCCACTGCGTCCAGCTCTTCATCCGACAGCTACGTGGGCCGTGAGGGAATCACTAGCGTGAAGTCCTGTGCGGTGTTTTCCACCACCTGCACGCTAACACCCTCCGGCAACTCCATCCCCTCGGCCTTGAGCGTCTCGGCCGGGTTGTCCAGGAGCCGGTGCTTGAAGACCTCGTCCGCCCAGCACTTGGCAATGAGCTGTTGGTATTGGTTGGATTGGTCGTTCATCGGTTTCTCCGGCAGAAAGTCGTGAGTCGAGTGACGTGCCGTCATGGAATTGCTCACCCTGGAGGCAAGCGTCCCGTTCAGCAGCGGCGCGCTGGCGGACTCAGGATGCCAGCTTCGCAGTGGTCAGGCAAGGAGCCAAATGGCGATCCGTGCTGGACGTTCTCTCTCGCTGGATCGACCAGCGATCCCTGCCAGTTAGCCAGTGCTGATCAGTTGGAGTGGCCGGTCTGAAGATGGTCATCGTTTCGCCCGACTTGGCCGTTCTGGTGGGTGAGTATCTGCGGATACCGGACGTTCACCACACTCGGCGAGGTCTGGTCGCGAGTGCGGCCCTTTCACCACTCTTGGGTGCGCTCTATCTCGTGTCACTGGACCGCGCCATGCAGGCGTTGGCGCAGCGGGCCGGTATCCGCTACCGCCGCTTTATGGATGACTTTGTGATCTTCGCGCCGACCCGCCACAGGCCGCGGGCGGCCATTCGGCGCATGCACGCGGTGCTCGCAGCGCTCAGGCTCAGCGTCCATCCCGACAAACGTTTCATCGGCAAAACCATCAAGGGGTTCGATTTCCTGGGGTATCGCTTCCGACCGGGCCGGAAACCGCGGCCCGCCCAGCAGTCCATCAACCGACTCATCACCCGGGCACGCCGGCTTCATGAGCAAGGAGCCGATCTCGATCGGCTCCGGCAGTACGTGTGGCGTTGGTATCGATGGCTGCACGGCGGGCTACGCGGCCGGGTCAGCACCAAGGGGCGATTCATCAGGGTCTGGGTCACCGTTCTAAAACGACTTCACCTCACCGGCAACCGTATCCGCCCGCGCTGAGCGGCCTCCGGCCGCGCACGGGTGGGGTGTCGCTGGAACACAGCTAGGCGCGTTCGGCATCGGGCTTTCCCGCCGCGCGTGGATCAACATCTTAATGCGTTAGTTTAGGCTATCTCATAATCCGTTACCCTTATAACCAATTAAAATTCCACCCCCAACCGTCATAAAAACCACCCGCCGCACCGCTCAACTCTTCGTGCGACAACTCCGCAGGCCGTGCAGGAATCACTAGCGTGAAGGCCTGTGCGGTGTTTTCCACCACCTGCACGCGAACCCCCTCCGGCAACTCCATCCCCTCGGCCTTGAGCGTCTCGGCCGGGTTGTCCAGGAGCCGGTGCTTGAAGGCCTCGTCCGCCCAGCACTTGGCAATGAGCTGTTGGTATTGGTTGGATTGGTCGTTCATCGTGTTCTCCGATAGAAAGTTGTTAGTTGAGTGATGTGCCGTCATGGAATTGCTCACCCTGGAGGCAAGCATCCCGTTCAGCAGCGGCGCGCTGGCGGACTCAATGTGCCAGCTTCGCACTGGTCAGGCAAGGAGCCAAATGGCGATCCGTGCTGGACGTTCTCTCTCGCTGGATCGACCAGCGATCCCTGCCAGTTAGGCAGTGCTGATCAGTTGGAGTGGCCGGATGCGGATTCGCTGTCGTGGTACTCAGCTCCGGTGGCAGCTGTGGGTCGGCAACCGTCTACCACCATTTTCATCAACGCTTGTAGGTCTTGCGTGGACATTGTTAAAAATCTCCTAACGTTCATGGTCACGGCCACCCCGGAGGATGAAGCCCGTTGTTTCACGGTAACGAAGTGGCAGCCTAATCTCGCACCCGGGAACCGGTAAAATCCCGAGGCGCAAGCCTAGCTTGGGCGGCTTGTTTTGACTATGCAATTCCGGCAAGACTTGCGTCCACAAGTGCCGCCGCTGCTGTTTTCTGGAGCAAAAAATCAGGAGAATGTGACTTGCCTCGCCTTCGGGACAATAAGGGTCGCCGTGGGAGACGCTTTCGTTATCATCAGTGGCTAGAGCTTGCGCACAGCCGCCGTGTCCATGGGCGCCTGGCTCGCCCCAAGACCCTTGTGCGTCTTGCTATCTGACAGTGCAACAGAAACCTGCATGAGCTTGCAAAAGAACACAACAGTGCCTGCCAATTCGCCTGGAAGCACGCGCGGGCTGACCGCCGAGGAGCGAAGCTCACTAGAGCGACTCAGGAAGGTGGCGGAGCTGATTGCCGCGGGCGATTACAGGGAAGTCGACAACCTCATGGCGATGACCGCGGGGCAGGATTTGCCGCGGAGTATCACGGCGCTCGCCGAGGCATTCGGGATGATGGTGGTCAAGGTTGAGTCGCGGGAATGGCATCTCGAGCTGTTGGTCAAGCAGTTGTTGAATGCCAATCTGGAAATGCTTGAGATGCTTGGCGCGATGATCGCCAAGCGCGATAGCGATACCAGCGCGCACAATTACCGGGTGACACTTTACGCCGTTCGCCTCGCCGAGAGGCTGGGTCTGGGGTTGCCAGATATCCGCGCCCTCGTGAAAGGTGCGTTTCTTCACGACATCGGCAAGATTGCCATTCCTGACAACATTCTGCTCAAGCCAGGACGCCTTGACGAGCAGGAGTTTGGCGTGATGCGGACGCACGTCGATCATGGTGTCGAGATTATTCGGGGCTCTTCGTGGCTGAAGGATGCCGAGGCCGTCGTGCGCTGTCATCACGAGAAATACAATGGCGAAGGCTACCCCAATGGCTTGTCTGGCGAGGCAATTCCTCTTGTGGCAAGGATTTTCGCCATCGTTGACGTCTTCGATGCGTTAACCTCGCGCCGACCTTACAAAGAGGCAATGACCGTTGAGCAAGCGCTCGCGATTATCACCGAGTCAGCGGGTAGTCATTTTGATCCGAGGCTCGTCGATATCTTCCTGCCTTTGGCCGCGACCTGGCATGAGGAGCTCAGTCAGCTCGATGAAAAGGCCGTGGCGGAGCGAATGAGGCAACTGGTCGCGTTGTATTTCGACGATTTCAAAAGCCTTTCCGATCACCGCGTTTGATGTCTGATCGCAAAGACGCTCGGGACTTGACAGTCATCATGTCTCGACGAGGTGCTTGATCAGCCGCAGGTGATTGTGTCGCTCAGGCACGAATCACCCGAATCGGCCGACCGGCTGGGCTGCTGGCCTCCTCGACCCGGGAGCGTGCCTCAATCGGCGGCTGCCCGGCGCGGCGGTCGAAAATCACGAGCCAGCCGGTGTCCAAACCCAGTCCGTTCAGGTAGCCATCGAGCTGGGTCAGACCCTCGGTGATCGGATCCGGGCGTCCGTCGCGCCAGACCTTGAGTTCGATACCGAGGGTGACCGAGCCATAGCGCAGGCACAAATCCATGCGCCCCGCGCCGATGGCGTACTCGCGCTCCAGACTGCCGCCGCCATTCACGACCCGATGCAAAAATGCCATGAGCACCAGATGTGGCGCAATTTCAGCATAGGGTGCGCTGCGCAGAAGCGGCTCGCCGTGCTGACGCCAAAAGCCGAGAAACGCTTTTAGCAGGCGCTCGGGGTCGAGCCGACCTTGGGCATCGAGCCAGATGGGAGCGCTCTGGGGTAGCGAATCTTGTGGGCCCGATGCCAGCATGCGAGGTAGCACTTCGCGATAGATGGGATTAGCCACCTCCAGCCCGCCGCCTTGGGCGCGACGGAGCAAACCAAGGTCGACCAGGTAGTCGCGATCATCCAGAGGCACGCTGTCCAGCGTCTCACCGGCCAGCATCGGCTCGATGACACGCCGCACTCGCTCTTCGCGTAGCTTGTCGGCAAGCTGATCGAGATGGGTGACGCGCTCAACAATCATTGACTCCTTGGCCGCATCGATCATCGCGACGCTGATTGGATGGCGGTGATCCCGCCCCTCGGGTTGTTCAAAACAAGTGCGATAGGCGATCGCATTGACCAGCCAGGGTTGGCCTTGGGTCAGCTCCCACACGCGGGTCAGCGCCTCGGGGGTGAAGGCCTGGCCGGTTTCCTGGGTGTGCTCTTGTAGCAGACGCTGGGTTTCCTCCGGTGAGAAGTCGCCCAACCGAAGTGATTTGGCCTTGATGTTGAAGGCACTGCCGCCGGTGATGGGGGCCGGCTCGGAGCGGGCGTGGATGCGGTAGTCGTGTAAATCGCGCACACTGCACAGCATCACGGTTTGAGGAAAGGGCAGCCCCGGGCGCTGGGTGTAGCCAGTGCGCAGTTGCCGCAGCAGGGATACCAAGGTATCGCCGATCAGGGCATCAACCTCATCGAGCAGCAGCACGATGGGCCGCTCGGCCGCCGCGCTCCAGCGGGTGAGCATGCCGCTTAGCGCACCGTCGGCGCCTTGTTCAGCCAGGGCCTGGTTCAGCCATTCGAACAGGCGCTCCTCACCAAGAAGACCGCGCGCCGAGGCGCCAATGGCGCCACAGATGGCACGCATGGCGCGGGGCACCTCCTCGCGCGCGGTCTGCGCCGTTTCGATGTTGACATAGAGTGCCTGATACCGCCCGACCCGATTGAGCTGCTCCATCAGCGCGATCATGCAGCTGGTCTTGCCGGTCTGGCGTGGGGCGTGGAGCAGGAAATACTTCTGGCGCTCGATTAGTCCAAGGATTTCCTCCATGTCCCAGCGTGTGAGCGGCGGTAGGCAATAATGCTGGGTGCAATGGATTGGGCCTTCGGTGTTGAAATAGCGCATCTTTACAGTGCTCGGGCGAACGAAACTCAGCGCCAAAGGATAGCAGGCCTTGGCGCCAACCCGCATCGCTCACCCGCATCCCACACCGAGGTGGTCGCGGCGCCGGCGGCCATGCAGGTGGGGCGCGTCCCCGGACAGCGGCGTCCCGGCGGAAGGGCACCTGACTTGTTGACGCTTTGGTCGTGGTGCTCGTGAAAAACCGTCACGTCCTGAAAATCCAAGATGTCCAGTTGGCCGTGATTTCCGTTCCGATTCCGAGTCTGGTTCCAGCCCTGATGGTTTCAGCCCTGATGGTTTCAGGGTGCTCCTGGGTACCCAGACGTCAGCCGCGCCATCATGTCTCGGCAAGGCGTTTGATCAGCCGCAGGTGATTGTGTCCCTGCTCGAACTGGTAGTAAACCCCGTCCATGGTCTGGCGGACGAAGTGAATGCCTAGCCCGCCGATCTGGCGTTCCTCGACGTCCGATTCCGTGTCGGCGTCGGGCATTTCGAGTGGGTTGAAGGGGATGCCGTCGTCGACGAGCTCGGCCTCCAGGCGATCTCCCAGGGGGCGCAGCTCGAGAGTGAAGCTGTGGGCCTCGCCGTCCGGGTAGGCATAGTGGATGATGTTGGTCACCAGCTCATCGAGTGCCAGATTGAGCGGGTGAATGACTTTGCGCGGGATGCCGTGCGCGTCACCAAAGCGCTCGAGCCAGTCAGCCAGGCGGCCGAGCTCGGAGAGATCATTGGTCAGGGTGAGGCGTTTTGGCTGGTTCATCTGTGCTTCCTCGCGGCGAAACATCATCATGGTGATGTCATCGAATTGCTCGGCCTCGCCGGTGTGAGCGCGAATGTCCGCCAGCAGGGCATGGAGGGCATCATGGCAGCTCAGTGACTGACTGGCGCGCATGCGCTGGTGCAGGCGTTCGTTGCCGAATTCCTGGTCGTCGGCGTTCATGGCTTCGTTGACGCCGTCGGTGTACAGCAGCAGGCTCTCGCCGGGGGCAAGGGTCAGCTGGCCGGTTGCGTAGTCCAGATCGGCAATGGGGCCGGCGGCGACGCCGCTTGGGCTGTCGATCCAATCCACCCGACCATCCGCGCGCAACCACAGCGGCGGATTATGGCCTGCATTGACATAACGCACCCGCCCATCAGACAGGGACACAAGGGCACAGAACACCGTAACGAACATACAGGCATCATTGTGCTCGGCCAGAGCGTTATTCAGCCGTGCCAGCACCCGGCCCGGATCGCGGTCGGTCTTGACCTCGGCGCGCAGCAGGCTGCGGGTGACCGCCATGAACAGGGCCGCTGGCACGCCTTTGCCAGAGACGTCGCCGATGGCCAAGAAGAGATGGTCGTCATCGAGCAGCAGGAAGTCGTAGAAGTCCCCGCCCACCTCGCGCGCCGGCTCGATGATGGCGAACAGGTCCATGTCCTCGCGCTCGGGAAAGGCCGGGAAGGTCTTGGGGACCAGGTCCATCTGGATATCGCGCGCGATGCGCAGTTCGCCCTCAATGCGTTCGCGAGCGGCGGTAGTGGCTTGCAGATCGGCGATGTAGCCCTTGAGATGGTCGCGCATGGTGCGGAAGATCGCCGTGAGCCGCGCGACCTCGTCTTCGCCCTTGGGTTCCGGCAGCGGCTCGTCGAGGTGACCGGCGGCGATGCCGGGCGCGGCCTCGCTCAGCGCGGTGATGGGCCGGGTGATGGAGCGGGCGATCCAGCCGACGGTCAGCAGCAGCAGCAGCAGTCCGCCGCCGCCGGCCAGCGCCTCGATCTGGGTGAGCTGGGCGATATCGCGATTGAGCGCGGTCTGGGAGATCAACACCCCGGATGTCCAGCCGGTGGTCGCGAGCCGATCCCATGCCAGCCAGCTGGTTTCATCGTTCGCCCAGCCGACCCATGCGCGTATGCCGGGCTGACCGGATAGCATCGCCTGGCCGGCCTTGCGCAGATCGGGGTCGCCGCGGGCCTCGGCGACGCTGAAAATGGACTCGTCCATGGTGAGTTCGGCGATCGGATGGCTGATATGTACGCCATTGCGGCTCAGCAGGAAGCCATAGCCGTTCTCGCCCAAGGGCAGTTCGGCCAACATCCGGTCGAGCCAGGTCAGCTCGATATCGCAAGTGACGACACCGGCGAAGACGGGACCATCTGGCGAGGGCAGGCGCACCGGAGCCGAGTAGGTCACCATGCGCACGCCGGTGGTTTTGAGGTATGGCCCGGTCCAGATGTAGGGCTCGGTCCAGACGGGTCGGTCGAGAAAACGCGGGAGGTAAAACCAGTCCTGGCCAATGTAGTCGCGGTTGTCGTGGCCGAGATCCGTGTATCTCAGCGTGCCCTCGGCGCGATAGCTGTAGGGGGACCAGGCGTCCCAGCCGGGTGGCTTGCGCTCTGGCAGCCAGGCGAAGGCGATGCCGTAGAGAGCGGGGGTGCCGCGCAGGGCTTCTCGCTGCAAGGCGCGCACTTGCTCCAGGCTCAGATCGAGCGCGGTGGCATTGAGGCTGATCGCCATGCCATCGACCAGGCTTTGCAAGCGGCCGAGGGTCATGTCGATGCGGTCGGCGGCGGCATTGGCAAGGAAGCGCGCGCGGATTTGCGCGTCCTCGGTCAGACGCTCGCGGAAGCTCAGATAATTCCACAGTAGTAATCCGCACAGGATGAGTCCGGCGATGCCCACGGTCGACAGCAGCAGGCGGTTGCGCAGCCGCGCCCGCAGCGGAACCGGGCGTATTTCCAGGTCGCCTGAGGGGGCGATTTCAGCGGGAGTTGGCGCTTTCATCTGGCGATGCGTCCGCGTTCGCACTGGGGGGTGAGCGGGGAATTGAGTCTCGGGCTGGACGCGCCCCTGGGCTGGGGGCAGAGTTGGGAGTTGGGCCTGGAACTGAGGCGGGGACCGTGGCCGGACGCGGCCGCGGTTCCCTAGCCATGGATGGAGTCTTATCCTTGGCGTCACACCTCGGACAGAAGACAGCGAAAGGTAGTGGCGCCTTGATGAAATCAGCCGCGATCAGCGCCTTGGCTGTGGCCGCATAGGCACGCGCCGAGAGCTGCCCATTCGCGGATGCCGCATCGGAGTGCTCGCCGAAGATGGCTGCCAGCAAATGCTTGAGCATCCAACGCTCATGGGGGCGGTTGGCCGGGATGCCCGCGTGCTTGGCCTCGGTCAGAACCAGATCCAGGGCTTCCTCCGGGTGGTCGCGGGCGTATTCCCAGCCCTTTATGGTGGCATTCCACAGCCGTTGCGCCAGCTCGCCGTGATCCTTGAGCCAGTCGGAGCGGGCGTAAAGACCATCCTCGGGAAAATCAAAGCCAAGCTCGCGCGGGAGAAAAACCGTTAGCTGATCCGTGTCGACGCCAGCCTGCCAGACGCGGTGAAATTCGTTGTACTCCATCGCCGCGCAGGCGGAGACGCCGCGGTGCAGAAACAGATTCACCGTGCCGTATTGGGGAATCAGTTCGGGTTGGATTTGATGTTCGGCGAGGAGCGCGCGAATCGCGGCGGAAAAAGGCCCGGGCATCAGGCTGACGCGGCGGCCGTCGAGATCTTCCAAGTGGGAGATGCCGTGATCCTTCCATGCCAGGAGCATCAGGTTGGAGCGTCGCACCAGCTGGCCAATCAATACCGGGCGAGGATCCTCAGCCGCCGTAGTATCTGAATTGGCGGCAGCGACCATGGCGTCGGCCAGAAAGGCCGTTGCCAACTCAGCCTTGCCCTGCCGCAGCCATGCAAGCGAGGAACGCAGTGCATTGCCGTGCAGCAAGCTCACCCGCGCGCCAGCGGCGGTGTAGAAGCCCTGTTGCCGCGCCAGGTAGAACCCGGCGAACTGACTCTGGGGGCTCCATTGCAGTGCAATGCGCACTGCGGGCAGGGAGTCGGCGCCGTCCGCGGAGACTGGGGCGGCGCCCTGGGCCAGCGGTGGGGTGACCAGGGCCGCGCACAGCAGAAGGGGTCGCAAGTCCAGCATCCGGAGCTTAACGGCCGGGGTCAGGCGGGTGTTGAGAGCTTTGTGAGCGCCTGCTCGCGCGAGTCGAAGGTCTCGATGATGGAACTGAAGCCGCTGAGCTTAAAGACCTCCCGCACCTCTTCCTGCAGGCCGCACAGGCCGAAGGGGCGGCGGGCTTTTTTGCACTCCTTGGTGGCCAGCAAGAGCACGCGCAAGCCCGCGCTGGAGATGTAATCGAGCGCGGCGCAGTCGACCAGAATCACGGGCGCGGCATCGAGTTGGCCGAGCATGGTTTCCTGGAGATCCGGGGCGGTGCTGCCGTCGAGACGCCCCGAAATCACGAAAATCAGCGCATCGGATTGTGTTTCTGTCAGAATTTCCATGGTCTCGCCTTCGGTTGGAGCTGAATACTTGCAGGGTTCATCGTCCGCGGGATTGATTGATTCTCCAGCACCGGGCGGGCGCTGATGCGCGGAGCTGTCACCTCCACGCTGATCCCGGGGGCCGCTTAAGCATAACGCCTTGGTCGCCTTTCGTCCCCTTGCATCAGCGTTTGAGCGCCGTCCCTGGGAATCCGATACTCATTTGGAGCATGCCAACTCGCGCGCGACAGAGGCGGATCGATGACCACCAAAGGCGTGCTCCCGTGTTGACGTGGAAGCAAACCTTTGTGCTTTGCTAAACCAGTGAGAACACATCACTGCTGAGTTCATCAACGGACAGACCTAGCAAGGTTACCTGGTTGCCAGCGCCGAGGTTGATCACCGCGTTACCCTGTGCATCGGTGAAGGCGGTCTCGAGCAGTGTCGAGGGGCCGGCGAGGATCTGGCCGTTGATGGCTTGATCCACCTCGATAAGGTCGTTGTTGGGGTCGAAGTCCGCGATGCGATCGCGACCGCTGTCGGTTTCGAATACAAAGCGGTCGGCTCCCGCTGCTCCTCTCATTAGGTCGGTACCCCGCCCGCCGACGAGGATGTCGGCGCCGGCATTGCCGAAAAGCAAATCATCGCCGCGCCCGCCGAATAGGATGCTGTCCCAGGTCGCCGCGAATAGCGCGTCGGCCCCATCGCCGCCTATGGCTTCGGTGACTTGGGACCCTGGGGCAAGCCTGAAGGGTGTGCCGGCGATCTCGCCGGTGATGCCAGGCGTGAGGTGAATCACAGTGTCGCTGGTGACGGCCGCCGCGTTGATGCGGGCTTCGCCATCGGTGGCCAGGGTCTGACGCCAAGGCTCGGCGCTGGCCAGGTCGGCGTAGCGGTCGGTGTAGAAAAAGGTCTCTGTCGTTTCCCCTTCCGGATTTCCATAAAGCTGCAAACCCAAGCCATCGAGCTCGCCGTTGGCGGCGCCTTCGCCGAGGTCCCAGACCTGGACGGTCCAGGTGCCGAGGGTGCTTTCACCCCGCGAGGCAGTCGAGACGAAGCTGGTATCGAGATCTTCTCTGCCTTGCATGCCTTGATTCATCTCGGGATCGAATTGGTCATCGATCGCAACGCGATAATCCAGGACCGAGTCAGGCACCACGCCGGGGCGCACCAGCAAGCGGCTCTCGGTTCCTGCCGGGGAGATGACGGAGATGGCCAGATCGCCCCACCATTCATGCTCGATAGCGACGCCGACCTCGATCCACTCGACCTCGAAGGCGTCGGTGACCTCAAAGCTGTAGCTTAATGGCTCGCCTGAATTATCCGGAATGGGAACGTCGTTGAGGTTGAGGGAAAGGGGTTCTGGAATGCTCACCTCATTAAAACGGGTGCGCTGCTCGGTCCAGGTCTCGGCGATACGCACAGCGGCCAAGGCATCGACAAAACCGAAGCCATAGTCGTGACTGAAGCGCATCCCGCCGCCGTTGAAGTGGTCGGCGCCATTGGTTTGCCATCGATCGACCTCCGTTGCTCCTTGCTGCCAGTTCGGTCGGGCGCTGAGGGCGAGAATCTCCTGCACGTCCCGATAGCCAAGCGCAGGGTTGGCTTCCAGCATGAGAGCCACCACGCCGGTGACCATGGGGGCCGCCGCGGAGGTGCCGGCCATCTGATCGGAGTAGTTATCGTCAATCTCGGGCGAGTTGTCTACAGAGTAGCCGTCCGTTCCGAGCAAATCCGTCGTTGTGGATTGGAATGGCATTAGGGTGTTTGCGACATCCTCCGCGGGGAGGTTGTAACTGACCGGGGCTGTCACCAAAAGCGATGCTCCGGGGTTGCTATACCACATGATGTCGCCTTGATTGGTGCCGGCGGCGACAGACACCGTTTGGCGAAGCGCCTCGAAGCCACCGTCAGTCGACCAACGGGCGTCTCTGTCCATGCCGTCAACCGGCCTGCTACCCGTCTTCTCGTTGCCAGCGGCGATGACATTGATGGTGCCCAGACCATTTCTGCCAAGAATGACAGAGCTTTCAATGCCGGCGGTCTCGGAAAAATTTTGATCCGTCAGGGGAGTATTCGTGCCATAACTGCTATTGGTGACGTCATAGAGGAAGCGCTGGTGGTTGAGCGTTTCACTAAAGGCCTCGTAGCTGGACGCACCGCTCACTGCCCAGGCTTCGGAGTCGGGATCATAAATTCCGACGCCAAAGGTGGCGTCATAGGCAACGCCGACAATGCCTTGGCCGTTGCGCGCGCCAAGTATCAATCCGGCAACGGCGGTCCCGTGCGCACCAACTTCCTCTCCCCAGCCGTAGGGACTGGGGTTGACGGGATGGCCGGCCATCATCGGTTGCAAGTCAGGGTCCCAATTGGGTTGGAGGTCGGGGTGGGTGACCTGGGTGCCGGCATCGAAGACGCCGACCGTGACGTTGGCGCCGGTATAGTCTTCCCAGACCGGAACCACATTCAGATCAACACCGGGGCGACCACCGAACTGTCCGAAATTGAGCAAGTGCCATTGGTAGGGAAGGAAGTAGGGATCGGTTGGGAGCATGGTCGTGACCTCTCATGGAATGACGCGGACCTGGCAGGCGGCCAGTATCCTTGGTTTTTTGGATCCGCACCGCGATTCTCCCGCGCGGACTTGAGCATTCAAGCAATCGACGCGGCGGGACTCTATCCGTTTCAATGCGTCGCGACTATGCAATTCCGGCAAGACTTAGGGTCGCCGCGGGAACGGCGGGTGGAGCTGGGTCATGTTCAGGCACTGAGCGCGTTCAGACGCTGAGCGCGCGCGCCAGGGTGAGTGAGGGCTTTTCGTGAAAAAGCGCGCGATAATCCCGGGAAAAATGCCCCATTTGCAGGAAGCCCCAGCGGGTCGCCACGGCCGTCACCGAGGTGGTCGCGGCGCCGGGATCAAGCAGCTCGGCGCGCGCGCCGTTCAAGCGCAGTCGGCGCAGGTAGGTTGCCGGTGGGCATCCCATCTGCTCGTTGAAAACGTAGCGCAGGGTGCGCTCCGAGACATGAAGATGCGCGCACAGGTCCACCATTCCAGGGGTTATGCCCCGGTTGAGGCAGTCCTCCATGAACTCGCGCGCCGCCCGCGCGGTACGCCATGCACGTCGGCGACCGTGCAGGTAGGGCGCGTCCCCCGAGTGCCACGGGCCAGAGGCCGTGATCGCGAGCAGTATTTGCTCCTTCAGGATGGCGTGCAGTCCAGCAGGGTCTGCCCCACCGCGACCCGTTCCTGGCGCCTTCCCAACCGTGAGAATCTGGTGCATGACCCTTTCCAGCCGAGCCTTGCCGACCGTGCCCAGGGATTGCAGGGAGCGGCTAGCGCCCAAGCGATCGGCGAGCGCGGCATCCAGGATATGCAGGTCGCGGATCAGCGCGTTTTGGTCGATGCGCGCGTAACTGTTGGTGTGACCGCCTGGCATCAGGATGTCGAACTCGTGCTGTTCGGGTTGGAAGAAAGCCAGGTCCTCGCCAGCGATGACAAACTGGGAAAATCGCGCGTCGTGATGACCGCGATCAATGAACGACAGGGTGCATTGTCCGGGCGGTAGGGCGCCGGATTTGTTGACGCTTTGATGGTGCTGCTCGTGAACCAACGTCAGGTCGCCGAAGTCGACGATGTCCATGCGGCCGTGGAACTGGCCGGGGCTGATTTGGCGGTAGATGATGGGGACCCAGGACTGGGCGCCGGCGGCTTGGGAAGCATCGATAAAGGCGAGGTTGCGCGAGGAGCGGTCTTGGTGCTTATCGATCGCGTCCGCGCGAGCGGTCATTGCGCCGATGGTGCCGTGGCGCGATTGCGGAAGGTGATTCAGTTGTGGGGGGGGCGCTGGACTATAAGGGGGCGTGCGCGCGGCGCTGGACAATTGCTTCATCCTCTCTTCTGTGTGGGGTGGCATTGGCGGCGCATTCTCGCGGAGACGAGCGGCCGCACAATGACAAGCTCACGCGGAAGACAGGCTACTACGCCGGCGGCTTTGATACCAACGCCGAAACCTTCGAGTCGCCTCCAAAAAGGCACTCCGCTGTGGAGTCGCCGATGGCTGAGTGCTCGGGATAGCAAGGAGTTCACCGCAACGGGTGCCATTTCAGACGCTCTTGCGGTATGGTTATCCCATGGACCCCATGCTAAATATCGCCATTCGCGCCGCACGCAGTGCCGCGCGCGTTATCATGCGCTCGTTCGAGCGACGTGATGAACTCATCATTTCCACCAAGCAGCCAAACGACTTCGTCACCGAGGTTGACCGTGCCGCCGAGGCGGCCATCCTGCAGGAAATCCGCAGCAAGTACCCCAGTCACGCCATTCTGGCCGAGGAAAGCGGTCAGCATTCCGGCAATGACTTCGAGTGGGTGATCGATCCGCTCGACGGGACGACCAATTATCTGCACGGTTTTCCCCAGTTTGCCGTCTCCATCGGCCTGCGCCATCGCGGCCTGATGCAGCAAGCGGTGGTCTATGACCCGCTGCACGAAGAACTCTTCACCGCCAGCCGCGGCGGCGGCGCGCTGCTCAATGACCGGCGCCTGCGCGTCAGCAACAGGCGCGACCTGCGCGGAGCTTTGCTCGGCACCGGAGTCCCCTTTAAGGACCAGGACGAACTCGCGTTATTTCTCGAGACTCTGAGAGTGATGATTCCCGAGACCGCTGGCGTGCGGCGCCCAGGCTCTGCGGCGCTGGATTTTGCCTATGTCGCCGCCGGGCGTCTGGACGGCTTCTGGGAGTTTGGCCTCTCGCCCTGGGATTTCGCCGCTGGTGCCCTACTGGTGCTGGAGGCCGGCGGCACCGTAACCGACATGGCTGGCGGTGATCGCTTTTTCGAAACCGGCAATGTGGTGGCCGGCAATCTGCGCATTCATCAGGACATTCTCGAACGCCTGAAGCCCGTGCTCAATGGCCGGCTGAAAGCCTGATGCGGAGCAAGGCCGCGCGAGTCGGCCCATGTCTTTCTAAAGCAGCGCCTGCACGGATGATGCTTCTGGCGCGAAGCGAGTAATGAATGTCTGACTGGTATCAATCCTGCGCCATCACTGGCTCGGGCGGCAGCGGCGCCGTCACCGCCGGCATGCTGGTGCTCGAGGCGGCAGCGCGCGCTGGCTACTATGGGCTAATGACGCGCTCGGCCGGCCCGCAAATTCGCGGTGGCGAGTCGGCCGCCATGCTACGGTTTGGCCCCGCGCCCGTCACCTGCATGGGCGACAGCTTCGGTATCCTGGCCGCGCTCGATTGGGGAAATTTCGCCCGCTTCGCCGGTGAAATCCCGCTCACTGCCGACACCCTCATACTCGCCGACCCCGGCGCTGGCAAACTGCCGCCCGAGCTTGAGCCCTATCGCGAACAAACGCGCTGGATCAATCTGCGCGAACTCGCAGATACAATGCCCAGCGGGCGTTTCAACATGGTCGCAGTCGGCGCCATCGCCGCCTGCGCGCGCTTGCCGCTGTCGGCGGTACTCGAAGCCGCTACCGCAATCCTGAGCGCCAAAGGGTCGGAGGTCATCGCCGCCGCCCATGCCTGCATTGGCCTTGGTTACCAACAGCTTCCGGCTGAGGCCGACGCAAGCCCCGCACCGTCTGAGGTACCCCGTCGCTGGAGCCTCAGCGGAAACGAGGCCGCTGGACTGGGTGCGCTGCGCGGTGGCGTGCGCTTTGTGGCGGCCTACCCCATCACCCCGGCAACCGAGATTCTCGAGTGGCTGGCCCCGCGCATCGCGCGTCTTGGCGGCGGCCTGCTGCAAGCCGAGGACGAGCTGGCATCCATCAACATGATCATCGGCAGCTCCTTCGGCGGCGTGCCCTCCATGACGGCCACCTCCGGTCCCGGACTCAGCCTGATGATGGAGGGAATCGGCCTTGCCGTGGCGAGCGAAACCCCCATCGTCGTCATCAATGTCATGCGCGGCGGACCGAGCACCGGCATCCCGACCAAGTCCGAACAGTCGGATCTCAACATCGCCCTCTACGGACTGCATGGCGATGCGCCCCATCTGGTGCTAGCGGCCCTGGATATCGCCGACTGCGTGCTCACGCTCCATTGGGCGACACGACTGGTCGAACATCTGCAAACGGTCGCCATTGTGCTGTCCGATCAGCTCCTGGGGCAATCGCGCGTCATTGTTGATCCGCCAGAGACACCCGATCTGTCCAATCTGCCCCTTGGCCGCCGTTGCGCCACAGCCGATCCGGGCGCCGACTACCAGCGCTACCAACTCACAAAGGATGGCATTTCGCCAATCAGTGCCCCTGGGCTGACGGACCTCAGCTACACCGCCGACGGACTCGAGCACAACGAGTTCGGCACCCCTTCCAGCCTGGCTGGCGACCATCTCGCGCAACTGACCAAGCGCCGCGATAAGCTGACGCAGTTCGACGCTGGGCCACTCTGGGCCGAGATCACCGGTGCGGGCGACCTCTGTCTGCTCACCTGGGGCTCGAGTCACGGCGCGGTGCTCGAGGCCGCCGCCAGACTCAATGCCAGTGGCCGCCCAACCCGGGTGCTCGGTCTGCGGCTCATCGCCCCCCTGCAACGCGCGGCGCTGCACGCAGCCACCACCGGCACTCAGGTCTGGGTAATCGAGTTGAATCAGGACGGCCAGCTATTCCACTACCTGCGCTCCGAGGCCGCCCTGCCGGAGGGCGCCAGGTCTTTTGCCCGCCCGGGGCCGTTGCCGCTGCGCCCGGCGGAAATCCTCACCGCCATTGCTGCGGAGCCTGCTGATGACCACACCTAGCGCCGAGCGCCCCAAGAGCTCCTCCACCACTCTAAGGGCCAAAGACTACAAGTCCGATGTCAAGCCGGTCTGGTGCCCAGGGTGCGGACATTTTGGCGTACTTGCCGCCCTGACCAAGGCATTTGCCTACCTCGGCCTACCGAAAAACGAAGTCGTCACCGTCTCTGGCATTGGTTGC
This sequence comes from Thiorhodovibrio frisius, assembly GCF_033954835.1. Taxonomy (NCBI): domain Bacteria; kingdom Pseudomonadati; phylum Pseudomonadota; class Gammaproteobacteria; order Chromatiales; family Chromatiaceae; genus Thiorhodovibrio; species Thiorhodovibrio frisius. Next base: position 4,569,628 of record NZ_CP121471.1, read on the forward strand.
TCCTCGCGCATCCCGGCCTACATCGACGGCTATGGCTTTCATGGTGTGCATGGGCGCGCCCTGGCACTTGCGGCCGGGCTCAAGGCGGCGCGACAAGACCTCACTCTGGTGGTCACCGGCGGCGATGGCGACGGTTTTTCCATCGGCGGCAATCATTTCCTGCATGCCTGCCGGCGCAATATGGACATGACCTATATCGTCATGGACAACGAGGTCTATGGCATGACCAAAGGCCAGGCATCGCCCACCACCCAGCCCGACTGGTCCCACAGCAAGCTCACCCCACACGGTACCGGCGTGCCACGGTTTTATCCTGCCGCCATTGCGCTCGCCTCCGGCGCCAGCTTCATCGCCCGTGGCTACGCGGGCGCACCCAACGAGCTGGTTCGGCTGCTGGTGCAAGCGCTTGAGCACCCTGGCTTCGCGCTGGTGCAAGTGCTAAGCCCCTGCCAGACCTTTCGCCCAGAGCAGAAAGCCTGGAAGCAGGCAGTGCATCCGATTGCCGAGCCCGCACCGGCGGACCCGAGCGAAGCCGCGCGACTCATCCAGAGCGACGACGGCCTGGCGCTCGGCGTACTCTATGCCCAGCGAGCGCCCGTCTATCAGCCGCGCAACCAAGTTGAGGCTGAGCTCAGTGAGATCGAAGCGGAGTTTCTGCTATGAACCAAACCGCATCTGAACCCCCATCTAAACAGGAATCGCACTCGATTGAGTCGCTGGAAGAACTCTGCGCCCATGCCCTGGAACTCGAGCACGAGTCAGCCGGGCGCTTCCACCAACTCGCCGACAGCATGGAAGTGCATCACAACGCCGAGGTGGCAGGGCTATTCCGCGAGCTCGCCGAGCTTAGCGAGGCCCACGCCGCCGCGATTGAGGCGCACGCCCACGGGCTTAAGCTGCCGCAGATTCCACCTTGGGAATTCAAATGGAACTGCCCGGACGAGCCGGAGAGCCATTGTCTGGACGAAGAAGTCAATTACCTGATGACCGCCACCCAGGCGCTGCGGGTGGCGCTGTTTAACGAGGAACATGCGCGGGCTTTTTATCAAGGGATTGCCGATCACACCAAAGATGCAAAGGTGCGCGACCTCGCGTCGGAAATGGCCACCGAAGAAGCAGAGCATGTCAGCCTGCTCAATGAATGGCTGGAACGGCAATCGCCGGAAGCAGAACCCGCCGATGATTTCGATCCGCCAAACGTCCCTGAGTAGACAAGCCCGACTCAAACGCAAAAAGGCCGGCACCATGGCCGGCCTTTTTGCCCGATGAGCCCACGTCCGGCACTTGGGTGCCGGTAGCGGACTGGATTCAGCGAGCTTACTGCTGCTCAGCCTGCGGCTGCTGCGGAGCAGGCGCGCCATAGGGGGCTGGAGCGCCATAAGGAGCCGGGGCGCCGTAAGGAGCGACTGGCGCACCATAGGGGTAGCCGTAAGGGCCGCCATAGTAGTAGGGAGCGTCATACCCATAGCCGCGCCCATAACCGCGACCATTGCCACGCCCGCGACCACCGCCGCTGAAGCTCATGTTGAAGTCGCCGTAGCCGTCTCCGAACATATCGTTCCAGAAATCACCAACGCCATCATTGTAGCCAGGGCCGTAGCCACCACCCGGACCCCACCAGGCGCTGGCGGTTGCTGAAACACCAAGAAGTGCGGCCACAGCCGCTGCGGTTGCAAGCTTTTTCATTATCCAATCTCCGTTGAGTTATTGCTTTCGAGCTGACGCCAATGCGGCGCCAACGAAGTTAATTATATTAGCGGTTACTAATGTGTCAACCGGAAATCTCGTTTAGCCTGCCTCGGAACCTCGCGAGCCGACGAACGGTTAGCCCGCGCGTGGAGTTTTCAGGCGCAAGCCAAGCGCATGAGTGACCCTTTCGGCAAGCGCATCCGGTGTGGGCAAAATGACCTCGGCCGGGATCTCGTGGCGCACATGCAGGCGCTCGAAATCCTCGAACCCATAGGACACCATAAAGGGATGCATGCCGGTGCCGACTGCGGCGCGGTAGTCCTTCACCTCGTCACCACAGGCATAGGCACGCGCCGGATTAATCTTAAAGCGCTCGCGCAGCTCACGAAAATAGGGCAGCTTATGCTCGCTAAGCGGCAGGTGCACCAGAAAGTCGAGCATGCCGTGGTCCAGCCCATGGCGCTCGAACAGTCGATGCAGGGTGCTTAGCGGATCATTGGTAATGTTGCGGGTCACAATGCCGACTTTCACATCCGCAGCCTCGGCCAGCGCATGAATCAGATGCTCGATGCCATCAAACATGCGCGCCTCCTCGCGGTAGACCTCGGTCAGGGTAGCCACCAGCTTGGTGCGCTTCTGCCAGCCAATCTGCTGGCGCAGGTTTTGCGGCATCTCCTTGAAGCCACCAAGATACTTAAAGATGTTGCGCCGCTTCTGAAAACGCGCCAGCGGACCTATGTCCATGCTGTGATGGTTAAAGGTTTTTTCGATCGCGCGAAAGGCATCGATGGTGGTGCCATCAGCATCCAGAATCACCAGTCGGTCGTCGCTATACATGGGCGTCGGCTTCCAGCAGGCAGGCGCGTAAACCGGCCTATAAAGGTCGCCTGCCGATTGAAGCGGGACGGTATCCGGCGGGCGCGGTTTCAGAGTGGCGAAATGATCCGCAAGCGCGTTCTTAAGTGCAAGGAGTTTTCACAGTCCCAAAGACCTTGGCCGCAACTCCAAGTCTTGACCAAGGATACACCGCACCAGAGCCGGGCCATGGTAAATCAGCCCGGTGTAGAGCTGAATCAGATCGGCGCCGGCGTTGAGCTTTGCCACGGCATCCTGGGGCGAGAAGATTCCGCCAACGCCAATGAGTACCGCCTGTTCACCCAGTTCCGCGCGCAGCCTGGCGAGCAGTTCTGTGCTGCGGGCAAACAATGGCCGGCCGGACAGACCGCCGCTCAGCCCGGCGGGCGGCTCGGGCAAGGCCGAGAAATCAATGGTGGTGTTGGTCAGGATCAAACCCGCACAGCCTTCGTCCAGGGCTGCCCGGGCGCAGTCGATAGCGTCATCATCAGCCAGGTCTGGTGCCAGCTTGACCAATAGCGGACGGGGCGCGGCGAGCCCCTGATTGACTGTCTGCACCGCCGAGATGATGCGCCTGACATCATCAATACTCTGAAGATTTCGCAGGCCAGGCGTATTAGGGCTGGAAATATTCACCGCGACATAGTCTGCCCAGTCACCCAGTACCGAGAAACTCTGGCGATAGTCAGCTGCGGCCTCTGCGGGAGTAGCGCGTTTGGACTTGCCAATATTCACCCCAAGCGGCACACGCAGGCATCCGCCCTCGCGCAGCGCGCGCAACCGGCAGGCCATGTGCTCGGCACCCAGGTTGTTAAAACCCATTCGGTTGACCAACGCACCCTGATGCGGAAAGCGAAACAGCCGCGGACGCGGATTGCCCGGCTGGGGATGCGCAGTCACCGTGCCAACCTCGACAAAACCAAAGCCCATGCGCTGCCAGGCTTGCACCGCAGTAGCGTCCTTGTCGAGCCCGGCTGCCAGCCCGACGGGATTGGGAAAATCAATCCCCATCAGACGCCGAACGCCGGTCTGGCCAAGGGTCTTTGTCCGCGATGGCACATCCAGGCGGTCCAGCGCCCGTGACCAGGCACCTGCCAGTGTCAGGGTCAAACGATGGGCCAACTCAGGATCGAGCCGAAACAACAGCGGACGCAGCAGCCGCCAGCTTCCGGTTGTGGGTTCATGGGTCATAATGCAAGGGTGCAAGTTGCCAACAGCATCGAGAGTATCGCATGGAGTTGATTTTGGAGCTTGAAGATCTGGGCCTGCACCTTGTGCTCACGGCGCAGATGCTCGCGGTAATTCTAACCACGGCGCACATTCTGCTTAGCGACAGGGATGTAGCCTCCACTGTGGGCTGGACTGGCCTGGTCTGGCTCGCACCTCTGATCGGCCTTTTAATTTATTGGGTATTCGGCGTCAACCGCATCCAGCGAAAGGCCCATCGGCTGCGGCCCCAAGGCTCCGCGCAGAGCGAGTCGGCAAGAATTGCGGCCGAAGATCGGGCGCATCATTTGCTTGAGCAGCGCTACCCCCACTGGGTGGCGCTCGGGCATCTCGGTGATGCCTTGACCCAATCGGTGCTGGAATCCGGCAATCGGGTGCGGGCGTTAATCAATGGCGATCAGGCGTATCCGGAGATGCTGCGCGCCATTGATGGAGCACATCACAGCATTGCCCTCTCTACTTATATTTTCGATATCGACGCGGCTGGCCGCCAGTTTGTCGCCGCGCTCGAACGCGCTCATCGCCGTGGCATCAAGGTGCGGGTGCTAATCGATGCCGTCGGTCAGCGCTACAGCCGTCCGCGCGCACCGCGCCTGCTGGCGCGCCTGGGGGTGCCAGTGGCGGTGTTTCTTGAGTCCCTGCTGCCGATTCGCAGTCAGTACCTCAATCTGCGCAATCATCGCAAAATTCTGGTGGTCGACGGACGCGTCGGCTTTACCGGCGGGCTGAACATTCGCGGTGGTTGCCTGCTGGCCAACCGCCCCCGCAACCCGGTGCAGGATCTGCATTTTCATCTGGAGGGGCCGGTAGTGCGCGGCCTGATGAGCGCCTTCGAAGTGGACTGGCATTTCACCACCGGCGAGCGCCTGAGCGGTAATGCCTGGTTTCCGCCCCTGATGCCGCTGGGAGACAGCCTGGCGCGCTGCCTGCCAGATGGACCCGATGAGGACTTCGACGTCATCCGCCGCATGATGCTTGGCGCTTTGGCCCAGGCGCGTCAACGCGTCTGTATCATCTCCCCCTACTTTCTGCCGGATCAGGTCTTGCTCACCGCGCTCAATGTCACCGCGCTGCGCGGCGTCGATGTGCGAATTCTGCTCCCCGAGCGCAATAATCTCAGATTCGTCGAATGGGCCGCCCAGGCGCAGACGCGGCAGATTCTCGCCGGCGGCAGCCGGATGTTTCTCTCGCCACCGCCCTTCGACCACACCAAACTCATGCTGGTGGATGATCTCTGGTGCTTTTTTGGCTCCTCGAACTGGGACCCGCGCAGCCTGCGACTCAATTTTGAGCTAAATGTAGAAGTCTACGACCGTCCCCTCGCCCGCCACCTTCAGCTGTTGTTCGATGCCAAGCTACAGGCGGCAACAGAGATCAACGCCCAGCAGATGCGCACCCGCTCGGTGCCAATTAAACTGCGCGACGGCGCGGCACGGTTGTTGAGTCCCTATCTATGAACGATGGTGATGAAAAAACGCATCATCAAGCAGCTGGAGCGACGCTGCGGTCCGGGTGGTTACAACTAAATGATCTCGGTGTCTAATCAGGACGGCGATCTGCTCTGAATAATCTCCGCTCCGAACACTGTAATCGATCATCAGGGGCCTTGAATTTTCTGTCCGCAAGAACGAGGGAACGCGACAATGACAACCGTCACACTTGATCTCCCCGATTCCTTGGCCGAGCGCGCTGGCGGAGCGGCGCCTATGGGTCGTAGCAGGATGGCATCCGCCTGGCTGATGCCTATTCCCTTAAACGAGTGCTGATTGCGATGAAAACACTGCTGATTACCAATGCGCGCGTGGTAAACGAGGGGCGTCAATACGATGCCGATTTGTACGTCCGCAACGGACGCATCTATACGATCGGTGCCGATCTTCAATCGCGACCGGCGGACCAGGCCATTGATGCGCGCGGCCACCTGCTGCTGCCGGGCATGATCGACGACCAGGTGCATTTTCGCGAGCCGGGCTTGACGCACAAGGCGGAGATCGCGACCGAGTCCCGCGCGGCGGTGGCCGGCGGCATCACCAGCTTTCTTGAGATGCCCAACACCCAGCCGCCGACGCTGAGCCTGGAGGCACTGGAGGCCAAGTACCAGCGTGCCGCCCAGGTCTCGCCGGCCAATTTCGGCTTCTACCTCGGCGCGAGCAACGACAATCTGGACGCCATCCGCCGCCTGCCGGTCGGTGCCGCCTGCGGTGTAAAGGTCTTCATGGGCGCATCCACCGGCAACATGCTGGTCGATGACCCCAAGGTGCTGGCGAGTATCTTTGCTGAGGCACCGGTGCTAATCGCCACCCATTGCGAAGACACCCCGCTCATTCGCGCCAATGAGCAAGCCTATCGGGAGCAATACGGCGAGACGGTGCCGATGGAGATGCATCCGCTGATCCGCTCGGAAGAAGCCTGTTGGCGTTCGTCCTCGCTTGCGGTAGAGCTGGCGCGCCAGCACAACACCCGCCTGCATGTGCTGCATCTCACCACGGCGCGCGAACTCGGGTTATTCGAGCCCGGCTCGCACCGCGACAAGCGCATCACCGTCGAGGCCTGCGTGCATCACCTGTATTTTGACGCGCACGACTATGCCGAGAAAGGCAGCCTGATCAAATGTAACCCCGCCATCAAACAGCCAGAAGACCGCGCCGCGCTGCTTGCCGCAGTCACCGAGGGCCGCATCGACGTGATCGCCACCGACCACGCCCCCCATCTGCTCAGCGAAAAAGATGCGCCCTACTTCGCCGCCCCAGCCGGCCTGCCGCTGGTGCAACACGCCCTACCCAGTCTGTTTGAACATGTGCGCGTCGGCGCCCTGACGCTGGAAACCCTGGTCGAGAAAACCAGCCACGCGGTGGCCGATTGTTTCAACATTCAAGGTCGCGGCTACATCCGCGAGGGCTACTGGGCCGACCTGGTGCTGATCGACCCCAACAGCCCGCACGCCATCAACCGCGCCGAAGTCTTGAGCAAATGCGGCTGGTCGCCCTTCGAGGGGCGGACATTCAGCGCGCGCGTGCTCGCAACTTTGGTCAATGGTGACCTCATCTGGCAAAACGGAGCACTCAATCCGCAAGCGACCGCCGGCATGCGCCTAGAGTTTGGCGCTACGCGCTGAACCGGCCGACTCGAAGCGTCCGCCCCGGCAAGTTCGACCATGCAGTCTTCCAGCCAGCCGCCGAGAGACCACTAGAACCCCGCAGACCGACCCGGGCCAAGGCGCGCTCGACCTGGGCTGCCGGCCGCTCGGAATTTTCCGTCTTACATCCCCAAAAAACGGGTCGTAGTTCGGGTCGCAGAAAATGCGTACAAAGCAAAAGCCGAGCTTGTCTTAATCCCTTAAAAATCGGGTCATCGTTCGGGTCCTTCGACGGCAGCGAGATGCCCGTCTGCAGGCGTCTTAATCCCCTAAAAATCGGGTCATCGTTCGGGTCCCAACAGAAGGATGCTTCCTCGGCGGCGAGCAGTCTTAATCCCCTAAAAATCGGGTCATCGTTCGGGTCAGGATGCTTCGAGCCGGCGCTCGACTCGAACAAGTCTTAATCCCCTAAAAATCGGGTCATCGTTCGGGTCCGCCATGGATCTGTTGGGTGTCGAGGTGATAGCGTCTTAATCCCCTAAAAATCGGGTCATCGTTCGGGTCAGCGCACGCAAATCGCATCTGGCAAAAATCTGCGTCTTAATCCCCTAAAAATCGGGTCATCGTTCGGGTCCAAATGGATTCCGTTAATACCGGCGCTTCCAAACGTCTTAATCCCCTAAAAATCGGGTCATCGTTCGGGTCGGCCAGCTAGACGTAATCGCAAGCGCGGGCGCCGTCTTAATCCCCTAAAAATCGGGTCATCGTTCGGGTCCGACCAACAACGCCCAAGGACGGGCGCAGCGCAGGTCTTAATCCCCTAAAAATCGGGTCATCGTTCGGGTCACGCGCGCGGACATGAAGAGTGCCCGCACTGCGTCTTAATCCCCTAAAAATCGGGTCATCGTTCGGGTCATGACGGATGAGGACTACGCGCTGCGAGCGGCGTCTTAATCCCCTAAAAATCGGGTCATCGTTCGGGTCCAGGCCACGTGGATGGCGTGGCCTTAGTCCGCGGTCTTAATCCCCTAAAAATCGGGTCATCGTTCGGGTCGACCTTAAAGGACGGGGCGTCAATGGAGGAAAAGTCTTAATCCCCTAAAAATCGGGTCATCGTTCGGGTCCCCCAGCCCAAGAGGAAGCCTTCACCCGCATAGTCTTAATCCCCTAAAAATCGGGTCATCGTTCGGGTCTAAGTACGCCCTGAAAGTGATCCTCGATCGATCGTCTTAATCCCCTAAAAATCGGGTCATCGTTCGGGTCCGCCACTTCAGGCCACGTGGATGGCGTGGCCTTGTCTTAATCCCCTAAAAATCGGGTCATCGTTCGGATCCTCGGCGATTGAGAAGATGCCGATTGAGGAAGTGTCTTAATCCCCTAAAAATCGGGTCATCGTTCGGGTCGGAGCTGTCGGCGAAGCAAAAGACCGACATGGCGTCTTAATCCCCTAAAAATCGGGTCATCGTTCGGGTCCAAGAAAGGTAAGAACACCCCTCGCACGATATTGTCTTAATCCCCTAAAAATCGGGTCATCGTTCGGGTCGAGAGTCGATTGAGCAAGCGCTCAGGTTCGAGCGTCTTAATCCCCTAAAAATCGGGTCATCGTTCGGGTCCGTCCATCCTGCGCAGTACCTCGAAGCACTGTGTGTCTTAATCCCCTAAAAATCGGGTCATCGTTCGGGTCACACTACCGTATCATCACTCCCAGACGATATCGTCTTAATCCCCTAAAAATCGGGTCATCGTTCGGGTCCTTCAAGGCATACCTAGTGAACTACGCCCTGAAAGTCTTAATCCCCTAAAAATCGGGTCATCGTTCGGGTCGACATGACCATAGACTATGCGCGTCCCATCGGTCTTAATCCCCTAAAAATCGGGTCATCGTTCGGGTCCCATCATGCTACACGACATCTACCAAGTCCTCCGGTCTTAATCCCCTAAAAATCGGGTCATCGTTCGGGTCCAATCGTAGCGACCACCATTGACTACGGCAACGGTCTTAATCCCCTAAAAATCGGGTCATCGTTCGGGTCGTTATTATTGGCAACCATGTTATACTTACCAGTCTTAATCCCCTAAAAATCGGGTCATCGTTCGGGTCTCGTCGGCCCAGCATCTACGATTCTCTGGTGTCGTCTTAATCCCCTAAAAATCGGGTCATCGTTCGGGTCCGCCAGAGCGGGAAAGCGCCATTTAAACAGATACTTACAAGGGCAGCTGACGGAAATATCGTGTACAGAAAAGTTCACGTGCATTTGGTAGCTTGTTGCTTTCCCTGACTGAAAATTAGCCTTTGTTTCAGCGATGGTCAAGTCCGACCGACGCGGATGTTTTGTGCGTTGACCATGGCGGCGAGGGCGTCGGTCAGACCCGCGTTGGCGGGGATGTCGATGCCACCGGGGAGCCATTGGCGGCCGTATTGGTCGGCGTCGAATTGGAGCGGCAGGGGGTAGACGCGGATGTCGTCTTCTTTGGGGTTGATGATGTCGTCGAGCTCGCCGAGCAGTTCATCAAGGGTGCGGCTGGTGCCAACAACGAGAAAGACTGAATACTGCAGGGGCATTCCGTAACCTTTGACGGTGCGATGCACCCGGACGAGGCGTTTGCGATCAGCAATGTCGTAGGCCAGCAGATAGGGACGTATTTGGTTGGCGGCCATTGGCGGTGCCTCAGGTTTCGCTGACCAGCCAGCGGTGGAGGCAGTTGGTGATGTCGTGGCCACGCTGGGCAACGCGGGCGGCGCGGGATTCAAACAGGCGTGCAGTTTCGGAATGACGAGGGAGTCGCAACGGTTGCCGGCGATGGCGGGCGGCGTCGAAGCGGCGGCGCAGCCAGCCGATGCGCGCGGGTTCGAGGTACCACATCAGCAGTTCGGCGAGGTCGCGCGCCAGGCTGGGCTCGCCGCTTTGGCCAAGCTCGGTATTGTGGCCAAAGCCGAGGTCATGCAGGTGGGCGGCCATCCATTGGTAAGCGAAGGAGCGAAGCCATTGCCGGGTGCGCTCGGCACCGCGGTTGCCAGCGTATTGCTGGGCTTGGTGCTCAATCCAGGCGCGGCCGGTGCGCGGGTCGCGCGCGCCTTGCGGGGCGCCAAGGCGGGCACAGGCCCAGTAGGCGGTGCGGGCGCGGGCGATGCGCAGCCAGTGCCCGTAAAGGCCAAGGGCATGAGGTAGAAGCATGAGTTCGGTAAAGCGCAGCAGGAGTTCGTCGCGTTCGCCGGGGCGCCCGAGCAGGCGGGCTTGTATCTCGCCGTCGTCGGTAACAAAGATGACGCTGATACCGCGCGCGGCGCAAGCGAGCAGAGCCTCGCTGGTCCATTGCACGCGGGTGCTGCTATGGACGCGGCCGATGCGGGCAAGTGGAAAGATTTGTTCAGCGCGCTCATCGCGTTGGATGCTGAGCGCGCGACCGTCGAGCAGGACGCGGGTGTCGCTGCCGGCGGCGAGGTAGAGTGGCCGGGCGTCGAGTTCGAACGCGCGTTCGACGGTCTCGGCGCTGGGTTGGTGCGCGGTCTGAACGATCAAAACGGAATCTCCGGGTCGATGGCGTCTGTGTTAGCGGCTTCGGCCAAGCGCCCGGCAAGCTTGCGGCTGGCGCGGCGCAGCAGGCGGCGGTGCGGGCGGACGAAGACTTGCCAGGCGCTGTAGAAGTGTTCGCGTCCGGCCTTGCCGAGCAGGCAGGCGTCGCCCTCGCGGGAAAAGTGGTCGGGCCGCAGGTGGCGGGTGCGGAACTGCTCCCATACCCAAGTGTCAGCAAGCGGGCGCAGCGGCTCGATCAGGTCGGAGGCGAGGGATTCGCGCCCGAAGTCGAGTGTATGGTAGTAGCCGATGATGGGGTCGAGACCGGCGCCATAGGCGGCATGGACGGCCTCAGCATGCAGCAGGGTGTAGGCGAGCGAGAGCACGGCATTGACCGGATCGCGCGGCGGGCGGCGGTTGCGGCCGGTAAAGTCCAGCTCGGGCGCGAATAGGCCGCAGTAGGCTTTGAAGTAGGCTGCGGCGCCAGCGCCCTCGATGCCGCGCAGAGTGTCGATGCTGGCGCTGACCGGGTCGGTGGCGTGCGCGCGGGCTTGCATCAGTTGCTCGCGGGCTTTGGTGAGCGTCAGGCGCAGGTCGGGGCGTTCGCGCAGGGCGGCGACAATCAGGCGCTGCTGGCGGCGGAGTTTGCCGCGCACCAGACGGCGGGTCCAGGTCAGGCACCAGGCGAGATCGTCGGTCAGGCGCAGTTGGCCGACGCGCCGGGCGCCGTCGTTGCCGCTGCGACCATGGACGATGGCAAGCTTGCTGGCGTTGCGTCCGCCAAAGATGACAATCGCAATGCCGGCGTCGGCCAGATTGGCGAGCAGGCTGCTTTCTATGCTGACGGCGCTGCGCATGACGACGCTTTCGAGCAGATTGAGGGGCACGGTGCCGCGACGTTCCTTGTCGGTGTAAATGGCGAGCGCGCGGCCTTCGAGCTTCAGGCGGGTATCGCGGCGGTCGAGGTAGAGAGTGGTCATTGGCGGGGTAAGCGTGTACAGTAGGGAGGAACAGGTGTGCGCAATTAGCCGACGTAAAAGTAAGCAGGATCGGCGGGTTTGATGGCTTTTCCGCGCACGCGGACCTTGCTGCGGGGCTCGAGGCGCAGCAGCATGAAGCGATCTTCTTCGCCATTGAGCAGGGCCTGGATTTCTTCGAGCAGCGTGCTGCGTTCAGCGGGGGTGAGAAAGCACTCGAAGACGGATTTCTGCCGTCCGCTGGCATAGCCTTTGGGTGCGGCTCCTTTAGAACGACGCTCAGCGACTAGAAAACAACAGCTTAACCAGCTAGAAACCTGAGGACAGGGAAGACAGGGCCTCCACTCGGGTGCGAAACTGAAGGGACGAAACTTTTGTCACGGACCCTGAGGAGACCCTGTCGATGCCATGCTACACGATTTCTTTGCCAAGCCTCGATTGCTACGAGGGGGCGATCGCGCAGTTCGTCCAACTGCTTGAGACGCTGAGCGGGGAGCAAGCCCAACATGCCACGCACGGGGAAATCGAAGCGCTGGTGCAACAGGGCGGCATGAAGCTGCTGTGTGAGATGGTCCAGTCGCACCTGGAACAAAGAGCGCGAGAGGAACCGCGGTATGCGTCCGTGATTGGCGCCGATGGTTATCCCCGGACCCATCATCGCGCCGGCTGTACCCGACTTCTGGAGACCCGCTTTGGGGAAGTGACCGTCACGCGCCGGGGCTACGGTGCGCGGGGACTCCAGAGCGTCTTCCCCTTGGATGCTGAGCTGAATCTGCCCCCGGGCAGGTATTCCCATGGCCTGTGCGAGGTGCTGGCCGGTGAGGTCGTGAACAACTCCTTCGACGCCGCGCTTGCGGCACTCGAACAAGCCGGCGGCGGGACGCTGGCCAAGCGCCAAGCCGAGGAGGTGGCCGTGCATCTGAGCCAGGACTTCGACGCCTTCTACGCCCAACCCTTTGTCCCCCAGGAGCCGAATGAAGCGAGCGAACGCCTCCTGATCATCAGTGCTGACGGCAAGGGCATCGTGATGCGCCCCAGCGATTTGCGCGAGGCCACCCGCAAGGCGCGCGAGCGCCAAGCGCACAAGCAACAGACCCGGCTGAGTCCTGGGGAGAAAAAGCAGCGCAAACGCATGGCCACCGTCGCCTCGGTCTATGAGGTCGAGCCCTACCCACGCACCCCAGAGCAGATCCTTGATCCCAAACAAGCCCCCGCGGGCAAACGTCCCGAAGTCCAGAACAAACGCACCTGGGCACGCGTGGAGGCCGATCAGCGCACCGTCATCGAGCAGGCGTTTGAGGAGGCCATGCGCCGCGACCCGGATCAGCACCGCCGCTGGGTGGTGCTCTGTGACGGTCAGGAAGATCTGCTGCGCCAAGTCACAGCCGCGGCCGAGCGCTACAAGGTCGAGGTGGTGGTGATCCAGGACTTCATCCATGTGCTGGAATATCTGTGGAAAGCCGCGCATGCGCTCTTTCCCGAGACCCCCGCGGAGCGCGAGCAGTGGGTGATGGAGCGCGCCATGGCCATCCTCGAAGGTCGCGCCCACGACGTGGCCGTGGGACTGCGCCGCGCGGCAACGCGCAAGCAACTCGGCGAGACGGCGCGCAAACCCATCGATAAGGCGGCCGACTATATCGACAACAACCGCGAGCGCCTCGAATACGACCAAGCGCTTGCGCTGGGGCTGCCAATCGCCACTGGTGTGATCGAAGGCGCCTGTCGCCATCTCGTCAAAGATCGCATGGATCTCACCGGGGCGCGTTGGGGGCTGGCCCGCGCCGAGGCGATCCTGAAACTGCGCTCACTAAAGATCAGTGGGGACTTGCCGGCCTATCTTGCGTTTCACTTCGCTGAGCACCGACGCCACTATCCAGGACCACCGATCCCGCTGGACTTGCCCGTGGCGGCATGATGTCTCACTTGCGCCATCACCATCGACCGGAAACGTCGCCCGCAACCGCTGGATTCTGCGGCGCTTGGCGTCGTTCCAAAAGAGCCGCACCCATAGCCTTTGAGGACTTTCAGCGCGTCCTGGAGCCGGGCGGGGCTGGACACGTCGTAGGCGGCGATGTAGAGCTGACGCTGAGGCATGGGGTTAAGGCTAACCCCGCGTGGGCGCTTTGTCTGCGCCGGCAAGCTTGCGGGGCTTGGTTAGACAATCATCCCCGCCACTGGCGCACCAGGTCGCGCAGCTTCGCCAGTTCTGCAGGCGGAATCAGCCGAATGTTGGCGCGGCGGGCGCGGGCAATGAGAATCTCGGTCGGCTCGCGGGCGCATAGTAGCCAAGTGCTGCCAAACAGGCCGCGCGCGTCATCACCGAGGCTGTCAAGCTTGTAGGCGATTTCGTTGTCGTTCTGGCCTGGTTGAAAGCGGGCGGTCTTGCATTCAATGACCAGCAGCTGGTTGAGGTGGCACGCCAGGGCGTCGAATTCGTTGGTAATCGTCTGCCCGCGGTCCCAGGTGCCCTCGACGCTCATGCGCGCATCAAACACGCCTTCGTCTTTCAACGTGTGATAGGCGTATTCTTCCAGCCAGCTGCCGCGGATGAATTGCGCGGCATCGAGACTGTTGAAGACAAAAGTGTCGGAATCCCGATGCCAGTCGATCAGCGAGGCATTGGCCAGTTCACGCAAGGCGCTTTTCCAAATACCGCGCGGCGAGCCCTTGGTGAAGAATTGCTTGGGCGCGACCAGCCGTTCCATTCGGCTGCCAGGGATGGGCTCGAGCGCGCGGTGGGCGGTGTCGGTATAAAGGATGCGGCTGGCGATCCCCCACAGGGCCTCGAAGAAGGCAAGCGACATTAGCTTGTTCCCGCCGGTGACGTTCAGGGCGATGTCGCTAGATGCTGTCTTGCATGGTTTGCCCTAGGCAAGAGAAGTCGGTTTCATTGGCAGTTTCATTGGCAGTTTCAAGGCGGAACCTGATTTCTCCGTTCGTTACAAGGAAAAAATCGACTGGTCCAAGCATCCCGCTCTTCACGAATTTGTTGCTGAATGTCCTCGACGGTTCGACCGGTTGGCGGCTATTGTTCCAACCAAGTGGCGAATTCGGCGAGATTTCTCGGCTTTTGACGCGAAGGAATCGCATCCTTTGATGCGGAAATGGATGCATCCGGGTTTGAGCTGAAGGTCTTGGCCACATCGTCATCGCGCCGAGCAGCGACATCAAAGCGCTTCTCATCCAGAGTCTGAACCACATCGTACTCGCTAACGCTGGTCGCACGGTTTGCGGAACAATGCATCTTTTGATCTCCACCCTGGGCACTTCCTGGTCTATCGTGCCGGAGCTGTTTGCGTTCACTAACCCGCAACAGCTTGACCTCTATGCGCATCACGAGAGTTGCGCCCAAATTGCCGCCCAGAGAGCGGAGTACGGGATTGTCGGGGTCAATCGGATTTGGGTTGTAACAACCGAGAAGATGCGCACTGATCGCCTACGAGAATGGGCGGCGCGCATTGAAATGCCCATCGACATCTGGCACCCGCTTGGAGTGGATGAACTGGCGAGTGTTCGCGAGAACCGCGCGATGGCCGATCTGATCTATCGGGTTGTACTGCGCGGCCGGGAGGTCACCCGCAATGGCCGACTCTATCTGTCTCTGGCCGGCGGTCGCAAAACAATGAGCGCCGAGATGCAGCAGGCCGGAATGCTGTTTGGCTGCGACGCGCTGCTCCATGTGGTTGACCGGCAGCTGCCGTCCGGTATCGAGCGACTGTCCGACCAGGATGTTGGCGCCTTTTGCGCGCCCTTGCCGAAACCCTATGCCGACATCTATCAGCCCTTGGTCACCTTGGGCCGTTGTCCGCCCAACGCCGCGCTAGAGGTCCATCCCAGTATTCGATCAGCGGATTTTCCGGTTCCACCTGCCGGTGGCGCGGTTCCGCCAGAGCTGCCTCTCTATGAAGAGGTGCGGCGCCGACTCCGGCAAGCCGACAGTCTGATCTATAACTTCAGTTGCCAGGTGAGCCAGGCCGAAGCACAGAGTAACTTCCATGGGCTCTATATGCTGCCACCTGATCGGGTCAAGGCGTTGCGCGCCACGCGCCTTGGTGCAGATTCGGCGCGTACCCAAGCCGATCTGGGCTGGCTTGCCCAACTGCCCAAGAGCGATCTGCACTGTCACCTCGGCGGCGTGCTGGACGCGGCGGGGTTGATCGAAGTCGCCACGACCAGCGCCGCGCAGGTCCGCGAGCGCGAGGCCGTGAATCCCGAACTGGCACGGCAACTGAAACAGGTGCGCGCGCTGGCGGCCGCCGAGGATCTGGACGGTCTACGCGCTCTGCTTGGCGCCGCGACCGCCCAGACGCCAGATTTCCGCCAGATTCGACAGTGGGATACGCAGGAGCCATGGGGCGTCTGTGGCTTCCTGATGGCCTTCACCGACCGCCCGGCATTGCTCGACGCCCTAGTGTTCGACGCCCTGCGCGATCCGGCCCGCTACCAAGGCATCGGCATCGCCGCTTACGAGCCGCTGGGGGATCTTCAGGGGTCCGCGCTCTTGCAGTGCGAAGCCAGTCTGCGGGCGGCCTGCGCCATGGTGCGACGCGCGGCCCGGCGCGACCGGCTGCGCTATCTGGAGCTGCGTTGTTCCCCCCACAACTACACGCGCGGCGGACTGAGCGCCCAGCAAGTCGTTGACATCCTTTTGGATTCCCTGTCTGACGAGACCGATTGCGATATTCGGCTTCTGTTCATTGCCAGCCGGCACCGGCGCATGAGCGAGGCGATTCAGCATATCGAGCTGGCCCAGGACCTGCGTGCGGCATCGGCCGATTTCCGCCGCCGGTTCGTGGGCTTTGATCTGGCTGGCAACGAGCAGCAGCGCTCCCCCGTGGAGATGCGCGACGCCTTTCGCCCATTGCTGAAGGCTTGCATTCCGATCAGCATTCACGCCGGTGAGGATCAACCCGTCAACAATATCTGGGAAGCGACCTATGAGCTCAGCGCCGAGCGCATTGGCCACGGCCTGACCTTGCACGACAATCCGGAATTGTTGCGGCGCTGTGTCGAGCGTCGCATCGCGGTGGAAATGTGTCCGAGTAGCAACTATCAAATCGTCGGATTTCGGGATTTTGTGCTCCAGGCAGGTCCCGACACCCAGTATCCACTGGCCGATTATCTGTCCGCCGGATTGCGTGTGACGGTCAACACCGATAATCCCGGGATTTCCCGCACCGATCCCAGCCAAGAGCTCTATAAGGCCGCGGCGATGACGCCGGGCGGGCTGACCTATTGGGAGGTACTACAATTGATTCGCAACGGTTTTCAGGCCGCCTTTTGCAACCGCCAGGACCGCCGCGAGCTACTTGGCCGCGCCGAGGCGGAGTTGATGGAGTGGCTGACCGAAACGGCTTCACGCGATGTCTGATCGACACATCCTGGCCTTTGCCCGCGGCGATTTGCCAGCGCAGTGGTTGCCCGAGCGCGGCGCCTTGCGCATGGGAAGCACCGAGCTCGCCGAACAGCTCGCACAGCGAAGCCCGGTCTGGCTCCCACGCGCGGCGGCCGAGGAGGACCCGAGCCATAAGCAACCCATTCCCTATGTCCTGGTTCGGCATGGGACGCGCCTTGCCTGTTATCGGCGTCAGGGAACTGAGCAGCGCCTGCACGGGCTCCGGTCCGTCGGCATCGGCGGCCATGTTGAAGTCGAGGACGCGGCGAACAGCCTCCTCGACACCCTGTTGTCCGCCGCCCGGCGGGAACTGCTGGAGGAGCTTCTCGACCTGACGGCCTGCCCGCCGGTCAGGGTGTTGGGCCTCATCAATGAAGACCTGACCCCCGTGGGTCGCGTCCACCTGGGTATCGCGATGATGGTCGAGATCGACACCCAAAGGCCGCCACGCGGCGGACCGGAATTACTGGATCTCGACTGGCTACCCCCATCCGTCGCGCGGCAATGCCCCTTGGAGTATTGGAGTCAACTCGCGCTTGACCTGCTGGGTGCCGACAAGGCCGCGTAAGAATCCGCTAACCGTGAATCACACGCGAATCATTCGCCCGCGTGGCACCGCACCATGAGAATTAAGTCCATAGCGGCGCTTGCGGGAGCTGGGGCGCGAACTTTTTCAGCCCGGCGCGCGCGGCTTGGGTGCCGAGCAGCGGGATCAGCGCCTGTTCCATCCAGCCGCTAAAGGCTTCCCAGTCGGCACGGGCAATGGGACGGTCGCCATGGGCCAGGATGGAATAATTGCGCTTGGTGAGCTGATCGAGCATGTGGCCGCGCTCGGCCTCGACAAAGGCCGCCACCTCGCCGCCAATGTGGTGCGCTGCCAGTTCCCAAGCGTTGCGCAGACCGGCCTGAAGCTTGCCGTCAGGGTTGGCTGTGATCGCTAAGCTTGCGGGGATTTGCTCGGGCTTGAGATCGCCGGTCAGGATGCCCCGGCCGGCCAGCAGCCATTGCGCGGTCCATTCCAGTAGCCGGTAGCCGCGCGCGACGGCATCATCGTAGCGGCCCTGGGCGGCGCGGCGCTTGGCGTTGAGCCACAGATCCCACAGCCGGGCCGGGGTCTTCTGCGAGCTGTCATCCTCGGCGCACAGGTGCTTGAGCGCCAGAAACAGCGGCCCGACTTGAGCGCCGGCCTGACTGCCGAGGCGCGGGCGATAGACCTCAAGCAGTGCACTGGCCTCGGCGTGGTCGAAGCGATCCCAGGCATCAAAAGCCTGGCTCAGGCTGCGGGCGATCTGCAAATCCCCGCGCAAGCCAGGATCGCGCGGCAGCGGCAGACGCAGTAGCCCCTCGGCCGCCTCACCGTACGCGAAGCGATCCCAGGCATTGAGATAGGCGCGCATGGCGCGACGCAGGCGAATCTCCTCGGCGCTCACCGCCAGCCCGGCCTGGCTACCGTCCTGCACCTTGATTAGATCGGCACGGTTGCCGGTAATCAGCTGCAACTCCACCCGGTCGTTATCGAGCGCCGCCATCACCAGCGCGGCGGTCATGGTTTTGGTGCCGCCGGTGTAATCGGCGATCAGCCGCGCCCGCGGGAATCGTTCGGCGATCTCGGCGATGGCGGCGGTCATAGCCGATACCGCTTGGTCCAGATCGTCCGTCGGCACCTCCACGGCTTGAAATTGATCATCACCCAGACCGGCCTGGGTCGGGATATTCGGCAGATGCTCGACCACCTGGCCAGCGCGCCGCACCTCCACCGGATGCCCCTTGCCGGTGATGGTGACTATGGACCCCGGCTGCCCGGTCCCCTGATCGCGTCCACTGGCGAAGAACAGCACAAAAACCGGCTGAAGCTCGCGAATGGCGGTCAAAATGGGCTGGTGTGAGCCGCCGACTGTGCAGAGGAGGATGGTTTGGGTCATGTACAGTCTTTCGTCACGAGCGCTTGGGGTTTGGCGCCTAATGGCAGCATGGCTGGAGATTCGGTGTTTGTTGTACCGCACTGACGGATTGCTAACACTTCGATACCGACGAGGCGGCCTTTGTCGTCGTAATCAGCAATGATGCCGGGCTCCAATTCGCGAGCGGTTTCGACGTCTGCATCGCAAATCTCAAAATAGGCCGCGTCTGCGATTGGGTCGAGCTCGAGCTTCATGAGTCCGGCTCAAATACAGCCGTCAACCACGGTGCGCAGAAGCTTCTCGCGTTTGACTCGCTGCTTCTCGCGTTGTGGCGGCCTTAGTCCAGGACCGTGCCACCCCAAGCGCTCGAGTGCGGCGGTCATGGCATCAACTGCCTCTTGGCGCTTGTCGGCTTCTGGCCATTGCTGGGCTAGCTCGGCCAGCGTGTTGATCATCCCGGAGAAGTTGGCATAGACGTCCTTGGTGAGCGGCGGCTCGCCAAGGCTGGACAGGCCTTGATTGAATTGTCTCAGGGCCTTTTCGCTCTCGGGCAGGGCCTCGAAGGCTTTGCGCTCAGCCTCGACGCGGGCGGCTTGTTCCTGTTCGCGCTGGCGCTCGGCTTCTTCTCGCGCGCGCTGCTCCGCGGCGTCTTGTTCGGCCTGTTGCCGGGCCAGTTCGGCGCTGCGGTCGCGCTTCATGGCGCCATAGCCGACGGCGGTCTTGGCGCCGAAGCCGAGCCATTCAAAGACATGCTCCAGCGCGGCATTGAGCAGGGGTTGCCACGCTTGGGGCGCGGCCAGCTCCAAGGCGATGCGAGCGAGGAACGGCTGATCGCACTGGATGTGGAAATGAAAGTCAGCGCCGGGCGGGACGGTCAGGAAGTTGATGGGGTTGGGCTGGCCGGATTCGTGAGGGCTAGTCGGGTCCTGAGAACGGGCTTGCAGATAGTGTGACTGATGGGCGGTCATCACCTCGACCGTTAGGCTCTGACCCGGCAGTTGCGGATAGACATCCCAGAAGGAGAGCGCTCCGCGGACATGCTCGGTCTCGTGATCCTGGCTTTGTTTGCCGAAGAGGACATCGAGCAGGCTGAGCGAGATGCGACTTCTGTCAGCCAAGGTCAGGCTGTAGCGCTCGGCGAGGTCCCAACCCTGGGTGTCGCCCCACTCGCCGCTCGCCAGTTCGCGGGCGGCCTGGCGCAGCACACCTTTCACGCCGCTGCCGGACAGGTAGGGCAGGCCATAGGGGTTGAGAAAGGCGAAACCGTTTTCGAGTGGATGTTCGTTGCCAAGGCCGGTGGTGAAGGGAGCGATAGCTTTGGCGTCGACGCGCAGCAGCTGGCCGGCTTGCTGCAAGGGGTTGGCGAGGGCGGTTTGGCGAGCGACCAGGGCGTTCATTAGATGGCGGTCCTGTGGCGTAAGGCGGGTCGCCTCCTTCCAAGCCTCCTTTTTGTCTTTGATCAGCTTGAATTGTTGATCCCAAGATTTCAGCAAATAGCTGAATCTGAGTCCAGGCGACGCGCCGGCAAAGTCGTTGCCAAGATAAGCAGGTACAGCGGCAATAGCCATGATCAGTGCCCCCCTGCCCGCGAAGCGGCAGCCATCTGGCGCATCCAGCGCAGCCAGGCGAAGGCCTCGGCTGTGATGGCCTGGAAGGTGCGTGGGTCGGCGTCCATCAGCGCGGTCATGAAGGTCGGGAAATCGTCGCTGGTGAAGGTTCCGGCGAAGCGGCGCCGAAGCCAGTCGCGCAGATGATTGCTGAGGTCGCGGCAATGGTGCTGACTGGGTTTGGCGCCCTTTTCTTCCAGGAACGCGAAGACCTGCATCAGCCCACTATTCATGATCAGCGCCGGCAAGCCCTTGGCGAGCTTGACGTATTCGTCGTTACAACGCTGGGCCTTGCTCCAGGCGTGGGCGGCGCGTGCTTGTTCGAGTGTCTGCATGGCTTCAACCTCCCAGAACCCGGGTGGCGACCAGACCGCGGCCGGTGGTGGCGTCGCCGCCGACTTGCAGCACGCGGTTGTTGAGCAGGTTCTTGACGCGCAGCAGCACCTCGCCGGCGCCAAGCTTGTCGGCCTCCTTGCCGGTGCGGGTTTGGCTGGCCATCAGCGGGGCGATTAGCAGGGACTCGGGCGGCAGGTTCTCGGTGTAGAACAGGCCGCCATCGTCGGCGGTGCCGGTGGTCTCGTTGATGCGCACATGGGGCTCGACCAGCATGGCATGCTCGGCGAAGTAGCTGAAGTCGGTATCGGACAGCAACACCAGATCCTGCTTCAGCTTGTCGCGGAAGAAATTGTGCTCGGCGCCTTCTGGTAGCGCCTTGCCGGCGAGGTCGGCGGCGATGGCCGGCAGGTCGTCGGGCGAGACGGGCGCCTGGTACTCGAAGGCCTCCAGATGCAGGGCGTCGCCGGAGCGCAGCTTGGGATTGGATAGCAGGCAATGGCCCTCCTCGACACTTGGAATGCGCCAATCGGCGGCGATGCCGAGCAGTCGCAACAACCGTTGCGCGCGCCCGAGTGCCTGCGGGCAGCTGGCATAGACATAGCCATTCTTGAGGCAGCGCACCGGCAACGCGACCAGTTGCGCGTCGCCGAAGCTGACCGCGCCGGCATGTAGCTGGCTGCTGCCCGACGGCGGGCCGAACAGCCGATCGATCTCATCGGCCGCGCCGCCCAGGGCGGTGAAGCCATGGCGCACCGCACCTTTGATGCCGGAGCCGGCGAAGCTCGGGTGCCCGGTGTGCTTCTCGCGCTGGATGGGGTTGTCGATGATGCCGAGGGTATTGCCGGCGCCAAGATGCACCGGACTGACGGCGTAGAGGAATACGGCGGCGTGTTGTTCGAACATGAGCGGGGTCCAAGGCTATCGGGTTCAAAAAATGGTGATGTCCAGGTGGTTTTCGGCTGCGCGCTGCAGGCGGTCGTCAGTAGTCCAAAAGTCGTCGCAGCTGCCAGTGATGGCGGCAGCCAGGTGCAGGGCATCGGGGGTTTTCAACCGATGGGTGGCGCGCAGATCGGTCGCCAGTTCAAAAACGCGCCTGTCGATTTCGACTTTGACCGCATTGGCGAGAGCAAAAAAATCATCAAAGCGGGCAAGCAATGCCGGGTCCTGGCGGCGCAATGGCCCGACACGGCATTCGAGGCGCACCAATTCCGAGAACGCAATCTGGGGTCTTGCGCCTTCCGTGGGGAACATCCGCGCGCGGAGATTTTGATAACGGGCTGGGTTGCGTTCGACGTAATGAATTTCAATGCAGGCATCGAAATACACCCGAGGTCGCGGGGCTATTGAATTCAATCCCATGAGGCCCGCTCCTCGGCAATTTCTCGCACAATTTCATCGGGGCTGCGGTCGATCGCCGGCTGCTGGGCAAGCCAGGCGTCGAATTCCTCAAGGGTCTTGGGTTTGCTCGGTGTTTCTGGCTCGGTGATGACCCCGGGTAACTCGGAATAAAGCACAAGCACATCCACATCCCCGCTTGGCACCTCGGGTGGCAGTTGCAGGGTGAGGGAATGGTCATCTTCGACATAGGCTCTGAGGCGTTCGGCGCGCATTGGGTCTCTCCTGGCAATTATTACGTTTGGATACCGGCTGGAAATCGGCGCTAGGGCCACAGGGCAAAGCTGAAACGATTAAACCCCTCGGCGCGGCGTTGGGGATGGTCGCAGGGTTCCGACCAAAGCCCCTCGGCGGCAAGCTTGCCGAGTGCCGCGGGTGTGGCTTCCAGCTCGTCGAGCCAATAGACACTGCCGGCAGGCGCGGCGCGCTGGGCGGTTTTCGGCTCCCAGTTGGCCAGATCCCAGCCGGAGACGGTCTGGGCGCGCGGCACGGCGGCGCTGACCAGGCGAGCACGCACGCCATGCAGCGCGAAGCGGCCATCGCTGTCGGTGCCGGGCAGGCGCCAGCCATCGGGGAAGATGCCGGGGCTGGTCAGAACCAGACGGCAGCGGTGGGCTTTGGCGATAACGCGCAGGTGAGTTACCGGTGGAGCGGCGTCGATGCTGGACAGGGCGGCACCGCGCCCATCGCCGCCGAGGCGCACCAGGCCGGTCGCGGGCGGCTCGGCGCCGGCGATGCCGACGAGGAAGCCAATCTCGGGCTGGAAGGCAACCGCCTGGGCGCTGAACAGCTTGCCGTCATCGGCGCGACGCTGCTCGGTGTCGAGTCCAACGCTGATGCGCGGGTCGAGCTGCCAGAGCTTGCCGACCGGGATCAGTTCCGTCGGCGCTGGGACGCGACCGGCAAGGTAGTCCACAAAGCCGGCTTCAGTCAGCCAGAGCCCGCCGCCGGGCTTGCGCCGCTCGGACTCACCAAGGATGGGCAGGCGTGGCAGCGAGCTCGACGCCATGAGACCGGCGGGCAACGGCTGGGGGTGAAGCAGCGACAGGCTTAGCTTGTCGTCGTCGCCGCCGTCGTCGCCTTCGCCGTCGCGGGCGATGAACAGATCGGCCGGCGGCTCGATCAGCCGCTCGACGGCGCCAGACGCCGCGCGGCGGGCGAGGCAACACTCGGTGAGCCGAAAGCTGCCGGGCGTGGTGGGCGTGCCGATGCTTGTATGGGTGACTTGGCCGCTGGCGAACTCGGCCAATGCCACGCCGTCGGCCGCCAGCATCAGCGAGCGCAGCGCGCCGGCTGCCGCCGACGGCGGCGGCGGGATCAGGCTTTCACCGAAGCTGCCGGGCTGGCCAAACAGCTTGTTGCCGCGCAAAAAGAGCACATCGAGCGGTTGCAGGAAGCGATAGGCGGTCATGCGGGTTCTCCTAGTGCACCGGCTTTGGCCGGCAACTCTCGCGGCAGGCCGGGAGCACGGGTGCTGGCGATCTTGACGCGACAGTCGCGGACGAGAAACTCCGCGACCGCCAGGCAGTTTTCCAACCAGCGCAGGGGTTCCCGCTGCGCCGTTGCCAGGGTCGCAAGTCGGCGAGCGAGGCCAGGCAAGTCGCGATGATCAACAGTGGAGCGGCGCTCGGTCTGGCGCGCGAGTTGGTAACCAAGCAGTTCCGCGAGCATGCGCGGATCGCCGTCAGGGTCAGGCAGATCCTTCAGCCACTCAAGACTGTTGTAGACCGCGCGGCGTGACACATCGGGCTCGGCGAGGAAAGCTTGCAGCGCAGTCAACACGGCCATGGGCTCGCCCCATTTGGCGCTGAAGCGGCGGATGCCGCCGGAGCGCTTGATGAGCGTGACGCTGAAGGCATCGCGCCCGCCGGCGTTCTTGGCGGCCGACTCGGCCTGACGCAGCTCCCGCAGCACCATGCCAAGCGGCGCCTGGTGATGGGCGATCACGGCGCCGCAACTGGCGGTGGCGCGCTCGCCCATCAGGCGCAGCAGGCGGCCACCCGATCCGGAACCCAGCCAGGCGAAGCCATTGCCAAGGCGCAGCGCGCGAGGGTCCGTGTCGGCGGAGTCCGCGCCGCGCCCGGAGTAGGCGTCGCGCAACCGCGCCATGGCTGGCAGCAGATCGCTGACCGGCAGCATGGCCAGCACATCGTCGCCGCCGGCGTAGATGACGCGACCGAGGAATTCCCGCTCCACGACATGGCGCACCAGGGTGAGGGCGAAGTCATTCAGCGCGCCGGAGATGGCGAGATGGCGGTTGGGCGACAGGGCGCGGGCTTGCTTGGCATAGGCTTGCAACCGTGGCTCGTTCTTGGCCTTGGCGTCGAAGCCCGCGCGCACCTGGGGATGAAAGCTGTCTCGATAGCTGATGGCATAGTCCTCGCCGCCGGCGAGCCAGGCGCCCATGCGATCACCGTCCATCAGTAGCAGAGCGTAATAAGCCTCGATTGGGGCGTCTTCGTCGCTCTCGGCGCTCATGTTCTCGTTCAGGCTCTGGCGCACCAGGCGTTCAAGCCGATTGGCTTCTTCGGCATCCTCCAGCTCGCGCGCGACCTCCAGCAGCCCGGCGAGCTGCTTGGCTTCACGCAGGCGTTCACCGCCCACTTGCCCATGGCGGCGCAGCAAGCCTTGCGGCAGCGCGACACTTGGGGCGCGATAAATTGCCATGGCCTCGCGGCAAGCTTGCGACAGGCCACCGTTGCTCTCCAGCCAGCGATTGAGCCCGTGCACCAGGGTCATGGCGTGGGTGGAGACGACGAAGCGCTTTATGTCGGCACCCAGGGCCTGTTCCATTTCCGCGGCAAAGAGCGTCGGCCACAGCCGCTTGATTGCCGGCAGGGCGCCGAGATGCTCGCCGGATTTGGCCCAGGCACGGCGGTGCTTGGCCACCTTGGCCCAGAGGGTATCCTCGCGCTGGCGATAGGAGGTCGCGAGCTGATCCGGGTCGGTGGTCAGCCACTCGGTCTCGCCGGTCAGGGAGCATCGCCAGCCGCGCTGCTCGCTTTGCGCGAAGGAGCGGGTGGTCTTGGCAGCGGCCAGCACACGCTCGGCGAGATCATAGACCGCCGGGTAGAGCACACCGGGATTGGGCGAGAAGAAGGTCGTCCCATCCTGCCAGCGGGTCTCGCGTTGCAGCACCTGCCAGGCCGGCGTGGCGAGGAAGCCGGCGTCCTGCCCGGGCTCGGCGCCGAGGAAGGGCGCCATGGCGGCGGACAGCTCGGCGGTGTCGAGCGCGCGCTGGCCATCGACCTGGGTTTCCCGGATCAGCCCGAAGGGCACGGCGGCCCAGTGGACTTCCGGGAAGCCCTGGAGCTGCTCGGCCATTTGGCGATAGCAGTAGAAGTTCGGGTCGGGCGCGATATTGTCAACATCCAAAAGCTTTGCCAGCACTTGCTCGCCAAGATCCGCTAGCCAAGCGCGCACCCGCTGTTCAACCTGTTCGGCCAGCGCCCGAGCCTGAGCACGCGGCACCAGAGCGACGAAGCGATTGGGCAGCGCGGCAGAGAACAGCGGATTGCTGTCGGTGCCGCCGCGCGCCCATTCGCAGTCTTTGAACCAGTCACCTGGCAGACCGCAGTTGTCCCGCAGCCAAAGGTCGACCTGCGGCACCCCGCGCAGCCGCGGGAAAAGGATGGCATCCGGCCCCAGCGCCTCGCACACCGGGCGCATGGCCTCCCAAGCCAGGCGTGCCAGCAGATGCGAGCCAGCCCAGAGATCAGACGTTGTGCGCGCGGCGGCGATGAAGGGTTGCACCGGGCCGATGGACAAGGCCAGCAGCGCCGCCTCGCCTTCGGGGTCGGCCGCGAAGGCGCCGGTGAAGGCGGAGGCCAGGTCGAGATGATCCCAGATGCTGTGATCCGGCACCCTGGTATCGGCGGGCAGCAGATTCCACAGCGCGCCCAGCTTGCCGAAGTCTTTCTCTTCGAGTAACTCGGGGCCAAAACGCCAGTAGGCGAGCAGAGTGCGTTGCCAGTCGGTCGGGGCATCCGGGCCGGCACCACTGGTGAGCCTCAGCCGGTTGAAGTGGGCAAGACTGCGCGCCTTGATGTCGTGAAAATCGGTATCGGCCAGACTGCCGTGACGCCCGAGATCATACTCGGCGCCGGTCAGCGGGTGGATCAGAACTGGCTGCTTGCTCCACCGCACCTGCGCCCAGTCGGCGACCTTGAGGGTTTTCTCCTCGCCCGAGCGGGTCTTGACTTGAAGTGCCTGCATCGGCCATTGCGGGCGGTCGGCGGCGGCGGACCATTGGTCAGCGCGGCGAATCAGAGCATAAAGATCCTTGGGGATGCCATCCTTGAACAGCGCACCATGCAGTCCGTCCCGGTCGGAGGGGATCGAGTCGCTGTCGTTGCCGGTCAGTCCGAGCAAGCGTTGCAGCGCCTTGGAGGTGCCGCCTTCATGCCCGGCTGGATCGCGCAACAGCACCAGCGCCTTTTCGGCTGGATCATGCAAGCGGGCGTGGAGCTTGGCTTGCCAGAGTCTTGTGTTGGTGTCATCCATGGGGGCTGTCCTCAAGCCGGAAGGCGTTGCAAGTCGGGATGTTGGTCCAGAAAGGCGTGAACCTGTGACCAGACGGCGATCAGCTCCCGAACGCGCGGGTGGAAAGGCTCATCCGGCGGTCGGCAGGGCACATGCACGATCATCGCGCGCAGTTGGCCATTGACGTCCGGACGCACCTTGAAGCGCAGGCTGTTGGGCAGGCGGGCATCCTTGCCCCAAGCCTGGACGTTGTGATTGGTGACTGGATAGCTCAGCCAATGGCGGCCTTCAGGATGCTTGGCAAATTTTCCAGCCGTGAACTTGAACTGGGTTCGCAGACCGATTTTCAGCCGCGCGAATTCCACCATCGCGCTCCGCCAGTCTTTGTGGATTTGCCTGCTTTGCCATTGCAGCGGTCCATAATCGTCAGCTCCGATCGCATGGGGCCAATCCAGCGCCAGTGCTTGGCCCCAGTCCCGCATCAACTCAAGAGGCAGTCTATCGACATGGTTGAAGATAGTGGCAGAGGTCGGTGTCAAGTCAAATGAGCCCCAACCATTGCGGCTGCGGCCGCCGATGGTGCCAAAGCGGTCGATCAGCCCCAGGGCGGTTTCAATCAGCGGTGCGGCGTCATCGGGGCAGGCGATGGAGAAGACCGCCTGTTCGCCAGCCTGAATGACTGCACTCTTCTTCAAAGCCGGTTGCTTCGAACCTTTCGGTAGGGTGATCGGTCCGTAACCTAAGTAGAGACCGCCATCGATCGCAAATGGCACATCATCGTGCTTAACCTTCTCAAGCCCGGGCCACTCGCGCTGCTTGCCCATGTCCCAGCGATCCAGTCGCAGCCGCACCTGGCTCTTGCGCGAGCCATCCTTGCCATCGGCCGCGACACCGAACAGCAGCCCCTCGTCGCGGCGCATCTGGTTGATGTCGGGTTGTCCCCCTTCTTGGCAGGCATAGCTGATCCGCCACCACTGCCGCAGCAGCGCCTTGAACGGCGGGGTGCGCCACTGCCCGTCTTGCTCGGCGTTGCCGAGAAAAGCAGGGGTGTGAAAGGTAATGTGATAGTCAAGCCGTTTCATCGGGTGCGATCCTGTCGATGGCGCAAGTGGCGGTTGGCGATGGAAGCAGTGTGCATCACAACACTGACGTTTGTCATCCTCGGCAAGCTTGCGGGCCGTGTTTCGGGGCCTTGGCGCAAGACGAGGATCATGGGGCGAATGCCCATCTCAAATCAGATGCCCTTACCGGCTTGGCAATCATCCCTCGCCTTCGCGCGCCAGGCTGGGGAAGTGAATCGCCGCGGGTTCCAGAGCAAGCCGATAACGGGTATGCGGCCTCGCGCCATCGGAATGGATGAGATAAGGCTCGGCGAGCTGATCGCCGAGAGCGCGGGTCAGCTCGCGATTGGTGCGCGCCTTGCGCTGATCGAAGTCGTCCTTTGTCATGCCCTGTGCGAGAGACTTTTCCACGCGATCCAGTTCGGCGCTATCGCGGCCGACGATGCGGCGGTATTCGCTCAGGTATTGCTCGGCGATGCCCTCGGTGTTCCAGCGCGCGGGGTGGAGTCCTTTTTGTCGGCGTCGGGCCATCAGGGCGAGGAAGGCGAGCGGCGCCGGGGGGAGATTGATGATCTCGCCGGCGGCCCGGATGCAACGCGCGGCAAGGTCGATGACCAACTCGGCTGGTTGGAGCGCGCGCTGGGCGGCGGCGATGGTCTCGCCGAAGCTGGCCTGGCCGCTCAGCAGGCGCCCCGGTACCACGCCATCGCGCAGGCGTACGAAAGGCACCTCGGCTAGGGTGACGCGCGCGCTCTGGGTATCAGCCAGCTTGCCGTCGCGGGTCTCGATCACGCGCGGATAGGGGGTGGGATAAAAGAAGGCCCAGCTTTGCTCGAAGGGCTCGGACACCAGCACATGGCTGAGCCGGTCCTGGGCGCGGCCGAACAGCGAGAGCGCATAGCCGGCGTAGTAGCCCATAGTCTTGCGCCCGCCAGCCAGGGAAACATGCAATGCGCTATTTGGGTCTGCGGTGATGTCGCGGACGGTCTCGGTGATCTGGTCGGCGACGCGAGCGTTGTCGTCGAGATCGCGAATGTCGGGCAGCGGATGACCCTCCGCGTCGGTGATGACAACAATGTCATCTACGCTAAAGGGCACGGGTGGCAGGCGATAGTCCTTGAGCAATCGAGAAAACCAGCCAGGATCGGCCGAGAGGAGACTGAGGCGAGCGCGCTCAGCGCCCTCACTGGTGGTAATCAGGCGGATTTCAGTCGGTATCCAGGGCGGGTCGGCCGCGACGGCCAGGGCGAAGAGCGTTTCGGTGAGGATTTGCGGAGAAAGTCCGGCGACGGCGAGGAGGACGCGGCGCGGATGCGCTTGGTGCCTTGCCTCACCGACTCCCGTCAAGGAGATGTCAATCGCTTGAGTCACCGCCGCTTGTCGCATTGCGCTTCTCCTTTGTGCTGCGCGGTTTGGCGCCTGATTGGCTAAGGCGACCTGGCAACTGTTGGGGATCAGCCGGTCTCCTCGCTGACCGATGCAGTTTTCACCCGATAACACCCAAGCCCAAAGCTACTCTGCTTGCCGAGATGCACCCACTGGCCAAGCACAATCAGCGGCCATAGCTGATCGAGTCCCTGCCCAGTTAGGCGCAGGCTGCCAAGCAGGCCGCCGAGCTGCATGTGTGTCGCCTGGCGCGAGGACCAGCGCGTCCAGTCCACCCATTCCAGCTCATGGTGTTCGATTCTGACCTGATCGACGGCTTGTTTGAGATGGTCCATGTCGGGCAGGGATAGCTTGGTCCCTTCGCTTGGGTCCGGGTAAAGTTCTTGCAGCAGCGCGATCCGTGCGATCAATGAGCCGAGCAACGCGCGGCTGTCCAGCTGGTGTTGGCTGACGTATTGGCCACCCCGCTTGATGCGCAAGGGGGTAAGCAGTTCAAACTCGAGCGGCTCAGGCCGGGGTGGCGGTGCTGGCGGTGGGCTGGTTTCAAGCGGTATTAGCTGCCCGTTAGCCGCGTTGAAAATGCATTGCCAGTCGCCGCTGCCAGGCGTACGTTCTTGAGTAACCTCGAGCAACTGAAAACGTCCGTCGGTCCTGCCCAGTCCGCGCTCTCCAGCCCGCTGCATGGCGTGGATCAGATAGGCGGGAATATCCTGCCTGGGGCCGATGAGGGTTATACCCAGTGAGAGCGGATCTCCGGGCGCATGGTCGCGCGCACCGGCGGGCGGTGGCTCGAGCACGAATGGGTGCGGCAGCGCGTTGTATCGCAGGGACATCTCAGGCGAGAGCGGAGGTGTTTCGAAAAAGCGCGAGTAGACACACTGACCGCGCAGCAGACAGCCGTCGCAATGAGGCGCACGGGTCACGCAGACACTTCTGCGCAAGCTGTGGCCGAGCAGACCGCGCCAGGCTGAGCCGCTAAAATAGGGCAAACGCAGGGCATCAAGGCTCTGGCAGTGGAATCTGAGGCGGCGCAGCTGTAGCACGGGAAAGTACAGGTTCAAGCAAAAGGCGGAAAGGTTGGCAGGGGTCTTTGTAGCCGTCAGCGGCCTGGAGCCGAGTGCGTGAAGTATATCCCGACCCGCCCGGCATGCACGCCCCGGCAAGCTTGCAGGCTTGGTTCAGTTTGCGCCAATGATGGTCGCAACACCTTGAGCCGGAGTGATGAGCGCTTGGGTAATGGCGGGTATCAGTGCCTGAAGGTCTTGCAGCCGATTCGTCTTGGCATGCAGCACAAGCACGGCAATCTGGAAATTTGATAGGCGTTGCTGGAATGCCAGATTGCGGTCGACGGTGATGAAAGCATCAAATTGCGTCTGCGCTGCCGCAAGCAAGGCACCGTCTTGTAATCCTGACCACCCCATCTGGGGGACAGTTGTTAGGTTATGGTGCGGGAGTGACCGGGCCAAGCGGCGGTCAATGCATTCGTCGAGCAAAATCCTAAGCGGCGGCGAGGAGTTGCTCATCGATCTGTTGCCGGACCCGCTCAAGGAGTGCGATAACTTGCTCGCGCTGGACAGTCGGAAAACCGTCTAGAAAATCCTCGATCGAGTCTCCGGCTTCCAGGTAGTCGATCAAGGTGGCGACGGGCACTCGGGTTCCGGCGAACACTGGAGTGCCACCCATGATCTGGGAGTCGGTATGGATGATGGCTTTCATTGGTGCTGGCTCGGTTCGGGCCCGGAGTTGTGTGAGGCGGATTACTCCTCGCAGGACAGCCCGTGCGCGATCAGGCCTTCTTCGAGGTGGTCGGAGATCATCGGGTGGGCCAGGAGATACTCGCAGGCGCGAATACTGAAATCGCCCAGGGCTTCATCGACGCATTCTTCCCATTCGTCAATGCTGTAGTCGCCCCGTCCGACCCACATTAATGCCACCAGCTCGGCGCGCTGGCGCTCGCCCATGTCGCCGATGCTCTGGCGCAGTTGGTTTAAGCTGTAGTCCTCGCTGTGATCAGCCAGGATTTGCAGCGCCCAGTCTTCTGTGGGGGCTGCGGGCGTATCTGGTATCACCACCTCCTCTTTTGCCTGGAACTCCCGTGCCAGGGCAATGATGCAGCAGAGTGTTTCGAGCCGGATATGCAGTCGCATGACCTCCCCCTGTGGGTTGTTTTTGGTTTCCGGTGGGTAATGCCGGTGTTTGCCGGCCTTTTTGAGCCAGCGCCCTTGCGCTGACCGACACCAGTCTACTACGCCAGCCGTCGCGGGTATCTGACAGGGCGCAACGGAAACTGTCATCAGTCTGCGCGGGTGCGGCTGCGCCAGTGCGGTTATACTCCTGTCGATGCTTCACGCAACCATACTACGTACGTAGCCTAAGTATCGTGACTAATGGACATACTGGTTCCCTTGGGTATTCACTAGACTAGAATAGTGAGGGTCGAGCCGGCGACAGCCTCACAACCTTTCTAACTTTCTAGCACCAGGAAATTGGCAATGAAAATTAACCCACAGTATATCTCCATTCAAAGAGGCGCTTTATGATGAGAACATCACGCATGCTCGTAAACCTTTATGCGCGCGGCCTGACTGCTGCCACCCTTTCGTGCATGGTTCTGCTGGGGACATCCATGCAGGCAAGCGCCGATGAGACAGACGCCAAGCGCTTACTCAAAGCCATGTCCGACTATCTAGTGGCGCAGCAGGCCATTTCATTCGACTACGACGCCATGCTCGAGGTCGTCACCACGGATGAACAGGTCCTCGCGCTTGCAAGCTCGGGCGCCGTCACACTCAATCGGCCAGACAAAATCATCGCCACAAGGTCCAGCGGATTTGCGGATGTCGAGAT
Source organism: Thiorhodovibrio frisius (assembly GCF_033954835.1). Lineage (NCBI taxonomy): Bacteria > Pseudomonadati > Pseudomonadota > Gammaproteobacteria > Chromatiales > Chromatiaceae > Thiorhodovibrio > Thiorhodovibrio frisius. The sequence goes on from NZ_CP121471.1 coordinate 4,601,377, forward strand.
GGTCTTTGACGGCAAGACACTCACCCTACTGAGCAAAAACCTCAACCTCTATGCACAGGAGGAAGTACCTGGCACGGTTGAAAATTTGGTCGATGAGTTGCGCAAGCGCGACCGGCCACTCCCAGGTGCAGACTTATTGTTGACGGACCCTTACGAAACCCTGATGCACGATGTCGTCGACGTCAAAGATCTTGGTAGCGGCGTGATTGGTGGCGTTGAATGCGATTACCTGGCTTTTCGCACAGAGGAGGTTGACTGGCAGATCTGGATCGCTCAAGGAGAGCAACCCTACCCTTGCCGTTATGTGGTCACATCCAAGTTAATCGACGGTGCCCCTCAGTACAGCATCCAGATCAAGGACTGGAAAGCTGGTGACGAGGTTGCAGCCACTGATTTCACCTTTATGCCCCCCGCCGATGCCAAAAAAGTGGATCTAAAGAATCTTGAGGGTGCGGATGAATTACCTAAAAACTTCCAGACAGGAGAAGCACAATGAAGGCATTGAAACGATTTGGCATCATGCTGGTTGTGGCCATTGCCGCTATTGGTGGGTCTGAAATTGGCGAACGGCTTTCAGTCCCTGGTGTTCAGAGCCTGATCCCGACGGCCGAAGCCATCATCGGGCGCCCACTCACACCATTGAGTGTTGCCGGGGTGGCGCGGCGCACGGTGCGACGTTGTGCGGTAGGCGTTTATCGCTGCAGATAGTTGTCTTGGGTGCCGGTGTTAGACCGGCTTGCTGCCGGCACCCAAGGTTTTGAGGGATTTTGTCAACCAGAAACCAGCAATTGCAAGCATCAGCCCTTATCCTGCCAACCAACCGATGAATGACGCCCACCCGACTGTGATAGGCAGCACCAGTGCTGCTTTGTTGGTGCTCGCGGCCCTAGGGCTGATGTCTCTAGCCGCCATGCCACAGTCGATCTGGGAGCAGCTACTGCTGGCGGCCGCCCTGGTGCTGACAATGATTGTGTTGCGCCCGGTGGCGCTGCGCCACCTTTATGCGAGCAATATTGGGCTGATACTGCGTTTTGTGCTGCTGACGCTGGGGCTCTTCGTCAGCACCCGCTATTTGCTGTGGCGCGCCTTCTATACCCTGCCAACTGAGGGTGTGGTGGATTTTGCCCTCGGGCTGCTGCTCTATGCCGGGGAAGTCTTCGCTTTCGTCATTTTGATTTTGGGCATGTTCGTCTCTTTGCGTCCGATCACCCGCCCGGTGGCGCCACTGCCGGCGGATAGGTCTCAGTGGCCGAGCGTGGATGTGCTCATCCCCAGCTACAACGAGAGCACCGAGTTGCTCGAGACCACCCTGCTTGGCGCGCGCGACATCGACTACCCGGCCGACAAGCTCAAGGTCTATCTGCTCGATGACGGCGGCACAATCGAAAAGCGCAGCCAGGCGGACCCGGAGCGCCGCCAGGCGGCCGAGGCACGCCACCAAGAGCTGAATGCGCTGTGCGAGCAGCTCGGTGTGCAGTATTTGACGCGCGAGCGCAATCATTCGGCCAAGGCCGGCAATCTCAACGATGCGCTGCCCAAGGTGCATGGCGAGCTCGTGCTGATTCTGGATGCCGACCATGTGCCAACGCGGGACTTTTTGCGCAACACCGTCGGCTGGTTTCTGCGCAATCCCAAGCTGTTTCTGGTGCAGACGCCGCATTTCTTTCTCAGTCCGGACCCGATCGAGAAAAACCTCGCGACCTTTCAGCGCATGCCAAGCGAGCAGGAGATGTTCTATACCAACATCCAGCGCGGGCTCGACTTCTGGAATGCATCCTTCTTTTGTGGCTCAGCCGCTGTGCTGCGGCGCAGCTGTCTGGATGAGGTCGGCGGTCTGGCGGGCGAGACCATCACTGAGGATGCCGAAACCGCGCTGGAGCTGCATCGTCGCGGCTACGACAGCGCCTACATCTGGCGGCCGATGATCGCCGGCTTGCAGCCCGAGACCTTCAGCTCTCTGGTGTCCCAGCGCGCGCGCTGGGCGCAGGGCATGATGCAGTTGTTTTTACTCAAAAATCCGCTGCGATCAGGCGGGCGGGTGCATTGGTGGCAGCAGCTTGGCTACCTCAATAGCATGATGTTCTGGTGGTTTCCCTTCGCCCGACTGATATTCCTTTTCGCACCCCTGGCCTACCTGTTCTTCGGGCTCGGCATTTTCAACGCGAATTTTACCGAGCTGCTGGCCTATATGATCCCGCACCTGATCGGGGTGCTGATCGTTATCGACTACCTCTATGGCAACGCGCGCTGGAGCTTTGTCTCGGAATTCTACGAAACGGCGCTGAGCTTTTTTCTCATCAAGCCCCTGATCACCGTCCTGCGCCAGCCGCGCGCGCCGCACTTTGCCGTCACCGCCAAGGGCGAGGTGTCAGGTCAGGACTTCATCTCCCCGCTGGCGCGTCCCATCTACTGGCTGATCGGGCTGTCGCTCGCCGGCATGCTGGCCGGTTTGATCCGGGTGGCGCTGGTGCCCGGCAGCCTGGTGACCGACCTGGTCACCCTGTTCTGGAATTCCCTGAATCTGCTATTGCTAATCGGTGCTCTGGGCGCCCTGCTCGAGCGCCAGCAGCGCCGCGCGGCGCCGCGCTTCGACATCGACGCTGAAGCGCACATCAAATGCGGCGACGACTGGCTGCCTTGCCGCACCGGGGACCTTTCGGCCACCGGAATTGGGCTGGTGGTCGATGCCCAAGTGGGCGAGCGCATCGCGGAGCTTTCGCGGGTGCGCGTGCTGGTGCAACGCGCGGCGGCCGATTTCGTCGAGGTGCATGTGGATATCCGCGACCGTCAGCGCTTCGGCGACGATCTGCGGCTTGGCTGCTTGTTCGTCGGCAAGGACGGCGCCTTGAGCACTGCGGAGAAGGCGACCATTGTGCGCCTGGTCTTTGGCGACAGCGAGCGCTGGCGCACCATCTTGCAGGCGCGCGACCAGCGTGTCGGCATTCTTCCCGCGAGCCGCATCATGTTGCAGCTGGTGGTGCAATATGGCCTCGCGCATCTGCGATTTTTGGGACGCAACCTGGCGCGCCAATGGCAAGATCGGTGGCAAAATCACCGGCATGGCGAACGATATGCCCCGGGACAGTCCGAGCAGCATCTCCGCTCAGGCTCCGCAGCGTCTCCCGACGCTCACAAGCCGCCGCCCTCGCAACCTCCAGTCACCGCCGCCCTGTCCCTTGCCCAGTCGGAATAACTTTTCGTTTGATGAGGAAAATGATCGTGCACCATGGACTCTGTTTTGGTCCCTCTCGAGGGTTGCCGGGATCGGCGCTCCTGCTGATGACCGCTATCGCGCTGTCGCCGATGGTGATCGCCCAGGATGCCGCGCCGCAAGCAGCGGATGCCGCCGCGCCCGCCGCCGTGCAACCGGCAAATCCGCCAGCCGATCAGCCAGCCGATCAGCCAACTGATCAAGTAACCGACCAGTCGCCTAACCCGTCAACAAGTCCGCCAACAGGCCAGGCAATGGGCCAATCGGCCACGCAGTCGGCCAATGGCGCAGCACCCCTGCGCGCGGAGCAGGACCTGGCCAGCTTCCTGTACGGAAAGACCAGCATCATGCTGCAGGGTGCTCAGGCTCGGGCGAGTGTCACCCTGCCGCTGCCGGCAGCCTGGGATGTCCAGGCCTTCACGCTCAGGCTCAAATACCGCAACTCCGGCAGCCTGGTGCGCGACCGCTCGCAATTACGCGTGGCGCTGAATGGCCTGATCATCGGGCAATTCGCGCTCGACCCGGAACGCCCCGAAGGTGAGGCACGCATTCCTTTGCCGCGCGATCTGCTTGAGGTCGGTTCCAATTATCTCGAGTTCTCGGTCGCGCAGCACACCAATCGGCCGAGTTGCGAGGACCCGAGGGCACCCGAGCTTTGGACGCAGATTGATGCCAAGGCTTCGACTCTGACGCTTGAGTATCAGCGTCTGTTTCCGACTCTTAAACTCTCCGGCATCAATAACTTTGTCAAACGCCATCGCTGGGGACAAGGCCGTTTGCGCATCCTGATGCCGCTCACGGACGGCAAGGCCGATGCCGATCAGCTGCGCTGGGCGCGCTGGTGGCACAAGCAGCGGCGATTGGCCTGCTCTTCAATCCGCTCGAGTCTCGGCTCGAACCGCTGCACCCCTTTGCCAAGCAGGTCAACGCGCACTATGGCGACATCGTGCTGGTTGGAACCCGCGACCAGCTAAAAGGTGCGCTGGGAGCGGACTGGGCCGACACCGTCACCGATGCCTATCTGGGTATCCGTAGCAGCCAGGACCTTGCCGGCACGGCGGGCAAAGCCGCAGAACCCTGGGTGGCCCTGGTGGTTTCAGGCCGAGATGAAGCGGAGGTCACACGCGCGGCCACCGCCCTGGGTGTGATGCGCGAGCCACTGCCGGCTATGCCATCAGCCCTGATCAAAACACTGGAGCTGCCAGACATTCCCGACAACACCGGCCCGCACGCGCTGATCGACGGCGCCGTCGCCAGCTTTGCCGACCTGGGTGCGTCGACCACCACGCTGACCAGCCCCTTGTTGCCGGCAACACTCTTCTCCGGCGAGGGCGGCGATGTGCTGGCTGACTTGCCGACCTCGCTCGGGCTCAATTTCTGGGTGCCGGCGGGCTTCTTCCCGGGCCGACCGCTCGAAGGCGTGGTGACGCTGAATTTCTCCTATGGCGCGCGCCTGCGCGGCGACTCGGTGCTAAATCTGAGCTTGAACGGCATTTTCGTGCGTGCCATTCCGCTCGATCAGCCAGCCGGCAGCGTCGAACGCGGTTATGAGGTCCGCTTCCCGCTTAGTCTGCTGCGGCCGGGAAGCAATCAGCTCGATCTTTCGCCGATGCTGGTGCCTTCCTACACCGGTGAATGTGATCTGCGCCAGGGCGAGAACCTGCTGCTGACGATTGACGCCGAATCCAGCCTGCAACTGCCGCCGGTGCAGCGCCTCGCCACCCTGCCAGACCTGGAATTGCTCGCGCGTGCAGGCTACCCCTGGTTGCGTGATCCCACCGGCAGCGATCTTGCCGTGGAGTTGGGTGATGCCACTCCCGCCACCGCCTCCGCCGCCTGGACCCTGCTTGGCCGCATGGCGCAGATCACCGGAGTGCCGCTGTTTCGGGCCAGCATTGGTTCCAATATCGACGAGCAACAGCCCAACGAGGACCGCGATCTGCTGATGATCGGGGCCGTGCCGGTGCTGAAATCCAAGCTCTGCGCCGCCGGGCCCATCAGTTGCCGTGATGGTCAAGTCCGGATCGACTATCCGGTGCTGGAGGCAGTCATGCCCGCTAAACCGGATAAACAATGGGCCGAGCGTGGGCTCGCTGGCATCGAGAGCTGGTTCGATCCGCCCAAGGGCCGATTGGGCCGCTTTGATGCCCGATTCGGACTGACGGAACCCGAAAGTTCCACCCGGCCCTCAGGCGACCTGCTTGGCGAGCGCGGCGCACTCTTCAGTTTCGAGTCGCCCAACGCACCCGGGCGCGCCGTGCTGATGCTGACCGCGCGCACCCCAGAGCTCCTGCAAGAGCGCACCGCACGCCTGGTGCAACCGGACTTCTGGTACAACCTCAAAGGTGGAATGGTGCTTTGGGAGCAGACCGAGCAAAGCCTGTTCAGCCAGTCGCCGCGGCGCACCTTCACCGTTGGCGAAGTCAATACCGGCACCTGGCTGAATTATCTGCTCAGCGCCTATCCTGCCGCGCTCATCAGTGTGACATTGTTGCTGGCGGTGTTGCTCGCCTCACTGCTGTTCGTGGTTACCGGGCGTTTCCGCCGCCGCCGTCATCCGCAGGTACCTGAAGATGCTTGATGTCTTTCGTCGCTTCCACCGCATTCCTCGCACCCAAACTGGCGTTAATGATGGACTCCATGCTGATGCACATGCTCGTCCCGCCGGGGCTTTGGTGCCTCGCGCTTGGCGATCGATGCTGGCGCTGATAGTGGTGCCGATACTGGTGTTGACCCAGCCGGTGCGCGCCGCGACCGAGCCATCAGCAGACTGTCCAACCGCCGCCGACCCAGCCAACTGGCAGCGCTATGCCGCCCTGGTACTGGACAAGGACGGGCGGGTGCGCGACACCGGCAATGGTGGCATCTCGCATTCCGAGGGGCAGGGCTTCGGTATGCGACTTGCCTTCCATTACAACCAGCGCGAGGATTTCGCGCGCATCTGGCAATGGACGCAGAAGAATCTCTATGTGCGCGGCGATCATCTCGCCGCTTGGCGCTGGCGCCCGGATGCTGACCCCCACGTCGACGACAAAAACAATGCCACCGATGGGGATCTCTTCATCGCCTGGTCCCTGGCGCTGGCCGGACGCTGCTGGGACAAGCCGGAATATCTCAGCGCCGCGGGCAAGATCGCCGATGACATTCGCGCCAAGCTGGTCCGTCAGACCAAAGCCGGCGCACTGCTGCTGCCGGGCACCGAGGGGTTTGAGCACGATGAGACCCTGACGCTCAATCTGTCCTATTGGGTTTTTCCGGCCTTTGACGAGCTAGCCCAACTGCAACCGAAGGCCAAGGAATGGGCTGCGCTGATTGAATCCGGCGCCGACCTGATCGGCAAGCTGCGCTTCGGGCGCTGGCAACTGCCACCAGACTGGGTGGCCTGGTCCGAAGCGAATGGCTTCAGCCTGCCGGATCAGTTCCCGCCGCGCTTCAGCTATGACGCTGTGCGGGTGCCGCTGTATTGGATCTGGCACGGGCAGGCTGGCGAGCCCATCGCGCGCATTGGCGCTTACTGGCAGGGGCAGCAGGGCTGGGCCTGGCAGCCGGACTGGGTGGATCTCAAAACCGACGCCATCAGCAGCAACGCGGCCCCCCTAGGCATTGCCTCCATTGCTGGACTGACGCGCTTTGTTGCCACCAATGGCGATGAGAATCATGGCGTCGCGCTTCTGCGCCTGTCCGCCTTGCCAGATGACAAGGATTCCGGGCTCGACTACTACTCGGCCTCTTTGCGCCTGTTCACTGCCATGGCCGGCGAGGGCTGGTGCCGGCACTCGGGCAAAGATGGCCAAAGCCCCTGTCTCGGAACTTTCGGCGATGGGCAGTGATCCCGCCCGTGCGCTCCTGTCTGAGCGGGCGGTTTTGCTCGCCCTGATTCTTTGGACTGGCCTTCTCGGCTGCGGCCAGAGTGCGAATGCCCAGACCGATCAGAAAGATTCGACCGGACAACAAGCCAGTCCGCAGCAGGGTGCGACGGATGTGGTCCGCCCCGACCCAGGTGTCGAAGTCTCGACCGATGCACAGACCGTCGAATTATCAAGCGAGACAGCGGACGTACAAGTTCGCGAACAGAGGTCGAGCGTGGAAGTGCGCAATGCCCCGGACACCGAGGTGCGCTACACCCCACAACCGGGGCAGGACCTGCCGGAACTGCCAGCCGGGGCAGTACGGGCGGACCAACCCATCTACTCCGCCGGCCGCCGCGCCGAGCCAGCACTCTGGGCACTGTTAAATGCGGGGCGCTACGACGAATTGCAGCGCGACATCGCCCGGCTGCGCAATGAAGACCCGAACTGGCAGCCCCCGACCGAGTTGCTATTCTGGCTGGACCATCACCTGGCCGAGCAGGCGAAACCCTCCGCCCCAGCCGTAGCTGGCGAGCCCGCCGCGCCGGCAAGGCCCGATCCTTACGCCGAGGCACTGACCCGCGCCGGTCGCCAGCAAAGCCGCGGCCAGCCCGGAGCGGCACTCAACACCCTGAAGCCCTGGCTCAAGACGATGCAAGCGCGACGCGATGCCTCGGCCATGGCCCAGGTTGGCTGGGCGCGGCTCGCACTGGATCAGCCACAGCAGGCGCTGGCCGCCTTCCAACAAGCCTTGCGCTGGCGCGCGAGCAGCGAGGCGGCCAAAGGCGAACTGCTGGCGCTCTCCGCCCTCGGCGAGCCCGATCCGCTCCTGGCCCAGGCTGAGACCAGCACGCAACGCTGGCCCGCGCTGCGCAAGTCGGCCGCTGGCGCCCTGCGCGCGCTGGCGGTGCGAGAGCATCAGCAAGGCGATTATCAAGCGGCTGGACGCCTGTTGAGCGCGGCCCAGGGGCTCTCGCCCGCAGATCGCGACACCGAGATGCTCACCGGCTGGAACGACTTCAAGCTCGGCGACTATCGGCAAGCGACCGACACCTTCCAGGCGCTCTACCAAGCCGAGCCGGACAAGCCAAGTGCCGAGGGTCTGCTACAGAGCCTCGAGAAACTTGGCGACCGAGGCGAGCTGCGCGCGCTGGCACAAGCCCCTGGCCCACTGCGGGATCTGTGGCGACGTGAACAGGCCCAAACCCGCTTTGACCAGAGCCAGTTCCTGCGCGCCTACCGGCTCGACCCGAGCCTGAATCCGGCCCTTGAGAACATCGACAGCCCGGCACTGGCGCTCGGACTCGGCTGGCGCAGCCGCAGCGGCGATCCGGGCCTGAGCCGCCTGGATGAGCGCACCGAGCCACTGCTGCTGGCCAGCGGCTGGCTGGGTGAAGTCGGCCTGTCCTTGGCTGTCGAGCGCATTTCGCTGGATGCCGGCAGGCCAGATGCCGACGCCTTGCTCGGCTCCTGGCCATCGCGCCGCGCGCGGCAACAATCCTTGGGCCAGTTTTCAGAGTGGCAAGCCGCTCGCCGCGACAACCAGGTCGAGGGCGGCCTGAGCTGGATGCTGAGCCTGAACGATCAGCGCCTGCAACTTGGGAACTGGCAACTGGTTGCCGCCATCGGCCAGACACCGACCGAAGGGGCACTACCGGCGGGCTGGCAGGGTCTGCTCGGCGTCGAGCGGCGCCAGTCAAACTTCGCCTGGACGGCCACCTTCGAGCATCTCCCGCTGCGCGAATCCCTGCTGTCCTACACCGGCATGGTGGATCCTGTCACCGGCGATGCCTGGGGGCGGGTGTCGCGCACCGGTGTCTCACTCGACGGCTGGATGTTGCTCAATCCCGATTGGACCCTGAGCGGTCTGCTGCGGGCGCACGCGTATCGCGGCACCGACGTGGAAGACAATTTTGGCATTGAGGCCGGCCTGTCACTCGCGCGCAACCTGAATCACCCCGACTTCGCCTATCTGACCCTGGGGCCGGCCCTGGAATACCGGCACTTCGAGCGCAACCTCAACCACTTCACCTGGGGCCACGGCGGCTACTACAGCCCCGACCTCGACCTCGGCGTGATGCTGGCGCTCGATTTTCAGACCCGCGAGGCCGCGCACTGGTTGGTACGCGGCTCCGCTCGCGCCGGCTGGCGCATGCAGAATGAAGCCGAAAGTCCCTGGTATCCACTCGGCCTGCCACAAAATGGACTCTCAGCAGGCTTGCTGGACCCAGGCATCAATGGAACCTACGCCGATTCGCGCAAACAGGGGTTGGGCGGCTCACTGCGCCTGGAGGGCATAATGCGCCTCAGCTCATACTGGCAGCTCGGCGGAACCCTGTCAGCCGACTACAGCCCCCAGTTCGATGAATTCAGCGGCATGCTCTTCGTCCGCCGCCTTTTCCGTCCCAGACCGGCCGTCTTCAGCAGCGATCTGCTGTCCGAGAGCATTTTACCCTGATTCGGGTTTTGTCTAGCTAACGCTCATGGTCCCGGTCAGCCCGGAGAATGAATCCATGACATACACGGTGAAGAGAGCGAAGAGGCCGCGTTTCGCGAATCATCTTCGCTCAGCCTGATTCGCCTGAAGTACACCACCCTGCCGGCTTTGCACCGGCAAGATGGTGCTGAGCTCGATCAGACAGCTCAGGCGACGGCTTTAGCAGGAATGCTCACAGCGGCGGATTTATCGCCGTCCTTTTTGCCGCCACAGCTTTTGCCGTCACCAGCCGTGGCTGTTCCCAGAGCACCAAAAGCGAGGATAAGGCCAAATGCCAGCGTGCCGAGCAGGTTCATGTTGCGCGTTTTCATCAGTACTTCCTCCGTCCGAAGCAGGATAAGCCAAAGGCTAGATTTTGAAGGATTCGAAAGAGCGAATTGCGAATTCGCAACCGCCTCGAAGCCTTAGCTATGGCCTGCGGCGAGATTTCCAAGACCTTCGTCCACCAAGACAGCGGCGTTATACTTTGGCAAAACTTGCCAATCGGGAGCGGGCAACCATGGCGACAATCAACATTTCCCTTTCGGATGATCTGCGCGACTTTGTCAACGAGCAGGTCGTGGCGTCAAGCTATACCAGCACCAGTGAATACCTCCGCCAGCTGATCCGTGAGCACCGCGAAGTGGTGAGATTTCGCACCCTGATCGACGATGGTGCCTGCTCCCCAATAGAAGGCGAGTTTGACAAGGGGTATTTCGACGATCTGCGGAGCCGTGCCAAGCACCGAACGACTGCTACCTGATCGGCAGGCCTGATGGCTAAGCCCGTTATCCGCCGCGAGCGCTCACGCAAAGACCTGGAGGAAGCGGCTGATTTTCATTTTGCCCAGGGCGGCGAGGCTCTGGAGTTGAGGTTTATCGATGCCATCGAGCGATCTTGCAGAGCGATCGTGGAGATGGCGCCCCTTGAGGAAAAATAGAACGGGAAGTTTATGATTTCCGATCTGGTTGCTCGAGGGCATAGCGGTTGCGCCCCAGTGATTTGGCCAGGTAAAGCTGTTTGTCGGCGGCGGCGGTGAGTTGCTCGGGTTGCAGGCTTTGGGTGCAGTAGCAGCTGACCAGGCCGAGGCTGACGGTGACATGGGGGGCGGTGGGCGAGGTCTCGTGCGGGATTTTGAGTGCGATGACGTTGGTGCGGATGCGCTCGGCGATGGCGGTGACATCTTCGAGCGCGCCGGTGTCGGGCAGGATGCAGGCAAACTCCTCGCCACCGTAGCGGGCGGCCAGATCGGTGGCGCGCAACAGGGAGCCATGTATGGAGCAGGCGATGGCGCGCAGGCAGTCGTCGCCGCGTAGATGGCCGTAGGTGTCGTTGTAGAGCTTGAAGTGGTCGATATCGAGCATGATGACCGTAAGCGGCTCGTGGCTGCGCAGGTGGCGCTGCACTTCGCGCTCCAGCACTTCGTCGAAGCGCCGGCGGTTGGCCAGGCCGGTCAGGCCGTCGGTGGTGGCGAGTTCGGTCAGGCGGTCGCGCGCGCGCTTGAGCTCGATGTGATTGCCGACCCGCATGCGCACGATCTGGGGGTTAATCGGCTTGGTGATGTAGTCCACCGCACCCAGCGCCAGGCCGCGCGTCTCGGTCTCGATATCGTCGCGCCCGGTGATGAAGATGACTGGAATATCGGCGGTGTGAGGCTCGGTTTTCAGGCGCGCGCAGATCTCGAAGCCGTCCATGCCGGGCAGCATAATATCGAGCAGGATCAGGTCGGGGTTGGTGCTGGCGGCCAGCTCCAGTGCTTTGGCGCCGTCGGTGGCGAAGAGCACTTCATGGTCGTCCATGAATATCTTGGCAATCAGCTCGATGTTGAGGGTCTCATCATCGACGATCAAAATCCGTGGCTGGTTCATGCGCGTGTGGTCGGGTGATTGGAGGGCGATTGGGTGACGATAGCCACAGTCTAAATCGAAGCCTAAGAAGAAACCGGAGGAGATGACTGGCCTTAACTCTCACGTAGGAGTGGGAGCAGGAGCCTGAGCAGAAACAGCAGCAGAATCCGTCCTTAAAATGTCCACGATAGAACCGAGGTGCTTGCTTGCATTAGGAAAGTCCAGTCTGGCGAGCGCGGCGGCCAGTGCTTCGATGTCCGGGGAGCTGATGCGCGCTTCCAGGGATTGTCGCAGGTTCTGAAAGTCTAGGCGCGCATCAACAGCATTTATGTCTAGCTTGTCACGCAAATGTTGCAGGGCTTCGTCGAGGTCTGTTTGAGACAGCTTCGCGACATCGCTCGCCGGATCGGGCGCGGCGGCGGGAATGCGGACCTCGCCGAGCAGTTGGCGGGCAGCGCTCAGCGCGGCGGGCAGCAGGGTTTCCAGGTGCGCAAGAGCGCTGGCGAGTGACGCGGGTAAATTGGACTCAAGCGGCTGGGTATTCGAGCTCTCCGGGAGCGATTCGGCCGTGGCTTCGATGGCGGCTTCCAGCTCGCGCGCCGCGCGGGCGAGTGACTCCAAGGCCAGGGTCGCGGCGGAACCTTTGAGCGAATGCGCCCGCAGCCGCGCCTGCGCCCAGTGCCCGTCTTGCAGGTGCGCGCGCAGCTCTGGAACCAAGTCCGCAAACTCGGCAACGAAGGTATCGATCAGCTTGACCAGCAGGGCGAGGTCGTCGTTGCAGCGGTGCAGCGCGGCGGCGATCTCAAAGGGCGGACAGTCACGCAGCGGCGGCGGGCCGGCTGAGTTATCCGCGCTTGCATGCCCGGCTTCGCGGGTCATCGGCCAACCCGTCGGCTGTCCGGTCGCCCGCTCCACCGGCCAATCCGTCGCCCCGGCGCTGGCCAACTCCGCGCGCAGCCAGCGTGCCAGGGTGGCGACCAGCTTGTCCAGGTCAATCGGCTTGGTGAGATGCGCGTCCATCCCGGCAGCCAGGCTCTTGGCCTCATCGCCGCGCAGGGCATGCGCCGTCATCGCGATGATGGGGAGATGCGACTGGTCGGCTTGGCGCTCTTCCCAGGCGCGAATGCGTCGGGTGGCGGTGAGGCCATCCATGCCCGGCATCTGGATGTCCATCAGCACCAGGTCGAAGGGCTCTGCGGTGACGCGGGCGACGGCGGCTTCACCGCTGTCGGCGGTCGCGATGCTCGCCCCGAAGGGTCGCAGCAGCTCCTCAATCAGCACCCGGTTCACCCGGTTGTCGTCAACCACCAGCAGCCGGCGACCGTGCAGGTCGAGCGCTGGCGCTTCGGCGGGGACTGGCTCGTGATGGGTTGCGGAATCCGCGACCCGTTCGAACGCTAGAGCGAAGCCGAAGGTGCTGCCTTGCCCCAACTCGCTCCTGACCCAGAGTGTGCCGCCCATGCGTTCGACCAGCTCCCGGCTGATGGCCAGCCCGAGTCCGGTGCCGCCATAACGGCGGGTGATTGAGCTGTCGCCCTGGGCGAAAGGTTCGAACAGCCGCGCCATCTGCTCCTCGCTCATGCCGACGCCGGTATCTCTCACCTCGAAGTCCAGCGTGATTGCTTCAGGCTGCTCCGGGGTGGCCTCGTGCTCTTTTGGCCCAGCGGCAGGCGCGACACGCAGTACCACCTGACCCTGCGTAGTGAATTTGATCGCATTGTTGATCAGGTTGATCAGCACCTGCCCGAGGCGCAAGCGGTCGCCCTGGACTTGGTTGGGCAGATCGGGGGCCAGCTCCAGGCGCAGGGCGACGCCCTTCTCCTGTGCCTTGACGCACAAGAGCCGCTCAACCTGAGCGAGCGCCGAGCGCAGGTGGAAGGGTGCATGCTCGAGCACCAGCTTGTTCGCTTCGATTTTCGAGAAGTCCAGAATATCGTCGATGATGAGCAGCAGGCTTTGGGCGGCTGTCTGGATTTCGTTTAGGTAGTTGCGCTGATGGTCGGTCAGCTCGGTACGCAGTGTCAGGTGTGTCATACCAAGGACGGCATTCATCGGCGTGCGGATTTCGTGGCTCATGTTGGCGAGGAACTGGCTCTTGGCGCGATTGGCCGCCTCGGCACGCTCGGCCATGGTCATGGCCTCCTGACTGGAGGCGCGCAGGGCGCGGTTGGCCCGCTCCAGCTCCTGGCGGGAGGCTTCGATCACGGCTTCCGCGCGCTTGCGCTCGCCGACATCCTCAAACACCGCGATGCCACCTGAGATGCGACCAGCATCGTCGTATAGCGGCGCCACGCGCCCCGAGAGCCACACCTCGGCCTCGCTGATGGTGGCGCGATACAGCCCCTCGAACAGACCTTCCTCGCCAGTGAGCGCGGCCTGCAATGCCGGAATCAGGCCTCGATCACGTAGCTTGCTGAGGTCGAGACCGATCAGCCGCTCGCGCGAAGTTTGCAGGATAGTCGCCAGGCGCTGGTTGCAGTCGAGCAGTTGCAGATCCTGATCGAACAGAAACACGCCGGCCGGGGAGCGCTCGAACAGCAGCCGGTAGCGACGCTCGCTGGCGCGCAAAGCCAGCTCAGCCGCCCGGCGCGCGGAGATGTCGCGGGTGACACCGTAGTAACCGCTGATCTGGCCCTGATCATCGCGCATGGGCGCGACATTGATCTCAGTCCAGAGCCAGCCACCGTTCTTGCATTTCTGCTCCAGCTCATAGCATTGGGTGCTGGTGGACTTGGCCTGGGATTCGCGCTCCAGACGCTGGGCGTTGGCCTGCTGGATCTGCTCAATGCCCTCGGGCTTGAGCAGGCTCCAGACGGTCTGGCCAAGCACCTCCTCGCGCGGGAAGCCGCGCAGGCGCTCATCGGCCAGGCTGATGTAGGTGAAGCGCAGATCACTGTCGAGATGCCAGATGATGTCGCTTGAGTGCTCGGTGAGATGGCGGAATTTCTCCTCGCTTTGGCTCAGCTCGTGGCGAATTCGCGCACTCTCTGCCAGGCTCGCGCGCAGGCGGCGATTGATGCGCCGGAACTGCCAGGTAATAGCGAAGCTGAGCAGGATGAGCACCAGCGCGCCGCCCATGGAAAGCCGCAGCCAGGCGGGCAGTGCGCCGCGTTCGGGCGCGCCATAGAGCATGTCCGCGACCGGAAAGTCGCGTTCCAGCATGCCAAGATCGGCATAGACGGCGGCGATGTGCTGCCAGCGACCGGGGTTCATATAGCCGATCTCGACCAGATCGGCGCGAATCAGCTTGGCGGTCTGCTCGGCCTCGAAGGTCAGGAAGGCCCGGCTCGGTGGCGGGTCGCTGATGTCGCGCGCCAGAATGTCGTCTATGACCTCTTGGGGGTGAGCGAGCGCATAGGCCCAGCCGCGCAGACTGGCGTCGAGAAAGGCGGCGACCCGACTCGGATGCCGGTCGAGTTCGGCCTCGCTGGTGAAGAGATTGTCGCCGTAGAAGTCGATCCCGGCCGAGCGCGGCGAGAAGATGGAAAACGGCAGCTCGGCCTGTTGCAGAAAGAACACCTCGTTGGTTGAGTAGGCGGAAATGGCCTGGGCGCGGCCCTCGATCAGATCGCGGAAGTCAAATTGGTGCTCGATGATATCGATGGTGTCGAGCGGCACGTCCTCGGCCGCCAGATAGGCGAGCAGTTCCTCGGCCTGGCGCTCGATCATCACCGGCTTGCCGGCCAGATCATGGATGCTTTGCAGGTCGTTATCGCGCCGCGCGAGCAGCACCAGCGGCGAGTGCTGAAAGATGGTCGCCAGCGCCACCACCGGCTGCCCGGCGGCGCGCGCAAGCAACAGGCTGCTGGTGCCGATGCCGAATTGCGCCCGACCGCTGACCACCTCGGCCACCACGTCGGTGTCGGGGCGGGCTTCGACCAGCTCGACCTCCAGCCCGGCGTCACGATAGTAGCCTTGGCTCTGGGCGGCGTAGTAGCCCGCGAACTGGAAGGCGTGGGTCCATTTGAGCTGCACCCGCACCGGCTCGAGCGCGATGCCGGGGGCGGCGTGCAGCAGCAGGGCGGCGAGCAGGCCGGCTAGCAGCCCGTGTTGGCGCATGCGGCAGCTGGTGATCTTCATGCCTCAGTGCTCTCGGCCTTGCCGCCATGGAGGCGATTGAGCAGCTGACCTGCGGCGGCGAAATCGAGCCGCTCGATCGCGTCGGCCAGATCGTCCAGCGCCAGCGGGTCGCTTGCCTGCGCCAGCAGCGGGCGCAGCTCGGCAAAGGTGCGCCGCGCGCTGATCCGATTGGCCGCAAGCTGCTCGCGCAGCTCCGCCAGACGCGGGCCGATGAGGGCGATGGAAGCTGGGGACGGGGCCTGATCGATTGCCTGGGTTGTTTGCCGGTTCGTTGCTGGGCTCGCTTCTGGGCCTGCTTCTGGGCCTGCTTCTGGGCCTGCTTCTGGGCTGGCGTCTGGAGCCTGTTCGGGTTCATGCGCCGGCGCCCTGTCGCACAGCGCTTGTGCGGCCGCGAGCGCGGCGGCGAGTTGCTCGCTCAAGCGTTCGAGTGCTGCGTCCTTGTGCGCGGCTGTGTGTGACGGAGCGGCACCTTCCTCCCGCGCCGACAGCGCCTTTTCAAGCCCGGCGGCGGTGCTGGCGAGCTCGCCGAGTCCGAGAGTGGCAGCGTTGCTCTTAAGAGCATGGAGTTGCTCGCTCGCGGCCCGTGCATGACCGGCCGCAAGCGCGTCGCGGATCTGCGCATCGGCCTGCTCAAAGCCCTCGACAAAGCGCGCGATCAGCCGCAGCAGCAGGCGCTGATTGCCGCTGCAACGGGCGCTCGCCGCGCGCAAATCAAACGGCGGCCAGTCCTCAGGCAGCAAACCCCCGGTATCCGGCGCTCGGTCGGGTTGCTGGAGCTCAGGGTCGCGCGGCTTGTCGTTGGCCAGAGCGAGCGCGGTGTCCGCATGCGCTGGGGCTGGATGTGCGGTGTCCGGATGCGCTGGGGCCGGATGCGCGGTGTCCGGATGCGCTGGGGCCGGATGTGCGGTGTCCGGATGCGCTGGGCCCGGCGGCAGCCAGCGCTTGAGCATGGTGGACAGGCTGACAGGGTCGACGGGCTTGGTCAGGTGATCGTTCATGCCCGCGGTCAGGCTCTTGGCGCGATCTGCGGTGAGTGCATGGGCGGTCAGCGCGATGATGGGAACGCCCGGCGCCTGTTTCCCTTCGGCGCGACGGATGCGGCGGGTCGCCTCGAGTCCGTCCAGCTCCGGCATCTGAATGTCCATAAAAATCAGGTCGAAGCGCTGCGTCAGCGCGAGCTCGACGCCGGTCAGCCCGTCGGTTGCCGTGGTGACCCGGACGCCCAGCTCGGCGAGCAGCGCCTTGGCCAGTTCGAGGTTGAGTCGGTTGTCCTCCACCACCAGCACATGGCGACCGCGCAGGCGCGCCCGGTCTAGGGCGGACAGCTCTGGCGCGCCTGGGGGCGCGGAGGCGGCCTCGGCGCGCGAGTGCGGCGGCATCCGCGCCGGTTCGCGGTCGACACGCAGGCGCACGGTGAAGCGGAAGCAGCTGCCCTGCCCGGGTGTGCTCTCGACCTCGATGCGACCGCCCATGCGCTCGATCAAACTCTTGCTGATGGCGAGCCCGAGCCCGGCGCCCCCATAGCGGCGGGTGGTGGAGCTGTCTCCCTGGGAGAAGACCGTGAACAGACGCGGAACCTCCTGCTTGTCGATGCCGATACCGGTGTCCCAGACCTCAAACTGAAGCACCCGCTCCTCGGCCTCAGGCGCGGCTGGCAAGGCCGCGACGCGCACGCCAACCGCTCCCTGCTCGGTGAACTTCACCGCGTTGCTGGCGAGGTTGGTCAGCACCTGGCCCAGGCGCAGCGAGTCGCCGATAAACGTTGTCGGTGTGCCGGGCGCGACCTCCAGGTGCAGCGCGAGCCCCTTGCGCTCGGCCGGCTCGCGGATCACGGCCCTGAGGGTGTCGAGCAGAGAGTCCAGCACGAAGGGCCGCTGCTCGAACTCCAGGCGCTCGGCCTCGATCTTGGAGAAGTCGAGGATGTCGTTCAGCAGCGCCAGCAGTTGCTGGGCCGCCGTCATGGTCATGTCGAGGTGCTCGCGTTGCTCCGGGTCGACGGCCTTGCGCTGTGCGAGGTAGGTCATGCCAATGACCGCATTCATGGGCGTGCGAATCTCGTGGCTCATGTTGGCCAGGAAGCGGCTCTTGGCTTGGTTGGCCGCATCGGCCTCCGCCGCCATGGCGTTGGCGTGCTGGATCGACTGATTGAGCGCCTGGTTCAGCCGCTCCTGTGCCTCGCGCGCCTGGCGCTCGCCGAGATACTGCTGGTAGCGACCGAGGGTGGCGGCAAAGTTATCGGCCGCGAGTTGCAGCAGCGCGCGCTCAGTCGGGCTGAAGGAGCGCTCGCGCTCGGTATCGTCGAAGCCGACAAAGCCAATCAGCTCGCCATCGACACGCATCGGCTGCATCACACAGGCATTGATGGATTGGGCTTGCAGTAGCTCGCGCGCATCGGCCATGGGTGGTGGCAGCGCGTCGAAGGAGCTGAGGTAGAGTGGCTCGCCGACCAGGAATTGGTCGATCAGACCGGGGAAGGTTTCGAAGGGTACGTTCTGTAGTTCGTCGATCTTGCACTGGACACCCTCGCGACACCATTCGTGCGTGTTTGACCAGGTTCTGGCATTGAGGTCGTTGCTGAAGATGTAGGCGCGACCCGCGTTCAGATGGGTGCCGAGGATTTCCAGACAGCGCGTCAGTCCCTCGTCGATGGTGTCAATCCGTAGGCTGGCATTCGCGAGTGCGAGGCGTGAGGCGATGGCGTGGAAGTCGGTAATTTCTTGCAGGCGCGACTCCGCCTGTTTGCGCTCGGTGATGTTCACGATGATGCCGTCGAGCCACTCGAGCCGCCCGTCTTCGGCATAACAGCCGCGTCCGGTTTCCTGCACCCAGAGGCTGCCCCCGTCGCGATGAATGATCCGATAGCTGAGCTCGAAGGGCTTGCGCGCGCTCACGGCCCACTGCACTTGTTCAGTGACACTGTCGCGATCCTCGGGGTGGATCAGGTCCCCGTAGCGGCGCGGCTCCTCGGCCAGAAAGTCCGCTGCCGGGTAGCCACTCAGGACCTCGATGCCGTCGCTGATGTAGTCCATGGGCCAGCCCGGCTCGTTCAGGCAACGGTAGACCACGCCAGGCACACTTTGGACAAGCGAGCGAAATTTGTACTCGCTTTCGCGCAGGGCACGCTCCTTGGCCCGGGTCAGATTCAAATTGGCCGACAGCGCGGCGGCCGCCTGGGCCTGACGGCGCAGCAGGTACAGCAGGCTCGCGAGCAGTGCGCTCAGCACCACGGCCGCCAGGGCCCAGCTCAGCATCTGCTGGCGGCGGTGATTGGCAATGGCAGCCATTACAGGCGCGATGTCCTCGCTGATCATCACCGCCAATGGCCAGTCCACCATGGTGCGCACCGAGACCATGCGCGGTGCCCCGCCGTTGGAGGTCAAAACCGCCGACGCCGTGGCACTATCCGCCTGCATCAGCTCGACCGCTTCTGGCGCGATGTAGTCGCCCGCCCGGGGCTGGTCAGGCTGCTGAACAATGATTTCGCCCGCACTGGTGGTAATGGTCACCCCGGTGCCAGCCAGGCGGTCCGCAACGGCCATGGCCTCAGCCAACCACTCGACATCCATGATGGCCACTACAGCGCCGGCGAATTGGCCCTGCCCGTCGAGCACCGGGCGACTCAGTGCGAGAAAATAATGGTCGGGATAGATGCGCGAGTCCATTAACTCGGAAAGCAAGGCGTGGTCGCGCGGGTCCTCGCGATGGCGGACGAAATAGCTGCGATCAGCCACCGTCGGCGGCTTGCCCTCGGACGCCCAGGCGATGATCCGCCCGGTGCGGTCGAGCAGCAGGAAGTCGAGCACCACCGGCACCTGATCATCGTGCGGTCGCAGCATGGCCGCCGCCATTGCAGGTCCGTTGGTCATGGGGTTGATCTGGCGAATCTGCACCAGCGTGCGGTCAAGCTCGGCCAAACGCGCGAGCACCAGCGACTCTTCGGTAAGCGCCAAGCCCTCGGTGCGGGCGCGCGCGCTCTGCAGTAGATGCTCGGAAAAGTCGCGCGTGCCGATGAGATACTGGCTGACCGCCAGGCCGAACAGCAGCAGCCAGAGGAGCACAATCGCGAGAAGGGACAGCCGCTCACCGCGCACGCGCCTGGCAGCGGTGCCAGTGCTCATGGTCTCGGCCACCCGGGAGACTGAATCCCCGTGATTCATGGAACCGCCCGTCGCAAGCGGCGGCGGGTCGGGCCTGGGGGCCGAGCTAGAGTTGGGCAATGGATGTTCCACACGCCGATTCTAGACCGAACCAGGGCTTTTCGCTCAAGCCCCACAGACCTCTGACGAGGCCCCGAGCCAAAATGGAGTTAAGAAATCACGGCAACCCCGCTATCAATAGCCGCCTGGGCGACGGCTTGGGGGACGCGCTCGCGCAGGCGCGGGTCGAAGGGTTTGGGGATGATGTAGTCGGGGCCGAATTCCAGCTTGTCGAGTTCATAGGCTTGCAGGACTTCCTTTGGCACCGGTTCGCGAGCGATGGTGCGCAGCGCCTCGACCGCGGCGATCTGCATCTCCTGGTTGATGCGCTTTGCTCGCACGTCGAGCGCGCCGCGGAAGATGAAGGGGAAGCCAAGCACATTGTTGACCTGGTTCGGATAATCCGAACGGCCGGTGGCCATGATCAGATCATCGCGCACCTTGAATGCCTGCGTTGGGCGGATCTCTGGAATGGGATTTGAGAGCGCAAAGACGATCGGCTTGGGCGCCATGGAGGCGAGCATGGCGTCGCTGACCAGATCAGGGCCGGAGACGCCGATAAAGACATCAGCATCCTGCATGGCGTCCGCCAGGCTGCGCTTGTCGGTCGGGTTGGCGATTTCGGCCTTGAAGGTATTGAGATCATCGCGCCCGGGGTGGATCACGCCCTTGCGGTCGAGGGTGAAGATGTTCTCAAGCTTTGCGCCCAAGCTCACCAGCAGATGAATGGCCGCGATGCCGGCGGCACCGGCGCCGAGGATGACGATTTTGGCCGCGGCCAACGTCTTGCCCTGCAATTCCAGTGCGTTCAGCAGTCCGGCAGCGATGATGATGGCGGTGCCGTGCTGGTCGTCGTGAAATACCGGGATGTCGAGGCGTTCAATCAGTCGCCGCTCGATATCAAAGCAGTGGGGTGCGGCGATGTCCTCGAGATTGATGCCGCCGAAGGTCGGGGCGATGTTTGCCACCGTTTCGATGAAGGCATCCGGGCTGTCGGCATTGACTTCGATATCGAAGCAGTCGATGCCGGCAAAGCGCTTGAACAACACTGCCTTGCCTTCCATCACCGGCTTGCCGGCCAGGGAACCGACATTGCCGAGGCCCAGCACGGCGGTGCCGTCGGTGATGACCGCAACCAGGTTGCCCTTATTGGTATAGCGGTAGGCGTCGGCCGGATCAGCATGGATGCGGCGCACAGGCTCAGCCACGCCTGGCGTGTAGGCTAGCGCAAGCTGATGCTGGGTGCTGGCCGGTTTGGTGATTTCGGTGGCAATTTTGCCGGGGATTGGCTCGGCGTGATAGGCGAGCGCCTCGGCGTTGATGTCGGCGTCTTGGGCGGCGGTGTCGGTCACGTTATTATCTCCGCTCGGTGGTATTTACGCGGCCTGTTCGAGGCTTTGTGCGTTTTGGATCAGAATTGTTGGATTGTTTGGTTTTTGGGGAATCGGGCGATTGGTTTGCAACAGCATCTCGACATGCTCCGGCATTGCGGTTGTGGCCCGATCAATGCAGTCCTCAACCGAATGTCCCGCGCCCGAGAATCCGGCGAGTTGCGGTGAAAAAAAGGTAAAGAAATCGGGCTCCAGCGTTGCCTCGATGATCAGAGAGTAGGGTAACTCGATCATTGGGTCACCTCATTTCAATGCCGGCGGCTTTGAGAATTGACCGGCAAGTGCCGGTGGGGATTTCTTTTGCTCCGTGATAATCAACGCGAATCAGGTTGTCGCAGCCATCCTTGGCGTAATAACGCACGGACCCCTTCTGTTTAATGAGACGGAAGCCGTTGCTTTCCAAGAGTCGGACCAATTCGCTGAACTTCACTTGATTTTGGGCAAAATAGAACGCTATAGGGCCTGGCCACCGGCTATGTCAGTGCAAAGAAGCGGACGCGGTTGGCTCGTCAGCGGAAGGCGTCTTACCCAATCCATGGAACCACTCGCGCCCGCGTTGGAAGACCACGTAGAGCATCGGGATCAGGAAGATACCCAGTACGGCGGCGGCGAGCATGCCGCCGAACACCGCCGTGCCCACGCCGCGCTGGCTGGCCTCGCCGGCGCCAGAGGCGATGACCAATGGGATGAGCCCTAGGATAAAGGCAAAGCTGGTCATCAGCACCGCGCGAATTCGCAAATGCGAGCCGTTGATGGCGGCTTGCTCGATGCTGCGCCCGGCTTTGCGCTCGGCCATGGCGAACTCGACGATCAGAATGGCGTTCTTACTCGCCAGGCCAATCAGCACCACGATGCCGACCTGGGCATAGAGGTCATTCGGCAGTCCGCTGATCCATAACGCCAGCATGGCGCCGAGCATGCCGACGGTGACCGACAACAGCACCGCCGCCGGCATCGACCAGCTCTCATAGAGGGCGACCAGGAACAGGTAGGCAAAGAGCACCGCCAGGCCCAGCACGATGGGCGTCTGGCCCCCGGCTTCCTTCTCCTGGAAGGCGGTGCCAGTCCATTCATAGGCATAGCCGGCTGGCAAGGTCTTGGCCGACAGGGTTTCCATTTCTTTCAACGCCTGGCCGGAGCTATAGCCAGGTGCCGGCTGGCCCTGAATGGTGACGCTGCGATAGTTGTTATACCGCTGGAGAATCTGCGGTGCCAGCAACAGTTCAGGGGTCATCAGGGCGCGGATCGGCACCATCTGGCCCTGTTTATTGCGCACATGAATGCGATAGACATCATCGAAGCGTTCGCGGTCACGTTGGCTGCCCTGGATTTGCACCTGCCAGACCCGGCCAAATTTGTTGAAGTCGTTCACGTAGTAGCCGCCAAGCGTCGACTGGAGCGCGAGGAAGATGTCGCTAATCGTCACCCCGAGCGTCTGGGCTTTCTGACGGTCGATATGCAGGAAGATCTGCGGGGTGCTGGTGGTCCAGGTCGAGAACACCCGCTCCAGGTCCGGTTGCTGGTTGGCAGCCACGATCATGGCGCGCATCGCCCCGGCGAGTTCTTCTGGTTTGCGCCCTTGCAAGTCCTGCAATTGATACTCGAAACCGCCGCCGGTGCCGAGTCCGATAATGGGCGGCAAGTTAAAGGGCATGACGCGCGCACCAGGGATGCCCGCGGTCTTGGTCGCCATGCGGTCGATGACGGCATTCACGCCCAGATCGGGCGAGGTGCGCTCTGAGAAAGGCTTGAGCCGCACCACCACTAGGGCGCTGTTCGACTGCACGCTGCCGTTCAAAATGCTGTAGCCGGGAACCGTGAGCAGATGCTTGACGGCCGGATCATCCTTCATGATGTCGACGATCTGCTGGCTGATGGCGATGGTGCGATTGAGCGAGGCCGCCTCGGGTAGCTGCACCTCGGCCATGAAGGCGCCCTGATCTTCTTCAGGCAAAAAGCCCGTGGGCGTGTGGGTGAACAGCCAGCCGGCGCTGAGCGCGATAACCGCCACCATGACCAGAACCATGATCGCGACCCGCACCAGCCGGGTGACGATGGACGAATAGCCATCCCGCACCCCGTCGATGGCGCCCATCATCCGCGCCATCAGCCCGCCTTTGCGATGGTGGGTCGGCTTGAGCAGCACCGCGCACAGCGCAGGCGATAAGGTGAGTGCGTTGACCGCCGAAATCAGCATGGAGAAGGTCACCACGGCGGCGAACTGCTGGAACAACTGCCCGGTGATGCCGGGGATGAAGGCCACCGGCACGAAGACCGACAGCAGCACCAATGTCACGGCAATGATAGGGCCGGTTATCTGCCCCATGGCTTTCTTGGCGGCGGCGCGGGGGTCGAGGCCTTCTTCCTCCATGACGCGCTCGACGTTTTCAACCACCACAATGGCGTCATCCACTACAATGCCAATGGCAAGAACGATGGCGAGCAGTGAGATGGTATTGGCCGAGAAGCCGATCATCAGCAAAAAGGCAAAGGTACCGACCAGGGCCACTGGAACAGCGACTAGCGGAATCAGGGTTGCGCGCCAACTGCCGAGGAAGATGAACACCACCAGGATGACCAGGGCGAAGGCCTCGAACAGTGTGTGAATAACATCCTCAAGGCTCGACTCGACAAAATCCGTGGTGTCGTAGACGATGTTGTAGTCCAAATCATCCGGGAAGCGCTTAGCGAGCTTATCCATCGCCGCATCAATGCCCTTGGCGACGGCAACCGCGTTGGCGCCCGGTGCCAGGTAGATGGCCATGGATGCCGTATCCTGGCCATCGAGCATACTGACGGAGTCCGACTGCTGTGAGCCAAGATCGACGGTGCCAATATCCTTGATCAGCACGGTGGAGCCATCCTGATTGGCGCGCACCACGATGTTCTCGAACTCGCTCGCGTCCGTCAGCCGTCCTTGCGTCTGCAAGGTGATCTGGAACTGCTGATCCGGCGTCATCGGCTGGGAGCCAATGCGCCCGACTGCGGCCTGCACGTTCTGCGCCTGGATGGCGTTGATCACGTCAGTCGGGGTCAGGGACAGCGCCGTCATGCGATCAACATTCAGCCAGATGCGCATGCTGTAGTTGAGCGGACCGAACTGCATCACCTCGCCCACACCGGGGACGCGCGCGAGGGTATCGATCAGGTTGATGGTGGCGTAGTTGCTCAGAAAGAGCCCGTCATAGGACTTTTCTGGCGAATAAAGCGCGATGACTTGCAGCATCGCGGTGGATTGCTTCTTGACGCTGAGCCCCTGGCGGGTGACTTCCAGCGGCAGTTGCGGCTCGGCAAGACTGACCCGGTTCTGCACATTGACGGTGTTGATATCCGGATTGGTGCCAAGCGCGAATGTCACATTGAGCGAATAGCTGCCGTCATTGGCGCTGGTCGACTTCATGTAGAGCATGTTGTCGACGCCATTGACCTGGGACTCGATCGGTTGGGCGACTGAGGACTCCACGACCGAGGCGCTGGCCCCCGGATAGGCACCGCTCACCGACACCTGGGGCGGCACGATGTCCGGGAACTGGGCGACCGGAATGCGGGTGATGGCAATGATCCCGGCGAGCGTCAGAACGACCGAAATGACGATCGACAGTCGCGGCCGGTCGATGAAGACGTCGGAAATCATAGCGCGTTGGCCTCGCTGTTCTGTTCCTGCTCGGCCTGGCCGTTCTGGTCGCCAGCATCGCCCTGATCGGCTTGGTCTGCTTGATTTTTCGTGCCGTCAGCACTGTCAGCACTGCCGGGGCTGGCGGCTTGGGTTTGCGTCCCAGGTTTGTCATCAGCCGCCTTGTCAGATGATGCCTTGTCGCTGTCATCCACTGTTGCCCCAGGCTTGGGCGCATCCTTGGGCGAATCCTTGGGTGCGTCCTTCGGCGTGTCCTTGGACTCGTCCGTGGATGCACCAGCGCCCGCGTCCTGATCAGCACCACCATCGCCGCTGTCGCCAGGCTCCTGCGGCGGACTGGCCTTCACCGGCTGGCCCGGACGGACTTTCTGAATGCCCTCGACGATCACCAACTCGCCTTCCTTCAGGCCCTTGGTCACCGCGACATCCGCGCCCTTGGTCGGGCCGGTCTCAATGCGGCGCACTTGTGCCTTGCTGTCTTCGTCGACCACAAAAATGTAAACGCCCTGCTGATCGACCTGAAGCGCGGCCTGCGGCACCACGACGGCCTCGTCTGGATCACCGAGCGCGAGGCTCAGATTGACGAACTGTCCATCGATCAGAATCCCCTTCGGATTGGCGAGTTCGGCGCGCAGGGTGACGGAATCCGTGGTCTCATTGGTGGTCACATCGACAAAGTCGAGCTGGCCGGTGTGGTCGTACTGGCTGCCATCAGGCAGTTCCACCTTCACTTTCACATCCTTAGCGTTGCCGCCACGGCCCTCGATCTCGCGGCGTGCCTCGAGCAGCTCGCGCTGAGTAACCGGAAACTGCACATAGATCGGGTCCTGACTGACCAGTGTCGCCAGCGGACCGGACGAGGGGGCGACCAGATTGCCGATGGTGTAATTGGCCAGGCCAATGCGCCCGGCAACCGGAGCGGTGATCTGGGTGTAGCCAAGATTCAGCTCGGCCGAGTTCAGCGCTGCTTTCGCCTGCTGAATGCTCGCCTGGGCGACGGATTCCGCCGCCTGGAGTTCATCCACCTTCGATTGCGCGATATTTTTGCTTTGCAGCAGTTCCTGGCCGCGCTTGAGCTGGGCGCTGGCGTTGAGTTCGCTTGCCTCGGCCGAGGCCACATCGGCCTGGCGCTGTTCCACCACCGCCTGGTACTGATCGGGCTCAATCAGGAAGAGCACCTGGTCCTTGTCAACACGGTCACCTTCCGTAAAGCGCCGCTCCTTAAGAAAACCCTCGACCCGGGCGCGCAGTTCCACCTTATTGATAGCGACCACGCGGCCGACAAAATTGGCCGAACCCTCGACCAGTTCCTTCTTGGCCGGCTCGGCCACCACCGAGGGCGGCGCAGGGGGCGGTGCTGGCGGCGCTGACTTGCTGCAGCCACCGAGCACCAAGCCCGCAAGCACGGCTGCCGGCAGCAAGCGCCAGCGCAAACTGGACGATTGATGGAAGCACCGGAGCGTCGCGACCGGCGTGATGTTGGAAAAATCCGTCGCCCAAGCTGCTTGCCGCATCGGGTAAACCTCTTAATGGTCGCTCAAAGCCAAATTGCGGTGGTCTCGATAACAGCCGAGATCACCCCAGATATCAGGATGGCGCTATGCTAAAGGAAATTGCGGCTTGATGCGCGTGGTTTGCTTACCATTGCAGGGTGTTTCGTCGCGCTCAACGACAAATATCCGCTACCCCAGGCTAACCACCGACGACTACTGCCTAAAGCCCTCAGACGACTAAAGGCTGACGACTGGAAAAGCATCCCAACATGGCAAGCGGCGGATTCATGGTGCAGCAACCAATCGACATTTTCTCTCACCGCAAACACTGGGCACACAAATTCGGCACCGCACCTGAGCTGCCCATGTCGCGTGCCGAGATGGACCTGCTCGGCTGGGACGCCTGCGATGTGATCCTGGTGTGCGGCGATGCCTATGTGGATCATCCCAGCTTCGGCATGTCCATTGTCGGCCGCCTGCTCGAAGCCCAGGGCTTTCGCGTCGGCATCATCGCCCAGCCTGACTGGACCAGCGCCAAGGACTTCAAGCGCCTTGGCCGCCCAGAGCTGTTCTTCGGCATCACCGCCGGCAACATGGACTCCATGGTCAACCGCTACACCGCCGAGCGGCGCAAGCGCTCAGACGATGCCTACACACCAGACGCCCAGCCCGACCGCCGCCCGGATCGCGCCCTCACCGTCTATGCCCAGCGTGCGCGCGAGGCTTACAAAGACGTTCCCATCGTGCTCGGTGGCATCGAGGCCAGCTTGCGCCGGGTGGCGCATTATGATTACTGGTCGGAGAAGGTGCGCCGCAGCGTGCTGGTCGATGCCAAGGCTGACATCCTGCTGTTTGGCAATGCCGAGCGTGCGCTGGTCGCCCTGGCACATCGGCTCGCGCGCGGCGAGCCGGTCGAGAGCATCCGCGATCTGCGCGGCACCGCTTTTATGGTGCGCGAACTGCCAGAGGACTGGGCACAGCTGGATGCCAGGATGCTGGATCAGCCGGGGCGGGTTGATCCGCACCCTGACCCTTATCGTGATGAGCCGCTTTGTTCGGGCCAAAAGAACTCTGGCAAAAACAATTCTGGCCGAAAAGATTCTGGCCAAAAAGATTCTAAACAGCAGGGTTCTGGACAGCAGGGTTCGGCTGATGCAGCCCCTTCGCAGCCAAAGCCACGCGTGGCTGTCGCGGCTGAAGCCGCTGCCACCCGGTGCGAATGCACCCTGGTGCAGCTGCCCTCTTATGAGCAGGTGCGCGCCGATCCGGTGCTCTACGCCCATGCCGCGCGGGTGTTTCATCTCGAGACCAATCCCGGCAACGCCCGAGCGCTGGTGCAGGCGCATGGGAATCGCCTGCTATGGCTGAATCCGCCACCCATTCCGCTCAGCACGCGCGAACTCGACCGCCTGTTTGAGCTGCCTTTTGCACGCCGCCCGCATTCGAGCTATGGCGCCGCGCGCATTCCCGCCTGGGAAATGATCCGCTTCTCGGTCAACATCATGCGCGGGTGCTTCGGCGGCTGCACCTTCTGTTCCATCACCGAACACGAAGGCAGAGTAATACAGAGCCGTTCACAGGAATCCATCCTCAAGGAGCTGGAAGACATCCGCGACCGTGCACCCGACTTCACCGGTGCCATCTCCGACCTCGGCGGCCCGACCGCCAACATGTGGCGCATGTCCTGCCGCAGCCCGGTGATTGCTGCTGCTTGTCGGCGGCTATCCTGCGTGCATCCGGACATCTGCAAGAACCTCAACGCCGACCATGGTCCGCTGATTGGCCTGTATCGCCAAGCGCGCGCGGTGCCCGGCATCAAACGCATTCTGATCGCATCCGGCCTGCGCTACGATCTCGCCGTGCGCTCGCCCACCTATGTGCGCGAACTGGTCACCCACCACGTCGGCGGCTACCTCAAAATCGCCCCCGAGCACACCGAGCCGGGGCCGCTGGGTAAAATGCTCAAGCCCGGCATCGGCAGCTTTGAGCGCTTCCGCGAGTTGTTCGAGCGCTACTCGCGCGAGGCCGGCAAGGAGCAGTATCTGATCCCCTACTTCATCGCCGCTCATCCTGGCACCAGCGATGAAGACATGCTCAATCTCGCCCTCTGGCTCAAGCGCAACAATTTTCGCCTTGACCAGGTTCAATCTTTCCTGCCTACGCCCCTGTCGCTCGCCACTGCCATGTACCACAGCGAGCGCAATCCACTGAAAATCATCACCCCGGATTCCGAACAGGTGCTAGTGCCACGCGGCCAGCGCCAGCGCCGCCTGCACAAGGCGTTCTTGCGCTATCACGACCCCGACAACTGGCCACTGCTACGCGAAGCCCTGACCCGCATGGGCCGCACGGATTTGATCGGCAACGGCAAGCGCCATCTCATCCCGACCTTTCAGCCAGCAGGGACGGGTGGAGTGCCAAGGGCGTCCGCCTCGCCACGCAGCCAGGGATCTGCTCGGCGCCGACAGCCCGAGCGACGACGGTAACTGCCACTTGCGCCGCACCTTTCGCGGTCATGCAAAGGACGGAAAAGAGGATCCAGCCCCAGCGCATACCGCCATCTGTCAGGCCAAGCTTGAGTCCGACAGGCCAGCCCCACTCGAAGATTCCAGCGATAATCAGGTAAAGCCAAGCCATCTTTTTAGGGAGCCTCTCTTATTGCGAGGCTCACTCAGCGTTACCCTGAATCTCAAGGCGATTCTGCTGGGTTCCCGGTGCTAGATGGTGAAACTTGCCATTAGCTGTTGAGCCTAAACTGCTGAAGCTGGTCACGCAGCACCTGGGCGAGTTCCTTGAGGTGCTCGGTAGCCTCGGACATGCGCTCGGCACCGTTGGATGTCTGGTCGGCGACCTGGCTGATGTTGACAATGTTGCGGTTGATCTCCTCGGCCACGGCGGACTGCTCTTCCGAGGCGCTGGCGATCTGTTGGTTCATATCAGTGATGGTGCTGACCGCATCGGTAATGGTGTCGAGTCCGGCACCGGCCTCAACTGCCTTGGCAACCGATGCCTGGGCTTGCGTTTGGCCGTGTTCCATGGCCGCGACCGCTTCCTTGGCGGCAGATTGCAGCCGCTGGATCATCTGCTGGATTTCGTCGGTGGAACTTTGGGTGCGGCTGGCAAGGCTGCGCACCTCGTCGGCAACCACTGCGAAGCCCCGGCCCTGCTCGCCAGCGCGGGCCGCCTCAATGGCGGCATTGAGCGCGAGCAGATTGGTCTGCTCAGCCACGCCTTTGATGACATCCACCACGGCGCCGATCTGCTCGGCGTCATTCTCCAGGCGGGAGATGACTTGCGAGGCGGTTTCGATGTCGTTGGCAAGCTGTTCAATGGATGACATGGTTTCTTGCACGATGGCCTTGCCGCGGCTGGACTGGCCATCGGCATCGCGCGCAGACTCGGCGGCGGAGGCGGCGTTGCGCGCGACCTCCTCGACCGTAGCGGTCATTTCATTCATGGCGGTGGCGACCTGATCGGTCTCCGCCTGCTGCTGGCGCACGCCAGCATGGGTCTCATTGGTGATTTGGCTGACCTGGCGGCTAGCGCTGTCGAGTTGCTCGGCCGAATGGGCCACCTCGGTGACCAGCCCCTGAATGCGGGCGATGAATTCGTTAAAGCCTTCTGACAGGCGTTGCATTTCGCGGTTGTTCTGTGCTGGCAGACGGAAGCTCAGGTCGCCGCTTTTCTGGGCCTCAAGTAGCGCATCGACTGCGGTGTCGATGGGGCGCGAAACCATGCGATAGCTCAGCCAGCCGATCAGGCCGATAATGAAGCCGCCGGCAATAATGACCAGCGCGATCAGCAAGAAAATTTTGTTGCGCGTTTGGGTGCGTGATTCAGTCAGCGGGCGAATAATCTCGAAGGCGCCATGCATGTCGCCCAAGCGCTTGCCATCCATGCGGAAGCCGGTGATGTCGGTGCCGTCCGTGGTGCCCCAGATTTGCTCGCTGCGCGCCGGGTCGCCGTGGCACAGCAGGCACATGTGACTTAAGTAAACGGGGCGAAAATAACGCACGGCGTCGCGTTCTTCGTCGACGACGAAATGCTCTTCCACATCGGGGTTTTCGCGCAGATAGGCGAGAACCTCGGCTTCCACCGCATCGGGCTCGTTCTCGTCATTACGAGCATTAGGCCTGGGAGTGCGGAACTCAAAACCGCCAGCATCGGCCTTGGACTTGGCGGCCTCCCATGCGGTGATGACGGGGATTGTGGCAAAGATCTTTTTCCAGCGCTCATCTTCGGACAAGTCAGTGGACTCATGGATTTCGCGCAGTTTCTCGGCCGTGAACAGTCCCAGGCCCCATTTCTCGTCCATGTTCTCGCGCATGGATTCGGTCAGGAGCAGCAGGTTGCGGGCGGCATGAACCTCGCTTGCGACGGTTTGATTTAATTCGTCCTTGGAGTAGATCACAAGTGCGACTGCGGCAACCACAATGAGAATGGCTGCGGTCGCGGCCAGAATACGAAAGCCGACGCTGTTAAATGCTTTCACGGCGAGCTGTTCCTGCGCGATGCGTTAGATGAAAAGCCGAGTGGACCGAGTTGCAACCGAGGGACTTCAGGGACGCATCGCCGGGGCATGGGGCGCGCAATCCTTAGGGACCACCTGAAGTGACGCAGCCGCGACCGGAAGAGTCGCGATAATTTTTGCGGCAATTGGCCAAGGCTATGCATTCGCGCGGCGGCCGTCAAGTCGCCCGCGCGTGAGCTCGCGGTAACGCACTTGTTTTGCTTGCGGCGATGATCCTGACAATCGCGGCAATTAGGGATCACCGAGTGGCACTTGCCGTCTTCCGCCTGGGGTGTTGCACCGCCTGAAGTCTTGATCAAGACCGCGCGGCCTGAGTGGAAATCACCCATCCCGTGACCGGCTCGCGCAGAGATCATGGACGAAAATCCGGGCCATTGCATCTGCCTGCGCCATCTTTACTGATGTTTGCTCTGGGATCTGCCCTGGGGTCTGCTCGGGCATCCCGCTGGCGGCAACGGATTGGATATCGGATTTCAGGGCCTGCGCCTGCTCCACCACATAGCGGTGATGGGTAAAGAGGATCACCTGGGTATGGGCGGAGAACTCGGCCAACGCGCTTAAGGTGGCGCGGGAGCGGCGATCGTCGAATTGCACCAGGATGTCATCGACGATCAGCGGCAGCGGCTCGGCGCGGCTGGCGCGCTGTTCGAGCGTGGCCAGACGCAGTGCCAGGTAGAGCTGATCGCGGGTTCCGGTGCTCAGGGCGTCGACCCCCAGGCGCTCGCCACTGGCTCGGCGCGCCACCAGCACCGGCGGGTCGCCCTGGTCGAAGTCGATTTCCACCGCGCTGAAGGCGCTTTCGGTCAGCTGCGCGAAATACCGCGCGATGAGCGGCAGCAGCGGGTCACGATGGCGCTCGGCAAAGCGGTCGCGGGCATCTTGCAGCAAGTGCGCGGCAAAACGGCGTTCCAGCCACTGACGCGCGAGCCGCTTGATGCGCGCGCGTGATTGAGCAACCTGGGTGGCCAGATCGGCAGCCTGGGCGCTGCCATCCATGGCGGCAAGGACCTGCTGCGCGCAGAGCTTGTGCTCGATGGCGGCGCGCTCACGCGGGCGCAGGTCCATGCTGAGCTGTTGTTCGAGGGCGATGAGTTCGGCACTCAGGGCATCGCCTGCGAGCGCTTGGGCTTCGGTGCGCAGATCGGTTAGCGGGCGACCATCGCCAGCTTCGCGCAGTTCGGCCTGCACGACGGTGAGCTCTGACTGGCATTCCTGCTGTTGGCGCGCGCGCGCTTCGATGTCGGGCAGATCCTCGGCGGCGGAACAGCCAGCGATCTCGCACAGTGCCTGCAATGCGGCGCGGGCGCCGGCCTGGGCATCCTCAATGCGGGCCATATCCTGCTCGGCTTGCTGGTGCTGGCTGTTGAGTTCGTCGCGGCGGCTGCGTGCCGCGCGCTCCCGGGCCAGGCGCTGGCGCAGTTCGGCCAGAGCCGGTTCCAGCTCGGGTTCCCGCTCGATTTCCAGCGTGGGTTCCGGTTTGGCCTCAGGGACCGCTTGCGCTGCGCCTTCGGGCAGAGCCGACGTCAGGCGCGCGAGCAAGGCGCGGGCGCTGTGCGCGAAGGCGCGGGCATCGGCGTCGATGGCCTGAATGCGCGCATTGAGCCCGGCGTGGCGGTCGAGGGCGGCGAACAGCTCGCTGAGGCGCTCGAAGTCCTCGGCCACCGCCTCGGCATCGCGCGCGCCTGGCAGCTTCAGCTCGGCGAGCAGAACCTGCCAGCGCGCTTGCCAGTCGGCAAGCTGTTGGTCGGCGGCGGTACTGTCGGCGTGCAGTTGCTGCTGGCGCACGCGCTGCTCTTGGCAGGCGTCGCGCAAGCTGGCATGCTCGCGCGCCTTCTTTTGCAGCTTGGTGAGGGCGCGCTCGGTCTGCTGCAACAAGGGCCCGAGGCAGGCTTGGCTCGCGCTGGCGGGATCGCTGGGATCCTCCAACTCCTGATTGTCCAGTTCGTCGCTGTCCGCTGCTGCGGGCAGGTCACTGTGCTCGCCGACGCGCTCAAGGCTCTGTGCCAGCCTTTGTATCAGCCGCGAGCGCTCCTGCTTGAGGGCATCCAGGCGGTGCGCCAAATTCTCCCGCTGCTCAGCCTGTTCGATCAGCGGGCGCACTAGGGCGCGCCAGTCGCGCATGGCGGCTGGGGTAGCGGGCTTGCTGTCTAGCACGGCCCAAAGTGCCTGCCATTGCTGGTCGAGCGCAGCGGCCTTCGCATCGCAAGCGCTGGACTCGCGCACAAGTTTGGCCTCCTCGGCCTGAGTCTGTTCGAGCCGCGCCTGGATACTGGCCTGCTCATGCACGTTGGCGGCCTCGCGCCTGAGCCGATCGGCAATGCGGTCGGCGGCACCTTGGCTGGTCTCGAAGCGCTCGGGCAGTGGTGCCTTGCCGCCTTCGGCATCTGGCGGCGCCGGCGTGTTGCCGGTATCTGTGGAGGTGTCTTTAACGGGATTGTTGACAGTATCAGCGCCAACATCCCCACCAACATCCCCACCAGCATCCCCACCAGCATCCCCAGCAGTATTCTTGCCGCTAAAGCACGAGGTCTTGATGCATTGCCACAAGGCTTCCCGCTGGGCACGCGCCTCGGCAAGCTGCGCTTCGGTGGGTATTTCTCCGCCCAATTGCAGGGCACGCAGACGTTCGCTCGAACGCGCCTGTTCGGCACGGGTGTCGCTGAGCGCGTTGGCGATGCGCTCGGCTTGTTGCGCTAGGTCTTGCTCGCGCTCGATGAAGGTCTGAATTTGTGCTTCGCTCGGCAGGGCAGCGCGGCACAGGGCCGACAGGTCGTGTGGCCAGAAGCCGGCGGCAGCCAGGCTGCGCTCGGCCTGGCGTTGGGTGTTGACCTGCTCGTCTGTGACCTCGGCGATGTGGCGATCAAGATCGCCGGCGCGGCGGGCAGCGGTGACGGCGTCCTCCAAGGCTTCGGTGGGGGGCGGCGCTGGGCAGGCGGCCAGGTGCGCCTCGCGCTGGGCCAATTGCTGTTCGAGATCGCGCAGAGATTTCTGCGCGAGGGTGGCGGCGGTTTTCAGTCGGGCGCCCTCGGCGGCCAGTTGCTGAGTGGCGCGCTGGCGGGCGAGCAGCGGGCGCAAGGTCTCAGCCTGCTCCAGTGGCAGATCTGGGCGAGCCATGGCCAGGATGCGCGCGGCTTGATCGCGCTCGGTGTCGCGCTCGGCCAGAAGCCCGGGACGGTCGCGGGCGGCTTTGCGAAAGCCGCCGAGCGCTTCGGTCAAGGCCTCGATGGCCTCGGCCTCGGCGAGCAGGCGGTCGTCGACCGGCTGCTCGGCAATCTGCTGGCGCAGGCGCGCAAGCCGGGTTTCCAGGGTCGCGCGTTGAACGGCGCTATCTTGTAACTGGCGCTCAGCCTGCTGGCGGCGCTGGCTGAAGTCCTCGGGCAGGATGGGGACATCAGCCAAGGCGGCGAGCTGGGCCTTGAGTTCGTCCAGGCGCGCCAGTCTGGGCTGAGTGCGACGCACGCGTTCAAGCTGGCTGCGGCGGGTCTCGGCGTGCAGGATGTCTTGGGCGAGTTGGTCGAGCTCCTGCCTGGCCTCGTTCAGGCGCTGTTCGGCCTCGGCCCAGTCGCGCGCGGTAAGACCAGCGGTTTTGAGGTCGCGTTCGAGCTCGCGGTGGCGGGCCAGTTCTTGGTTGAGTAACGGCTTTTTGGTTGCCTGGGGGCGGAATAGCGCATTGGCCTCGCTGTCGAGCTGCTGGGCCAGACCGCGCAGATTCAGCCGCCCCATACCGGCGCCAAACAGGGCATCGGCCGCAGCGCCGCGTTCGGCGAGCAGTTCCTCGCCACCGCTAACCAGAGTCTGGTGGTCGATGCCGAACAGGCGGCGAAAGGTCTCGGCATCGACGCCGCCGAGCATGGCCTGAAGCTGGTCCTCAGCCATGCTGCTGTTATCCGCGCTGCCGTCGGGCGCGAGCAGGGTGTTCTTGCGGCCCTTGCGGCGGTAGCCCTGCCATTCGTGCCCATCGCTGGCCCGCAGGCGCGCGCCAATGCGCAGGTCGCGTGAGCCGTGGATAAAGTCATCCCGGGTGCGCTCGGGAATGCCAAACAGCAGGCCATGCAGGGCGCGCAGGGCGGAGCTTTTGCCGGCCTCGTTGGGGCCATGGATGATATGCAGCCCCTCGCGACCGGCGCTCAGGTCGAGTCGGCAGTCGGTGAAGGGGCCGAAGGCTTGCAGATGGAGGTCGAGCAGGCGCATGCGTGGGTCGCTTTACTGTGAATCACACGGGTTCATTATCCGGGGTGGTCGGGACCATGAACGTTAGCGCGGATTGGATTCGGGCTCGCCTTGCAGGCGCTCGAGCAGCAGAGCGTGGGCATCGCGCAGGCACTGATGCAGGTCGCCATCCTGGCGGCTCAGGCTGGTGAAACTGAGATCGAGCGGGTCGTTCTCATTGGCCAGACTGGCCGGGAGTTTGCGCTCAAGGTCTGCGATGTCTTCAAACATTGCGGTGGTAAGAGATGTCGGCTCTTGTGATGTCGCATCGAGCAGGCTCTCAGGGTTTGCGAGGGCCTCGAGTAGCGGGCTAAGCGCGGACTCATCGGACTTTTCGGCCCCGGTGGCGGCGCGGGTCGCGCGCTCAGTGGCGATGATGAGCTTCTCGATCCATATCCCGCGACCGCCGCATTCGAGCGCCAGGATGCGACACTGGTTGAGAAATTCTTCGGCGCGGGCACGCAGCGCTCCATCATGGCAGGTGCTGCCATGCAGG
This sequence comes from Thiorhodovibrio frisius, assembly GCF_033954835.1. Taxonomy (NCBI): domain Bacteria; kingdom Pseudomonadati; phylum Pseudomonadota; class Gammaproteobacteria; order Chromatiales; family Chromatiaceae; genus Thiorhodovibrio; species Thiorhodovibrio frisius. The sequence goes on from NZ_CP121471.1 coordinate 4,636,789, forward strand.
CGCAGGCGCACCGCAAGCAGCCGGCCATCGGCAGCATCCAGTTCGGCGCGCAGGGCGGCGGCAATGCGCTCTTCGAGCCCGTCGCGCCCCAGTTGGTCATCGACGGCAATCTCGCACAGCGCCCAGCGCATGGCATCGAGCGGCTGATGCTCGACCGCCTGCACCCGGGCGTTGTCGATGCGAACAAGGGTAGCGCCCTTCACGCCAGTCTCGCGCGCATGGCGGCCCTGGAGATTGCCGGAAAAGACCACCCAGGGGTCTTCACTCACCACCTCGCGCTGGTGCACATGGCCTAGTGCCCAGTAGTCGTAGCCGAGGCGCTGCAAGTCATCAAGCCGACAGGGGGCGTAGCTGGCATGACCGGGGCGACCGTCGAGCGAGGTGTGCAGCAGGCCGATGTTAAACAAGCCCGCTTCGGCTGGCGGATAGGCACGGGCCAGGTTCTGCTCGACCTGGCGACTGGGATAGCTCTGGCCATGAACCATCAGCCCGGCCGATTCCAGCGGAATACTTGCCGGCCGGCGGCTGGGGAATAGATGCACATTATCTGGCAGGCGCAGCTGGCGGCTGATCTGGCTGGCTGCATCATGATTGCCCTGGACCATAAACACCGGAATATCCGCCTGTTTGAGCCGCGCCATCTGCCCGGCAAAGAAGAGCCCGGTGTTATAGTCGCGCCAGTCGCCGTCGTAAATGTCCCCGGCCAACAGCAGGGCATCAACGAATTCGGCCAGCGCCAGGTCGACTAAATTTTCGAGCGCGCGGCGGGTGGCGCCGCGGATGTCCTCCACGGGCGCACCCTCATAGGCTTCGAGCCCGGTCAGCGGGCTGTCGAGATGCAGGTCAGCGGCGTGGAGGAAGCTCGGCATGGCGTGTGCCTGATTTTATACCGAAACCCTTTGAGATTTCGGCTCGTCTTGGGCCGGGTAGCGGCCCAAAACCTAAAACCAGTTTGCGGTTGGTATCCTCAGTTAAGCATTTCGGGGTGTTGCAAGAAAAGCCTGTCACTATCGCGACGCTCAGTGTAACAAATCCATGGCTGCTGCAAAGCCGCCGCTGATCGCCGATGCTGCGCGCAAAGGTGACTATCGCAACCAAGACCCCGATAATAGATACTGATGGCGGTCTTTACCCTGAAACAGCCACTTTATTCTCCAGAGTGGCGGGGACCATGAGCGTTAGTCATGACTGATCGAGTCTCAGGCTCAGGAGCCTAAACAATGCAACAGCAGAATTTCCCATCGGGCGCAGCAGCGCCCAAAAACGCCCTGCGCCTGAAAGAGAGCGCGGCAAAAGTCGTCAAACTCTACGATCCGCGCACCTGGAAGGAGAAAGGACTCTGGTGGACCGCCGGACTCCTGCTGCTAACCGGCGCGGTCATCATGGTGTTGGTCGGCATTTACTGGTCGCGCAGCCCAGGGATGTTTGATGTCGAGCAGTTTGCACTGGAAAAAGCCGACGGCGACAAAACAAAACTGGTGCCCGGTTATGTCATGACAGCCACCGCGATTGGCATTGGCGAGACCCTGCTCGACAAGCCCGGCGGCTACATCACCAATGACAAGATCCCGCCCGGTCTGTATCTGGACAACATCAAGAACTGGGAATTTGGCGCCCTGACCGAACTGCGCGACCTGGTGCGCGCGCTGCGCAATGATTTCAGTCGTTCCCAAACCCAGTCGACCGAAGACAAGGACTTACAACTCGGCGAGCCCCAGTTCCATTTCAATTCGGACTCCTGGATTTTGCCCTCCACAGAGTCAGCCTATCGTGACGGCACCAAGTACCTCTACCGTTACCTGGACCGCTTGGCTGATGATCAACAGTACGACGGTCAGTTCTTTAGCCGCGCGGACAATCTCGCTGCCTATCTGGCGGTGGTCGAAAAACGCCTGGGCAGTTTCGCGCTGAGACTGGCGGCCAATGCTGGGGAGATGCGCCACGATATCGATCTTGCAGGCGACCCAAACGCATCCAAGTCCACAGCGACCCCCTCTGAGACGCTGGTCAAGACATCCTGGTGGGAAATTGACGATATTTTCTTCGAGTCGCGCGGCTACTGCTGGGCACTTTTGCACACACTGAAAGCGGTGCAGGTTGACTTCAAGCAAGTACTCGAGGGCAAGACGGCTGAAGTATCCTTGCGCCAGATCATCCGCGCACTCGAGAACACCCAGAAGCCCGTCTGGAGCCCGCTGATCTTAAACGGCACCGGCTTTGGCCCCATGGCCAATCATTCGCTGGTGATGGCGTCTTATATCTCACGCGCCAACGCGGCCATTATCGATCTGCGCAATCTGCTTGAGCAGGGTTAGCTGCCATCTCGAGCATAACCTGAACATTTTCGCACTCCTGTAACGAATCGGCTGCGAAACAAACTGACTGAAGCTGTTAAAATGGGCGGCTTTGCGCTTTTTCGCGGCTTTTTTTCGCCAATTTGGCTTGCTGCTAACCGCCCTTCCCTGCCGGGATGCCAGCTGCGAGTGCACGCCTTGCAATGACCTGAATCCTGACCCTATGCCTAACTCCATGCCGGCCGCCGAGAAGCTAACCCCACAGTCGCGACTGAGCCCCCACACCCATCAGCGTGGGCTAGATAAGGTCGCGCGCATTCCGGTGAAGGTCGAGTCGGGCGCATCCTTGCGCAAGCCGGCCTGGATTCGGGCTAAGGCGCCGCTCGGAGCCGGGGTGGCGCGGATCAGGCGGTTACTTCGCGATGCTGAACTGGCAACCGTGTGCGAAGAGGCCCAGTGTCCGAATCTGGGTGAGTGCTTCGCGCATGGCACGGCCACTTTTATGATTCTGGGCGATATCTGCACGCGCCGGTGCCCTTTTTGCGATGTAGCCCATGGCCGACCGCTACCGCCGGATGCAGAAGAACCAGCGCGTCTGGCCGAGGCAATCGCGACCATGGGGCTGCGCTATGTGGTGATCACCTCGGTGGATCGTGACGATCTGCGCGATGGTGGCGCTGGGCATTTCGCTGACTGCCTGCGCGCCATCCGCGAGCGCGCGCCGGCCACCCGAATCGAAGTGCTAGTGCCTGATTTTCGCACGCGCGAGGCGGTGGCACTGGAGCACTTCCGCGGCGATTCGGTGCCCGATGTCTTCAACCATAATCTGGAAACGGTCCCCAGGCTCTATGCACAGGCCCGTCCGGGAGCCAGTTACCAGGGCTCACTCGACCTGCTGCGTGCGTTCAAACAGCGCCATCCGCAGGTGCCGACGAAATCCGGGCTAATGCTCGGACTGGGCGAGACGCGCGAGGAGGTGCTGGCGGAAATGCGCGATCTGCGCGCGCATGACTGCGACATGCTGACCATTGGCCAGTATTTGCAGCCAAGCGCTGAGCATCTGCCCGTGCGCGAATACTGGACGCCCGATGCCTTTGGCGCACTTGAGGCCGCAGGCAAGGCCATGGGCTTTTCCGCTGTTGCCGCAGGCGCCATGGTGCGTTCCTCTTACCATGCCGACCGCCAGGCACACGGCCTGGTCGGCACCGTCTAACAGGCCCCAGAAATCGCCCCAAAACCTAGCCCCAAATCTAGCCCCAGAACCAGTCCCGCTAATGACTCATGTCCATTGAGCTTAAGACCTACGTCTTCATCGACTCCTTGCAGCCGCAGCTCGCAGCCTATATGGGCAGTGTTTCCCAGGGCTTTTTGCCGGTGCCGGGCGATGCCTGTCTGTGGCTCGAGGTCTCCCCCGGCATGGCCATCCATCGGCTGACGGACATTGCGCTGAAAGCCACCCGGGTTCATCTCAGCCAACAGGTGGTCGAGCGCGCTTACGGCACCATGGTGATTCATCAGCGCGACCAGAGTGATGTGCTCGAGGCCGGGCGCACGGTATTGAATCGCCTTGGCGTGGGAGAAGACGACCGCCAGAAATGCCAGGTGGCATGGACCGAGATTATCCGCGCGGTCACGCCAGATCATGCAGTGCTGATCAATCGCCAGAACCGCCGCGGGTCGATGATTCTGCCCGGACAAAGCCTGTTTATTTTGGAGACCGAACCAGCGGGCTACATCGTCTATGCCGCAAACGAGGCCGAAAAAGCCGCCAATGTGACTTTGGTCGACGCACGCGCGGTTGGTGCCTTCGGCCGCCTGACCATGGCCGGACGCGAGGCCGATGCCGACGTGGCCGCAGCAGCGGCGGTCAATGCGGTCGAGAGCCTAAGTGGGATAATCCGCTAGGCCCCGGCCGCTAGCAGCAAAAAGGCGGCAAGCCGGGTTGTCGGTTTCGTTCCAGAAGGGATAGCCCAGTTCCCGCAGGCTGCGCTCGAACTCGGCGCCTTCGGCCTCTGGCACCTGAATGCCCATCAATACCCGACCGTAGGCCGCACCATGGTTGCGGTAATGGAACAGACTGATGTTCCAGCGTCGGCCCAGGCTGGATAAGAAGTTCAGCAGCGCGCCAGGACGTTCGGGAAACTCAAAGCGCACCAGGCGCTCGTCTGTCAGTCCAGGTGCATGGCCGCCCACCATAAAGCGAATATGCAACTTCGCGGTCTCGTTTTCGCTCATATCGAGCACGCTGAAGCCTTTCTTCTCTAGGCGCTCGGCCAGGTCACACCGCTCCTGCGCACCGCCGCCGAGCTCAATGCCGACAAACACCTGGGCCTCTTGGGCATCGTTGTAGCGATAATTGAACTCGGTAATCTGGCGTTTGCCAATCGCCTTACAGAAGCCGAGAAAACTGCCGGGCCGCTCGGGAATGCCGACGGCGAACAGTGCCTCGCGACGCTCACCGAGTTCAGCGCGCTCGGCGACATGGCGCAGGCGGTCGAAGTTGATATTGGCGCCACTTTCAATGGCAATGAGATGCTCGTCGCGCAGGCCGTAAACTTCCACATAGCGCTTGAGCCCAGCAACCGCCAAGGCGCCGGCGGGCTCGGCAATGCCTCGAGTATCGTCATAGATATCCTTAATGGCGGCGCAGATTTCGTCGGTGTCGACTAAAATCACCTCATCCACGCATTCACGCGCTACCCGAAAGGTCTCGCTGCCAATACGCCGCACCGCCACGCCATCGGCGAACAGCCCAACCTCGGGAAGATCGACAGGTTTACCGGCGGCAAGGGCCTGATGCAGGGTCGCTGCTTCAGCCGGCTCGACGCCAATCACCAGCACCTCCGGGCGCAGGTATTTCACATAGGCGGCAATACCCGCGATCAACCCCCCACCACCGACGGGCACGAAGATGGCCGCCGGTGGGTCCGGGTGCTGACGCAGCAGCTCCATGCCGATGGTGCCCTGACCGGCGATCACTTCTGGGTCATCGAAGGGGTGGATAAAGGTCAGACCGCGTTCTTCGGCCAGCTCAAAGGCATGAGCGCAGGCCTCGTCGTATGAGTCGCCATGCAGGAGTGCGCGCCCGCCGAGATTGCGCACGGCCTGAACCTTAATAGCCGGCGTGGTGCGCGGCATCACAATGGTCGCCTCAGCCCCGAGCCGCGCCGCACCGAGCGACACCCCCTGGGCGTGATTGCCAGCCGAGGCGGCAATCACCCCACGGGCAAGCGCCTCGGGCGTAAGATGGCGCAGTTTGTTGTAAGCCCCGCGCAGCTTGAAGGAAAACACCGGCTGCAAGTCCTCACGCTTGAGGAACACCTGATTGGCCAGACGGCGCGAGAGCAGGGGCGCGGGGCTCAGTGGGGTTTCTACCGCGACCTCATAGACGCGGGCTTTGAGGATACGTTCGATATAGCGATGGGGCATGCGGGAACCAGAAGTGACGCTAAGCGCGGGGATTGTCTCGATGATAGAAGATCAGGTCGGGGTTGGAGTCGCTCTGTTATGATCCACACATGATATCCAGATTAGGCAATACTCACGGCCCCAGCCGACCCGGAGGATAAAGGCTGCGCTTCCATGACAAGGCGCACGGCTTAGAGAATGCGCGCGGCTTGGCCTTTGCCCGGGCACCATCATCCTTAAACCATTACCTTTCAATCATCATCTTACCCCAGGAGCTTGAGCCCCATGACTCAGGACGAACTGAAAAAACAAGCCGCCGAGGCCGCCCTTTCCTATGTGCAGGGTGGCGTGATTGGCGTTGGCACCGGCTCGACCGTGAACCACTTTATCGATTTTCTCGCCCAGATCAAAGGCCGGTTTGAGGGCGCAGTCTCGAGTTCCGAGGTCTCAAGCGAGCGACTGAAAAGCCACGGCATACAGGTGTTTGATCTCAACAGCGCCGGCGACCTGTCGCTCTATGTCGATGGCGCCGACGAGGCCAACGGTCGCCTGCAACTCATCAAAGGGGGCGGCGGCGCACTGACGCGCGAGAAAATCGTCGCTGCCGCCAGCGAGACCTTTGTCTGCATTGCCGATGAAAGCAAGCGTGTCGATGTGCTCGGGGCCTTCCCGCTGCCGGTAGAAGTCATTCCGATGGCACGCAGTTATGTGGCGCGCGAGTTGGTCAAGCTCGGTGGCACACCGGTGTGGCGCGAGGGCTTCGTGACCGACAACGGCAATGCCATTCTAGACATTCAGGGCCTCGAGATTCAGGACCCCGCAGCCATGGAGCAGCAGATCAATAACATCGCCGGTGTGGTGACCGTAGGTCTGTTCGCCCTGCGTGGAGCCGATATGCTGATTCTGGGCTCGCCCAATGGGGTCAATATCTACGAGCCCTGATCGCATAAGCCACTACTCTAACTCTTGCGCCTAATCTTCTCGCGCCTAATCTCGTCTTGCGCCTAATCACGCGGATTCATTGTCCCGGGTGGCCCAAACCCTGAGCCTTGGCCAGAAAACAGGCGGTCAGGGCGTCCAGGCTCAGGCGGATTCGGTCGCCGATTTGGTACTGGCGCGGCGTGAGCGGCCGCTGCTAGTGTCCTTATCGGCGCCGGCATTATCCTGCGGCTTGTCAGCATCGGCTGCACTCTCGGGTGTTCCAGGGCTTTCCTTCAGCGTCACTGTCTCCTCGAAGTGGCGTCCATCGTAGCTCAGGCGTTGCAGTTCGGCCGAGTCGCAATGCACCAGCTTGCCGTTGATCTCGGCGCCCATGGCCATTTCCAGCAACTGGTAATACAGGGTGCCGGTGACGCGCGCATGGGCTCCGAGTTCGACCCGGTCGCGCGCATGCACATCGCCCACAATGCTACCGTCGGTAATGAGCTGCTCGACTTTGACGTCGCCTTCGATGGCGCCCTGCTCACTAATGATCAGCGTGGCATTGGTTTCTGCTTCTGCGGTGACCTCGCCCTTGATCTTCCCGTCGAGGTGGAGCGCGCCCGAGAATCGGACATGGCCCTCAATGACGGTACCCTGTCCAATAACAGTCACGACCTTGGGCGGCTTCACTCTACGAATGCGTGCCATGAAACGAACCTCCTGGTTCTGGTTTTGAGACATTTTTTTGAAAAACACTGCTATCTCGCATCAATTAGCGCGTGGTGGTATTTGGCATTTCGCTCGTCTGGGGTTGTTACCCAATCGACATAGAATTTCAGGATGAGGCTCTTAGTCTCTGCCAGCCCGGAGAATAAAACCATGTGATTCACGACAAAACGACAACTCATTCGCACCAGCTATATGGTGCAGCTCTGGTTCGGCTGTTTAATCTGGCTCTTCGCTCAATTTCCATTCAAACTGCCGCCGTGCTCCACCTTTGGCCTTGTCGTCCGGCACCACGATCACCAGTAGTTCCTCGGGGAGAAAGTTTTGCGGTAATTTGATTGTGCCGTCAATTTCCTGGAAATGCCGGAAGCCGAGCCGGTGCCCGTCGTCGCCGTTTTCGGTCAGTTCTGACAGGCTGAAGTAGCGCTCCTGGTCGTCAATGGTGCCGCGTAACTGCATGCGCACCTGGCCGGTCAGCATGTCTTCGTCGGCATTGGTGCGCGAGACCTTGAACCAGTAACGCACGCTGCCCTCGCCCTCACTCGACAAGGCCAGATCGCTGATGGTGATGGGGCCGTCGTCGCCGCCGAAGAGCTGCGTTAAAAAGGCTATTTGCGAGCGCAGTTTGGCGTTTTCGCTCTGGAGCTGACGAATTTCGTCTTGTGCCTGGCGCACTGCCTCGCTTTGCGCCTGACGATCCTCGCTCAGACTTTGCAGTCGTTGTTCGAGTTCGGCGGTTTCATCCGCAAGTGTCGCACGATTCTGTTCGATGCTGTCCAGATCAGATGGCTTTACCGGCTCGTTCGCTGGAGCTGGCACCTTGATAGAGGTCGGCTGTTCACGGGGAAGATCGAGCGCCAGATAGCCCCAACTGCCAAGCGCCACGACCAGTAACACTAGCAACAGGCCTAGCCGTCCGGTCGGGCGGGAATCGATAATATGGGGTTGGCGAATTCGACGTACCTTGACCTGTCCCATGCCTTTTCGCATCCGCACTCTAAACTCTATAAAAAAGGGTGATTATCCTCAATCACCTGGATTCATTTTCCGGTATCGTCGCAGCTAGGCGCGTTACCGTGAAACAGCAACTTCATTGTCCGGGGTGGCCGGAACCATGAGCGTTAGGATAGACGCCTTTGCAAACCGGCGCAGCCGTTTTTGTGCTTGAGCGCAGCTTGGCTATACTCTGCCACGTCCAATGACTATCAGCATCCGCTCCCAGGCGGGGAGAATTCATGCCCGATCAACCATCACAATCCAAGCCGCCGGCCACCAGCCCCTCGACCGGCAACGGCCAGCCTGCTCAGCGCAACATCAGCGCCGTGGCCGCCGATCTTGCCATTCAGCAAGAAAATGAAGGCCTGCGCCTTGCCTTACGCGAGCAGGAGCGCATCGTCGAGGAACTGACCAACGAATGCCGCCGACTGGAAGACCGGCTCGAGGATCGGTATCAGGACATCGACGCCCTGCGGCGCGAACTCGACCGTGGCGAGCGAGCGCTCAAGCAGGCCGAGGAGCGCCCCTCGCAGCTTGTGGGCGACACCGCCACGCCCGCTGCCGGTGCGCCAGAGGCGCAAGCAGCAGCGGACGCAGAGGATAGCAAAAAGTCCACCGCCAAGTCTGCGGGCGCCAAGGGCAGCCCGCTCAGTTTTGCCGCCGGACTGCTTTCCGGGGTGGTGCTGGCAGCAGGCACGGTGACCGCCTTGTGGTTCGCCGGCCTGATGACGCTGACAGGCCAGAAAGCGATATCGCCACAGATTGCCGAGCCCGCGCCACCGTCCCGACCGCCAGCAACGCCAACAGCGCAGACGCAGACCACGGATGACGCGCCAAGCAATACAGCGACCCCCATCGCCAAGCCCAATCCGGCAGGAAATGCCACGGCGGGCAGACCCGATCCGGGAACGGATGTATCGCAGGGGACGACCGGGATTGTTTCTGAAAATCAAACGCCTGCGGATGCAGATCGCGCCTCGGGGCCGGCGTCGTCCGAGCCCCTCAGCGGAGATTTGCGAGTGCCCGCCGAGCCCGTTGCCGGCACTCACACAGATGTTTTTCTGGTCGGGGACACGACAGCACCAGAAATGGTGGCGCTCAAGCCGAGCGAATTCATGATGGGTAACCCGGTCGGCATGGCCGATAGCGATGCTCGACCAGTCCACAGAGTCAGCCTCGATGGTTTCATGATCGGCGCACGCGAGGTGACATTCAGCGACTATGACCGTTATGTGCGCGAGACCGGCGCGCGGCGGCCACAGGATTATGGCTGGGGACGGGGGTCGCGCCCGGTCATCGATGTGTCCTGGGACGATGCCATGGCCTACGCCAAGTGGCTTGGCAAAAAAACCGGGCAGCCCTACCGCCTGCCAACCGAGGCCGAATGGGAATACGCGGCGCGCGGCGGCAGCACCTCATCGTTCTGGTGGGGCATAGGTTCCCCGGCAAGTCGCGCGCTCTGCGTCAATTGCGGGACCCGCTGGGATCAGATATCCACCGCACCGGTAGGCAGCTTCCCGCCCAACCCCTTCGGTCTTTATGATACCGCCGGCAATGTTTATGAATGGACGACAGACTGTTACCACCACAGCTATCAGGGCGCTCCCAGTGACGGCAGTGCCCGCAGCGACCCGGGATGCGCGTCGCGCGCGGTGCGCGGTGGTAGTTTCAAGTCTCCGGCAGGGGCCATGCGAAGTCACGCGCGCAACCGCTTCTCCGCCGATGCGCGAGCGGATATGCTTGGCTTTCGTGTCGCCCGCGATCTCACCCCGCCGGCGCAGGCCCCAGATCAGGCCCCAGATAACGACTAAATGCCAAATAGCCCCGGAGTTTCAAGCGCTGCCGCCCACAGCATCAACCAGACTGGTCATTGACTATTCGCGCCCGCCTGAGCGGGCGCTAGGATAGCCGTTAGCAAACCTCAGCCGTTCTCAAGCAGCATACGCAGGTCAATGACTGCGGCATTGGCGCGCGAGATGTAGGACGCCATCACCAGCGAGTGATTAGCCAGCAAGCCATAGCCGTGACCATTGAGGACCATGGGGCTCCATTTGCGCATCGCCGCGCCACGCAGATCGCGCATGATTTGCTCAACTGAAACTGTGGCGTTCTTGCCCTTTAATACCGATTCAAAATCGACCGAAATGGCCTGAATCATGTGCAGCAGCGCCCAGGTGTAGCCGCGGGCTTCGTAAAAGATATCGTCCACCTCAGTCCAGGCCGTTGCCTCTAGGATCTGGGCGCCACCCTCGGTGAAGGCAGCGGTCAGCTCGGCATCGTTTACGCTGGCGCTCAGGCGCTGTGCATAGCTGCCGAGACGCTTTTCCACCACCATCAGATAGGCGCGCAAGTTGTCTGCACGAGTATAGAAACGCGCGGTCTGGTCGGTACCGGCAATCAGGGCCGCGCGATACTCCTTGAGTGCATTAATGCCGTCGCGGTACTGGGACTCGGTCGAGGGCAGCATGTAGGAATTGGAGTCGAAGTTAAAATCGGAATCTGCGAGTTTCAGCTGATTGTTTTCAATCGACTGGGTCTGGGAACGGCTAAAGTCATTACGCAGCGAGCGGACGGAGTCGCGCAGCTCAGTCAGGGCGCCATATTCCCAATTGGGCATGTTGTCTATCAAGATGCCGGGCGGGGTAATGTCGTTGCTGATATAGCCACCGGGCTTTTCGAGCAAGGTTTCAGCGACATTAATGGCCGAGGAGACGGTGGCGACTCCCGGAGTCTTGAGCGCCTCCTTGATATCCATGCCCTCGATTTGGATCTGGCTGATATCAAAGGTTTCAGGCTGCCGCGACCAGTAGACGCCAAGACCGACGATGGTTGCCATCGACAGCACCACCAGCACAGCGATGATGCGGCCGACAGGCCATTTGCTGCGGGTCGATGACGTTGTGTTTGACTGCTCGTCCGAGCGGCCGGCGGAGGTTTCCTTGGTCACAATGAGCACCTCGTTTTGGATAAAATGAACCGAATTGAATGCTGATGGGCGAGACACTCGGCCTGGCTCCGGCAATGGCCCGCGCCAACTATCTGCACCAGTTGCCTGGGTTACAGGATGGTCGCGGGCGGTTCGAGCGTCTGCCAATCAGCGGTTTGCGCGTGGCGCCCTTGGGGGCCGCCGTGGAATTCTTGCCATTCTAACCGGAAAACCAGGCGCACTGACGACAGATTATGGCGGGCACATTGGCCTTGGCAAGGGCTGGAAAAACTCTCACAGCTACCCCTGGTCGCGGCATGCCTGGCCAGTTTTGCTACACTCTGGCTGCCCAGCACTGGCTGCTCGCTCATTTGCGTAGCACCAGGCGAACCCGGCAGACCAGTTCGGATGTCACCCGACAATCGTGGTTCCAAAAGGATGATTCCAGAGGATGATAAGGATCGCTAGCAGTCGTTTACCGATGCGCGGGCTGATGTTCGCAGGCCTTTGGCTCGTTTTCACCCAGGCCGATCCCTTGTCTTGGATCATCGGCCTGCCCGTGGTATTAGCGGCCACCTGGGCGAGCAGGCGGCTGGAAGTTTCCCATCCGCGCCCGGTGCTGCGCGGGCCTGCCGGTTCGTCACTGGGGCTGGCCTCAGTCGATCTGGCCCAGTCCGGGATTGCGCGACCCCTTGCCTCACGGGCGGTGGGCGCGCCCTTGCTGATCATCGACATCCGGCAACTGCCGGCCTTTTTCGGCTTTTTTCTCGTCACCTCGATGCGCGGTGGGATAGATGTCACACGACGCATCCTGGCGCGACCGCTGGCTATTTCACCCGGCTTTCAGACCTATCGCACCGCGCTGCGCCATCCGGGCGCGCAGATTTTTTTTCTCGACCTGATCAGCCTGCTGCCCGGCACTCTGAGCGCCGATCTGGAAGCGCCCGACCGACTGGTGATTCATGTGCTGGATACTGGCGCGGATAATTATCGCGAGCTGGCGCAACTAGAGTTGCAGGTTGCGCGTCTGTTTCGCGAGTCCATCCGGGCTGGAACCCTCTAATGACAACAACCCTCTCAGATGGCACCGGACTGATATGACTTCCTGGCTGCTTGCTTTTGCCAGTTTCCTCCTGACCACCATGGCAATCGGTCTGGTGCGCGCGCTGCGCGGACCGACTCCAGCGGATCGGCTGCTGGCAGTGCAGTTGCTCGGCACTGCCAGCATTGGCGTGCTCCTGCTGCTCGCCGCCGCGCTGGAGGCACCGGCGCTTGCCGATGTGGCGCTGGTGTTCAGCCTGCTCGCTGCGGTCGCAGTTGCCGCACTGACTCGCCGCCGCGCGCCGCCGAGTCCCGCGCCAACGGCCTCAGCGCCTGAATCATCGCCGCAGCCCCACAACAGGTCGAATCGGAGCCAGACATGACGACCCTGTTGATGATCTACTCCATCGTTGTAATCGGTGCTGGTCTGGTTTTTTTTGCCGCCGGCACCCTGGGCCTGCTGCGACTGCCGGATTTATTTACCCGCCTGCACGCCCTGACCAAGGCCGATAACCTTGGCCTTGGGCTGGTGATTCTCGGCTTATTGCCCTGGGCGCCCAGCCTCTGGTACGCGCTGGAGCTGTTTCTGATCTGGCTGCTGGTGCTGCTCGGCGGTGCCACCGGTGCCCACCTGATCGCCAAGCGCGCCCTGCATGGCGACGGGGAGGATCGGCAATGACAGACACTCCAGCCATGTTCGTTTTCGACATCCTGATGATCTCCACCCTGCTCGGCCTGGCAATCTCGACCCTGAGCAGCCGCGACCCGCGTCGCGCGGCCATTCTGTTCATCGCCTTCGGGTTGTGGCTGTCAATTGTCTGGGCAAGGCTTGGCGCGCCAGATGTGGCCCTGGCCGAAGCGGCCATTGGCGCAGGACTGGGTGGCGCCCTGATGCTGGCGGCCGCGCGGCGCATGCCGGGTAGCCGGGAGCCTGGCAAGCCCGAGGCAAGGGAGCCAGAACCGGTCGCAGCCGCGCCGGATGTGCCTGCACCTGAAGGTGACTACGCGCCTGAAACGAGTGCCGAGCTTGAGCCTGAGTTACAAGCACCTGAACCGAAACTGGATGCCGAGCCGCCCGAGCCTGAGAAAGAAGCAACGCCCGAGCCATCCGCGCCCGAGCAGGCCCTATCTCCGCCAGCGCCCGCGGAACCAGAACCACCAGTAGCAAAGGCTGCCATCGCCGAATCAGGCGCGGTGGATGCTGGACCGGAGGCTGGGTCTCCAACCGCTCAGCCCGTAGCCCCCCTATCCGAGCCCCAACCCCCGCTTAAGCCAAAGCCAAAGCGCAAGCTCAAACCCAAGCCTAGGCCCAAATCAGAGCCACCTGATCGGAGCCCGCCCAAATGAGCATGCGCCTGGAGCCCAAGCCTCAGCAATCCGCTGCCATTCTGGTGGTGGTTTTTCTGGTACTGCTGGTGGGCCTGCTGCAGTGGGTCTTTTTCAGCCATCAGCTGGAGTCGGCCACCACCGGGCTGGCGGCACCGGCCCAGGCCGAACTGGTGCGCACAGGGGTCACCAATCCGGTCACCGCCGTACTGCTCAATTTTCGCGCACTCGACACCTTGTTGGAGCTTGCCGTGCTGCTTGCAGCCCTGTTAGGCATCTGGTCGCTTGGGGCCGCCACACCCGGCTATCAGCGCGCCGGGCCAGTCTATGCCGGCATGGTGGCCTGGGTGGTGCCTTTGTTGATCATTACGGCGGGTTATCTGCTGTGGATTGGCGCCAAGGCACCGGGCGGCGCGTTTCAGGCCGGCGCCCTGCTTGCGGCAGCTGGGGTCATTCTGCGTCTTGGGGGCGCGGCAAGTGCCGGGCTTCCGAGCGTGTCCGCGCAGCGCTGGCTGGCAGTTGCCGGTATTGCTGTTTTTGCCCTGGTCGGCTTGGGAACAATGCTAGCGGGGCGCGACTTCCTTAACTATCCGCCAGCCTGGTCCGGCTGGCTGATTTTGGCAATTGAGGTCTTCGCCACCCTGACCATTGCGACGCTGCTGGCAGCGGCCTATGTGGGGAGCGAGGATGACCCTTACGACAAGAAGAGATGACGACGGGGTCATGGGGTTTCTTCACGCGTTTCTCACTGCTTTGCACTCACCTCTCAACACCATGACGAGAAGATCATGACAGCTGAGTTTCTCTACGCAGGTGCCGGCTTTGCGCTCTTTGGGCTTGGCGCCTGGTCCTTTCTGCTCCACCGGGCGCTGCTGCGCAAGCTGATTGCGATGAACATCATGGGCAGCGGTGTCTTTCATCTGCTAATCGCGGTCGCTGGGCGCGCTGGGCCACCCGCTGACCCTATTCCGCATGCCCTAGTGCTGACTGGTATTGTGGTCGCTGTCAGTGCCACGGCCCTGGCGCTTGCCTTTGGGCGCGCACTGGAAACCGCCACCGATGACTGAAACCCTCGCTCTAGCCCTGGTGTTGCCCTTGGGCGGCGCGCTGCTGACAGTGGTGCTGCCAGGGCAGGCAGCACGTCTTGGCCTGCTGGCAGTGGCGCTCAATACGCTGAATACCGCCTTACTGACCCTCGGTGTCTGGCAGCAGGGTGCCTTGCACGCGGATTTTGGTGGCTGGGGCGCACCGCTCGGAATTGGCTTTGTCGCCGATGGCCTAAGCACAGCCATGCTGGCGATGACAGCGCTGGTCACCCTGGTGATCAGCATCAACGCCGCCGACTACTTTCGCGACCCGGCGCGCGCGCGCCACTTCTGGCCGCTGTGGCTGCTGCTGCTCACCTCCCTAAACGGCCTTTTTCTGTCAGCCGATCTGTTCAATCTCTACGTGAATCTGGAACTCTTGGGGCTGACGGCTGCCGCTCTGGGCGCGCTTGGCGGACAGCGCGCGGCACTGGAGGCAAATCTGCGCTATCTGCTGGTCGGACTGCTCGGCTCCATGACCTATCTGCTGGGTGTGGCACTGGTCTATTCCGGATTCGCGACCCTGGATTTTGCACTGCTCACAGAACGACTCACCGCCGGGTTGGCCGAGGGCCAGATGCCAAGCCCCATCGCCGCGACAGCGCTGGGGCTGATGGTGCTGGGACTAGCGCTCAAGGCTGCGCTCTTTCCGTTGCACTTCTGGCTGCCACCCGCTCACGGCAGTGCGCCGGCCCCTGTCAGTGCTGCGCTCTCGGCGCTGGTGGTCAAGGCGGCTTTTTACTTGATTTTGCGCCTGTGGCTACTGGTCTTCGCGCCTGTGACCACTCAGGGCGCGGCCAATCTGCTCGGACTGCTTGGCGCTGGCGCAGTGCTCTGGGGCTCCTGGCAGGCATTGCGCGCCGAGCGCCTCAAGCTGCTGGCGGCCTATTCGACTGTGGCTCAACTTGGCTATCTGTTTGTGTTTTTCCCCATCATGCAGGCCTTGCCTGCTGGTGATGCACGCGACAACCTGCTGGTGGCCCTAGCGCTGATGGCCATCACGCATGGCTTTGCGAAGTCCGGCTTTTTTCTCGCAGCGGGCTTCATGCAGAAGCAAGCCGGGCATGATCGCATCGCCGACCTGGGCGCCACCATGCAACGGCTACCAGCCACCACCCTGACCCTTGCGCTGGCTGGCATGGCCCTGATCGGCCTGCCGCCAAGCGGCAATTTCACCGCGAAGTGGCTACTACTTGGCGGCGCCTTCGCCACCGGGCAGTGGTGGTGGGTACTAGTACTCTTTGCTGGCACGCTGCTGGCGGTAGCCTATGTGTTCCGGCTGCTGACTCAAGCTTTCGGGCTGGAGCCCACACCAAGGCGCTTCTTCACTCAGGCCGGTGCCGAGGTGCCGGCGCTACTGCTGGCCGTGATGGCGGTTGGGGTGTTAGGGCTCACTACCGCGCCGCTGTGGCGCCTGCTGGGTGTTACCGGAGGGGCGTCATGACCACGAGCTTTGACCATCTGCTGCCGGTTGCCATTGTGCTGAGTTCGCTACTGCCCGGTCTGGCAATCTTTCTGGTGGCGGAAGACAACCGTCGCCTGCGCACCCTGCTGAACCTGACCGGCGCCATCGTCAAGCTGCTACTGGTCGGGGTGCTGGTCTGGGGGGTCTACCACGACCACGCCTATCGCGCCGAGCTGCCGCTTGCCCCCGGGCTGAGCTTGATTTTACGGGCTGACGCGCTCTCTGTGCTGTTTGTCACCCTATCGACCGTGCTCTGGTTGGTGACCACCATTTATGCTGTCGGCTATCTGGAGCACTCGCCCAATCGTAGCCGCTTCTTCGGCTTTTTCAGCCTGTGCGTCACCGCAACTGTGGGTGTCGCACTGGCCGGGAACCTGTTCACCTTTGTGGTCTTCTACGAGATTCTGACTCTGGCCACCTATCCGCTGGTCTCGCATCGCGGCACGCCAGATGCGACTGCCGGAGCACGGGTCTATCTTGCCTATACCATGGTCGGTGGGGCGTTGCTGCTCACTGGCGCTGTCTGGCTTCAGGGGTTGATCGGCCCGGTTGATTTCACCCAAGGCGGGCTCTTGTCGGATCAACCGTCAGCGTTGTATCCGCAGTTCATCGCGATTTTTCTGCTGTTGCTGGCTGGGCTGGGAGTCAAGGCGGCGTTAGTGCCCCTGCATGGTTGGCTACCGCGCTCCATGGTGGCGCCCGCGCCGGTCAGTGCCCTGTTGCATGCGGTCGCTGTGGTCAAGGCCGGTGCCTTTGGCATTGTGCGGCTGGTCTACGACATCTATGGCGTTGAGTTCGCCCATTCGCTCGGCCTACTGACCATCCTCGGCGCTCTGGCTTCAATCACCATCATTTATGGTTCCATGATGGCGCTCAGTCAGGATGGGCTGAAAAAGCGCCTGGCCTACTCGACCGTCAGTCAGGTGTCTTACATTGCGCTGGGCGCCTCCATCCTCGGGCCAGTCGCGACCATTGGCGGCATGGTGCATCTGGTGCATCAGGGCATCATGAAGATCACGCTGTTTTTGTGCGCGGGGAATTATGCCGAGACCCTGGGCGTGCACAAGGTCAGCGAGATGAATGGCATCGGCCGTCGCATGCCCTGGACCACTCTGGCCTTCAGTGTCGGGGCGCTGGGCATGATCGGCATTCCGCCTATCGCTGGCTTTATCAGTAAATGGTATCTGGGCATGGGCGCAATCGAGGCCGGCATGCCCTGGGTCCTGCTGGTACTGGCGGTCAGTACCCTGCTAAATGCCGGCTATTTTCTGCCAATTCTCTTTCGCGCCTGGTTCCGCGAACCACCGGCAGACTGGCCACATGAGGAAATCCCGCGCCGACGACTGGAAACCCACGCCACCCTGCTATGGCCGCCTCTGATTACTGCCGCTTTGTGCCTGATCGCCGGACTATTGGCAGCCGCACCCTTCAGTCCGCTGGAGTGGACAGAGCTCATCGCGCGGCGTGAGTATCACGGATGAGTGCTTTCACCTCCCCCGCCTGGCTGCTGCTGGCGCTCTGGGTCTGGCCGCTGCTGCTGGCCCCTCTGGCTGCACGCTGGCGCTGGACCTGGCTGCCGGCTTTGGGGGCGCTGCCGGCGTTGGGTGCGGCCATGGTGCTGCCGGCCAACTCCCGGCTTGAATTGCCCTGGCTGATGCTGGGCACTGAACTGGGGCTGGATACCGCCGGGCGCGTGGTTTTGCTGTTCAGTGCAGTGTTGTGGCTGCTCGCTTCAGTCTTTGTTGCCGGCCTGATGCGAACCGGTCTCTCACAACAGGGGCCAGACAACCTCGGGCAGCGCCGTTTCAATGCGTTCTTTCTGCTCGCCATGAGCGGGCAGTTGTGGGCGGTGGTCGGATTGGATGTCATCAGCTTCTATGTTGGCTTCGCCATCATGGGGCTGGCGTCCTATGCACTAGTGGTCGCCGATGGCAGCGTCGCAGCCTTGCGCGCCGGGCGGCTTTATCTGGCGATGACGATGCTCGGCGAGGTGGCGCTGTTCGCGGGGCTGGTGAGTGTCTCCGCCCAGAGCGCGACCCTGACACCGACACCTGAACTGCTGGCGCAAGTCAGTGATTTGAGCCTGGCCTTGGTGCTGGTGGGCCTGGGGGTGAAGGCGGCCATTGTGCCTCTGCATCTGTGGCTGCCGCTGACCTATCCAGCCGCGCCGGTCGCCGCGACCGCGGTGCTGAGCAGTGCCATGATCAAGGTCGCGCTGCTTGGCTGGCTGCGCTGGCTGCCGCTCGGGGCCGTGACCTGGCCGGGCTGGTCGCTGGCGCTGGTCATCATTGGGCTGACCACGGCCCTTTATGCGCTGCCGATCGGCCTGATGCAGCGCGACCCTAAGGTCGTGCTGGCCTATTCAAGCATCAGCAAAATGGGCTTTCTGCTGCTGTTGACCGGCCTGATGCTCGGCCAGCCGGAATTGGTCGGAGTGGGCGTGACGGCCATGGTCTTCTACGCCGCCCACCATGCGCTCACCAAGGCGGGGTTATTTCTGGGGCTAGGTCTGTACGAGCAAAAGACACTTCCGGGCGGCCAGCGCGCGCGGCGCTGGCTGCTGGTGGGTCTGGGCTTTCTGGCTCTGACGCTGGCCGGCGCACCTCTGACCAGTGGCGCCCTGGCCAAATACCTGACTAAGCCGTTATTGCAAGATGCGCCTTGGAGTTGGTTGAACCCACTGCTATGGCTGATGACGCTGGCCACTGTGGCGCTGATGGCACGCTTCTTCTGGCTGATTGTTCGCACCGCTGATGCGCGTGCCTTGGCCCAGCATGAACGTCCGGAAACTGCGTTTAGCGCACTGGAGGCCCAAACCCTTTCCGTGCGTCCGAGGGTTATCCCGCCGCTGATCGGCTGGAGCCTGCTGGTAGGGCTGATTGCCGCACTGCCCTGGGTTTTTGGTCCGGCCTCGGCCTGGCTGAGCAATACCGCGAATACGGTGGTTGCCCTGGCTGCCTGTGCCGCCGTGCTGCTTTTGGCGCGGCGCGGCTTTAACCCGCTATCAAAGCTGGTGGGCCGGTTACCTCCAGGCGATCTTCTGCCCCTGGTTCTGCGCGGCGCGCGCGGGCTAAGCACCGCCGCCAACTGGCTGTGGCAGGGCTGGCAAGACGCACGCGATGCCCTCGCGCGCTGGCTGGTTGGGGGCGGGCTTGCGCAACTTGCACTCGATACGGCTTCCGGGGCTTGGGTGGAAACCAGGCTGCGCGCTTGGTCAGTGGCGGGGGCACTGTGGCTGGCTTTCGGCATTTTGTTGCTGTTTTTGCTGCTGGCAGGTGGTCTGTGATGCGCACCCGCCTTTGCTCTGGTCTGCGCTCGCGCGTTTGGCGGCTTAGGACCGCGATCCCGGGGAGATTTTCGCCGTGGCGATGCTGAACGGCTTCTGGCTGCTGTTCGCCTGGGTCTGGCCGCTGCTGCTGGCCGGGCCGGCTCTGGCAAGGCGGCTGTGGTGGCTTTCGCCGCTGGGGGCGCTGCCGGCCCTGCTGATTGCCTTCGCCCTGCCAGTCGACACCCGCGTCGAATTGCCCTGGCTGTTGCTCGGCACCCACCTGGGACTGGATACCACCGGCCGAATCTTTTTGATATTCACCGCCATGCTGTGGCTCGCGGCTGGGATATTCGCAGCCAGTCAGCGCTGGCGCGCGCTGGCGGCGGACGAGGATGATCGCCGCGCGGCGCGTTTCAATGCCTTCTTTTTGCTGGCGATGGGCGGCAACTTCTGGCTCATTCTGGGGCTCGACCTGGCCAGTTTCTATGTTGGCTTTGCCATCATGGGGCTGGCATCTTACATTCTGGTAATACACGACGGCACCCGTGCCGCGCTGCGTGCTGGCAAAGTCTATCTGATCATGGCGCTGCTCGGGGAGGTACTGCTATTCGCTGCCTTGGCGATGATTGCCGCCGAGACTGGCACCACGGCACCCAATCCACAGCAACTGGCGGTACTGAGCGATCTGGCCATTGCCCTGGCTTTGCTGGGGCTGGGAGTGAAGGCAGGCATTTTTCCGCTGCATCTGTGGCTGCCGCTGGCGCATCCGGCGGCACCCATTGCCGCCAGTGCGGTGCTGAGCGGCACCATGATCGAGGTCGCGCTGCTCGGCTGGCTGCGCTTCCTGCCGGTGGGCGAACTGGCACTGCCGCACTGGGGCACGGCGCTGATCCTGCTCGGGCTGTTCACCCTGTTTTTCGGCCTAGTCCTGGGCCTGATGCAACGTGATCTCAAGGTCATCCTGGCCTATTCGAGCATCAGCAAAATGGGCTTTCTGCTGGTGCTGCTGGGGCTAACGCTATTGCAGCCGGCGTTGGCACCGCTCGGCGTGACGGCTATTGCGCTCTATGCGGCCCATCATGGGTTGGTCAAGGGAGGGCTTTTTCTCGGCGTCGGGCTGCGCAAGCACGCCGAGGCGATGCGCCAGCCGCTGATTCTGGGCGGGCTTGGCTTTCTCGCCCTCGCCATGGCCGGCGCGCCCCTGACCACGGGCGCCGTGGCCAAGGATGCCACCAAGCCGCTGCTCGCTGGGCTGCCACCGACCTGGCTGTGGCTGGGATTGGCGCTGACCTTATCCACCATAGTCACCACGGCGCTAATGGCCCGCCTGCTGTGGCTTGCCAAAGGCACCCGCGCGCATCCGCTGGCCGGCGAGGGCGCCGCGGAAATTGCTTGGGCGCTGCTGCTACAGACCATCATTATCCTGCCCTTCGCGCTGGCCGAGCCCAAGACGCTGCTTGCCAATGGACTGCCAGTCGCGCTCGGTCTTGGGCTAGTGGCAGCGGCTGTCTGGCTAGCCAGGCGCGGGCAACAGCCGCTGGCTCAGTTGGTCGGGCGAGTACCGCCGGGAGATCTGCTGGAATGGCTGGTACCCATCTATCGACTGATGCAATTGCTGGGCGCTCTGCTTTGGTTCCACTGGCAGGCATTGGTCAGTCGCATTGGTGCCTGGGCGTCTCAAGCCGTGAGCCAGCGCTTCACCCGCCCGCCGGGCGACCCGGAGCGCGAGTTACGCGCTTGGCCGGTGGCAGGCGCACTCTGGTTGGCAGTCGGTGCGGTGCTGCTGTTCTCGCTGCTGGGCGGGCCAGCCGAGTTTGGGCCTGTCCGCCAACCCATGGCTGCCAGTCACCCCCTGGCCGCAACCAAGGCCACCGAGTCCAATCCGGAGCCTCGGCCACTGGCGATGCGACCGATTGAGGAGGAGACCACCGGCGTCATCCCGGCCGACCCCTGGAAAACACAGCAGCCGGCCCCGCCTGCTGCGCCATCACCAAGCGCGAACCACAGCGATGGCGACAGCCGAGCCCATAAGATCGCAGGCGCTGACGCCGCCAACCAACCCGTTGCATCAGACAGCGCCGTGCCCGCCGAAGCATCGCCCCTGCAATGCCAGGATAATGCCCTTTTCATCTTTACCCAGGCTGATGATCCCGGCACATTCATTGAGCTGACCCAGTGCGTTGCCGATGAGGCGGGCGGTCTGCGAGCGCTCGCCGAGCCCGAAACCAGCAACCGCTTGGTGCTGGTGCTACAGCGCAATCTTCAATGGCTCGGCTATGCGCCCGGCAGCACTGACGGCATGATCGGCCCCGCCACCAGGGATGCCATTCGCGCCTTCGAGCAAGCCAATGGCCTGCGCTCGACCGGTGGCATCAGCTTCCGGCTGCTGCACGCCATGAATGCCGAGATCGCGCGTCGTCAACCCATCAGCGAGCCATAGCCCCTGTGAGGCGACGGCCCTCACGAACGGATACCCTGGGCAGGCAGCTGATCCCGGCTCGAGCCACTCCCTGAGGCGAGCAGCTCAGGGGCATTGAACAGCCCTACCCCGCCCCCAGTTGCAGCATAGCGTTGGCTTGGCTGACCAGATCTTCGATCATCACCTCGAGTTGCGCAAGATGGATTTCCTTGAGTCCCAGCACTTGGGCCTCGTTGGTGGCAGCCAGCACGATGTCGGGATCGGCAGTCTGCCCGATGCCGAGCTTGCGGCACAACATATCGAGCAGCCGGGTCACCGCCATTGAGGGGTCTTTTTCATCGAAGGTGCTTTTGTGGTGATCCCGCGCCACCAATGCGTAATGCTTGGGCAACTCCCACTTGAGCATCAGGCGATAGCCGATCTCACAGTGCATGGCCTCAAGAACTTCCTCAATCAGAGCGTCGGTGATGGCGGTTGATGCGCTATCGTCCTCGGCCAGGCCGTCGAGCACCTTGAGCAGGAACAATTCGCCAATATCATGCAGTAACCCGCACAGAAAGGCCGTTTCTGCTTCGCTACGCTGACCATAATTCTCGACGACCCAGCGCGCGCCAGACGCACACACATAGGCGCGCTGCCACAATCCGGTCATGCGCTCGCCAGTTAATGGCAGTTTCGACTGGTAGGCCAAGAGTTGCGAGGCCATCATGGCCAGACTGGCCACTTTGTTAATACCGAGCCTGAGCACCGCGCCACTCAGGGTATCGACCTGCTTGAGCCCGCCGAAGAACGAAGAGTTAGCGACCTGGAGGATACGGCTAGTCAGCGCCTGGTCTTTCATGATCAGATCAGTGACCTGTTTCATGGTCGCGGTCTCGGACGTCTTGAGCTTTTGCAGCTCCAGCGCCACGCGGTTAAACACGGGCAATTGTTGACTGTCAGCGTCGAAATGTTCGTCGATCAGTTCCGCCAGGGACTTCTCACTCATTGTCTGATGCTCAATTTATTGCGTTGGTGAACGCGGGCAAGCCATCCCGGCGCGAGCCACATCCATGCGGCCAGGCACTGGGACCACCACGCAAAGGGTTTAGTTGCGGCACCTAGATGCAAAGGCGTCCGGAAAGAATGCCGGCGACCATTAGATTTGGGTGCGGCTCCTTTAGAACGACGCTCAGCGACTAGAAAACAACAGCTTAACCAGCTAGAAACCTGAGGACAGGGAAGACAGGGCCTCCACTCGGGTGCGAAACTGAAGGGACGAAACTTTTGTCACGGACCCTGAGGAGACCCTGTCGATGCCATGCTACACGATTTCTTTGCCAAGCCTCGATTGCTACGAGGGGGCGATCGCGCAGTTCGTCCAACTGCTTGAGACGCTGAGCGGGGAGCAAGCCCAACATGCCACGCACGGGGAAATCGAAGCGCTGGTGCAACAGGGCGGCATGAAGCTGCTGTGTGAGATGGTCCAGTCGCACCTGGAACAAAGAGCGCGAGAGGAACCGCGGTATGCGTCCGTGATTGGCGCCGATGGTTATCCCCGGACCCATCATCGCGCCGGCTGTACCCGACTTCTGGAGACCCGCTTTGGGGAAGTGACCGTCACGCGCCGGGGCTACGGTGCGCGGGGACTCCAGAGCGTCTTCCCCTTGGATGCTGAGCTGAATCTGCCCCCGGGCAGGTATTCCCATGGCCTGTGCGAGGTGCTGGCCGGTGAGGTCGTGAACAACTCCTTCGACGCCGCGCTTGCGGCACTCGAACAAGCCGGCGGCGGGACGCTGGCCAAGCGCCAAGCCGAGGAGGTGGCCGTGCATCTGAGCCAGGACTTCGACGCCTTCTACGCCCAACCCTTTGTCCCCCAGGAGCCGAATGAAGCGAGCGAACGCCTCCTGATCATCAGTGCTGACGGCAAGGGCATCGTGATGCGCCCCAGCGATTTGCGCGAGGCCACCCGCAAGGCGCGCGAGCGCCAAGCGCACAAGCAACAGACCCGGCTGAGTCCTGGGGAGAAAAAGCAGCGCAAACGCATGGCCACCGTCGCCTCGGTCTATGAGGTCGAGCCCTACCCACGCACCCCAGAGCAGATCTTTGATCCCAAACAAGCCCCCGCGGGCAAACGTCCCGAAGTCCAGAACAAACGCACCTGGGCACGCGTGGAGGCCGATCAGCGCACCGTCATCGAGCAGGCGTTTGAGGAGGCCATGCGCCGCGACCCGGATCAGCACCGCCGCTGGGTGGTGCTCTGTGACGGTCAGGAAGATCTGCTGCGCCAAGTCACAGCCGCGGCCGAGCGCTACAAGGTCGAGGTGGTGGTGATCCAGGACTTCATCCATGTGCTGGAATATCTGTGGAAAGCCGCGCATGCGCTCTTTCCCGAGACCCCCGCGGAGCGCGAGCAGTGGGTGATGGAGCGCGCCATGGCCATCCTCGAAGGTCGCGCCCACGACGTGGCCGTGGGACTGCGCCGCGCGGCAACGCGCAAGCAACTCGGCGAGACGGCGCGCAAACCCATCGATAAGGCGGCCGACTATATCGACAACAACCGCGAGCGCCTCGAATACGACCAAGCGCTTGCGCTGGGGCTGCCAATCGCCACTGGTGTGATCGAAGGCGCCTGTCGCCATCTCGTCAAAGATCGCATGGATCTCACCGGGGCGCGTTGGGGGCTGGCCCGCGCCGAGGCGATCCTGAAACTGCGCTCACTAAAGATCAGTGGGGACTTGCCGGCCTATCTTGCGTTTCACTTCGACGCTGAGCACCGACGCCACTATCCAGGACCACCGATCCCGCTGGACTTGCCCGTGGCGGCATGATGTCTCACTTGCGCCATCACCATCGACCGGAAACGTCGCCCGCAACCGCTGGATTCTGCGGCGCTTGGCGTCGTTCCAAAAGAGCCGCACCCATTAGATTTTGACAGCACCAACCATGGCCACGACTTCGCGATAGGAGCGCGGGCGTCCAATGCGCGGCAGATGACCGAGCACCTCTTTGATGGTGGTCATCCCTTGGGCCGCTTTGGCCAGGCCGTCTTCCATCAGACTCACCAGCCCGGCGGTCTCGATACTAATGCGCCGAATCTCGCCAGAGGAGCGACGATTCAACACCGCATCCTTGACACCATCGTTTGGCAACAGCAACTCGAAGACGCCGACCCGACCCGCGTACCCGGTGAAGTTGCAATAGCGGCAGCCGCGCCCAAGACGGAACTGGCCGCCAGCAGCATCCGCTTGGGTCCAGCCGATGCGCTGCAAATCGTGCGGCGTTGGCTGATAGCCTTCGGAGCAACGATCACACACTTTACGAAGCAACCTCTGAGCCAGCACCGCGACAACGGTTGACGAGATCAGAAAGGTTTCAATGTCCATGTTCATGAGCCGCAACAAAGCACCAATACTGTCCTCAGTATGAAAGGTCGAAAGCACCTTGTGACCGGTGAGTGCCGCTTGAATTGCTGACTCGGCGGAGAATTTGTCGCGAATCTCGCCCAGGACAATCACATCCGGGTCCTGACGCACTAGGGCGCGCAAGGTTTCAGCGAAGGTGAGATTGATCTTGGGGTTGACGCTGCATTGGGCAATGCCGTCGATGACATACTCAACTGGGTCTTCTGCCGTGGCAATACTGGTCTCCATATCATTGAGCTTATTGACACAGCCATAGAGGGTGGTGGTCTTGCCCGAGCCGGTTGGCCCGGTCACCAGAATAACCCCGCTGGGCAGTTCGAGCGCATGGTCGTTGAAGCGTTCGAGCATTCTTGGGGCGATACCAGAGGCGTCGATATCGAGCAACTCAGCCTTGCGGCTCAGCAGCCTCAACACGATTTTTTCGCCAAAAACGGTCGCGTAGAAGGATGCGCGCACATCGCAACGACGCCCCGAGACCGGGTCATCGAAGCGGAAACCGCCGTCCTGATGGCGCCGCCGCTCGGCAATATCGGCCTTGGCCAGCACTTTCAGCCGGCTCGCGATGGCCGGCGCCAATTCGCGATCAATTTCCCACACTTGCATCAGCACGCCATCAATGCGGTAACGCACCCGCAACATGTGGCGCATGGGCTCGATGTGAATATCGCTAGCGCCTTTATCGAGCGCATTCAAAATCAGCGAATCGACCTGACGGGTGACGTCAGATTCGTTGGTTTCGCTCTTGCGCTGCTTGGCATGCTGGCGGCTCGCCTCGTAGGAGCGGATGGTCTCGTCGAGGGCGCGGCGAGTGGCAATCACCGGCACCACCCGACCAAAAGCGGCATCCGCCCCGTGTCGGGCGGCCGAATCGAGCGGGTCAGTGAAGGCAACCAACACGCCTTCAGCCTCGCGCCGCAGCGGCATCGCGGCCAGCCGCCGGCACCAGTCCGGCGTCACCAGCTTGAGCAGTTCCTGATCGACCTGCGAGAAGTTCGGCGACTCGACCAGAAAATCGAGCTGGTCGGCAAGTACTTCGATCAGCCGCTGCTCAGAGATCAGCCCCATATCGAGCAGAATCTCACCCAGGCGCTTGCCTTGATATTCCGGTTCCGACTGCGCTTCAAGAGCCGCGCGCAGATCGCGCGGCTTCAGATAGCCAAGCTCGACCATCACATCGCCGAGATGGATTCTGGCTCCCTGGTCGCGCAGCGCCGCGCGCAATCGATCAGAGGAAAGATAGCCAAGTTCAGTCAGAACCCGGGTCAGCGAAAAATCCTCGCCCAGCTTGCTTCGAACGCGCATTGCGTGATTTATCTGCTCAGGGCTGACCGCACCGGCCTCGATCAGAAGCCGTGCAATCTCGGCGCTCGGAGTCGCCGCCTGAGGCATAGGTGCCGGCGGCGGCGCCCCTGATCCTTGCTCGTCATCCCCTTGCAATTCAGCATTCACGTCAGACTCCAAAACTTTGAGACCACGCCGAGCAATATGTGTTGGCGGCGTCATAGTCTTGGTGGCCGCCTCATAGTCAACGCCAGGCGCCTGGGCAGCTGCGTTCACAGATTAGCAGCTGTCCGTGAGCTAGATGCTTTTTGCCCACTGATAGCTAGTGGCGGCCCGCTTCATCCGCGCTCGTGCCGAGATCGCCAGCTGGATCGCTCTCCGAGTCGGTTGGCGAAATCGCGAAACGCTGACTAAAGCGGATCACTAAAATCGCCAGGGATACCAGCAGGATTGCAGCCCCCTCGTAGAGCAGCAGTTCGCCTTCGATTTCCTTGCCCTGTAACACCACCAGCCGTGACAGCGCTGTGACAGCAATAAACATTGGAAAAGTGAAAGGCACTTCTCGATGCTGAAAATACACATTCGCCATGGCCATGATTTCAATAAAAATAAAAATCAGCAGCAGGTCTTCAAGGCGAACATTCCCGCGCTCCGGAATTGCCATGATGATCTGCCCGATCCCGGCCAGTGCCAGCACGCCGACGAGCAGCAGCACCAGCTTCTCGACATAGCCGAAAAGGCGCGAGAGAAAACCATCAATGCGTTGGTCGACTGTCATGATGCTCAGAGAATCCGTATCATTTTAAGATGACACCCGGCACCGGCCGAGAAATGTGCGCAGTCTAGCAAAATCCGCAAGCGGAAATCCCGCAGCTGTCAGCGCATCAAGGTGAAACAACAGCGTCATCCTCCGGGGTCGCCGGAACCATGGGTATTTCGACATGCCAGCGCCGGGTGCGCTAGGAAAAAGATCATTTTGCCCCAAGCCCGCATTCCTTGATAATAGCGCTCTGAAATTCTCTACCCTGACAAGATGTCTTGACGATCGATTCCGCCTGGCTTGCTGAGAATTGCCCGCAACCGACGTTGCTGCCGGGTTCGGTATCCGCACTGGATATCGCCCGCTGGTATGCGCATGATCTGGCCAATTTCCTGCTCGCGCCCTCTTACTGCGATAACCTGCGCACCTATTTGCCGGTCTGGCGTCTGCCGCTGCCAGAGCGCTGGTTTTTCGTCCCGCACTCCGTCGAGGAGACGGCGATGCATTGCTACCGCTCAGCGATTCGCGAGGCGCTTGAGCGCGGGAGCGGGAGCACCGGCGGGCATGAGATTGCCCAAGTCCTGGAAGAATGGGCTGCTGCCCCGGTTTTCAAGCACCCCGAACTCGACGGCATACGGGCTAGCCTGCTGCCTGACCGCACGCTGGAACTGCGCTACCCCGATGCGCTCGGCTCCGACCCAAACACCGCCGCACGCGAGCAATACCGGGTGATTGGTCGCCGGGCACATCATCGCCGTCTGCCGCCAGACTCCGGTAGCACCTGCTGGGCCAAGGAACCCGACTGGGCACCCTGGGTCTGGAATCAGGCGAGTGGGAATCAGGCGAGTGGGAATCAGACGCGCGGAAATCAGGGCAACAGGAGTCAGGACGGCGAGGATATCGTCAATGCCTTTCTCCGCCACGAAGGCGCACAGCCCGATGATGTCAATTAGGACACCAGTTAGGACACCCGATTAGAAACACAGGCACAAGCAGCGGCAGTCCCGCGCGCTTCTGCCTCTAACCTGCTACGGAGAGATGACGCATGACACTGCCAATCGACACCGCCATCAACGCTGGCAACCCAGCGGGCCTGGCGCCCGCCCTTGATGCTCCCTGCGAGCGCATCGCCTTCAGACACCAGCCCAGCCTGGCCTACTACGCCGACCAGCAAGCCACCGGCCGGCCACTGGTGTTAATCCATAGCATCAATGCCGCGCCTAGCAGTTTCGAGGTAAAGCCGCTGTTTGAGCACTACCGCCAGCAACGCCCGGTATTCAGCCTGGATCTGCCGGGCTTCGGCCAGGCCGGACGCGGTCCCTGGAACTACTCCCCTGAGCACTATGCCGAGGCCATCGGACAATTTCTTAAGCAGGTGCCGAATCAGCCGGTCGATCTGCTCGCGCTCTCCTTGAGCAGCGAATTCGCGGTGCGCGCGACCCTGTCGCTGCCAGAGCGGGTGCACTCCCTGGTGCTGATCTCCCCGACCGGCTTCAGCAAGCGCCAGCCACCACCGCGACCGATCAGCAACTTTGTCCACCCGCTATTGGCCGGGCTGCCGTGGAATCAACCCCTGTTTGACCTGGTTGCCTCCCGGCGCAGCATCAACTATTACTTGAGCAAATCCTTCATGCAAGCGGCGCCGCAGGAGATGCTCGACTACGCCTATGCCACCTCGCACCAACCCGGTGCGCGCCATGCGCCCTTGACCTTTCTCTCGGGCAAGCTGTTCACGCTAAAAGCCATGACCAACCTTTACGGCCAGCTGACCACGCACCCCACGCTGGTGCTGGCTGATCGCGACCCCTATGTGCACTTTGAGGGGCTGGATGATTTCATCCCCGCCCATAGCAACTGGCGTCGCGGTCGGGTGGTGCCCAACATGGGCCTACCGCACTGGGAAGATCTACCCGCGACCGTCAAAACCCTGGACGAATTCTGGCACTCGCTGGACTCGCCGTCCGACTGAAAGGACAGCAAGTGACGCGAAAAGTGAAGGGCCAGACCCAATCAGCGGCGCAAAAAGTGCCGGGCGCGCTCAATGGCGCCCGGCACACTGCGCAGCAAATCGACGCCGGCTTTCACCACTCCCTCGGCACGCCCTAGGCGCTCGAGGCGTTTCTGCTCGGCCTCCGGCCAGCGGGTGCGCAGTTGCTGGCGCAATGCTGGCAAATTCCATGCTGGCCTGTTCTCGCCGAGTGCCACCAGTAGTGCCCGCTCGGGCGCTATCGCGAGCGCGGTGCTTGCCGCATGCAGTGCACGCGCCATATTGCGCTCCTTGGCGCCTTGCCCCCTGATCGGATCATAAGGCGGTTGCCAGTCCAACACTGGCTCCAGACGATCAGCATGCGTCAGCACCAACACCAGCGGCACCGGGCGCAGCCGCACATCGGCAGCGACTTGCTCGCGCATGGCGTTAAGCGCGCGCTGATCGGGGGCACGATCAGCGCGATGCGCGGCAACCACCCAAATGACCAGATCCGCCTCGCGTAACTGACCGAGCCATGCGGCATCGCTCTGAACGGCGAGCGACGGGCTGTCGATTAGCTCCCAGGGTTGCGCCTCTGCGCTCATCCCGACTGGCGCACCCGCCCTTGCTGGATTCGCGCTTTCCGCAGCGGCATCCTGCTCCGCCAGCAGTGGCGGCGCCTGATACAGCGTCCAGTCCGAGGTCGTCTGCGTCAGGCCAACTGCTGCCAGCTCGCGCCCAAGCAGCGCATTGACCAGACTGGACTTGCCGCTGTTGCGCTGACCGGTGACCAGTACCCGCAGCGGTCCTGTGGCGGCTTGGTACCTCTGCCGACCGAGCCCCTGCGGTGGCGGCTCGGCGCGCTGGCGATACGCGCCTGAGTAAAGCTCGATGGCGACCTCGCCTACCTCACGCACCAGCAGGGTCGCCATCACCGCGCGCGCCTCGCGCCCAAGCAGGGTGACGCCCTGCTCGATAACCAGCGAGCGCACCTCGGCAATCACCGCGCCGAGCGGATCAGCCAGGCGCATGACGCGCCAGGCATTGGCCAGCCCACGCGCCGGCTTGAGACCGCGCCCAATCAGGTCGCTGCCCCGGGCTGCCCAGCTCAGGCGCAGATGGCGCAGCACCGGCAGCTCGTCGCTCAGAATGTGACGCAGCCGTCGCGCGACCTCCTCGAGCATCAGCAAGACTTCGGGCAGGGTAAAATTCAGCACGGCCGCCTCGTCATCAGGCGCGTAGGCCGAAGCCACGGCATTGACGGTGCGGCGCAGCAGTCGATCAACCGCTTCGCGATTGGCCAGATCCTCTGCCGAGGTCTCGGCCGCGAGCGCTGCCAAGTCCGCGCGCGCCTGACACTCGGCTGCCGCCGCACCCGGTCGCGGTGCGCCCATTAGCCCCCCTGTGGTCGGATCGCTACGCAACAACCGCAGCAGCGCCAGCAGCCCCATGAGTCCCGCGCACAACGCCAGCCACCAGGCCAGCCAGCCCTGCTGGGCGAGCCACAGGAGGCCAAGCGCGGGCAGCAGGGTAAAGGCCGCCGAGACCAGCGTGAGTGTCAGCAGCTCTGGCCACAGGCGCCGCAGCAGCAGACGCCAGTTCAGGGGCGACGGATTTTTGGGATCACTCACGTGGACGGCCTGTATGAAAGATCGGGTTTTTGGTGAGTTCAGCCGACTCAATTAAATGCCTTGTCAGCCTTTGCAAGGCGAATGAATGCGCGTCTACCGGCGCAGACCTTCTTCGGTGCGCGCGCGCTGCAGGGCGCCTTTGTAGGCGGCGCGATAATGTGCACGCAGGGCTTCTCGATTCGGGGTGCGTCCGGCAGCCTGCTCGGCGAACAACAGCATGGCCACTTCGCCAATGGCCCAGGTCAGCGCGAAGGTCCAACTCGCGGTCAGGGCGCTGCCCCAACCAATGCCGAGCTTAAGCACCTGCTGCGCTAACCAGCTAGCGCCATAGCCCAGCGCGAAACCGCCGCCCAGGGTCGAAATAAGCTCCTTCCAGGCATCACGGCTGTTATCGAGGCCCGCCGCGCGCGCAATCTGGGCCACCATGGCAGCCTGCAAGCTGGCGGAACCCAGGCCACCCAGCACCGGCACTGGGACAGCATTGGCACTCGCGGCAGCCAGCGCCCAGGGCAGGATTAGCCGGCGCCGGCGGCGCTCATCGTTAGGCTGATGCGCGGCAATTTTCAGATCCGCCACCACCTCCGGCAGCAGACGCTCCAGCGCCGCCCAAAGCGCGCTGGCACCATAGTCAACTGGCGCCAGGCCCTGCTCGGGACGGGTGAAGTCCAGAGGCACAAAGACGGGCGCTGTGCCAGGCAGCTCGGCAAACAACAGCCGCTGCGCGCGCAGCGCACGTAGCAGCGCATCCGGCAAAGGCTCAAGATGAAAGTCGGCCTCAGTGCCGGTGAAGGGGTAAGGCAGCGCATGCCCGCTGCCGGTTGGGCCATCAGTGATTGGATAGAGCTGATGCAGGCAGCTTTGCGCCACAATCAGCGGCCAGTCAGGGTGGGCGCGGCGCAACTTGCGGGCGAGCACCAACAGCTCATCGAGCGCCAGATCCTCGGCCCTGGCAATCAGCAACAGCACATGGGCCTGACGCTCAGCCGCGCGCAGCTCATCGAAAGGTGCATCAACAGCGGTATCCGCCAGCCCGCGGGTGTCGAGAAAGCGCAGCACCGGACGCTGCTCGGGAAAGGCATAAAGCCGCGAATGCGCGGTAAAGGGCTCAAACCCATTGCCGATCTGATCGCCCGCTTGCCCTGTCAGCTCGGCGACAATGCTCGTCTTACCCGCCTGGGTCTTGCCGAGCAGCCAGATCACGGGAGCATCGGCCTCGACCCAGGCCGCAGCACGCTCGATCTGGCCGGTTTCGCTCAAAACCGAATCAGCCCCGACTCGAGCAGCCCGACCACAATCAGATAGATTCCCACCACATAGCTCAATACGGCTGGGCGCAACAGCACCAGAAAGCCGGCCACCAGGGCAATTATGGCTTTCAGTGGCAGGGCGGCTCCGTAAAAGAAGGCCACCAGTCCGAGGATACCAATGGCGATCAGATAGGCGGCCACCATGACATGCAACAGCCGCGGCAGCAGCAGGATAAGCACACCGGCAAGAATTGCCAGCGCTGCCTCAATCGGCCATTGATTCAAAAAAGATAGATTCACTGCGTTAACTCCAATGGCGCTTCGGGTTCAGGAGGCATCATGCTTCGGTAAGGGATATCGATCGCATCACCTGTGATATCCCGCCCTTCTTCGTCGCTCTTCTTGCGCGCAATCACAATCTCGACGCGGCGATTCTCGGCCCGCCCCTCGGGCGTATCGTTCGTCGCCACCGGGCGGGTGTCGCCATGGGCGCGAATCTGCATCCGTTCGGCCAGTTCCGGACGAACCTCGGTGATGTGATGCACCACAGCAGCGGCGCGAGCCGCCGAGAGCACCCAGTTGGATGGAAACTGCATCGTATTGATGGGCACGTCATCGGTATGACCGGCAACGATCAGGCTGCCTTCTGTCGCTGACAGGGTCTCCGCGATCTTGTCGAGGATCGGGGAAAAGCTATCCTGCAAGCGCGCACTGCCGGAGGCGAAAGAGCCTTTCTCACGGATGCGGATCAGGATCTCTTCGCCAACCACCTCGACATCGATCAGACCTTGCTCAATTTCCTCCTGCAGGGCTGCGGCGATTTCCTGCGCGGCCGCCTCCAGCTCCTTGCGCATCTGGTCAGGACCGAGTTCGGTCTTGGATTCATCGGTCGTCTGCTGGCGCAGCTCCTGAGCCAAGGTTGGGGTCGGCTTGCCCGGGCTAAAGTCGGGCGAGATCACCGTAGTACCCTTTGGAATGGCCTGCACATCGACCTCTCGCTGTACGCCAAAGGCCATTTTCATGGACCCGGCAATCTGCTTGTATTTGTGCACGTCCATTTCGGAGAAAGAGAGCAGCAGCACAAAAAAGCACAGCAGCAGCGCCATCAAATCGGCGAAAGTCGCCATCCATCCTGGCAAACCTTTGGGACATTCTGCTGCCTTGCCAGCCATGCATCACCCCTAATCGAGCGTCGAGTCACGTTGGTTGGATGGGAGATAGGTCAGCAAAATCTGCTCCATGACCCTTGGATTGATGCCAGACTGGATGGCCGAGATGGCCTCGAGCACTAGGTCTTTGAGCATTCGCTCCTCCTCGCTCACCGCCTTCAGCTTTTCCGAGATCGGAATGGCGAAACCGTTGGCGATGAGGGCTCCGTAAAGCGTGGTCAGAAGCGCCACAGCCATAGCCGGTCCGATGGCCTTGGGATCATCCATGTTCGAGAGCATTTGCACCAAACCGATCAAGGTACCAATCATGCCAAAGGCGGGAGAGTAGTCGCCGATGGACGCCCACATCTTCACGCCTTTGGTGTGGCGTTCGATGGTCAGATCAATTTCCTTCGACAACAAGCGCTCGACGGTTTCGGGCGGATGACCATCAATACAGAGACTGATGCCTTTTTGCATAAAAGGCTCGCTGATGGTTTGATTCTCAAGCGCCAGGATGCCTTCCTTGCGCGCCACGTTGGCAAGCTGGACCGCATCTTCGATCAACTCGCGCGGCGACGGCGATGAGTGAATGATGGACTTGAGCCCGATCTTGAAGGAGCCAAAAAACTCGCCGAAGGAAATCCGCACCAGGGTGGCGCCGAAGGTTCCAAGAACCACGATCAAAATGGACGGGATATTGATAAAGACGCCGATGTCGCCGCCAACAAGGATAGCGCCAATGGCCGCGATCAGCACAACAACAACGCCGACAATGGTTGCAAAATCCATGGGGAGAATACCCGTCCTCGAGTGACTGAACCCCCGGTATTCTACGCAAAAAACCGCCGCTGGGGGCGAGACCCGAAAACTTGTGCCCGCCGACGCGCCCTGGCCTGCGCGGTTCGCTATCCAAATTCTTTGCATGGATCCATTCTCCGGAATGGTCGGTCGAGACCATGCACCTTGCCCTGAAATAGCCGCTTTTGTGCACACGGGCAGGCCCCTGAGCATTAGGGGCTCATTGCCACGCGGAGTATCGATTCACGACTCTGATCGTTATACTCGAAAAATAACACCAGACATGTTAAGGATTGACCGGACACCCGCTGCAGCATCAGGGTCCGGCTTCAATAATGACCTACCCAGCCTGGCGACAGCCGCCAGGCCCCGAGAAGCAACCGGCGCTCGCCCATGCCCACAGCCGATTTTGCCCAATCAGCCGATCTCACCGAATCAAAAGACGTCTTTCGGCACGCCGCCCTAAGCGGACTCACCATCCCTGTGCTGGCCTGCATCGGGTTAGTGGCCGTCTCCATCATCCTGGCGTCATGGCGCATGCACGTGCAGGACTCAGAAATACGCGAGAAGGTGCTCACTGAGACCCTCGATCTCGCCCGGACACTGGCGCTGCAACCCCTTGACGCCCCACCCCAGGCCGATGAGGGCAGCTCAGCCCGGCAGCAGGAGGCAGATCTCACTCGCCTGAATTGCCATTTACACCGGCTTGCCGCTTTTGCCGGTTACCAGAACATCTGGACCCTAACCCAGCACGAGGGAGTGCGTCACGAAGGTCCGGCCAGCCATGCTGCCGGCAGTGATTGCGCCCAGCAGCCTGAGGCTGGTATCGCTAGCCTACCGCCTGAAATTACCCAAGTCTTTAACAGTGGACAGCCCAAAATCACCGCGCCCCATGGGCAGGGTGACGCACGCGTCATTTCAATTCTTGTTCCTATCGGGCCCGTACCAGAGGACCACAAGGTTGGGCGCATTCTCGGCGTCGACATTGCCGCACGGCACTGGCGCGCAGCGGTGTGGAGCGTCGCTATGCTCCCGCTCGCGCTGGGCGGACTTCTTACCATCACCTTCGCCATCGCCGCCTGGATTGTTTATCGCAGTAGTGCCAGCGGAGACGAAACACCTACCAGCCTTCGCTACCTTGAGCCCCTGCTGGCCGGTCTGACCGGCGCCGCTCTCACGCTGGCCGCCACTTCCGTCACTTATCAACTCGAACAGGATTTCGAGTCCGATCTGCTCGAATGGGCAAGCGCTCGCACCAGCCGCGACCTGACGATGATGATGGATCAGCTGCGCGAGGCGCCAGATGGGCACAGCCCCGCAACCCTGCCATCTTCCGTTGCGGATCGCGCTCCGGCCCCAGACGAATTCGCAAATTCCGAATCCCGGACGATCACGGCAGTTCGCCAACTGCTAGAGCAAACACTGGCCCGGCAGCATTCCTATGAAAGTCAAATTGACGCCCGCCTGCTTGCCCTAAACGATCAGGGCACGGCCCGTCTGATTGCCCGCATCCCCGCCAGCGACGGAGCCGAGACCCCAACCAAGGTCAGGCTGATCCCACCGCTGTCGGCTATGGCGCAACGCCAACAAGTCATACCGGTGTTTGCCGATCATCGGACCTTTGCCATTCAGCTCGGGATTCATACGCCCAAGCCTTCTGGTCCGCTGGCAAGTGCCGCCGCTGCGACTGCCACCATTGGCTTAATCCTGACAGCAGTCGCCACCGCACTGGTGACCTGGCTTCGTGGACGCCTGTCCGGCCTCGAAAGACTGCTTAATCAACGCACCTCCGCGCTGCAACAACGCGAGACCAACTTCAACGCAATCACCAACGCGGTGCGCGACGCCATTATTATGGCCGACGAGAATTTCAGAATCCTGTACTGGAATCCCGCCGCTGAGCAGTTGTTCGGCCATACCGAAGCCGAGGCCAAAGGGCAGGATTTGCATCGTCTAATCGGCGGGCCGGAACTCGCCAACACCTTGCCCGGTACGAAGCCCGGCCAAGGCACATTCGTTGGCGCCTCACTGATTGGTCGACTGGTCGAAGTCGAGGCGCAACACAAAAGTGGTGACCGGGTGCCGCTCGAACTGTCCCTGTCGACAATGCGTCTGGATGGTGCATGGCATGCCATTGGCGTGCTGCGCGACATCACGGAACGCCGGCGCAGCCGGGAGCGCCTGGTCAAACTGAACGATTGCCTGGTCAATCTTGGCTCGGACTATCGCGAAAATATCCATCGCATCACCTCGGTTTGCGGCGAAATCCTTGCCGCCGACACCGCGCTTTACAACCGACTCGACAACGGTCTTCTGGTGACGCTCGGGCGCTGGCAGGCGCCCGAGGACTATCCCGAAAGTGATACCCCCGAGGGCCATATCTGCTATGACCTGATTCAGGACCGCAGCGACCGCGTCAGCGGCCACTGTGGCGGCGAACTCGCCGAGAACCAAAGCAGCCGCGAGGCATTTTTCCTCGCAGACCTTGACCAAACGCCCTATGCGCGCATTGACCCCGCCGTACGCAAATACCAGCTCAAAGCCTATTTCGGGCACGTTGTGCGCTGTGGCAGTCAAACCTGCGGCTCTCTCTGCGTGGTCTTCAAGCAACAGCGCTCCCCGAGCGACGAGGAAAAACGCCTGCTGGGGATTCTTGCCGCCGCGCTGACCACCGAGGAAAACCGCCATCTCGCCACCCGCGAGCTTGAACTCAGCGAAAAACGCATGTCACTGGCCATGCGCAGCACCGGCATCGGCATCTGGGAGTACGAACCCGACACCCGCCAACTCAGGCTCGATGCGCCAATGCATGGGCTTCTCGGGCTCCAGCCGGTTCAAGCCACGCGCAGCATTGATGACTGGACCCTGCGTCTGCTGCCGGAAGACATGTCCAAGTTTCAGCAAAGGCTCGAAAGCGCACTCAGTAACGATGGCGAACTCAACCAGGAACTGCGCCTACAACTCAACCCAGACGAACTGCGCTACCTGCGCATCATTGGCAGCGTTCATCGCAGAGCGAACCATCACAGTCATTATCTCATCGGCGTCTGCTTCGACATCACCCGCCGCAAGGAGACTGAGGTGCGCCTGCTCCAGGCCAAGGACATGGCCGAGAAAGCCAGCCAGATGAAGACCCAGTTCCTGTCCCAGGTCAGCCATGAACTGCGCACGCCGATGAACGCGGTGCTCGGATTTGCGCAACTGCTCGACAGTGACCCCGACCTGAACAACGACCAGCGCGATAGCATTCAGGAAATTCTGCACTCGGGTCACCATCTGCTTAAACTCATCGACGAGGTACTGGATCTGGCGCAAATCGAATCCGGCGAGACCGAAATGCAGGTCCAGCAAATTTTGCTAGAACCGGCGCTGGTGGAATCCCTGGCCCTGATCCGACAGCTGGCGAGTGACCAGGAGCTAAAAATCGAGTGCGCAAGTTGCAGCGAACTGGCTGTCGCAGCCGACTCCTTCCGCCTCAGACAGGTATTGATCAACCTGCTTTCAAATGCTGTGAAATTTAATCGTCCCGGAGGCTCCATCACGCTCGAGGCGGCGGAAACAACGCCTGCAACGAGCACCGACAGGCAGGTGCGGGTCAGCGTGCGCGATACTGGCATCGGCATTCCGGCTGATCGCCTTGATGAGTTGTTTGAGCCGTTCCGACGGCTGCCAGACGCGCAGCTACGTGGGATCGAAGGCTCAGGCGTCGGTCTTGCCGTGGTCAAACGCTTAGTCGAGCTCATGGGCGGCAGGATCGGGGTGGAGAGCACCCCAGGCGAAGGCAGTTGCTTTTGGTTCGAGCTGCCGCGTCAGCCCACAACAAGAGCCACCGCCCCGCTGCTAAAATCGGAAACCACCACCCCCCTGTTACTATAGATTGCGCTCTGACCGCCCCCTGCCAACAGACAAAAACATCATGCCAGAACCCATGCCTAAAGCAGCCCTAGCACACCTGATAAAGCTCGGCAACCGCCTGTCCAAGCGCCACGGCCGTCAGTTAGCAAGGATCGCATCACTGGCGATTGCCGGTGCACTCCTCAGCGGTTGCCCTGCGGACCCCATGGGGCCGGACAACCGCATGGCACTCATTGCCTTCGGTCGCTGCGATTACCAGCAGGCAATGCAACTGACCGAGCGAGTCATTGAGCAAGAAAAGGACGTTTATCACGTCCAGCGCGCCTGGGTGCTGAAAGCGGCAATTTTGCATGACATGGGCAAGACGGCTGCGGCCGAGGCCATCTACCCGGAAATCGAGGCGGCCTGGAAAGCCGTGCGGAAAAGCACGCTGAAAACCAATCGTCGCGAGCGCGATATCGCGATTATGATCGACATCGCCCACAACGAGCGCCAGTCCAACGGCCTGCCGGTAGACTGCGACCGTTAACTGCGAAGTGCGGCCAGCCTCTGGACCAACATTGTCCTAGCCGCTGGCGTCATCATTCAAAGGTCATTTTTTGCTTCTGATGCTATCTTAAGGGGCATCTGAGGTTTCTTGATTCTGCCCGACTCATACTGCCAGCTCCAGACTGACTTTGCCGCGAATGTCACAGGATACGCGATCAAACCCGACCAGCGATGACAATGCCGGTGATCCGCTCCTGGGTATGGCACCAAGCGAGCGCACCGCTCTCGCGCTGCGCGAAAGTCAGGCGCGCTTCACCCGTCTGACTGCTGGCCTGGCCGACAGGCTATTTGTGTTCACAACTACGACAGACGGCGAAATCCTCTACCTCAGCGACGGTTATCGGCTGCTGGTTGATGAACACATTGAACAAAAGATTGGCCAGAACTGGCGCAACCTGGCTGACTGGACCGCCGAATCCATCAATACCCTGCTCGATCAATTCACCCGCTTGCTCACTGGCGAACTCGAGCGCTCCAACTTCGATCTGGCCTATCGGCAACCGGATGGCAATTTGCACCATCTGGCCATTCACGCCTATCGCATTTACAGCGAGGAGCGCAACGAGGATTTCATTGAGGGCATTGCACTCGACACCACCGAGCGCAACGCCTTCGAGGCCAGGCTGCGCAACCTTCAGCGCGCCATTGACCAGGCGCCGGTCTCCATCCTGATCACCGATACTGAATCCAGAATCCAGTACGTCAATCCATTCTTCTGCCGGATCACGGGGTACGCGCCAAGCGAGGTGATTGGGCAAACACCGCAACTGTTCAAGTCCGGCGAACAATCCGACGACACCTACCGTGAGCTATGGGAGAACCTGCGCCGCGGCGAGACCTGGCGCGGCGAACTGGTCAACAAACGCAAGGATGGCAGCCTGTATTGGGAGGCAGCAACCATCTCGCCGATCCGCGATGATCGTGGTCGCATCGTTAATTTTCTCGGCGTGAAGGAAAGCATCGACGACAGCAAAGAACTTGAACGCATCAAAGAGGATGTCGAGCGCATCATGCGCCACGATCTGAAAACGCCGCTGAACGCCATTCTGGCGCTGCCGGAACTCTTGTTACTCGATGACAATCTGACCGCCGATCAGCGCGATTCCGTCACCGTGATTCAGGAGAGCGCGCGCAAAATGCGCGACATGATCGAACTGTCACTCGATCTGTTCAAAATGGAAACGGGGCAATTCGACTACCGGCCACAAACACTCAACTTGATTCCCGTTCTGCGTCAGGTCATTCGGATAGTCGAGCCACGCGCTGCCAGCCAGCGGCTGGATTTCCGCTATCGACTCGACGGCCGCAATCTCGATGGCGAGCCGTCGCCCGATCAACCCATCTATATCCGCGCCGACGCCCGCCTGCTGTTCTCCATGCTATCGAATCTCATCACCAACGCCATCGACGCCTCGCCCGATGGCGAGGCTGTGGTGCTGGCGATCAATCAGCACAACCCGTTACGGCTGGCCATCATCAACCGCGGCCTGGTCCCACCCGCCATCCGCGCGCATTTCTTCGAGAAATATCGCTCCCACGGCAAAAAAGGCGGCACTGGGCTCGGCACCTATTCCGCCAAGCTGATGGCTGACACCATGAAAATGGCACTCAGCATGGAAACCTCTGACGCCAGCGACACCACCTGCATCGAGTTGCTGATTCCGTCAGCCCCGACCCTCAACCCGGATGCGGACGTCAGTGGGTCAAGCTAAGGGCTTCCGCTAATTGAGCGCCCCACAAGCCGCCAATAGCGGCGACCCCTTGAGCACCGTGCGCCCAGGCCGGCTCCAGATCGGCCGGTCCCAGGCCGCCAAGTGCATAGACCGGCAGCCGTGCCGCGCGGGTGAGTTGCGCAAAGCCCTCCCAGCCAAGCGGGTGGCTGTGTGGATGGCTGCGGGTCTGTTGCACCGGCGACAGTAGCGCATAGTCGAGCCCCAGGCGCGCAGCCAGGCACAGATCGGCCTCAGTATGGCAGGACGCACCCAGCAGGCTGGGGGCCTGTGGTGGCCGCGCGGCCAACTGATGCAAGTGGGCGCTGCTCAGATGCCAGCCGTCCGCCGGCAACTTGGTCAGCTCCTCGGGTGCGCGGTTGAGAACTAGGGGCACGCCGGCCGCCGCGCAGATGGGCGCAACCGCACACGAAAGCGCAGCATATGCGGGCGCGGAGAGATCATGCGCGCGCAGTTGCACCGCACCGGCCCCGGCTGCGAGGGCGGCGCGCAGGCGAGTGAGATACCCCGGGAGTTGCGCACGTCCGCCGGCCTGGGTTGGATCGGGCGCGGCGGGCGGGGTAATCAGATAAAGCGCCGGCAGGCGCAGTGCCAGAATTGCCGGGCCATCGGCCGGGGGAAACAGGGCGGGATCGAGCGCCTGCGGAAATTCCCAGGCAAGCGGCTGACCTTCACATCCGCGCGGCTCGCCATCCCAGGCGGAGACCCGATAGAGGTCGAGCAAAATCCGCCGCTCGCGGTA
This sequence comes from Thiorhodovibrio frisius, assembly GCF_033954835.1. Classification (NCBI taxonomy): domain Bacteria; kingdom Pseudomonadati; phylum Pseudomonadota; class Gammaproteobacteria; order Chromatiales; family Chromatiaceae; genus Thiorhodovibrio; species Thiorhodovibrio frisius. The sequence continues at coordinate 4,677,781 of NZ_CP121471.1, forward strand.
GTCGTGCTCAATCTGAATCAGCGGACGAGAGGAGCGGGGGCGAATGCCAAGCTCCTCTTGGAGCTCACGCGAGAGGGCGTTGATGGCAGATTCGCCCGGCTCCAGCTTACCGCCGGGGAATTCCCACCGCCCGCCCTGATGGACTTGCTCGGGCCGCCGCGCGATCAGCACCCGACCCTGGGCGTCGATCAGGGCACCGGCGACGACATGCAGCACACCCACCAACCCGCTGACGCCTAGCTGCGATATTCGGCGTTGATTCGCACATAGTCGTACGACAGATCGCAGGTCAGCATGGTCAGCTCGGCCTCGCCGCGACCAAGATGGACCTCGATCTTGAAGGCATCCTGCGCCATCACACGGGCGCCCTGCTCCTCTCGATACTCTGGGTCGCGCCCGCCACCGGCGACGATGCGCACGTCATCAAGCCAGATCCTTACCCGCTCGATGTCGAGCCCGGCAACCCCGGCGCGACCCACCGCCGCCAGGATGCGGCCCCAATTGGGATCACCAGCAAATAGCGCGGTTTTGACCAGGGGTGAATGGGCGATGGTCTCGGCCACCAGGCGCGCCTCTGCAGAGGTGGCCGCCTCGCGCACCGCGACGCGCACCAGCTTGGTCGCACCCTCGCCGTCGCGCACAATGTTGGTGGCCAGCTCCAGGCAAAGATCCGACAGCGCCTGCTGCCAGATCGCCAGAGCGTCTGGGTCCAGATCATCCAGGAGGGGGTTGCCCAAAGCGCCAGTCGCAGCCGCCACGCAGGCGTCATTGGTGGAGGTATCGCCGTCAATGCTGATGGCATTGAAGGAGCCAGCCACGGCAGCATTCAGGCTAGCGCGCAGTGGTCCTTCGGCAATGGCCAGGTCCGTGGCGACAAAAGCCAGCATGGTCGCCATGTTCGGGCAAATCATACCAGCGCCCTTGGCCATGCCAACCAAGGTTGCGCGACGCCCGTTCAGTTCAAACTGGCGCTGGACCAGCTTGGGTCGGGTGTCGGTGGTCATGATGGCACGCGCAGCAGCTTCCCAGGCATCCGCACGCAGCCCCTCAAACAGATGCGGCAATGCGGCGCCGATGCGTGCGACCGGCAGATCCTCACCGATCACTCCAGTAGAGAAGGGCAGCACTTGATTCGCCTCACAGCCTGCCTGGCCGGCGACCAGAGAGCAACTGGCAAGGGCGTCGGTAAGCCCACGCGCACCGGTGCCGGCATTGGCGTTGCCGGAATTAATGAGAAGATAGCGGGGAGAAGCTGCGCTCAGATGCTGGCGAGCCAAAGTCACAGGTGCGGCACAAAAGGCGTTCTGAGTAAAAACGGCCGCCGTTTGGGTGCCAAGAGCAAGTTCCATCAGCACCAGATCATCACGCTCACGATAGCGGATGCCAGCCGCGCCTGCGGCGACCCGCACGCCAGGGACGCTGAATTGGGTTGAGAGTTCAGCCCTCATCGGCTATACCAATCGTAAACTGATTTTCGGTATCAGTGACAGCTGAGATTCGAACCAAAACGTGCGACCGTTCAGCCAATCTTGCCGTGGCATTGCTTATACTTTTTTCCCGAGCCACAGGGGCAGGGTTCGTTGCGACCGACTTTGCGCCCGGCGCGCACGAAAGGCTGGTGATCGCCGGCTGATTCTGGCGCACCACCTGTCGCCGAGCCGCCCTGGAGTTCGCCATCCTCAGGCGCGGCGTCCGCCCCCAAACCACCGAAGCTTTCGTGCTTGAACTCGAACGCCCGCTCCTGCTCGGATTGATGTTCTGCGAGACTGGCCAACTCGGGCGGCATCTGCACCTGCATGCGCGCGAGGGTGCGCACCACGTCCTGCTTGATGCTGTCGAGCAGCGCCGCGAACATTGCAAAGGCTTCGCGCTTGTACTCCTGCTTGGGATTCTTCTGCGCATAGCCGCGCAAGTGAATCCCCTGACGCAGGTAGTCCATCTGCGCGAGATGCTCCTTCCATTGGGTGTCCAGCGTTTGTAGCATGACTGCCTTTTCAACTTGGCGAATGCTATCTTCCCCAACCTGGTCTTTCTTGTCGCGATAGCGACTGGCAAGTTCATCATCAATGCGCTGACGCAGGCTCTCTTCGTGCAGCTCAGAGTCCTGGTCCAGCCAGTGCTGGATAGGCCAGTCGCCGCCGAACTCGTCGATCAGGGCCTGGGCCAGGCCCGGCACGTCCCATTGCTCTTCCAGGCTTTGTCTGGGGATGTGCTGATCAATCAAATGGCCGAGCACATCCTGGCGCATCAACTCAATGGTGTCCGAGACCTCGGTTGCATCCATCAGTTCGCGCCGCTGCCGGTAAATGACCTTGCGCTGGTCGTTGGCAACGTCATCGTAGTCGAGTAGTTGCTTGCGGATATCGAAGTTGCGTCCCTCGACCTTGCGCTGGGCGTTTTCGATCGCCTTGGTGACCCAAGGGTGTTCGATGGCCTCGCCTTCCTGCATGCCAAGCTTCTGCATCATGTTCGCCACGCGGTCAGAGGCGAAAATGCGCATCAGATTGTCTTTCAGCGACAGATAAAAACGGCTTGAGCCCGGATCGCCCTGGCGGCCAGAGCGCCCGCGCAGCTGATTGTCAATGCGCCGGGACTCGTGCCGCTCAGTGCCGATCACATGCAAGCCTCCAGCCTCGATTACACGCTGGTGGCTGGCTTTCCACTGGGTTTTAATGCGCTCGCGTTCGGCGGCATCCTGGGCGTTTTCGAGTTCAGCCTCGAGATTACCGCCCAGCACAATGTCGGTGCCACGACCGGCCATGTTGGTGGCGATGGTCACCGCGCCCGGCTCGCCCGCACGCGCGACAATACCCGCCTCGCGCTCGTGCTGCTTGGCGTTCAGCACCTCGTGCGGGATCTTCTCGGCATTCAGCAGCTTGGAAACCAGCTCGGAGGTCTCGATGGACGCCGTGCCGACCAGCACCGGTTGACCCCGTTCGACGCAGTCCTTGATGTCCTCGATGATGGCTTTGTACTTCTCATCCTGACCCAGATAGACCAGATCGCCGTGATCAGCGCGGATCATGGGCACATTGGTCGGGATCACTACCACTTCAAGCCCGTAGATCTGCTGGAACTCGTAGGCCTCAGTATCCGCCGTGCCGGTCATGCCGGCGAGCTTCGGGTAGAGCCGGAACAGGTTCTGGAAGGTGATGGAGGCGAGCGTCTGGTTCTCCTGTTGGATGTCCACCCGCTCCTTGGCCTCGACCGCCTGATGTAGCCCCTCGGACCAGCGCCGCCCCGGCATGGTGCGACCGGTAAACTCATCGACGATGATGATCTGGCCATCGCGAACAATGTAGTCGACGTTTTTCTGGAACAGGGCACGGGCACGCAGGGCAGCGTATACATGGTGCATCAGCACGATGTTGGAGGCATCGTAGAGGCTTTGCCCCTCGCCGAGCAGCCCGAGCTCGGTGAGCATATCCTCGACCTTCTCGTGGCCGTCCTCGCTCAGATAGACCTGGCGGGCTTTCTCGTCGACCGAGTAATCGCCCGGACCGAAATCGGGTTGGCCTTCGTCATTGGTGATGGGCTCCTGGCGCGCGAGCTTGGGCACAATCTGATCGATCTGCACATAAAGCTCGCTGTTGCCCTCGGACGGACCCGAGATGATCAGAGGCGTACGCGCCTCATCGATCAGGATGGAATCAACCTCGTCGACAATGGCATAGAAAGGATCGCGCTGCACCCGCTGCTCGGGGGTGAAAGCCATGTTGTCACGCAGGTAGTCGAAGCCAAACTCGTTATTGGTGCCATAGGTGATATCGGCGTGATAGGTCTCGCGCCGGGTGACCGCACGCAGATGGCGATAGCCGCTGTCGTCGGTCGGTTCAAACTCGGGATCGTAAAGGTAGGAGGCAGAGTCCGGCCCCAGACCACCGGAAGAGTTCACCACCCCGACCGAGAGCCCAAGGAAGTGATAGACCTGCCCCATCCAGGCCGCGTCGCGCCGAGCGAGGTAGTCGTTGACCGTCACCACATGCACGCCCTTGCCGGGCAGAGCGTTAAGGTAGGCCGCCAGGGTGGCAACCAGGGTCTTGCCCTCACCCGTGCGCATCTCGGCGATTTTGCCAGAGTGCAGCACCATGCCGCCGACCATCTGCACGTCGAAGTGGCGCATGCCGAGCACCCGCTTGCCGGCCTCGCGCACCACGGCAAAGGTCTCGGCCAGAAGGTCGTCGAGCTTGGTACCCTGCTCCAGGCGCGCGCGAAATTCGGCAGTCTTGGCGCGCAATTCATCATCCGAAAGCAGTGCCAGTTCGGGCTCAAGCGCCGTGATCTGCTCGGTCGTTTTCAGCAGGCGTTTGACGAAACGATCATTGCGGCTGCCAAACATTTTTTTGAAAACATTCATCCCCATAGGTGGCTCTCAGCGGAAGCACAAAATTAGCGGCAGTATAGCGCCAAGGCCGCATCGGCGGCTATGCCCGGCGGCAGCAGAGTGTTAAGGATATCAGGCGAAAAGGTACGACCCATAAGCGCCAACAGAGCAACAAAACCCTGCCAGGCAGGGTTCAGCGCCGGTCAGAAGCAAAAACTCCCGAACACCCGGCTGTCTATGCTGTCTAAGGGAGACGGCCCACCCGGAGGATGCAGCCGTTTCAGGGCAACAGCACGGACAACCCGGCGCGGGAGAATCCGTTCCGATATAGAAGAGAGGCTGCGAGGATTGACTACAGATGCGCGACGCGCATGGTGCCACGCGGATTGAGATAGGCCCTTGGATTGACCGGAGTGCCGTTCTTGCGAACCTCGAAATGCACGTGAGGACCGGTGGATCGGCCAGTTGAACCCAGAAGGGCGATTTCCTCACCCCGCCGCACCAGGTCACCTTCTTTGACCCGATTCTCCTGATTGTGGGCATACCAGGTTTCGAGACCATTGCCATGACGAATCTCGACAATATTCCCGTACCCATGTTTGCGCCCGGCAAAGATCACCAGTCCATCGGCCATTGCTAGAATGGGAGTGCCGGTCTTTGCCGAGATGTCAATGCCGGTGTGCATGCTGCGCCGCCCGCTGATTGGGTGACGGCGATCGCCGAACTCCGAAGTCACGATCCCGCCCGAGCGCAGCGGCCAGCCCTCGGGCTTGGTATGTTTGATCAGGTCGCGCTCCATGATCAGCGTCTCAAGCAGGCCGAGTTTGCGCTTGCGATCATCAAGCGCGGAGAGCACCTTCGCCAAGTCCTGGGCGACTTCATCGATCCTGTTGGCCGAATCCCGGTAGTGCTCAGGACCACCAGAACCGGCGGGGTTCTCGAAGTCGAATTCATCGCTGTTAAGACCAGCCATTTTGACCAGTCGCTGCCCCAGGGCGTTGACCCTTAGCACTTCAGCCTGCATTTCTGCGACCCGCACAGCGATGGTGTCGATATGCGCTTGAATCTGTCGTCGTTTCTGCTCCAACTCGAGTTTGGCGGCTTCAAGATCGCGAGTGAGTGCGACTTGAGCGCTGTCGGAAGGGGCATCGCTGAGCCGGTATTTGCCGAGCCAATAGCCAAAGCCACCGGCGATCAAACCAACAATCATGATGCTTAGCAAAACAACGGAGCTGAAACCTTGCTCGGCGACGAAAGCCTGACGTCGATGCATAAGTACTCCTGAAACGGGTTCGGTTGGGCGAATGTTGAAAAAGGACACAAAAAAAGATTTGGCGAGTTCAAATAACTCACCAGGGCAATCACAAGCAATTGAATTCAGCGGCGCGCGACACCAACTGAGTTTGTTAGATCCCTGAATTTGGACTTAGGGGCGTTACTTTGTCATCAGCCCCCGGTTTTCATCGGTACCTGCAAAGCGGTGACCGCGCATTCAGCACGATGCTAAAAAAACTCCGTCCCACCAAGACCCTGGCTGGCCCCGAGCGGGCAACCGCACTGGCCGTTTTGCTGCGGGAACTCGATGAGCGCGACAAACTGCTTCGCACCGTCAAGCCGCTGCTTCCAGACCACGTCCGCAGCCATTGTTCCCAAGCACAGATCGACGGCGACTGTCTGCGGCTTTTCGCCGACTCACCCGTCTGGGCAGCAAAGCTGCGACTCTGCACTCAGGAGATTCTACGCGCCCTGAGAAAACGAGGACTCGCACTCAAACAATGCCAAATCCGCGTGTGCCCTCCGCTGGTCGCTGCCCCGGCCTCGCGCCACGGCATTGACAGCGACCACCCCCAGCACACGCATCTCTCTGCGGCAGCGGCATCCCATCTGAAACAGGCAGCCCTTGGTGTGCAGGATCCGTGCATTGCCGCCTGCTTCGAGCGAATCGCCCGACATCATCAATCCGACGCCAAGGCACCCGACACTAGACAACCCGATGTCAGGAAACCCAATACGGTCAAACCCGGCACGACAAGCTAGCCGATTCAGCTCAGCCCGCTATTTAATCAGCAAGAGCAATTTCAAGCAACAGCAACAGGCTGTCCATAGCTGATTGGCGCCTTTTTGGGGTCCTCAAATGTGACTTCTTCCCAGGCTCCCTCGTTGGCGAGAAGCGCACGCAACAACTGATTGTTGAGGGCATGGCCGGACTTGTAGCCTTGGAACGCACCGATCAGAGAGTAACCAAGCAGGTAGAGGTCGCCAATCGCATCAAGAATTTTGTGTTTGACAAACTCGTTGTGGTACCTGAGCCCTTCTTCATTGAGAACCCGGTAATCATCAACCACGACAGCGTTGTCCATCGTACCGCCAAGCGCCAGATTCTGTTGGCGTAGCGCCTCAATGTCGCGCAGAAAACCGAAAGTGCGCGCACGACTGATCTCCTTGACAAAGGAGGTGGTTGAGAAATTGATGCTGGCCGACTGCTCGCGCGATGCGAAGGCCGGATGATCAAAGTCGATCGCGAAGGACACCTTGAAGCCGTCGAAGGGATCAAACTGGGCGAATTTATCGCCATCTTCGACCCGGATGCGGCGCTTGATGCGGATAAAACGCTTCGGGCGCGATTGCTCCTCGATGCCTGCGGATTGAATCAGAAACACGAAGGGTGCGGCACTACCATCCATGATGGGCACTTCTGGCGCGCTGACACGAACATAGGCATTGTCGATACCAAGACCAGCGAAAGCCGAGAGCAGGTGCTCAACGGTGGCGATGCGCACGCCATCCTGCACTAGAGTCGTGGACAGGAGGGTATCGCCCACATTGGCGGGGCTAGCCTTGATTTCGGCCGGCGACGGAAGATCATCGCGGCAGAATACAATTCCGGTATCGGGCGCCGCAGGCGACAGCGTGAGATACACTTTCTCGCCGGTATGCAATCCGACGCCAGTGGCGCGGATCACGTTTTTTAGAGTTCGCTGCCGGATCATTGTAAGGCTCTCCGTTGGCTGCGACAGTCCCTGCGGCGTCGCCAGTTGATTGCTCCTGCTCGGATTGGCCCTGGATGGCCCTGATTGGCCTTGATTGCTCATGGCCCCGACCACCCCGGCAAAAGAAACGGCTGTTTCCCGGAGGAGCGGACTGGCGCGTTGATGATTCCGCGCGCATGCAAGCCGCACCGGCCCTGTCTTAGTTTGATCGGCATATTAGGGTTTTCCCGAAGGTTAATCAAGCGCTGTGAGCCCGCTTTTTGCGAAAAAGCCGTTTATCCCTGCTCGAACATCCAGGCGCGGCTCTGAATGCAGAAATCTTTAAGCTGCAAAAACAATTATTTAGCATCTAAACTTCCGCATCAAAACGTCAACCCATCAAAATTCGCGCTCCAAGTGGCGCGGCGCACCAGGCAACCAACCTGCACTGGCACATCGCCCACTTGTTTGCCCCTCCATTGCCGCTAATCCGCCTGCCGGCGCAGGAAGGCGGGAATGTCGAGATAGTCCAGATCAGCTGCGGAGGAGCCTCCCTCGCTGGCCGCTGCATTGGCCGCTGCGCGCTTGTTGCGGATGTAAGCTGGCTGATCCATATCGCGATAATCCGGCGCCGCAGCGCGCTCGGGCTCACTGGAGACCAAACGCATTTTTGGCTGTTCAGCCTTGGCCGCAGCACGCGCACCAAGCCCGGTCGCGACCACGGTCACGCGCATTTCCTTGTCCATGCTGGTATCAATAACTGTGCCCACAACCACGGTGGCATCGTCATCGGCGAAATCCCGCACGGTGTCGCCGACCTCAGTGAACTCACCAATGGTCAGGGAACTCCCGGCGGTAATGTTGACCAGAATGCCGCGCGCCCCGGACAGGTCAATGTCTTCGAGCAGTGGACTATTAATGGCAGCTTCGGCAGCCTCGCGCGCGCGCTCATCACCGCTCGCGGCGCCCGTGCCCATCATGGCCACACCCATTTCCGACATCACTGTCTTGACATCGGCGAAGTCGACGTTGATCAGCCCGGGACGGGTGATCAACTCGGCGATACCCTGGGTGGCGTTTCGCAGCACGTCGTTGGCGGCGCTGAAGGCATCAAGCAAGCTCATGTCTTTGCCGAGTACGGCTAGGAGCTTCTCGTTCGGGATGGTAATCAGGGAGTCAACCGACTTGGCCAGTTCCTCAATGCCCGCGTCCGCCACCTTGCGCCTTTTGACACCCTCGAATGGGAAGGGCTTGGTCACCACGGCCACGGTCAGAATACCAAGCTCGCGCGCGATCTGCGCCACGATGGGCGCAGCGCCAGTGCCTGTACCACCGCCCATGCCGGCGGTGATGAACACCATATCGGCTCCTTCGAGTGCGTCCTTGACGCGTTCACGATCTTCCTCGGCAGCAGTGCGACCGACCTGCGGATCAGCACCAGCTCCTAGACCCTTGGTAATTTCGGTACCAAGTTGCAAAATGGTTTTCACATTGGAATTCTCGAGTGCCTGCGCATCGGTGTTGGCGCAGATAAACTCGACTCCTTCGATATCCGAAGCCACCATGTGATTCACAGCATTCCCGCCGCCGCCGCCAATGCCGATCACACGGATCACCGCGGTCTGGGTCTGAGCGTCTAACAATTCAAAAGTCATCGCAGTTCTCCTGATTTCTTGTCGTTAAATGAGGTATGGATCTTGTCTTGCCCTGAAGCGACCACCGCATAGCATTCCGTGCTAAAGATCACCGCTCAGCCAAGAGCGGAATTTGTGCCAGGCACCACCGAGCCCCCGAGTGTCGCGATACTCGGGATGTGCCTCAAATCGATGTTGCTTGGCGTAAATCAGCAGCCCCACGCCGCTAGCGTAGACAGGATCGCGCATGCGATCCTCAAGCCCGGTGAAATACTGGGGCACGCCGATGCGCACCGGCATGCGGAACACATCCTCGGCCAGCTCCACCAGACCTTGCATCTTGGCGCTACCGCCGGTCAGGACCACACCGCCGGGGACCAGATCCTCGAAGCCGCTGCGGCGCAGTTCGCCCTGCAACAGGCCAAGCAACTCTTCGTAACGCGGCTCGACCACATTGGCTAGGGTGTGATGCGAGAGCTGGCGCGCGGGCCGGTCGCCAATACTCGGCACCTCAATATTGTCGCCGTCGGCGCTCTCGCCCTGAGCACAACCGTGATTGATCTTGATGGATTCGGCGTGATGAATGGGCGTGCGCAGCGCCACCGCGATGTCGTTGGTTACCTGATCGCCGGCTATGGGCACCACGGCTGTGTGGCGAATGGCGCCATCAGTAAATACGGCCATGTCGGTGGTGCCGCCACCCATGTCGATCAGGCAAACGCCGAGTTCTTTTTCATCTTCGGTGAGCACCGAGTAACTCGAACTGAGCTGATCAAGCACCAGATCATCGACTTCCAATCCGCAGCGACGAATGCACTTGACGATATTCTGCGCGGCACTGACCGCACCAGTGATGATGTGCACTCGCGCTTCCAGGCGCACACCGCACATCCCCACGGGCTCGCGGATACCTTCCTGATTGTCGATGATGAATTCCTGCGGCAGGATGTGGAGGATTTTCTGATCCGCTGGAATGGGCACGGCGCGGGCGGCGTCTATGACCCGGTCGATATCGCCCTGACCGACTTCATGCTCCTTGATGGCCGTGACTCCATCGGAATTGCGGCTACCGACATGGCTGCCAGAGATCCCGGCATGCACCGAATGAATCTCGCACCCGGCCATGAGTTCGGCCTCTTCGACCGCGCGTTGAATCGACTGCACCGTGGACTCGATATCCACCACCACGCCTTTCTTCAGGCCGCGTGACGGATGCAATCCAAGCCCGACAATCTCGATACTGTCATCGGCTTTAATCTCACCAACCAGGGCTGCCACCTTCGAGGTGCCAATGTCGAGGCCGACTACCAAATTCTCTCTGCGTCTAGACATGATCATGTGCTCTATCGCTGTTCGTTGACTGCTGCCATACGTTTTCCCTGGGCCTGGAAATCGCTCTCCTTGTCGGTGCGCCAACGCACCGCGAGGCCATTGCTATAGCGCAGATCAATGCGCTCTGGTACCGCCACCGCCTCGATGCGTGGAAACGCCGTCAACAACCGGGCAAGGCGCTGATCGAGTTGCTCGGTGCCGAAATGCAACACCGGCCCACCCAACAACTCCAGGGTCCAGTCGCCACGCCGGTCACGTCCCAGAGCGTCGATCAGCAGGCCCAGGTCGGCGAGGCGCGGCTGCCACTGCAGCAAGCGGTCAACCACCTCTGCGGCAAGCGCATCCGGACCCGACAGACGTGGCAGCCCGGCCGGAACCCGACGGTCCTGCGGGTGAAAAATCACCCCCTCGCGGGTGACCAGCCCGTCTTCACCCCAGCGGGCAACTGCTTCGTGCTCACTAACCTTTAGAATCAGCCGATCCGGCCACACCCGTCGCAAGCTCGCGCCGCGCACCCAGGGCAATGCCTCGACCTGCTCGCGCAGGGCTTCAAGATCCTGTGACAGGATGCCGCCGGTCAGATGACTGGCCACCTGCTCTTGCAACGCCTGGCGCGAGAGACTACGCATCTCTCCGTCCACGGTAATGACCCGAATCGGCAACACCCGCGGCTCCCACTCCGCCGCCAACCACAGGGTCGCCGCCAGCGCGATGATCAGCGACAGCGCCACAAACAGACGCACCAGCAGCGTCTCGGTACTGGTTCCCAAACGCATCGGGCGGCTGGGCGAGTCGCGCCTGAGCGTGGCTGCGATCAGGCTGTAGTACTTGGGATCAGCAGGATTGACCATGAGTGTCTTGGTTACAGGCTGGTCCGCAGAATGCGCGCGACCAAATCGGTAAAATCCATCCCCCGAGCGGCCGCCGCCATGGGCACCAGGCTATGGTCGGTCATGCCAGGGACTGTATTGACTTCGAGCAAGCGCGGCTGGCCTGCACTATCGAGCATAAAATCCACCCGCCCCCAGCCGGTTGCGCCTACGGCCTCGAAAGCGCGCAGACAGAGCGCACCATATTCGGCTTCGCGGTCCGCCGGCAGACCGCAGGGGCACAAATAGCTGGTGGTATCGGCTTGGTACTTGGCCTCAAAGTCATAGAAAGCATTTGGCGTTTCCAGCCGAATCAAGGGCAGTGCCTCGCCGTCAAGAATGGCGCAGGTGTACTCGGCGCCACTGAGCCAGGTCTCGGCGATGACCTCGGTATCGAAGGCGGCGGCGGCCTGATAGGCATCTGCCAACTCCTGAGGCGAATCGGCCCGAGCCATGCCCAGGCTTGACCCTTCCCGCGCGGGTTTAATCATCAACGGAAAGCCCAGCCCGGCCGCGACATCCAGGTCTCGCTGCGAGCGCAACACCACGAACCCAGCCGTCGGCAGGTCGCCGCCAGCCCAGACCATTTTTGTGCGCACCTTGTCCATGCCGATGGCCGAACCAAGCACGCCAGATCCGGTGTAAGGCATGCCAAGCGTCTCAAGTGCTCCCTGAATCCGACCATCCTCGCCACCGCGCCCGTGCAGGATGATGAAAGCGCGGTCAAAACCGCCGCGATCAAGTCGCTCAAGCACCCGCTCGTCCGGGTCGATTTCATGCGCATCCACGCCAAGCGCAAGCAGCGCCTGCAGCACGGCAGCACCGCTTTTCAGTGAAATCGCCCGTTCCGCCGAGCGCCCGCCCATCAGGACCGCGACCTTGCCGAAGCGCACGGCATCAGTAGCCTTCATAGCTGCTCACCTCCGACGCGATGCACCTCGGGAACCAGCCGGATGCCATGGTGTTGTTCAACGACGTCCTGCACATGCTCAATCAGTGCAAGAATGTCTGCGGCACTGGCTTTGCCACCATTGATGATGAAATTCGCATGCTTCTGCGACACTAGGGCACCCCCGATACTGAATCCCTTAAGACCAGCACTGTCGATCAGACGAGCCGCCCGATCACCCGGCGGATTTCGAAACACCGAACCGCAGTTGGCGCTCCCTGTGGGCTGAGTGGCTGCCCGCTGCGCGAGCAGTTCTTTGATCCAGTTAGCGCCGACTTCCGGATCGCCCGGCACTAGGCGCAACTCAGCAGACAAAAACCATTCCCCCGGCGGTCCCTGCACCGAGCGGTAGCCGACCTTGAAATCCTGTGGTTCGCGCTCGCGCATCTGCCCACTGCGATCAATGGTCTTCACCCGGCTGACAAAGTCCCAGGTCTCCCCACTCCAGGCACCGGCATTCATCGCCAGCGCTCCGCCGATGGTGCCGGGAATCCCGGCCAGAAATTCAATGCCCGCCAGACCCTGACGCACCGCATAGCGCGCGGCCTTGGCGCTCGCAACCCCGGCCTGAACGCGCAGGCGCTCGGGACCAATACGTACCATCTCGTTCAGGCAGCCCTGGGTCTGGATCACAGTGCCGGCAAAGCCTGCGTCATCCACCAGCAGGTTGCTGCCCAAACCCAGCCACAACAGCGGCTCTTGCGTATCGAGCCCGCGCAGAAAAACCGCCAGATCTTCAGCGTCCGCGGGGCGGTAAAAGCGCGCGGCCGGCCCACCGACGCGCCAGGTCGTGTGCCTGGACAGCGGCTCATTGAGCCTTACTTCGCCGCGCAAGGGGATGCGTTCGGTGAGACTCTCGCTCATGTCCCCTCCACCGGCGATGACTCGCCAGCCAGCACTTGCGGCAGGCGCGCGGCCAGCGCGCCAATGTCGCCGGCACCACTGACTAGCACCATGTCGCCGTCTTCGAGCAGATGCATCAGCACCCCGGGCACTTCGTCAAGCTCGGAGACAAACACCGGGTCCACCTGACCACGGGCGCGAACGGAGCGACTCAGGCTGCGCCCGTCGGCGCCGGGCAGCGGTTGCTCGCCCGCCGGGTAAACTTCGCACAGCACCAGCACATCGACGCTCGAAAGTACCTGGGCGAAATCCTCGAACTGTTCGAGAGTGCGCGAATAGCGATGCGGCTGGAACACCAGCAACAGACGCCGGCCGGGCCAGCCCTGACGGATGGCCGTCAGGGTCGCCGCCAGCTCGCGCGGGTGATGACCATAGTCATCCACCAGTGTGACCTGATCGCCTGCCGGCCTGGTGATTTCACTCACCACAAATCTCCGACCAATGCCCTGAAACTGCGCCAGCGCAGTTTGAATCGCCTCAGGCGGAACCTGATGCTCCAGCGCCACCGCAATGGCAGCAAGGGCGTTCAGCACGTTGTGCTGACCCGGAAGATTCAGCTCGATTGGCAGATCAAGCCCTGACTCTCGATCCTGCACGCGAAAACCCATGCGCGCGCCCTGAGGGCAAATATCGAGCGCCCGCAGATCAGCGCCGGCGCCTGTGCCATAGGTACGCACCGGGCGGGCAACTTCTGACTGCACCGCCGCGACTTCGGGATCATCGGCGCAGAGCACGGCGAGACCATAGAAAGGTAGATGGTGCAGAAACTCAACGAAGGTCGCGCGCAGCCGGGAAAAATCGTTGCCATAGGTGATCATGTGATCGGCATCGATATTGGTCACCACGGCCATCATCGGCTGCAACAGCAGGAAGGAAGCATCGCTCTCGTCGGCCTCGGCAATCAGGAATTTGCTGCTACCAAGCCGGGCGTGACTGCCGGCACTGTTTAGCAGACCGCCAATCACAAAGGTCGGGTCCAGACCTGCTTCGCCGAGAATACTGGCGATCAAACTGGTGGTGGTAGTCTTGCCATGGGTCCCGGCCACGGCCACCCCGTAGTAAAAGCGCATCAGCTCGGCCAGCATCTCGGCGCGGCGCACAATGGGCAAACGCGCCGCGCGGGCAGCTTCGATTTCCGGGTTGTCGACATCAATGGCCGAGGACACCACCACGGCATCCACTCCACGCACCTGATCCGCGCGATGGCCAATGAACACCGCCGCGCCCAAGCGCTCTAGGCGCTCGGTTACAGCGCCACGACGGCGATCAGAGCCCTGCACCTGATAGCCCAAGGTCAACAGCAGCTCGGCAATTCCGCTCATGCCGGCACCGCCGATGCCGACGAAATGCAGCCGCCGGATGCGCCCCATGCTGGCGGCACTATGCGAGTGATCCATAGTAGGCTGATCGATGAGGATCGAACCCTGCGTGATGGAAGCTGGCCGACTCATGACGCGACGAGCTCCATGCAGGCATCGGCGATGCGCGCGGCGGCAGAGGGCTGCGCTTTGGCGCGCGCGGCCTCGGCCATTTTCAGGCGGATGGCTGGGTCAGTCAGCAGCATTTTCAGCGGCTCGACCAAGGTTTCCGCACTCAGGTCCGACTCCAACAACAGCTTGGCCGCACCCGCGCGCACCAGATATTCGGCATTGCCAACCTGATGATCGTCCACCGCATAGGGAAAGGGCACAAAGATGGCCGGCACTCCCACTGCGGCGATTTCTGCCACCGTCAGCGCGCCCGCGCGGCAAATCATCAGATCCGCCCAGGCATAAGCCTCGGCCATGTCCGCGACAAAGGGCTGGATATCAGCCTGCACGCCAGCATCCCCGTACGCCTGCCGGGCCAACTCCAGCGTGCGCTCACCGGCTTGATGGCGCACTTCGGGGCGCAACTCCTCGGGCAACCGCGCCAGCGCCTGAGGCACCATTTGGTTCAAAGCCCGCGCCCCCAGCGAACCGCCGAGCACAAAGAGCCGCACTCGATGTCCGTCTTCTGCCAGGCGACCTGCCCAACGCTCGATCGGCGTCGGCAATGCGGCAATCTCCGCGCGCACCGGATTACCGCTGGCCACAGCCGCACGCGCCGGCGGAAAACTCCCGGGGAAGCCCTCGAACACCCGGTCGGCTAGGCGCGCGAGCCATTGATTGGTCATGCCCGGCACGCTGTTTTGTTCTTGAATCACCAGTCTGCGGCCCTGCCGCCAGGCCATGAGCCCGCCGGGACCAGAAACAAAACCGCCCATGCCGAGCACCAGATCAGGCGCACGTCGACGCAGCACCTCAGCGGCCTCGCGCAGTGCCACTGTCAATCGCCAGGGCGCCATGGCAAGCGTCTTGAAACCTTTGCCACGCAGACCCTGAACCTGTAGCCATTCGATCTCAAAGCCCTGTTCAGGCACCAGGCGCGCTTCCAGCCCGGCGCGGGTGCCCATCCAGAAAATTTCAGCGCCGCGCGCGCGCAATGCGTGCGCCACTGCCAGCGCAGGGAACACATGGCCGCCGGTGCCACCGGCCATCACGGCTATGCGCGGCGCCATTGGGAGGTTCCTGTCGGTTTGGGTTCCTGCGCCTTACGGCGCAGCTCGGCATCAAGGCGCAGCAGCATTGCCGCACTCATCATGGCGACGATGATGGAATTGCTGCCATAACTCATAAAGGGCAAGGTCAGCCCCTTGGTCGGCAGCAGCCCGGTGTTGACGCCGGCATTGACGAACGCCTGAATGCCGATCAGCAGGCCAATGCCATGGGCCACATAAGAGGCAAACTCCTCACCCATCTCCCGTGCCCGCGCTCCGATGGCCAAGGCGCGCCAAGTGACGAAGCCCAGCACGACGATGACGACAGCAAAGCCGACAAAACCCAGTTCCTCACCGATCACGGCGAGCAGAAAATCGGTATGTGCCTCGGGCAGGAAATACTGTTTCTGAATCCCATTGCCGAGCCCGACGCCGAGCCACTCCCCGCGCCCCAGCGCAATCAGCGCCTGACTGAGCTGATAACCGCTGTTGAAGGGATCAGCGAAAGGTTTCATGAATGAGGTCACCCGCACAAGCCTGTAGGGCTCGAACAGGACCAATGCCACCAGGGCCATGGACACCAGGGCGATCAGCACCACAAAATGCTTCAGGGGCGCGCCACCCAGAAACAGCAGCCCGAGCACTGTCGCCAACAACACGGCGGCGGTGCCAAAATCCGGCTGTGCCATCACCATAGCGCCGGCGGCACCAAGCAGCAGCAGTGGACTTAGCACGTGGCGCACTTCCAGCCCCGCAGCCAGGGGGCACCGCACCAGATAGCCGGCCAGATAGACCACTGCGAAGAGCTTGACCAGTTCTGAGGGCTGCAAGTTAAAACCGGCCAGGCGAATCCAGCGCGTGGCCCCGTTAACGCTGTAACCCAGCCCAGGAATCAGCACCAGCAACAGCAGCCCCATACCGCCGAGCAGCAGCCAGAGACCGGCACGCTGCCAGAAAGCCACCGGTAGACACCAGCAGACAAAACCGGCCACCGCGCCCAGACCCAGCGCCGTGGCATGCCGGTAGAGATAGTAGAGCGGCTCGTTATGCGGCGGCTGGGCACCGATAGGCATGGACGCCGAGGCCACCATTACAAAGCCCAGTCCCAGCAAAAATATCACCGCCAGCAGCAAGGGATAATCGATCGGCGCCAGGGTTGCGCCCACGCGCGTATGCCAACTGCGCGGCATGCGCGGCATGCGCTCGAGCGCGACCAAGGCAGTGCCTGGGATTGCGGCACTCTCATGCGCCGTCATGGGGCCACCCCCAGCACTGCCTCGGCAAACACCCGGCCGCGATGGCGGTAGTCGGTAAACATATCAAAGCTGGCGCAGGCCGGAGACAAGAGCACCGCATCACCGGGCTGCGCCAGTTTGGCACTGCGGGCGACAGCAGCGTTCATGTCCAAGGCTGTTTCCACCGGCAAGCCGGCTGGTGCGATTGCTTCAATCAGGGGCGCATCCCGGCCGATCAGTACCAGTGCGCGCGCGCATTGCGCCAGCGCAGGCGTCAGTGGAGAAAAATCGGCGCCCTTGCCATCACCGCCCGCAATCAAAACCACCTTGCCCGCGCCCGCTAGGTCGCGCGCAACACCCTGGAGTGCCGCGATGGTCGCACCCGGATTGGTGCCCTTGGAGTCATCAATCCAACGCACGCCACTGGCCTCGGCAACCAGGACGCAACGATGAGGAAGGCCAGGGAATTCCGCTACGGCCGCGCGCATGGGTTCCAGTGGCAGCCCAAACAGATCGCCCAGCGCGAGCGCAGCCAGCGCATTGGCGAGATTGTGCGCGCCAGCCATGCGCACTTCGCGCGCGGGGAACAACGCCTGGCTACCGCGACCGATCCAAAGCTCCGCTGCGTCATCGCCCGCGCCTGGCAGCAAGCCCCAATCATCCTCCCGCTCGGGTTGCCCCAGGCCGAAACTGACCTGCTTGGGCACATTGACGACCAGATCGCGCGAGGCGACATCATCGCGATTGACCACGGCGGCCTGGGCACCCTGGAAGATGCGCTGCTTGGCGCTCGCATAGGCGGCCAGATCTGGGTAACGATCCAGATGATCGGCCGAGAGATTGAGCAAAGCCGCCGCTTGCGGGTGCAGCGACGCCGTCGTTTCGAGCTGGAAGCTGGAGAGCTCCAGCACATAGAGGTCGATATTGGGTGCAAGCAAGTCGAGCGCCGGGGTTCCGAGATTGCCACCGACCGCCACCTTAAGGCCCGCATCGCGCGCCATCTGCCCAAGCAACTCGGTGACCGTACTCTTGCCATTGGAGCCGGTAATGGCCAGCACGGGCGCCGGCACTGAGTGAGTAAAAAGCTCAATATCGCCGCAAATTGGAATATCGCGCCCGCCGAGATAGGGCTTGATGGCTTGCAGCGACACCCCTGGACTGATCACGATCTGCTCGGCGACGGCAAAGGCGCTCGCGTCCCAGCCGCCGAGCATGATGGCAACATCGGGAAATTCCTCGCTCAGGGCTTCGGCCGCCGGCGGCTTGTCGCGGCTGTCGGTGACGGCCACACGGCAACCGATGCTGGTCAAATAGCGCACGCACGAAAGCCCCGTGACCCCCAAACCAACCACCAGTACCCGGGCGCCCGAAAGCTCCGGCAAGGTCGCGATTCTGGGCCCCATGCTGGACCCAATGTTGGGGGTATAGGCGTTCATCGAATCTTCAGACTCGCCAGGCCAATCAAGACCAGAATCACGGTGACAATCCAGAAGCGCACGATCACCCGCGGCTCGGGCCAGCCCTTAAGCTCGTAGTGATGATGCAGGGGCGCCATGCGGAAAATGCGTTTGCCAGTCAGCTTGAAGCTGGCCACCTGCAGCATCACCGACAGGGTCTCAAGCACGAAAATCCCGCCCATGATGAAGAGCACCAGTTCCTGCTTTGCCACCACGGCAACGGCGCCGAGCGCGGCACCCAGGGCCAAGGCGCCAACATCGCCCATGAAAACCTGCGCTGGGTAGGTGTTGAACCACAGAAAACCGAGACCGGAACCGACCAGGGCACCGCAAAAGATCACCACCTCCCCGACCTGAGGGATGTGGGGAATCTTGAGGTAATTGGCGATTTCGGCATGGCCAGCCGCATAAACCATGATGCCGAGCCCGCCGGCCACCAGCACCGCCGGCAGCACCGCCAGGCCATCAAGGCCATCGGTGAGATTCACCGCATTGCTCGCCCCGACTATGACTAGGTAAGCAAAGACAATGAACAGCGGCCCGAGTTGAATGGCCACATTCTTGAGATAAGGCACCAGCAGCTCGGTCTCGTGCGGGCTCGTCGCGGTGTAGTAGAGATAACAAGCCGCAGCCAGCCCAAAGAGCGTCTGCAACAGGTATTTGTAGCGCGCGGGTAGTCCACGCGAGTCGCGCAGCACCAGCTTGCGGTAATCATCGATAAAGCCGATGGCGCCGAAGGCCAGGGTGGTCAGCAGCACAACCCAGACGAAACGATTGGACAAGTCCGCCCACAGCAAGGTGCTGATAGCAATAGCGACCAGCATCAGGGTGCCACCCATGGTGGGGGTACCGGCTTTTGAGAGATGGCTGCTCGGCCCATCATCGCGCACCACCTGACCAACTTTGTAACTGCTGAGCCAGCGGATCAGTGGCCGGCCAACCAAAAGGGCAATGGACAGTGCCGTCAGCACGCCCAGAATGCCGCGCAGCGTCAAGTAGCGGAATACAAAAAACCCGGAGTAAAACTGCGTCAGCCAGTCGGTCAACAGCAACAGCATCTCAGTTCGCCTCCAAGTTCATCGCGAGTCCATCCATCTTTCCACCGGTGCACAGGGCATCGGCAATGCGGTCCATGCCAGCGAGACGAGAGCCTTTCACCAACACGACATCATCGGGTTGCAGTGTCCCCTTTAGCGCCCGCAGCAATTCGGCCTGAGTCGCGAATGCCGCACCCTGATCGCCGAAGGCTGAAGCCGCTTTGCCAGCCAGATCACCAACCGCAAACAAGCGCTCCACCCCAGCATCAAGCGCCCGCCTGCCCATGTCGGCATGCAGCTTCGCACTCTCAGGCCCAAGCTCGCCGAAATCCCCAAGCACCAGCAGGTGGCGACCAGGCAAGTCCACCAGCACATCCACCGCCGCCGCCAGCGAATCCGGGTTGGCGTTATAGCTGTCGTCGATCAGACGCACCCCCTCGGCGGTGCGACGCGGTTGCAGGCGCCGCGCGACCGGTTGCAACAAGGCGAGCCCATGGGCGATGGCATCCACTGGCAGGTCCAAGGCCAGTGCCAGCGCCATTGCTGCCAAGGCATTATTCACATTGTGTCGCCCAGCAAGACCTAGCCCGATTTCCCACGGCTTATCCTGCCCGGGCAGCCAGGCATCGAACAGGGTGCGAAAGCCGTCCTGGTCCCAGCGGGTGCGGATAGAATCCGGGTCTGCCCGCAGCTCGGCCCCCGGTCCGGTGCCAAAGGAAATGCGGCGACACGTGCCGGCTAACTCTTGCCACAAAGGCGTCCAGGGCACATCGGCCATGAACGCAAAGGTGCCATCCGCACCCAGGCCCGAGGCGATCTCACCCTTGGCGCGCGCGACCCCTTCAAGGCTGCCGAAGCCTTCCAGATGGGCGCGCCCGGCATTGGTAATGACCGCCACATCGGGTGCGGCGATGCCGCTCAGATAGCCGATCTCGCCATGATGATTGGCACCCATTTCCAAGATCAGAAACGCCTCATCGCGCGCCGCGAGCAGGGTCAGCGGCATGCCGATGGCATTATTGAGGTTGCCTGCGGTGGCGCGGGTGGCCCCGACCTGACGGCAGATGGCCGCAGTCATTTCCTTACAGGTGGTCTTGCCATTGCTGCCGGTGATGGCGATGACCCTGCCTTTGAAACGCGCCCGCCAAGCTGCCGCCAACCGCCCGAGTCCTTGCAGCGGATCATCAACAATCCATTGCGGCAGATCGACGGCGACCGGGCGACTCACCATGGCGGCCACCGCGCCGCGCTCGGCCGCCGTGGCAACATAGGCGTGGCCGTCGAAACGCTCGCCGCTCAGCGCCACAAACAGCTTGCCCTGGCAGTCTTGACGGCTATCGGTGGTCACGCCATCGAACGCAAGGTCAGCGCCTTCAAGCCGACCGCCAGCGCTTGCCGTCGCCTGCGCAAGAGTCCACATGCTCAGTCCCTCCCCCGCCACTCGCGCAGCGCCTGCATCACCTGAGCCCGATCACTGAAGCGCACCTTCAGATCCCCCATGTCCTGCTCGGTTTCGTGCCCCTTGCCGGCGATCAGCACTGCATCCTCGGGGCCAGCGAGCAGCAACGCGCGGCGAATAGCCACCGCGCGCTGACGTTCGATTTCGGGAGGGGGCACGCTGCCATCTGCCTTCTGCCCGCTTGCTTGCGCCTCATCCATGCCGGCAAGAATCTCGGCAATAATGGCGTCGCCGTCCTCGTGGCGCGGGTTGTCGTCGGTCAAAATAATGTGGTCGGCCAGGCGTGCAGCGGCCTGGCCCATGAGCGGACGTTTGCCGCGATCACGCTCGCCACCACAGCCAAAGACCAGGATCAGCTTGCCATTGCAGTGTGAGCGCAGCTCGCCAAGAGCCTGTTCAAGCGCATCCGGTGTGTGGGCGTAGTCAACCACGCACAGGGGTTCGCCCTCGGCGCCGAAGCATTCCATCCGCCCCGGCACGCCGCAGACCTGATTGAGTTGATGCAGCGCGGTATCAAAATGCACCCCGCGCGCCAACAGCAGGGCCAGGGTCGCGAGCAAATTGGCCGCATTGAAACGTCCGATCAGCCCGGCCTCAATGACGCCGTCAAGCATCTCACTGCCGGCTGCTGGCCGCTGCACCTGCACGGTTAAGCGCAGTCCGCGTTGATGCAGTTCCAGATGTCGGGCGCACAGCAACAGGTCGCAGCGCCCTAGCACCCCGGCCGGAAGGCTGGGCGCTGGACTCAGACTATAGAGCGCCAACCGAGCCTCGGGCGACAGGCTTCCAAGCACCTGGACACTGAAGGCATCATCGGCATTGAGGACAGCCCAGCGCAGGCCCTGGAAAGCAAAGAGCCGCGCCTTGGCCGCCGCATAGGCATCCATGCTGCCGTGATAGTCGAGATGATCCCGGGTCAGGTTTGTCAGGATTGCATAGTCGAGATGCACGGCATCGGCTCGCCGCTGCGCCAGCGCATGCGAGGAAATTTCCATCGCCACCGCCGCAGCGCCCTGCTGGCGCAGATCGGCCATGGTGGACTGAAGGCTGAGCGCATCCGGCGTGGTCATTCCGGTACTGGACAGGGCGTCGGGAAACCCCTGACCCAGGGTGCCAAGGATGGCGCAACGCACCTCGGAGGCGAGACTCTGAGCAACGAAATGGCTAACGCTGGTCTTGCCATTAGTGCCCGTGATGCCGATTATTTCGAGCGCGGCACTGGGGTCATGATGAAAACGGGCCGCTATGGCACCAGCACGAACGCTAAGTTGCTCGACCGGAATCACCGGCAGTGAAAGCTCGGCGGCCAGAGCGCTCATTGCCGAGAGCGACCAGGGACCACCCGGCTCGGCCGCGATGGCACCGAGACCGCGCCCGGCCAGTTCGCGGGCGAAGTCGAGCCCGTGCGCCTGCCCGCCCTGGCAGGCCAGAAACAAGGCGCCCGGACCAGCCTTGCGGCTGTCGAGCGCGATACCCGCAAGCGGCACTGGCGACACTTCAATGCCAGGCGCAATGAAGCCTGCGAGCAACTCATCGAGCCGCCAGGCGCCGTTAGAAAACGCGGGGGCCGCCATCATCTAGGCGCCCCTGCGGGAGAGTCCGCGCCGGCTGTTAGCAAGAGGCTGGCCGCCGGATCATCCGGTGGCACATTGTAGAGGCGCAGGGCCATTTCCATGACCTTGGCAAAGACCGGCGCCGCGACCAAACCGCCGTAGTATTGTTTGCCACCCGGCTCGTCGATCATCACCACCATGACGAAACGCGGCGCGCTCGCTGGTGCCATGCCGGCAAACACCGCCTGGTATCGCCCGTCGACATAGCCATGGGGGCCGGCTTTCTTGGCGGTACCGGTCTTGCCCGCCACCCGATACCCCGTCACTGCTGCACGCCGAGCCGTGCCCTCGGGCGAGACCACGGTTTCCATCATGGCGCGCACGTCCCGCATGGTGCGAGGAGAAAACACCCGTTGCGCCTCACCCCCGCGATCCCGGCGCAGCAGGGTCACGGGTCGCAAGACGCCATCGCCAGCCAGCACGCCATAGGCACTGGCCAGCTGCATGGTGGTGACATTCAGCCCATAGCCGAACGCCAGAGTGGCATGCTCGAATTCAGACCAGCCCTCAAAATTCGGCAAGAACCCAGAACCTGTTCCCGGGAAAGGTTGCTCATCTCCAACCCAGTGCACCGCCTGTCCAAAACCGACCCGATCATAGAGTTGCCACAGCAGCGCACGGTCCATCTGCCGGGCGATTTTCACAATGCCGACATTGCTCGATTTCGTCAGCACACTCGTGGCGTTGAGCAAGCCATAGTTGTGCACATCGCGCACCCGATTTCTGCCAACTTGCAAAAAGCCGGGCCCGGTATCGACGGCAGTACCGGGGTTGATGACGCCATTTTCCATGGCCATGGCAATGACCAGTGGTTTGACGGTCGAGCCGGGCTCAAACAGGTCGGTAAAGACGCGATTACGGCGCTGCGCAGCCAGTTCGGAGCGCGGCGCATTGGGATTGAAGGACGGCTGACTGGCCGCGGCCAGCACCTCGCCGGTATCAACATCGAGCAAAACAGCAGTGCCGCCGACGGCCTGATGCTGACTCACGGCACGCTTGAGTTCCCGATAGGCCAGAAACTGCAATCGCCGATCCAGACTCAGCAACAGATCCTCGCCATGGCGTGGCGCGCGGATCTGCTCGATTTCCTCCACCACCCGGCCGCGACCGTCCTGAATCACCCGGCGCTTGCCGGGGATGGCGCGCAATTGCTGGTCATAGGCCAGCTCGATGCCTTCCTGCCCCTGATCGTCGATATCGGTGAAACCCAGCACGTGAGCGAAAACCTCGCCACCGGGATAGAACCGGCGATATTCGGTCTCAACGCCAAAGCCCTGCACATCGTAGCGGCGCACGACCTCCTCGGCAGCATCGACCAGGCGCGGCTCAACGCGGCGGCGCAGGTACATGAAGGCCTTCTCGCGATAGTGCTCGAGCCGCTGCTTCAATTCGGTCGGGTCGAGCTCCAGACTCTGCGCCAGGGGCTCAATGGCTTGGGGGCGTTCGAGCAGGGAGCGCGGGTCGATGCTCAGGGTGGCCACGGCGGTACTAATCGCCAGCGGCTCGCCATGGCGATCCATCACCATGCCGCGACGGGCTGGAATCTCGCGCTCGCGCACCGAGCGCAGCTCGCCCTCGTGCTTGAGAAAATCCGTCTCCAACACCTGCCGATAGAAGGCGCTGGCCAGCACGGCACTGAATGCAACACTCAGACCGACCAACAGGACCGCGCGCCGCGCCGGAAAATTTGGTTTTTGCGTCAGCGCTTTCTGCCAACGTTCAGCGCGCTTTTTGCGTTCGAGCTTAACGGTCATGGGTCGCCACCTCCAGCACGCGTACATCCGCCGCCTCGGGCAAGTGCATGCCAAGTGCTTGCCGCGCGCGCTCTTCAAGGCGCGAGTGCGCGGTCAGCGAGGCTTCCTCAAGGCGCAGCCGCCCCCACTCCACATCCAGGGCATCGCGCTCGGCACGGGCCTCCTGCAAACGCACGAACTCCCCGCGCGTCAGGTACTTGACATAGGCGACGGACACGGCACTGAAAATCACCGCAATCATCAGCAGAGCAAGACCAACCTGGCTCGAGCGACTCATGAGCGCCGCTCCGCCACCCGCAGGATGGCACTACGCGCACGCGGATTTGTCGCAATTTCGCTCTCGCCCGGACGCAGCGCGCCGCCGAGCGAACGCAGCAGCCCGCTGCTGGCGGCAGCACGCACCGGCACCGATTTGGGCAACACCGGCCCGCGCGCCTGATCGCGAATAAAGCGTTTGACGATCCGATCCTCTAGCGAATGAAAGCTGATCACCACCAAGCGGCCGCCGGCGGCCAGCAACTCAGTCACGCCCGCCAGGCAGGCGCGCAGCTCGTCGAGCTCCTGATTGATGACAATACGCAGCGCTTGAAAGCTTCTCGTCGCCGGATGCTTACCAGGTTCCCGGGTCGGCACACTGCGCTCAATCAAACCGGCCAGGGCGCCAGTGGTGGTCAAGGCCCGCTGCGCGCGCTCGCGTTCGATGGCGCGGGCGATGCGCGCGGCATAGCGCTCCTCGCCATAGTCTTTCAGCACCCGAACGATCTCAGCGACCGGCGCCCCCGCCAGCCAGGCCGAGAGGGGTTCGCCTTGGCTTGGATCCATACGCATATCCAGCGGGCCATCCTGGTTGAAACTAAAACCGCGCGCAGGCGTATCAAGCTGCGGCGAAGACACGCCGAGATCGAGCAAAAAGCCGGCAATACGCCCTTGCAAACCCATTTCTTTAAGCCGTGCCGGTGTCTCGGACAAACGGCAGTGGCTGATTTGCAGCCGACAGTCTCTCTGCTGCAAAGCCTCCCCGGCACCAATCGCCTCGGGATCGCGATCAAAGGCCAGCAGGCGGCCGTCGGGGCCCAGGCGCTCAAGCAAGGCGCGCGCATGGCCGCCGCGCCCGAAGGTCGCGTCAACATAGGTCGCGGCAGGATTGATCGCCAATGCATGCATAGTTTCTTCCACAAGGACAGGGCAATGTTGTGCGTTCCCAAGGGCCGTGCCGCCCCCAGGGTGGTCACAGCCGGTCGGGCCCATCCTGATCTCCGTCTTGTTGGCCCGGGGTCGCCGGGCTAAATGGATAACGAACCGAGTTCGGAATTCGCCGCCAGATTCGCCATGTCAAAAGATGCTTCCGCTTCCTTCAGGGTCTGGCGCCAGATCGCCTCGTCCCAGAGTTCAAATTTATTACCGACACCAACCAAGGCGACGCGCTTATCGAGATTCGCGTACTCACGCTGCTCGCTGGTCACCATTACCCGCCCCTGGGTGTCGATTTCGACATCGTTGGCGTAGCCGATCAGCAGTCGCTGCATGGAACGACTTGTTGGATCGAAGGATGGCAGCCCCATCAGCTTGCGCTCGATATCCGTCCAGGTTGTTTCGGGATAAACCAGCAAGCAATGTTGCGGGTCGGCGGTAATCACCAGACGCGAGTCGCACATCCGCGCCAGACGCTCGCGCTGCCGCGCGGGTATCGCCAGACGCCCCTTGGCGTCGAGATTCAAATAGCTAACCCCACGAAACACGGCTGCTGTCGCTGAGCGACCTCCTCCTTAATTCCCCACAATCCCCCACGCAAAAATGATATTAGGAGAGCTTGGGCCACCGGTCAAGGAACTGACAGGCATTTTCTTCGAGCTTCCAGCGACTTACGCAAACTGCTTAAACTCGGAGAGAGGAAACCAGAAACAAACCGTTTTTCAGTGCCCTGAACGTAATTCCTAAGGTTAAATCGAGGTTATTAGAGCTCTTTGAAGCTGGCATACGGAGCCGAGAGGAGCGCGCGCAGCGACGCCCAAGAGCCATCAGAAAGCCCGATTTGACGCGCTATTTGCGAACGCGAAAGGCAGATCAAGCGGCAAGAGGCAGAGCACGGCCACCGTTCGTCGGAAACTTGAAACGGCGGTCGCGGAAGGTGAGACGGAAGCGGGTGAGAAATGAGTGGGGAGAAGTGGGGGAAGATTAGTTCGCTTTCAAGATGCGTTCGATCTGGCGCCGGTGGGTACTGGTGTGGAAGGCGGCCAGCGCATGCCATTGGGCGGCAGAGAGGTTGCCAAACCAAGGGTGGGGACAGCGGGAGCCGGCATGGAGGTTGCCAAGTTTATCGACCACCTCGGTATAACGCTCGCGCAGGGTGGCGAGACTTTCGATCTGTTCAGGCCCAGCAGTGGGCAGGGGTTTCAGATCCTCGAGCGGAAAGTCGACACAGGGGTCGCGCCGCGAGAAAAGCCGCGGCAGCAGCGCGGTGATGGCGGTGTTGGCGATGACCAGATGCTCCAAGACCATGAAAACCGACCAATCGCAGCTGTCGGCTTCGACCCCAAAGAAACGCGAGATGGCCACGGGTCGCTGACCATCCTCAAGCGATAGCCGCGCCGCCAATTCAATTGCCTGGTGCGCCTCCTCACGAAACATAGCGGTGATGCGATCCTTGCTGTAGAAGCGCGCCGTTAGCCGGATACTGGCGGCGATGAAACGCCGCTCCAGGCCAGGGATACCCTGGCCCGGGACTTTGGACGGCTTGGGTGTCTCGCTCATGCTGGCCTCATCTCGAACGTCATCTGGACCCCGATTTCGATCACGCCTCCATCGGGGCAAGGGACAGGGGGCAAGAATCGGGCTGCGGACATCAAGCGGCGTTGCGCACGGCCTGCTGCTTGCCCCAGGTGTCTCGCAGGGTCACGGTGCGATTGAAGACCAGGCAATCTGCCTGGCTGTCATCATCGACGGCGAAATAGCCTTCGCGCTCGAACTGAAAGCGCTCGCCAGGTTGTGCCGCGCCCAGACTGGCCTCGGCCTGACAGCCGGTCAAGACGCTCAAAGACGCGGGGTTGAGGTCTGCGACCATATCGCGCCCCCCAGCCCCAGGACTGGGGGTGCTAAACAGCCGATCATAAAGCCTGACCTCGGCCGTCACTGCGGACTGAGCCGCGACCCAGTGAATCACACCTTTCACTTTGCGGCCCTGCGGATTGCAGCCAAGCGTATCGAGATCAACTGATGCGCGCAGCTCGACCGGCGTTCCGTCCGGGTCGTGAATAATCTCCTCGCAGCGAATCACGTAGGCATTACGCAGGCGCACTTCGCCACCCGGCACTAGGCGCTTAAAGCCTTTGGGCGGGTTCTCGGAAAAATCCTCGCGGTCAATCCACAGCTCGCGACCAAAGGGAATCGCGCGGGTGCCCATGCTGCCATCCTTGGGATGACGCGCTGCTTCGAGCGATTCGACCCGCTCTGCTGGCCAATTCTCCAGCACCACCTTGAGTGGGCGCAGCACCACCATGGCGCGCGGCGCGCTGGCGTCGAGGTGGTCGCGGATGGCGCTCTCGAGCATGCCCATTTCGACCAGATTGTCGGACTTGGTCACCCCGATGCGCTGACAAAAATCGCGGATGGATTCCGGTGTGTAGCCGCGGCGGCGCAGCCCGGCGATGGTCGGCATGCGCGGGTCATCCCAGCCGGCGACCAGCCCCTCCTCGACCAGCCGGGTGAGGATGCGCTTACTCATCACGGCATATTCAAGATTCAGCCGACTGAACTCGATCTGACGCGGTTTCGTCGGCACCGAAACATGTTCGATGCACCAGTCGTAGAGTGGGCGGTGATCCTCAAACTCCAAAGTACAGAGCGAATGGGTCACGCCTTCGAGCGCATCGGAGAGCGGATGGGTGAAGTCGTAGGTGGGATAGAGACACCAGGCATTGCCGGTTTGGTGATGGATCACGCCACGCTTGATGCGGTAGAGCACCGGGTCGCGCAGGTTAATGTTGGGCGAGGCCATGTCGATACGCGCACGCAGGGTGCGGCTGCCATCGTCAAACTCCCCGGCGCGCATGCGCTCGAACAGCGCCCTGTTCTCCGCCACAGAGCGCTCGCGATAAGGGCTGTCGCGCCCGGGCTCGGTCAGGGTACCGCGATAGGCACGGGTGTCCTCGGCGCTGAGATCGCAGACATAGGCAAGCCGCTGGTCAATTAACTCAAGCGCAAAAGCATAAAGCTGCTCGAAGTAATCGGAGGCAAAAAACACCCGCTCGCCCCAGTGGAAACCCAGCCAGCGCACATCGGCCTGGATGGAGGCGACGAATTCGGGGCTTTCTTTTAGCGGGTTGGTGTCGTCGAAGCGCAGATTGCACTGACCACCAAAGTCTTCCGCCAGGCCAAAATTCAGCACAATGGATTTGGCATGCCCGATGTGCAAATAACCGTTGGGCTCGGGCGGGAAACGCGTGACGATGCGCTGGTGTTTGCCGGCGGCCAGGTCCGCCGCGACGATCTGACGAATGAAATGCGTGACGGGCGCGGCGGGAGTATCAGACATCGAGCGGGGCTTCTGTGAGTCGGTTGCAGATAGGGATTGAAGCGCGAACCAGGCAGACCGGCATCCAGAAACGCCAGCCAATGCAGGTTGTGCGCAAGGATACTACAGCCGAGGGAGTCGGAACATCGGCGGCGCGAGATGGCCGCCGATGTCCGAACGCCTTGACCTGCTTCAGCCTTTGTCGGCCTCGGGCAGGTTCCAGACCTCGGGCGAATGGTACAGGCGTGACAGCAGCAATTCGCGCTGCATTTCCAGTTCGCGCGGCAAGTGGTCGCCAAAGCGCGCCAAGAGTTCTTCCTGATCGAGCGCTTCGCGGCGCGCGATCTCCCGATCAATGCCCATGATGGAGTCAAAATCGGCCTTAGTGAAGTCGATACCCTCCCAGTTCAGAGCATCATAGGGAGGTAACAGACCGAAGGGGCTCTCCACCGCGGGCGCCCCGCCCTCGCAGCGCTCGACAATCCATTCCAGCACCCGCATGTTATCGCCAAAGCCCGGCCAGATAAAATGGCCATGCTCATCCTTACGGAACCAATTCACGCGGAAAATCGGCGGCGGTGTAGCCACCTTCTGCCGCCCGATGCGCAGCCAGTGCTTCCAGTATTCGGCCATGTTGTACCCACAGAAGGGCAGCATGGCCATGGGATCGCGCCGCATCGACTGCTGGCTGACGGCTGCGGCCGTGGCCTCCGAGCCCATGGTGGCGGCCAGATAAACGCCGTGCTCCCAGCTGAAGCTCTGGAACACCAGCGGGAAGTTCTTGCTGACACGCCCGCCAAACAGAAACGCACTGATAGGCACGCCGGCCGGGTCCTCCCAAGCGGGGTCCACCGAGGGACACTGACCAGCAGGGGCGGTAAAGCGGGAGTTGGGATGCGCCGCCGGTCGATCAGTGTTTGGGGTCCAGTCGTTACCCTGCCAGTCAATCAAGTGCGCTGGCGCTTCTTTGGTCAGCCCCTCCCACCAGACATCGCCATCGTCGGTCAGGGCGGTATTGGTGAAGATGGCATTTTCCTTCAGCGAAGCCAATGCATTGGGATTCGAACTGGCATTGGTGCCGGGCGCCACGCCGAAGTAGCCGTATTCGGGATTAATGCCATAGAAGCGCCCATCCTCGGGATTGGGCTTGATCCAGGCAATGTCGTCACCGACGGTGGTCACCTTCCAGCCGTCGAAGCCCTCGGGCGGAATCAGCATGGCAAAATTGGTCTTGCCGCAGGCACTCGGGAAGGCGGCGGCGACATAGTGCTTCTTGCCCTCGGGTGACTCGACGCCGAGAATCAGCATGTGCTCGGCAAGCCAGCCCTCATCACGCGCCATGACCGAAGCGATGCGCAACGCGAAGCACTTCTTGCCGAGCAGGGCATTGCCACCATAGCCGCTGCCGAAGGACCAGATCTCGCGCGTCTCGGGGAAATGCACGATGTATTTGTCCTCGATATCGGTCGCGCAAGGCCAGGGCACATCGTCCTGATTGGGCTCCAACGGGGCTCCAACACTGTGCATACAGGGGACAAATTCACCATCCTCGCCCAGTACATCCAGCACCGGTTGCCCCATGCGCGTCATGATGCGCTGGTTGGCCACCACATAGGCCGAATCGGTAATCTCAATGCCGATATGCGCAATGGGCGAGCCAAGCGGCCCCATGCTGAAAGGAATGATGTACATGGTGCGCCCACGCATGCAGCCACGAAACCGCTCCAAAAGCTCGGCGCGCATGGCCTTGGGGTCCATCCAGTTATTGGTTGGACCAGCGTCTTCCTCGCGCTCAGAGCAGATGAAGGTCCGATTCTCCACCCGCGCGACATCGCTCGGGTGCGAGCGCGCAAGAAAGCTGTTCGGACGCTTCTCGGGATTGAGCCGAATGAAGCTCCCTTTCTCCACCGCCTGATCGCAAATGCGTTTGTACTCTTCCTCCGAGCCGTCGCACCAGCAGATGCGATCTGGGGTAGTGAGCGCCGCCATTGCATCCACCCAGGCGAGCAATTTGGCGTGGCGGGTTCGGGTTGCGCCATCATGGGTCATGGTCATTTTGAAAAGCTCCTGTCTTTGTCGCTGATATTACGCAAATACTACGCCAGCAGGCTGGTGCCGGACAGTCCGCTTGGTGGCAGATGAGTCAAGCGGGTGGGATCAGCCCGCCCGCGCAGAAGTGCGCTTGGCTCCGGCTGGACGCCGACCAACACCGCGCCCCGCAGGTCTGGGCGAAGCGGGCAACCCGGCAAGCGCCAGCAGCCCGGACTCCTCCTCCTCGGTCAGCGCCCGCCACTGGCGTGGCAACGGCCGGGCGCCAAGAATCACATTACCAAAACGCACGCGTTTGAGGCGACTGACAGCACAGCCAACCGCTTCCCACAGGCGCCGCACCTCGCGATTGCGCCCCTCGCACAGCACCACATGGAACCATTGATTGAAACCGCTGCCACCAGAGACGACGATCTCCTCAAAGCGCGCCTGACCATCCTCGAGTTGCACTCCCTGTGTCAGCCGACGCAACACATCATCGGCGACCGGCCCCTGCACCCGCACGGCATATTCGCGCTCAACCGCGTGCGAGGGATGCATCAGGCCATTGGCTAGGGCACCATCGTTGGTCAGCAGCAGCAATCCGGCAGTATTGATGTCGAGCCGCCCGATGGCGATCCAGCGCCCGTCCTGAAGGCCGGGCAGATGCTGAAACACCGTGGTGCGGCCTTCGGGATCGCGTCTGGTGACCACCTCACCCTCAGGCTTGTGATAAGCAATGATGCGCCGGCGCTTAAAGGCATCGCGTTGCAAACGCACCGCGCGCCCGTCGACCATCACCTTGTCACCTGCAACCACGCGCTCGCCGAGTTTCGCCACTCGCCCGTTAATGCGCACCCGCCCGGCCGCGATCCATTCCTCAATGCGCCGCCGCGAGCCCTGCCCCGCCTCAGCCAGCGCCTTTTGCAGGCGCACGCCCGCCTGCGGGCTATGCTCTTCGGCGCTCATGAAGGGAACTCCTCGTTGTCGGTTTCTGGGCTATCCACTTCTGGGTTGTCGGCTTCTGGCTGATCGGCTGGACGGTCATCAGGGTCTGTCTGCTCACCGGCGTCTGTCTGATCGGCGGGCTCTTGCGCATCAGCGACGGGCTCCGGCGGCGTTAGCTCCGCCAGTGCCGGATGCTCGCGCAGCAGGTCAGCCGGCTCACGCAGAGCGGCCAGTGGGGGTAAATCGTTTAGGGATATCAAGCCGAAATAGTCCAGAAAGGTCTTGGTGGTGGTGTAGAGCGCCGGACGCCCCGGCACATCGCGATGGCCGACCACCCGCACCCAGTCGCGCTCTTGCAGGGTGCGGATAATCTGGGTACTGACCGAAACGCCACGAATGTCTTCGATTTCCCCGCGCGTGATGGGTTGGCGGTAGGCGATGAGCGCCAGAGTCTCGAGCAGCGCCCGCGAGTAACGCGTCGGTTTTTCATCCCACAAGCGCGCCACCCGAGGGGCAACCTCGGCGCGCACCTGGATGCGATAGCCACCGGCCACCTGCATCACCTCGATGCCACGCCCGGCATAGTCTTGCTCCAGAGCGCCCAGCGCCGCGAGCACGGCCTCGCGCGGCGGCTGTTCGTCCTCGCCATAGAGTGCCAGCAACCGCTCGACACTGAGCGGGCCGCCAGCGGCCAGCAGGGCACCCTCAACAACCTGTTTAAGATCGGGTTCAGACGCGCTTTTGCAACCAGGCTCAGACCTAGGCTGGAGGTCAAGCACGACATCGGGCCTCGGCGCAAACTCGCTATCAGACTTGATATCCGGTTTCATTTTAGGCATGGGCCCCTTCATGCCGCTCCCGGCTCATCTGCGGCATCCCGGGCACGCACATGAATGGATGCAAAGGGCTCGGCCTGCACCAACTCGAGCACGGCCGTCTTGATCAATTCCAGAATCGCCAGAAAGGTGACCACCACGCCGGGGCGACCTTCGTTCACATCGAATAGCTCAACAAAGGGCGTGAAGCTGCGCCCTTGCAAACGCTCAAGCACCATGGTCATGCGTTCGCGCAGGGACAAAGACTCCTGCGACACCCGATGTGCGGCGGACAGATCCGCGCGCTCGAGCACAGCACGCAGGGCCGCAAGAATCTCGGACAGATCGACCTGGGGCGGGACGCGACGCAAGTAGCCAGTGGGGACTTCAATCTGCGTCTGGTGCCAATCACGCTCCAGCCGTGGCAGTTCATCGAGCTTGCGCGCGGCCTGCTGGAAACGTTCATACTCAAGCAGCCGGCGCACCAGCTCGGCACGCGGGTCCTCGGCGTCCTCGTCCTCCGTTGCGGGACGCGGCAGCAGCATGCGCGATTTGATTTCGCACAGAAGCGCGGCCATCACCAGATATTCGGCCGCCAGATCCAGGCGCATCTCTTTCATCAGCTCGACATATTCCATGTACTGGCGAGTGATGTCGGCAATGGGGATGTCAAGAATATCCAGATTCTGGCGTCGGATCAGATACAGCAACAGATCGAGCGGCCCCTCAAAGGTCTCAAGAAACACCTCGAGTGCATCCGGCGGAATGAACAGATCCTGCGGCCATTCGTTAAAGGGCTGACCATGCACCAGCGCCCGCAGCGAGTCGCCAGTCAACGCGACATCGGCATCGGATAGCGCATCGGCATCCGCGACCACCGGCGACGGCACCATGTCTGCGGCAGGCTCCGCTTGGGTACTTGGGATCATTCCGCGTCTGTCAGTTGATCGGAGCAGCGTATTGAATTGGCTTAAGGGCGCGGCGGCGGGTTAGGTCTGCGTGAGCGACATGGCATGGCGCACCTCGGCCATGGTCTCACGCGCCACATCGCGCGCATGATCGCAGCCATCGTTGAGGATAGAGCGCACCAGCTCGGGTTGCTGCTCGAGTTCGCGCGCGTGATTCTGTATTGGTTCCAGCTCGGCAAGCACGGCATCAATCACAGGGCGCTTGCACTCGATGCAACCAATGCTGGCTGACCGACAGCCCTCCTGCACCCAGTCGCGACGCGCCTCGTCGGAATAGACCTGATGGAACTGCCACACCGGGCAGACTTCCGGATCGCCCGGATCGGTGCGACGCACGCGCTGGGGATCGGTCGGCATGGTGCGCAGCTTTTTTTCGATCTCCGCTGGATCATCGCGCAGGCCGATGGTGTTGCCATAGGATTTGGACATTTTCTGTCCATCGAGCCCCGGCATTTTCGATGCCTTGGTTAGCAGTGGCTTGGGCTCGGGCAGTATCACCCGACCGCCACCCTCGAGATAGCCGAACAGCCGCTCGCGGTCCCCCAGGGTCAGGTTCGCCTGGGTCTCTAGCAGGGCGCGGGCGACCCCGAGCGCTTCCTGGTCACCCTGCTCCTGGTAGCTGCGGCGCAGGTCGCTGAACAGGCGCGCGTTCTTCTTGCCCATTTTGCGCACGGCTTGTTCGGCCTGCTCCTCAAAGTCTGCCTCGCGCCCATAGATGTGATTGAAGCGGCGGGCAATTTCGCGCGTCATCTCGACATGCGCGACCTGATCCTCACCCACCGGCACCAGACCGGCGCGATACATCAGGATATCGGCGCTCTGCAACAGCGGATAACCGAGAAACCCATAGGTCGCCAGGTCTTTTTCCTTGAGCTTTTCCTGCTGGTCTTTATAGGTCGGCACCCGCTCGAGCCAACCGAGCGGGGTGATCATGGACAGCAGCAGATGCAGCTCGGCATGCTCAGGTACCCGCGACTGCACAAAGATGGTGGCGGACCCGGCATTGATGCCCGCTGCCAGCCAGTCAATCACCATCTCCCAGCTGGCCTGGGGAATATTGCCAGGCTGCTCGTAGTCGGTGGTCAGGGCATGCCAGTCGGCGACGAAGAAGAAGCAGTCATACTCATGCTGCAATTCGAGCCAATTTTTGAGCACGCCATGATAGTGCCCCAGATGCAAGCGGCCAGTCGGGCGCATGCCCGAGAGCACGCGCGCATGCGCAGCGGATACCGAAGACAAAGTTGCTATACCTCGCGATGGTCAGTGGCCTTATTAGGGGAGAATTGATTCGCCTTGCCGACGTCAGGAAGCCCGGCAATTTCAGAGTGGAAAAAGTTCGCGCACAATACCGGCGCCAGGCATCACTGACAGCACGGCCGACACCGCCGGAAACAGGACCAGCGTGAGCGCGCCGGTAAAGAGCATTAGAATCAGGATCATCAAGCCGAAAGGCTCAAGCCGACTGTAGTAACGGGACAAGCGCGGCGGCAAGGCAGCGTTCAGCACCCGTCCGCCATCGAGCGGCAGCAGCGGAAAGAGATTCAGCACCATCAGCAGCAGGTTAATCAGCACCCCAGCCGCACCCATGTAAATGAGCGGCATGGCCAACCATTCAGCGGTTGGCCCCTGATAGGTGGTCAACAGCAGGGCACCGAGTTTAATCATCAGCCCCCAGGCCAGAGCCATCAGCAGGTTGGCTGTCGGGCCGGCCACGGCGACCAGGGCCATATCCAGCCGCGGACGCTGCAAATTGCGCCAATTGACCGGCACCGGTTTGGCCCAGCCAAACAAAATCGGAGCACTCCCCATCAACGAGGCAAGCAAAAAAATTCCCAGGGGCACCGCGATGGTCCCCACCGGATCGATGTGCTTGAGCGGATTGAAGGTCACCCGCCCCAGCATCAGGGCCGTTTTGTCGCCGCGCCTGCTGGCCACCCAACCGTGCGCCGCCTCATGCACCGTGATGGCGAACAGCATCGGCAAGGCCAGCACGGCAATTAGCGGAATCAGTTGGTTGAGTGTATCCATTGCAAAGAAGGGAACATCGGTCACCGGCCACTGACCATAAAAAAAGGAGTCGGCCGATAAGCCGGGTTCTGTCGTGGACAATCATTCATCTGGGACAGACGTCACCGCCTGCCTCGTGCGACCTACCCGGGAGCCCATGCGGGCCGCATGGTGCGACCCCGTCGGATGATGGGGCCGCCCGCTCCTCTATTTGGTCTTGCTCCGGGTGGGGTTTACCCTGCCACCCCTGTTGCCAGGAGCGCGGTGCGCTCTTACCACACCATTTCACCCTTACCGCCCGCTGGCCAGAGCACTGGCTGCGGGTTTGGCGGTATATTTTCTGTGGCACTTTCCGTAGGCTCGCGCCCCCCAGGCGTTACCTGGCACCCTGCCCTGCGGAGCCCGGACTTTCCTCCATCCAACGCCTTGCGAACAAGGCCCGGACCGCGATTGTCTGGCCGACTCCCGTTGGCAGTCTAACCAGCAAGGGCGCCGACGCCAAGGGGTTTGGCAGCAGGTTATCGCCGCAACAACTGAGTTTTCTGCTTTGGGCCGGGTAGCGCTCCCAAGGGTCGCGGCGCAAGGATGGCGCCGTGAAGCCCCATGCTCAGGGTTCAGGGCGTCCCCCATGACCGTTGCCCGGTCCGAAACAAATCGAAACTTCATGTCCGCTGGGTATAGCTTTCAATCGGATGATGCTCGAGCCGGCAGGATTGCTCCTTGTACCAGGCCCACCGTCGCCGCCCGGCCTTTCGCACCTCCGCGCTTTGGTCGATTAGCTCGCACAGGCGCTGGAATCTTGAAAAAAAGGCCGGCACCTCCAAACCCAGATTGACCAGCACCTGATGCTCGGCTTGGGGCTCGCCATTGGGGCTGATTAGCACCGGCGTCAACTCGGCATCCACCCGGCCAATCAGGCCATGAGGAAGAAAACTCCCCTCGTCGAAGCTCCACAACAGCCGGTCCAGCGCCTGTGCCTGGCCTGCGTCGGGGCAGTGCACCAGCACGCGCAGGCCCTGGCTGCGGATTTTTCCGATCAGGCGGCAGGCGAAATGGAAACGGTCGCCCGGATACTGCTTGCCCAGGGTGTAGAAATCGACCCGCGTCATCGCGCTATTCGCTCACCTGTCCACAACGGCGCAGCAAATACTCCAGCAGAAGTGGCACCGGCCGACCGGTCGCGCCTTTCTCCTTACCGGTGATCCAGGCCGTCCCGGCGATGTCGAGATGCGCCCAAGTGAACTTTTTGGTGAACTTGGCCAGGAAGGCAGCCGCCGTAATGGCCCCACCATCGCGCCCGCCGATATTGGCCATGTCGGCAAAGTTGCTGTCAAGCTGGCTGTCGTAGTCCTTCCACAGGGGTAGCCGCCAGAGGCGATCCCCTGCCGCATCGCCGGCTGCGAGCAGCGCCTCGGCAAGGGCGTCGTCATTGGCAAGCAAACCCGAGGGATGCCGCCCCAGCGCCACGATCACAGCACCAGTCAGGGTCGCCATGTCGATGACAACATCGGGCTCGAAACGCTCGCAGTAGGTCAGCGCATCGCACAGAATCAGCCTGCCCTCAGCGTCGGTATTAAGAATCTCGATCGTCTGGCCGGACATGCTAGTGACAATATCGCCCGGCTTGTTCGCCGCGCCATCGGGCAAATTTTCTGACGCCGGCACCACGCCGATAACATTGAGCGGAAGCTTGAGATCGCGCACCGCCTGCATGGCGCCGATCACCGCCGCACCGCCACACATGTCGTACTTCATCTCGTCCATCTCGGCGGCTGACTTGATGGAAATGCCACCGGCGTCAAAGGTGAGCCCCTTGCCCACCAATACGACAGGCTTCTCGCCATCCTGGCCGCCACGATGCTGCATCACGATCAACTTCGCCGGCTCGCGGCTACCGCGCGCCACCGACAAGAGCGCGCCCATGCCAAGCTCGCTCATGGCAGCTTCATCAAGCACCTCGACGCTGAAGGTGTCGGCACTATCAGCCAAGCCCCCAGCCTGCTCGGCCAGATAGCTCGGTGTGCAAATGTTGCCCGGCAGATTGCCCAGATCGCGTGCCAGATTGGCACCGGCGGCAATGGCGCGCCCATGGACGGCAGCCTGCTCAGCGGCAGCCTGACTCGCATCAGGCGACACCCAGAGCGCGAGCTCAGCGAGCGGCGCCCTGGCATTGGGTTTTTTTGCCTTGGTGTGCTCATAGC
The DNA here is from genome assembly GCF_033954835.1 of Thiorhodovibrio frisius. Taxonomy (NCBI): domain Bacteria; kingdom Pseudomonadati; phylum Pseudomonadota; class Gammaproteobacteria; order Chromatiales; family Chromatiaceae; genus Thiorhodovibrio; species Thiorhodovibrio frisius. Next base: position 4,715,311 of record NZ_CP121471.1, read on the forward strand.
GGTAAGCACTCTGAGCCGCCGCCTGGGCCACCGCGCGCTGGCGCTGGTAGAAGCTCATCCCCGCCACCGGCAACTCGGCCAGAGTGCTGGTCGCCTGCGTCAGGCCCAACTCGGCGCAGCGCGCGAAAACGGCCTTGAGCACTTTGTCGAATACGCGCCGATCCAACTCCTCTGCCTTGCCGCAATCAACCAGCATCACCCGATTGGCGACCAAGCCTGGCACGCCGTGGAGCACCAGCGTCTGACCCGCATCGCCGTTGAGATCGCCGCTTTGAAGCAGTTTACCCAAATGTCCGCCGCTGGCATCATCGACAACCTGAGCGGCGGCAGAGAGCTTATGCTGTTCAAAAACGCCGAGAATCAGGCAAGCTGTATCTGAGGTGGCCAGCGCACCCGTATTAACCGAGAAATCCATGCATCCTCCAAACAATGCTCTTTGCCTGCCCGGTTGGCCCAGTTATTGGTGCAAAGCACTGGCGCGAACTGCTGCACCGACTCGTGCGGGCAGTCACTCCACGCGCCCGGCCAGCGACGGGCTAATAAACCCGCAGTCTAACGGATTCACGTCCGCAATATGAAGATTCTCGACCGCTACCTGGCGACTGCCGTGATTACCGGCACCCTAATCACCCTGGCCGCGTTGCTGCCCTTGCTCGGCATTTTCATTCTGGCCGATGAGATGGACAACATGGGCACCAACGCCTATGGCTTCTCGACAGCTTTGCTGTACGTGACGCTGAGCCTCCCGCGTTTTGCCTATCAGCTATTTCCCATCGCGACCTTGATCGGAGCCCTGGTCGGGCTTGGCCTGCTGGCGAGCCGCTCAGAACTGGTTGCCATGCGCGCAGCCGGCGTTTCCATCGGCCGCATCGTGCAGGGAGCCCTGGCCGGCGGCCTAGTGCTGGCCATCGCCGCAGTACTGGTGGGCGAGGGTCTGGCCCCTCTGACCGATCAGCGCGCGAAAACTCTGCGTTCCAATGCCCAGAGCGGCCAAGAGTTGCAGGCGACCCAGCATGGCTTTTGGGCGCGTGATGACAATACATTCATCAATGTGCGCGAGGTACTACCCGATGCGCGCTTGCAGGACATTGTCATTTTCGAGCTTGATGGCGCCCGATTGATCTCAACAACGCGCGCGCACGAGGCGCATTATGAAAACGACCACTGGATTCTAAGCGACATTTCCCGCAGCCAGATCGGCAACGACAGCGCGCGGGCGCAATACTTAGCGCAGGATCAATGGCAGTCGCTGATCGACCCGGCGCTACTAAAGGTGATAGTAGCCGACCCGCACAGCCTGCCAATCTGGGGGCTGTGGCGCTATCTGCGCTTTCTGCGCGACAGCGAACAGGACAGCGGCCGCTATCAAGTGGCCTTCTGGAGCAAGCTGGTTCACCCGATTCTGGTGCTGGCCATGATCTTCGTCTCCATTCCGGTGTTACTGGGCTCGGCGCGCAGCACTGGACTGGGCATCAAAATCTTCGCCGGCATCCTGATCGGCATCGTCTTCTATCTGGTCAACCGCACCTTCACCTACCTGGCGCTGCTCTATGGCCTGAACCCCGCCCTGGCCGCCTTTATTCCGCCGGCGCTCTTTGTGCTTGTTGCGCTCCGGCTTCTACGCCGGGTTGGTTAGAACCTGGCAGCCATCCGAACACTGAATCCCTGTCATTCAGGTCAAGGCAGGATCTCAATTGGCGTGCCATCAGCAACGGCACGCCAGATTTCCTCCATTGGCACATTGCGCACCGCAATACAGCCGTGGGTGTGGTCGACATATTGCGCCAACCAGCCGAGCCAACCCCAGCCGTTGACCTGGCCGTGGATCATAATGAGCCCACCTGGATTATCGCCACGCGCGGCGGCTTGCGCGCGATCCGTGGCATCGGGGTAAGAGACATGCAGCGACTTGTAGCAGCAACTGTCCGGGTTGCGCCAGTCGAGCACATATTGGCCTTCTGGCGTGCGCTGATCGCCTTCGCGCTCTTTATGCCCCGTCGGGTTGCGGCCCAGCGCGATCCGGTAACTCGCATAGGCTTCGCCTGCGCGCATCAGCCAGAGCCGGCGCGCTGATTTGTCCACTCGCACAGCATCTGCGCGCGGCAAATCCTGCGCAAACAGGGTTGGCAGTTGATACTCGAAGTAACGCAGTAGCGCGATCAATGCCACCGCGAGCAGGAGCACCAGCAGCACTGACCACCAGATCGTCATCGGCTGATATCGCCTGCGCCTAGCGACCTTGCGAGTCTTGACCATGGTCGCGATCAACCCGCCTGCTTGCCAGGATGGCATGGTGGGACTTAGTCTTGATGCGGGCGCTTTCAGCCCGGACGATGAAGGAGTGGGGTGGCATGTGTCTTGGGATTCCAATGCAAATTAAATCCATCAACGGCCTGATGGCACGCTGCGAAGCGAAAGGCGTGGAGCGCGATGCAAATCTGCTCATGCTGATGCACGAGGATCTTGCGGTCGGCGACCATATTGTGGTGCATCTTGGTCGCGCGATCGAGCGCGTCACTGCCGAGGATGCTGCCACTGCGTGGGCGCTTTACGATGAGATGCTCGCAGCCATGGATGGCGGGGATGGTCGCCATGGCGGCAATGGCGCCGCGCCAGACAATCTGATCAGCCCCTCGCGGGAGGTGCCCTCTGAACGCCCTCAATGAGCCCACCCTAGGATGCCAAAAAGACCGACCTAAGCGGACGGTCTTTTTCGCTTCGGAAAGCACTGGTATCACGGCCGAGACCCTCGGGCAAAGTCTGCTGTCGCAGTTCGACGGCGTGGAGTTCGAGGAAGTCTACATGCCCTACATCAACACCGAGGCGCGCGCTCGGGCGCTGACGGTGCGCATGCAAGAGGCCTGTGATCGCGATGGCGCGCGGCCCATCTGCGTCGCCACCATGCTCGCCCAAGGCATCGGCGAAATTCTGCGCAGCGGCAACTGCTTTTATCTCGAGGTTTTCGAGCATTTCGTCGCACCGCTCGGTGCCGAACTTGGCCTGACGCCCAGCCGCGAGCCTGGGCGCAGCCATGCCATCACCAAGCCAAGTTTCTACACCAAACGCATCGAAGCCATCAACTTCGCAATGAGCAACGACGACGGCATGAAACCCGCCAATTTTCGTCATGCCGATGTCATTTTGGCCGGGGTGTCACGCTCCGGCAAGACGCCGACCTGCCTTTATCTGGCCATGCACTATGGCCTGCGCGCGGCCAATTATCCCATCACCGAGATTGATCTGGAGCGCGGTGACCTGCCCGATGAGATACGCGCGATGCGCGCTAAAGTGTTTGGACTCACCATTGATGCACAACGCCTGCATCTGATCCGCGAGGAGCGCCGCCCCGGCAGCGATTACGCCTCGGCCAGGCGTTGCCAGGTCGAACTGCGCGCCGCCGGGGAGATGCTCAAGCGCCTGCGCATCCCGTCGCTGAACACCACCAGCCAGTCGATTGAGGAGATCGCCGCGCAGATTCTGCGGGGACTGAAAAATGCGACGGACAATGGCGACTGAGCCAGCATCCGCGCACCAAAATCAGTTCACTTTGCAGCCACGGCGACGCTCTTCTGCCCGGATGGAATCCACCCGTTTCTGCTCCTGCTGCGTGAGATCCGGATTTTTCGTCCAACACTTGTACTCAGCAAACTGACGCTTTCCGAGCGAGGTCGAGAAGCAATACCCGTTCTGCGCGTAAATCAGATTGCGCTGGTACCACAGATCCATGCAACTCTGGGCCATCACCGGCGCCGCGGCGCTGGTTGCGAGAATACTGATGCCAAGCGCCAAGGCCGGTTTGAACTTAATCATCCTGGTTTCCTCCCTAAGGATTCACGATGTTGAACATGCCAATCGGAAAGTTTTGGCTTTGGGTCGGGTGACCCAGAACGAGCCGAACTCTCAAAGAGTTTCGGTCTAACAACACCCCAAAACCGCGATGACAGCGGCTGGAGCAACGAGAACCGGCCACCAGCGTCCGACCGGCTTGCCAACCCATGAAGCAGGGGGCGAAAATACCACCATTGCCAATGCGCACCCCCCTTTTCAGGAGACCCCCATGCAACTGACCATGCTGAAAAGCAAACTGCATCGCGCCTGCGTCACCCACGCGGAACTCGACTACGAGGGCTCCTGCGCGATTGACTCGGAACTGCTGGAACGCGCAGACATTCTGGAGTTCGAGCAGCTCCACATCTACAACCTGACCAATGGCGAGCGTTTCACCACCTATGCCATTCCGGCCGAGCCCGGCTCGCGAATTATTTCCATCAATGGCGCGGCGGCACACAAGGCCGCGCCCAAAGATCGGCTGATCATCTGCACCTACCTGGCCCTGACCCAGGCCGAGGCGCGCATGCATCAACCAAAGCTCGTCTACTGCAATGCGCGCAATGAGGTGACGGGCACGGGCCACAAGATTACCGCCCAAGCGGCCTGAGCCTCGGCCCGGCCTTATCTCGGCGCAACCTCAGGCCAGGGCACGTTCCATGTCCTGGCGCGCTTCTAGCGCCTCGGCATAGTAGCCCTGGTATTGGCGCGCGCTGGCCTGCCAGCTCAGATCCTGCTCCATGCCGGCACGCATGAGCGCGCGCCAGGCGTTTTGGTCGTGCCGCCACACGGCAATGGCCTCGCGCACCTTGGCACAAAGCGCTTCGGCGCTCGGCTCATCAAACAGAAAACCGGTCGCCGGTCCTTGACGGCCGTCGCTCACGGTGTCCGCAAGACCACCGGTGCGTCGTACAATGGGCACGCAGCCGTAGCGCAAGCTATACATTTGATTGAGCCCGCAAGGCTCGAAGCGCGAGGGCATCAGGAAGGCATCGCAGCCGCCCTCGATTAGATGAGCGCGCCCCTCGTCGTAACCCACATAGACACCAACGCGGTCGCGATGGGACTCGGCCACCCGCTTGAGCATCAGTTCCAGACTGGCCTCGCCTGAGCCTTGCAACACCACCTGCACGCTCGGGTCTTCGAGTAGCAGCGGCAGCATCTCGACGATCAGATCCACGCCCTTTTGTTCGACCAGACGGCCAATATAGCCGAGCACAAAGGCATTCTCGTCGTGCGGCAAATCAAACAGGCGCTGGACTTCAAGCTTGTTGCCGGCCTTGAAATGCACGTTGTCGATGTCGTAGGGCTGCGTCAGCGCGGCGTCAGTCGCAGGGTTCCAGGTGTGATAGTCAATGCCGTTTAAGATGCCCTGAAAGCGCCCGCCAATCTGGCGCAGCAGTCCATCAAGCCCGCAACCGAACTGGCTGGTGCGGACCTCATCGGCATAGGTGGGGCTGACGGTATTCACGCGATCAGCAAAGACAATGCCGCCCTTGATGAAAGACAGCCGCTGATGGAACTCCAGCCCAGCCACCGACCAAAGCGCCGGCGGCAGCTTAAGCCGATCAAAGGTCGCGCGGTCGAACAGACCCTGATAGGCCAGGTTATGGATGGTGAAGACCACCGCCGGGCGCTCGCCCTGATCGCGCAGCAGGGCCGGCGCCAAAGCAGTTTGCCAGTCGTTGCAATGCAGCAACTGCGGGCGCCAGTTGAGCGCTGGCACCCCCATAGCCACAGTCGCCACCGCCGAGCTGAACAGCAGGAAGCGCTCGGCATTGTCGCCCCAGTCGCGCCCGCTCACGTCCGTATAAGGATTACCCTCGCGGCAGAAATGCTCGGGAGCGTCCACCAGATAAACCGGCAGGTCGCGATCAGGCATGAAGCCGCTCAGCACCCGCACCGGGCTCAGGGCGCCGGGCAGGCGCAACTCACAAACCGAACGCAACTCGCGCACCTGTTTGAGCGCTTGCGGATAGGCCGGCAAAATCAGTCGCGCATCATGCCCAAGCGAGCGCAGCGCCACCGGCAAACTGCCGGCGACGTCCGCCAGTCCGCCGGTCTTAATCAGCGGCAAAGCCTCGCTGCTGGCAAAGAGCACATCGAAGCCCATCGCACCATCCGTAGCGCGTTCTCGAATCATGCTCATCAGGACCAACCTCTGAAAATGCAAAACGAGCCTGCTCCGCCGCTTGGTACCAGGCCAGGCGACCATGCAGCAAGGTTGACAGACTCAGGAATCAATGGATAGTGACGAATCACAAGGTAGCACAGACGGCCGCCAAGTGCGCATAGCACATCCGCGACTGCCCCACTGGAGATCCTTATGGCCATGGCACCCAATCCCGCTGGCATCCCACCCTGCACCATGGTCATTTTCGGCTCAACCGGAAACCTGGCGCAAATCAAATTACTGCCAGCGCTCTATCAGCTTGAGCGCGGTGGTCATCTGGCCGCTGAAACGCAGGTACTGGGCTTTGGGCGGCGGGACTGGTCCGATGCGCAATGGCGCGATGAGGTACGACAGATTCTCACCGAGCAACTCGGCGAGCGCATCGAAACGGCGATTGCTGATCGCCTGAGCGCGCGCCTGCATTTTATCGAGGGTAATCTGCGCGAGGATGCCGCCTTTGCCCACTTGGCCGAGCGCCTGCGCGGTCAGGACGACCTGCCGGCCAACCTGGCGTTCTATCTGGCAATCGCACCCGAATTTTATGGCGACGTGGCCGACCGCCTCGCCGCCAACGGCCTGGCGGACGAGGACAACGGCTGGGTGCGCCTCGTGGTGGAAAAGCCTTTTGGCTACGACCTGGAAAGCGCGCGCATTCTCGGCGAGCGGCTGCGGCGGCACTTCCAGGAGCATCAGCTCTATCGCATCGATCATTACCTGGGCAAAAACACCGTGCAGAATGTGCTGGTGTTTCGCTTCGCCAACCTGCTGTTCGAGCCACTCTGGAACCGCAACTACATCGATCACGTCCAGATCACCCATGCCGAGAGCTGCGGCATTGGCCAGCGCGCCGGCTTTTATGACGGCGTTGGCGCCCTGCGCGACATGATCCAAAGCCATCTGTTGCAGCTGCTGACCCTGGTCGCCATGGAACCGCCGCCGAGCATGGATGCCGAGGCGCTGCGCGATGAAAAGGTCAAGGTGCTGCGTTCCATCCGCCCCATTCCGCGCCAGGCGGTCCATGCCCATGCCTTTCGCGCCCAGTACCGCAGCGGCCTGGTCGAGGGAGCGCGGGTACCAGGTTACCTCGAGGAGCCCGAGGTTGACGCCCGTAGCAGCACCGAGACCTTCGCTGCACTCAAGTTCTACATCGACAACTGGCGCTGGCGCAATGTGCCCTTTTATCTGCGCACCGGCAAGCGCCTGGCCGACACCCAGTCGCTGATCGCCATTCGCTTCCGCCATCCACCGCAACAGCTGTTTAATACGACGGCGATTGAGCAGCTGCGGCCCAACTGGCTCATGCTCGGCATCCAGCCCAATGAGTGCATGCGCTTCGAGCTGCTGGTGAAGGAGCCTGGCCTGGAGATGCGCACCCAGACCGAAACCTTGGATGCGAGCACCTGCACCATGGGCCGCGATCAGATCGACGCCTACGAGGCGTTGATTCTGGATGTTATCTCAGGCGATCATTCGCTCTTCCTGCGCTCCGACGAGGTTGAATATGCCTGGCGCGTGGTCGATCCTGTGATCAAACTCTGGGCGACCGAGCGCGAGTTCATCCACACCTACCCAGCAGGTTCCTGGGGCCCGAGCGAGGCCAACAGGTTGTTCGACAAGGACGACCAGGACTGGCGCAATGGGCTGAATGCGCCAACCCCAGACGGACCGAGCGTCGAACACTGACAATTCTCCCGGCGATTAGCAACAGGACTCCGACCCCATGGCACTGATCAACACCACCCCCGCCTGGCAGGCACTGGCTGCGCACTGGCAACAGATGAGCCAGATCAAGATGCGTGAACTCTTCGCGCAAGATGACGAGCGCGCCGCGCGCATGACGCGTGAGGCCGCCGGCATTCATCTCGACTACTCAAAAAACATCGCCACAGAGGAAACATTCAAGCTCCTGCGCGAACTTGCCCAGACGGCTGGCATTGAGGCCCAGCGAGCGCGCATGTTCGCCGGCGAGCCCATCAACAGCACCGAAGGGCGCGCCGTCCTGCACATTGCACTGCGCAACCGCGCCAACACGCCGATTCTGGTCGATGGCACTGACGTGATGCCGCAGGTTAACGAAGTCCTCGAGCGCATGCGCTTTTTCGTCCATCAGGTGCGCAATGGCGACTGGACCGGCTTTACCGGCAAGCGCATCACCGACGTGGTCAACATCGGCATCGGCGGCTCCAACCTCGGCCCCAAGATGGTCTGCACCGCGCTCATGCCCTATCAGCGCGACGACCTGCGCCTGCATTTCGTCTCCAATATCGACGGCACCCACCTGTCCGAGACCGTCAAGCACCTGAATCCAGAGACCACGCTCTTCGTCGTCGCATCCAAAACCTTTACTACCATGGAGACCATGACCAACGCCCAGAGCGCGCGGCGCTGGCTGGTCGATCAACTCGGGGATGAATCCGCCGTCGCCCAGCACTTCGTGGCAGTCTCGACCAATGCCGAGAAGGTCGCCGCCTTCGGCATCGACACCGAACAGATGTTCGGCTTCTGGGACTGGGTTGGCGGGCGCTATTCACTCTGGTCCGCCATCGGGCTGCCGATCGCGCTGGCCATCGGTTTCGACAACTTTGTCGAACTCCTCGATGGCGCACACGAAATGGACAATCACTTCCGTGACGCGCCGCTTGAGGACAACCTGCCGGTCATCATGGCGCTGCTCGGGGTCTGGTACATCAACTTCGCCGGCGCCAAGACGCTCGCCATCCTGCCCTACGACCAGTACCTGGAGCATTTCCCTGCCTACTTCCAGCAGGGCGACATGGAGAGCAACGGCAAGCATGTCACCCTCGACGGCACGCGGGTGGACTATGCCACCGGCCCGGTGGTCTGGGGCCAGCCCGGCACCGACGGCCAGCACGCCTTCTACCAGCTCATCCACCAGGGCACCGAGCTGATCCCCTGCGATTTCATCGCCCCGGTGCACAGCCACAACCCGCTTGGCGATCATCACATCAAGCTGCTCGCCAACTGCCTGGCGCAGACCGAAGCGCTAATGCGTGGGCGCACCGCGGAAGAAGCCCTCGAAGGCATGCTCGCCGCCGGCATGCAGCGCGCGGAAGCCGAGCGTCTCGCCCCGCACCGCCAGTTCGACGGCAACCGCCCGACCAACACCCTGTTCGTTGAGGAAGTCACCCCCCGCACCCTCGGCGCGCTGATCGCGCTCTATGAGCACAAAATCTTCTGCCAGGGCGTGATCTGGGGCATCAACTCCTTCGACCAATGGGGCGTGGAGCTCGGCAAGCAGCTCGCCACTGTGATTTTGAAAGAGCTTGAAGAAGGCCGCGTCATGGCCGAGCATCACGACGGCTCAACCCGCGCGTTGCTTGATTACTATTTGAAGAATCGCTGAGAACGGAGACTCAAGCCTGCCACGCCCGGTCGCCCCGCAGCCGCAGAAACGTCATGCATTAGACCCAGAGCGCGTCCAGCTCCAGCGCCAGCTCGCTGAAGGGCGGCGCCTGCACGCACTCCGTGCCGCCCGCTTCGAGCAACAGGCGCCAGCCTGAGGGTTGCTGGCCCTGGGTCTCCAGTGCATAGGCCTCCAGCCGGCGCTGCCGGGGATCGAGCAGCCAGGCATGGGGCACGCCATAGTGGGCATAGAGCGGCATCTTGATGTTGCGATCCTTGCTTTCGGTGGAGGGCGAGAGAATCTCACACACCCAGTCCGGCACCACCTCGAAGCGATGGCCGTCAGGTATCTGCGGCATGCGCTGGCGCCGCCAACCGGCCAGGTCGGGCACGGCGACTTCGGTGTCGCGGATGAAGTGGACCTCGGGTTCAATCAGTATCCACCAGCCGCCCGGTCCGGCATCGCCATCGTCGTAGCTGCGCCCAAGCGCCCGATCAAGCAGGACGCTCGCACGCCCATGCCGCCCGCTCGGGCGCGGCTGGGTATGCAACTGCCCGTTCAGAATCTCCCCCGTCAGCCCCTCAGGTAGGGCTTCGAGCTGGTCATAAGGCGTCAGTTGGCAGGCCAAGGCAGGCATGAATACCCTCCTCCAAATATCCAAGACCACCTGCCTTCATGATGCAAGGGATCTCCTAGCACCCGGCTGAAGCTGGCGGTGACAACTTCCGGGTTGACGGTGCCAATCAGGATTTCCGATCAGCGTTGGCGGGTTGAACGCATCTGTTCGTACCCTTATCCCTGAAGGCTGTAGTCGCCGAAACTGCATCATATCGCAAGGGGCAACGACTGACGAAACACCATCACTTTGCGGCGAAACTTCCAAAAGGCGTTCCCGGGTATTGAGCAGCACGACCTGTTAAGCTTAGGCTAGTCATTCGCCGCAAACGACGGGCCGGCGCAACCGATCCAGCAACCCGATCCAGCATCCATTTTTGCCGCACCAACCACACTGAGCACGACCATGAGCGACCCCATTAGCAATCCAGGCAGCGAGCAAGACCGATTAATCATTTTCGACACCACCCTGCGCGATGGCGAGCAGAGCCCAGGGGCTTCGATGACCAAGGACGAGAAGGTGCGGATCGCGCGCGCGCTCGAGAAGCTGCGGGTAGATGTGATCGAGGCCGGCTTTCCGATTGCCAGCCCGGGGGACTTCGAGGCGGTCAAGGCCGTGGCCGAGACGGTCAAGGACTCCACCATCTGCGGTCTGGCCCGCGCGCTCGACAAGGACATCGACCGTGCCGGGGATGCGCTGCGCAATGCGGCCTCGGGGCGCATTCATACCTTTATCGCCACCTCTCCAATCCACATGGAGAAGAAGCTGCGCATGACGCCCGATCAGGTCGTTGAGCAAGCAGTGCATGCGGTCAAGCGCGCGCGCCAATTCACCGACGACGTCGAATTTTCGCCCGAGGACGCCGGGCGCTCGGAGATTGATTTCCTCTGCCGCATCCTGGAGGCCGTGATCGACGCTGGTGCGCGCACCCTGAACATTCCCGATACGGTCGGCTATGCCATTCCGCATCAGTTTGGGCAACTGATCGAAACCCTGCGCGAGCGCATCCCGAACTCCGACAAAGCCGTGTTTTCGGTGCATTGCCACAATGATCTCGGCCTGGCGGTGGCCAACTCCCTGGCGGCGGTGCGCAATGGCGCGCGTCAAGTGGAGTGCACCATCAATGGTCTGGGCGAGCGCGCCGGCAACGCGGCACTTGAGGAGATCATCATGGCGGTCCGGGTGCGCCCGGATCTGTTTGGCTGCCACACGCGCCTGGATGCCACTCAAATCGTGCCCTGTTCGCGCCTGGTCTCAAGCATTACCGGCTTCCCGATCCAGCCTAACAAAGCCATTGTCGGCGCCAACGCCTTCGCGCACGAGTCGGGCATCCATCAGGATGGCGTGCTCAAACATCGCGAGACCTACGAGATTATGCGCGCCCAGGATGTTGGCTGGAGCGAGAACCGCATGGTGCTGGGAAAACACTCCGGGCGTAATGCCTTTCGCATGCGCTTGCAGGAGCTTGGCGTGGCCTTTGCCTCCGAAGAGGAAATCAACGCCGCCTTTAGCCGCTTTAAGGATCTTGCCGACAAGAAGCACGAGATTTTCGACGAGGATCTGCAAGCCCTGGTCACGGATGCCACCATCGACGCCACCAATGAGCGGGTCAAACTGAGTTCCATGCGGGTGTGTTCAGAGACCGGCGAAATCCCCCAGGCGCAGGTCACTCTGGTCCTGGAAGGCGAAGAGATTCAGGGCACCGCCAGCGGTGGCGGCCCGGTAGACGCGACCTTCAAGGCCATCGAATCCGTGATCGACAGTGGCACCACGCTCAAGCTCTATTCGGTCAACGCCATCACCAGCGGCACCGATGCACTTGGCGAAGTGACGGTGCGACTGGAAAAAGGCGGACGCATCGCCAACGGCCAGGGCGCGGATACCGATATTGTCATCGCCTCGGCCAAGGCCTACATCAATGCGGTGAACAAATTTCTGCAACCACACAAGCGCGAGCATCCGCAGCAAGGTGACGTTTGACGCGCCGGCTCGGTAACTTCTGCTAGCCATGGATCTCGCGCGCAGCCGCCGCTACCTGAAGGCCGTGGGTGTCGTGCTGTGGCGTCCGCGCGACAGCTTTGACGCCGAACTGGAGACCTTCGCTGAAGGCGAGGTGAGCGCCGACCTCGAGAGTGGCAACGAGATGGCGCTTCCCGCAGCGCCGCCAACCCAGGGCCACGCCAGCACCACAGGCCTGGCGACGCCGGCTGCAGCCTCATCGACCAGCGGGTTGGCTGGTATGGCTGCGGCCAGAGCGGCCCTGGGCGCTGGAGGGGGCACTGGTGCAGGTAACGGCGGGAACACTGGGACATCCGCTCAGGCAAGGCATGCTGCCACCAGGTCTTCACAGCCACCAACGCCCCCACCGACGCCAACCCAGCCAGCCCCTCTCCCACCGGACACGCCTATTGCCTCGGCTCGTCCGCCAGTGCCCTCTGGCCCCGCGACCGGCAGCCCTGCACCGCCGCCAGCCCAGGCCCCAAATGCCGCCGATGCCCAAGCCATCGCCGCCATGGACTGGCCAACACTGGAGACCGAGGTCAGCCAGTGTCGGCGCTGCGGGCTGTGCGAACGCCGCAGTCAGACCGTCTTTGGCGTCGGCAACCGCCAGGCCCGGTTGATGCTTATCGGCGAGGCGCCTGGAGAAGACGAGGATCGTCAGGGCGAGCCCTTTGTTGGGCGCGCCGGGCAACTGCTCACCCGCATGCTCGCCGCCATCGATCTGCCACGCGAGCAAGTCTACATCGGCAATATCATCAAATGCCGCCCGCCCGGCAACCGCGATCCGCTACCCGAGGAAACCGCCATCTGCCGCGCCTTTATCGAACGCCAGATCGCGCTGGTCGCCCCGCAACTGCTGCTGTGCCTTGGGCGCATCTCGGCGCAGGCGCTGCTGCAAACCGGCGACGCCTTGTGGCGACTGCGCGGGCGCTGGCACAGTTTCGGCCCGGAGCGGATTCCGCTACTGGTGACCTATCACCCATCCTACTACCTGCGCACCCCGGCGGAGAAGGCACGCGGCTGGGAGGACTTGCAGCAGGTTGCGCGGCGCCTGCGCGACCTCTATACCGAAACCCCTTGAGATTTCGGCTCGTTCTGGGGCCGGGTGACCTGGTCAAGATGGCGACCTAGGTCCGCGTGGACGACCAAGCTGTTTACGATCCCGCCAGCGGCCCTTAGGCTTGACTGCCGTCGCGGCTTGAGCGCCAGCCCCCTTCGGCTTACCGCTGCGTGACCCCTTCGCCTTGCCGCGCTTGGGCGGGATGCGAAAACTGGCTTTGAGGCCGGGCAGTACCCGTTCCTCAAGTTCCAGCCCCAGGTAGCGGCGGATGTTGTCCATGCGATGCCAGTCGGCTGCCGTCACCAAGGTGACAGCGAGGCCAACAGCGCCAGCGCGTCCGGTGCGCCCGCTGCGGTGCAGGTAGTCATCACCACGCGGGGGTGGATCATAGTGCACCACCAGATCCACATCAGGAATATCCAGGCCGCGTGCGGCCACTTCGGTGGCCACTAGCATGCGCAGCTGACCAGCACGAAACAACCCGAGCACCCGCTCGCGCTCACGCTGGTCCAACTCCCCATGCAGAGCAGCGGCGCGATGGCCCGCAGCACGCAACTGCCCTGTCAACTCCAGGGTGCGCTCGCGCTGGTTGACAAACACCAGCGCCAGACGTACCGGCTCGGTGCCCAGCAGGCCAAGCAATTGCGCCTGTTTCTGCACCAGGTCATTGCTGCGGATAAGCTGATGGCGGATCAGCGCAGACGGCGCGCGCGGGGAATCGATGCGCAACACCTGCGGCTCACGCAGCGCAGGACCGATCAGGCCCTGAAGATGGCGATGATGCAGGGTGGCCGAGAACAGCAGCGACTGGCGCGCGGGATTGCAACACTCCAGGATGGCCAAAACGTCCTCGGCAAAGCCCAGGTCGAGCATGCGATCAGCCTCGTCAAGCACCAGGCATTCCAGATCGCCAAGGTCCACCTCACCGGCGCGCAGCTGATCGAGCAGGCGCCCTGGGGTGGCGACAATCAACTCGGGGTTCTTGCGCAGGATGGAAATCTGGCGCGCCCGCGACGCGCCACCGATGATGACCCCGATGCCAAGGCGACTGTAGCTGCCCAGGGCAAAAAAATGCGTCTCAATCTGGGTTGCCAACTCGCGCGTTGGCACCAGGATCAGCACCCGGGTCGCGGCACGCGGCGCCGGGCGCTCGAGCAGGCGCTGCATCACGGGTAACAGAAAGGCGGCGGTCTTACCCGAGCCGGTGGCGGCGGCGACCAGCAAATCCGCGCCCGCAAGCGCAGCGGGAATCACCGCCTGTTGCACCGGCGTCGGTTCGCTAAAGCCCGCCTTGACCAGGCCCCGTTGCAGGGGCTCTGCCAGTGGGAAGACGGCAAAGCCGGTTTGGGAGCCGGTTTGGGAGCCAACTTGGGAGCCAGTTTGGGACTCAGCTAGGGGGCTGATCGGAAGACTGGCTTCAGAGTCCGCCCGAGGAGGGTTCTGTACGCTGTTCTGCTCGGGTATCATCCCGCTAGCTTTCATGGTCCCGACCACCCCTGATAATGAATCCGTCTGATTCACAGTAAGGATACCCGAAAACTCACACCCGAGTGCTCTGCCGCCAGCACGACCAGAACGGCTTTAAGGGTTCGCCGATGCATGCACGCCATGATCGGACAACCATTTGACATCCAGTTCCCAATCCACCCGCTCGACATCCGGCTGGCCGAGTATCAGAGTCTGAGCGCCTTTTTGGTGCTTAATCAACTCCTGCTGGGCGGCAACCATGGCGGGATCACCCTGATCCTTGCCGGCCAGCTCGGGGTGAATCACCTGCAAAAAAAGATAGGCCGGAAAACTTTGATTGCGTGGCGTAGACAGAATAGCCAGACCATTTTCGAACGAGCGCACCCGGAACTGATAGGGATAGTCGGCCAGGGTGGAATCAGCCTCAAGCAGATTATTTAGTTCCCAAACGCGCGGTTGCCAGCTAGACTTAATCCAAAAGCCCAGCACCAAAACCACAATCACGCCCAGAATAATGCTGTAATTTCGCGTAAAACTGTCCATTTTTCATCAACCTCTTTCGTGGAGTCGCGCGCACTCTCTGGTCAGCCTGTGACTCAGCCCTGATCAAGCCTGCGCTGTTTGAATGAGGCACAGCTTGATGGCAACACGAATGATTGTCGATGAAATTAGTCAACCATTGGCCATTTCCCTCACGCCGCCGGGAAGCCTCCATGGATGGATTTACGGCGTCCCCCGTGGCCGTCACCCGGCCCAGAACGAGCCGAAATCTCAAAGGGTTTCGGCATAAACAAATCTCTCGCTTGAGGATGCATCGGAACCATGACAAAACATTTATTGATCATGCTGCTAGCGCTTTTCATCGCCGCTTGTCAATCCAACCCCGACAAAGCTGCCGCTAAGCTCGATGACAATTCCGGAGACGGCATCATCTCCGCGGCGGAAAGAAAGGCGACACCCGACGGCCGTGAAATACTGGCGACCGGAAGACGCATGACGCTGATTGAAAAGGAAATCATTCCCGGCAGCTGCTGGGATTACATCGACACCGTCTATGACCGCGCGGGATACCCGAGGGGCCAACGCAAGACGGTTTTCAAGGGCAGCAAAAATCGTGGGCCCTATGCTGACATCGGGTTAGTGCAGCCGGGCGACTGGCTTTACTATATCAACCATCAGTACGGAGGCGTTGAGCACAGCGCCATTTTCGTTGGCTGGGAGGATCCTGCTCACAAAAAGGCCCTGATGCTTAGCTACGGCGGAGAAAACCGCAAAAAGCCGGCACGTTATAGCGACTACGATCTGTCGAACATTTATCAGATTATCAGACCTGCAGGCCAACAAGAACGCTACGCGCAGAATTGACTTTATACCCATCCCAAATCAGTTTTCGGAATTCCATCTGACTTGGGTATAGACACTCAGGCCTTCCGGCGTTTTGTCCGCCCACGGCCCTTGGGCTCGCCATCAGAGATCGCCAATAGCAGGCCCACCGCCATCAGGGAGGCAAGCAGGCTGCTGCCGCCCTGGCTGATAAAGGGCAGGGTGAGACCGGTCAGCGGAATCAGCTTGGTTACCCCGCCGATGTTCAGGAAGGTCTGCACCGCCAGCACGGCGGTCAGGCCGGCGGCCAGCAGTCGGGCAAACAGACCACGACAGCGCAGCGCAATGGCGAAGCCGCGCTGAAACAACAGCAGAAAAAACAACACCACCAGCACCGAGCCGAAAAAGCCAAGTTCCTCACCCACCACAGCGTAGACAAAATCCGAGGCGGCAATGGGAATGTATTCCGGATTGCCGGCACCGAAGCCTTGCCCCCAAAGCCCGCCCGAGTACATGCCCGACAGCCCCTGCAGCAACTGCCAGCTGGCGCCGGTTGGATCAGTGAAAGGATTCAGCCAGGCATCAATGCGGCGCGCGCTATGGCTGAAAAAGCGCAGCAGTATCAGAGAGCCGCCAACAGCCACCGCGAGCCCGAGCAGAAAATAGCCGATGCGCCCGCTGCCGAGCGTGAGCAACAACAGCAGCACCACATTTAAAATTGCGACCATGCCCAAATCACGCTGCCATAACAGCAGGGCGCACAGCACCAGCCATACGGCCACGAGCGGCAGCAGCGCGCGTGCGGGTGGCAACACGCCATACCGCCAGGCACCGAGTGCCGCTGCACGCGCGGCGATGAATGCAGCCAGATAGAGCACCACACTGAGCTTGAGAAACTCGCTCGGGGTCAAAAAGCCAGCCGCATAGATGGCACCGCGATAACGCTGCCCCGTCACCACCAAAGCAGCCAGCAGCCCCAGCGAGACCAGCGCCCACAGCCAGGGCGAGGCAGCCAGATGGCGATAACGCCCGCGCATGGCTGCCAGGGTGACCAGCAGCATGGCGCCCATGCAGGCGGGGTAGAGGGCGTATTGGCGAAGCGCTCCCGCCAGCGTATCGGCGGCGAAAGCGCCGAGTCGATAGTGCATCAAAATCCCCAGTCCTGAGAGCAGCGCCACCGCCGCAACCAGCAGTTGATCGCCGCGAAAGCGCACTGCAACCAGGGTCAGATGCACAACAATCAAGCTCGGCACATAGAGCGCCAGCGGCAGCAGATCGCGTGCTTCAATCAGCCGCTCGACACTGCGCTGAGCGCCGAAAATGAGCAAAAACCCCACGCTGACGGCAAAGCCGCACAGCAACAGCCAATGTCGCTCGGGCGCCCGTGCCGTCCAGGTCTCCTGCCAGCTTGTCGGGTTCGCCGCCGTCATGGCAACAGACCAAGCTGCTGCGCCTGCAACAACAGGTCGCGCGCCAGGGGTGCGGCGACGGCCGAGCCATAGCCGCCCTGCTCCACCAGCACGGCGATAGCCAGGGTCTGCTCGGGCGCGCGCCTGTCCGCTGGCGCGAAGCCGACAAACCAGCTATGGGGCGCGCCATCGGAGTTCTGCGCCGTGCCGGTTTTGCCAGCAATGGCCAGCCCCGGCATGGCGATGCCGCGCGCAGTGCCCTCGGTCACCACCCGACGCATCATCTGCTGCAACTGACGCGCCTGCGTCGCCGTCATCAGCCGCGCCAGAGCCTCGGGCTCGTCACTCGCCACCAGACGCGGCTTGACCGCCAGGCCATCGTTGGCGATAGCGGCGGTGATCAGCGCCAGATGCGCCGGGCTCATCAGCACCCGCCCCTGGCCGATAGATGCCTGGGCGAGACCGTATTGGTCGGATTTGGCAATGCGCGGCGCCTCGCCGGTGACCATGGTCAGGCTGCCGTAAGCGCTGCTGTGCAGCGGGATGCGCTGACCAAAAAGAAAGTTGTTCAGAGTCGCGGCGAAGCGTTCATGCCCAAGCTGCACGCCGAGCTTGGCAAAGAACACATTGCAGGACTCCGCCAGGGCGCGCGACAAACCCAGGCTGCCATGCCCTTTCCAGGTCAGACCGGCACGGCGGGCGGTGTAGTAGTCGTGATCGCGAATCAGCGGATAGCGCGCCGAGGTGGTAAAGCCTTGCGCCTCGCAATACAAAGGCCCGGTCTGACCGGCCGCCAGTGCCTCAGCCGCCACCACCAGCTTGAAGGTGGAGCCGGGCGGATAACGGCCCTGAAGCGCCCGGTTCAGCAGCCGCGCATTAGGATCACCGGGCTTGAACAGAGCGGGGTCCAGGCGATTGGGATCGAAAGCCGGCGCACTGGCGAGCACGCGCACGGCCCCGTCGCCCGGGCGCAGCATGACTACGGCCCCGGCGCGGCCATCCAGAGCCGCGAAGGCCAGCCGCTGCAAATCGGCATCGAGAGTCAGCACCAGATCCTGACCGCGCGGCTCGCGTTGGGTAATGACCTGCTGGCCAAGGTCCCGCCAGGCGCGCAGATCCGCCGGCGTGCTGCCATTCAAGTGCGCGTTGGCTGAACCCTCCAGCCCCGTGGCGCCAAAGGTGGGGTCCTGATAGCCGATAACATGGGCGAAGACTGGCCCGTAGGGATAGACCCGTCGCACCCGGCCCTCAGCCTCGTCGCTGTCAGCCAGCACCCGCCCGCGCCGGTCGGCAATGCGCCCGCGCGCAATACGATGGGCCGGATTGAACTGACGCCTGTCGTACGTCTGCATAAAGGCGATGAAGTCCGGGCGAGTCATGCCCATCAGCTGCCAGCTCGCCTGATAGGCCAGCACGGCACCGAAGGCCACGCCAAGCACCAGAAGCACCAGCCCCCCACCGACCATGGATTTCGGCTTGGGTAACGCCTTGAGCACAGCTGCGCGGCGCAGATCGAACAGCCGCTTGAGCAGATACAGAAAAGCGAGAAAAAACAGCCCGTGCAGACCCAGTTGCAAGGTCGGCCAGGCGGGCGAGTCGATCAGGGTGTTGAAGGTGGCGAGCGGATTCAAGGGCCGGCGTCTGAGGAACTTGAGCCGTCAGCGCCTGAGCGCGGCAGCATCAGCCACCCCCAGGCAGCGATAAACAATGGCGATAAGATGGCGCGGGGGTTCGACAGGGTAGCGAAGATTGGGCGTTACGATGAGGACGAACCGGAATCCCCACTGACGGCGTGACTAACGCGCTCTTGCAGACCTTTTAGTCGGCTCGCCGTCTCAGCCTGCACGTCGCGTTCCTGCATTAGCTCATAGATGAGATTGAGCGCGGCCATGACGGCGATGCGGTCGGCGCCAAGCACGCGGCCGTTTTGACGCACCTGGCGCATGCGTTCATCAAGGATGCGCGCGGATTCGAGCAGGCCCTGGCGTTCATCGGGTCCGCAGGAAACGCGATAGTCTTTATCCAGAATCTGAACCGTGACCGGGGCGGGGGTATCCTGGCTCACAGTTGATGCCCTCTCACAATTAATGCCCTCTACAGTTGATCTTCGAGCGATTTCAAGCGCTGCACCATGGCCTCGATGCGGCTGCGGGCCAGCTCGGTTTTTTCGATCAATTCGGCTCTTTCGGTGACCAGGTGTTCCTGGCTCGCGCGCAAGGACGCATTTTCCTCGCGCAGCCGATCACTCAGAGCGACCAGCTCATCCACCTGCTTTTCAAAAAGATTGAAGTCGAACCCGGACATCGCGCGAGCTTCTTTTTTACCTATTAACGCTTTGCAATATAGAAGTCGCGAGCCAATCGGTCAATCTGAACTGCAACCGGATGCCTCGCAAGGACACAGACTTGCGGCAACTTTGTAGAAAAAACTCGCGCACCGCAAGCCTTTTGTCACCTCCGCAAAACCCCATTGAAGGGGCCGAGCGCAAGCGGCGTGCTATTATCCCAGATTACCCGAGCACATGCTCCCTGGCAGCCGGTGAGCTCCCCAGGCGCCTGTCACTGCCTGCCACAGGCTCGTGGCCCCGGCCATCCCAGAGCGACAGGAAACCCCTGCTCGCAAACCCGCGCACCAACCTTCAAACATCCTGTTGCCATGTCCGCCGAACAACCCCTCTCCGCCACCACCCTGGCCGACTTTTCCGCACTTGCGCATCTGAGCGACTTAAGCGATCTTGCTTTAACCCCCAGTGAGGCGCACGGCATATACTGCGGCCTGCTGTGCAGCGGCAAGCGCGACTGCCTGGCGCGCTGGCTCGATGAAATTCTGCCCAAAACCCCCACCTCGGATCACGACAGCGCGAACTGCCGCGCCGCCCTGACCCAGGTCGCGGAGCAGACCCTGGCGGCCATCCAAGGCCCTGAAGGCGCTTTCACCCCGCTGCTGCCGGAGCCTGAGGCGCCCCTGGCCGCGCGTGCCGAGGCGGTGAGCGACTGGAGCCGGGGGTTTCTCTACGGACTGGGCCTGAACGGCTGCGACCCCAACAGCTTCAGCGAGATCACGCGCGATGCGCTCGGGGATCTGACCGAAATCACGCACATGGACGTCAACGAACTTGACGACAGCGAGGACAACGAGCAATCCCTGGCCGAGGTGACCGAATTCCTCTGGGTTGTCGCCATGCTGGTGTACGAGGAACAAGCACAGGCCCAGGCGCGCTGAAACGGATCACACCAGCGAAGCGCGATCAGACCGCATATACCAACCGCATACGGGTTGTCGGTTTTGGGCCGAACTCTAAAAAGGGTTTCGGTATAGCAGCTGGCATGGCGTGAAACATTCGATTGATCCGCCGTGGTGTTGAAAACCTTGGGGCGTTATCGTGAAACATCTGCTGTAACCTTATGGGGGTGATCGGGAACATGAGCATCAGCCAGGACGAACACCGCCAGCGCCGGGATGCCTTACTCGAGGCCATTGGACCCGATGCGGCGCTTATCATCCCCGCCGCCAGCGAGGTGACGCGCAATCGCGACACCCAGTATCCCTTCCGCCAGAGCAGCGACTTCCTGTGGCTGACCGGCTTTCCCGAGCCCGAAGCCATTGCCGTACTGGCGCCCGAGCACAAAGACGGCGACTATGTGCTCTTCGTGCGCCCGAAAGACCCCGAGCGCGAGACCTGGGATGGCCGACGCTTCGGTCCCGAGGGTGCAGTGAAAGACTTTTGCGCTAAAGCCGCCCATCCGCTCGCTGAGATCGACAAGAAACTGCCCAAGCTGCTGGCCTCGCGCCGACAGCTGTACTATCCCCTCGGCCAGGATGATGCCTTCGACCTGCGCGTGATGCGCTGGCTGAGAACCCTGCGCGGGCAGGCGCGCAAAGGCGTCACCGCGCCAGTGGAGCTGGTCGACAGCGGTGAGCTACTGCACGAGGCGCGCCTGCGCAAGAGCGAGTCAGAACTGTCAATGATGCGCAAGGCGGCGCGGATATCGGCCGGTGCGCATCTTGCGCTGATGACCCATTGCCGCCCCGGCATGAGCGAACAGCAGCTCGAAGCGCTGTTCTTGCACCGCTGCGCCGAACAGGGCGCGCGCGAGCAGGCTTATCCGCCCATCGTCGCCGGCGGCGAGAATGCCTGCATCCTGCACTATGTCGAGAACAGCGCGCGCCTGCGCGACGGCGATCTGGTGCTGATCGACGCCGGCTGCGAGTGGCAGGGCTATGCCTCGGACATCACCCGCACCTTCCCGGTCAATGGCCACTTCAGCCCGGCCCAGCGTGAACTCTACAACCTGGTGCTGGAGGCCCAGCAAGCCGCCATTGACAAAGCACGCCCCGGCCAGGCATGGAGTGCCATGCACAAGGCCGCGCTGCAAGTGCTGACCAAGGGACTGGTGCGACTTGGGCTGCTTGACAAGAAGGGGCAGAAAGTCCGAAAACTCATCAAGAAGGAGAAGTTCAAGCCCTTCTACATGCACCGCACCGGCCATTGGCTGGGGCTTGATGTGCATGATGTCGGCGATTATAAACGCGACGGGAGTTGGCGCACACTCGAGCCTGGCATGACGCTCACCATTGAGCCGGGGCTTTATGTGGCGCCCGCTGCCGAGGTGCCTAAGGCGTACCGTGGCATTGGCATCCGCATTGAAGACGACATCCTGATTACCGACTCGGGCGCCGAGATCCTGTCGCGGGACGCGCCCAAAGACCCCGATGAGATCGAGCGCCTGATGGCCGAGCTCCCGATCACCAAAAACGGGGCGCACGACATAACCGCCTAACCGGAGAACAGCATGACGCACAGCTACGATCTCGCCATCGTCGGCGGCGGCCTGGTCGGCGGCAGCCTGGCCTGCGCCCTGCGCGACACCGGGCTGCGCATTGCCATTATCGAGAAAGCGCCTGGGCCGGCCAACCCCGGACAATCCAGCCCAGGGCAATCTGGCCACCAGCAACCCAAATCAGGGCAATCAAGCTACGACGAGCGCGTGATTGCCCTGTCGCTTGGCAGCCGGCGCATTTTTTCTGGCATGGGCCTATGGCCCGCAATCGCGCCCGAGGCCGAAGCCATCCGGCAAGTTCACATCTCTGATCGCGGCCATGCCGGCCTTGCCCACCTGAGCGCGACCGATGAAGGCGTGGACTCCCTGGGTGAGGTGGTCCCGGCACGCGCCATGGGCGCAGCCATCGAGCAAGCGCTCGCCGACAGCCCGAATGTGGACTGGCTGCGCCCCGGGCAGGTGGTCTCCCTCAGCCTGAGCGGTGAGCAAGCGCGGCTCGAGGTGATGCTGCCAGATGGACATCGCAGCCTCGCCGCCAACCTGGTGGTGGCGGCAGATGGCGGCGACTCCCGCCTGCGCCAGCGCCTGGGCATCCCGCTGAAGGATCTCGACTACGGCCAGCATGCCATCATCTCGACGGTGACGCCCGAGGGGACCGACGCAGCACCTGGCACCGCCTTTGAGCGCTTCACCAGTTCCGGCCCGCTGGCCATGCTACCGATGACAAGGGGCCGCTACTCGGTGGTCTTAACCGCACTGGACAGAGAAGTCCCGGCCATCATGGGGCTGGACGACCAGGCCTTTCTCGCGCGCTTGCAGCAGCGCTTTGGCCAGCGACTCGGGCCACTGACACAGCCCGCGCGACGCGTCGCCTACCCGCTGCGGCTGCGTCTGGCGGGTCAACTCACCCGGGCGCGCTTTGCGCTGCTCGGCAACGCCGCCCACAGCCTGCACCCGGTCGCTGGCCAGGGCTTCAACCTCGGCCTGCGCGATGTCGCCGAGCTAACAGATTTGCTCGTCGAGGCACAGAGCACCGCCGCTGATCTGGGCGGACCAACGCTGCTCAATGCCTACCAGCGCCGCCGCCGGGCGGATCATCTGGCCACCGCCGGGCTGACCGATGGCCTGGTGCGCCTGTTTGGCCTCCCCTGTCCCGGCGCGCAACTCGGGCGCAACCTGGGGCTGGTCGGGCTGGATCTCCTGCCGCCGCTGCGTCATCGGCTCGCGCGGCGCTTCATGGGGCTCGAAGGGCGCCTGCCGCGACTGGCGCGCGGGCTGCCACCAATCTCCCCCGCCTTTGCCCGCTGGGCCGAACAGTCTTCGGGAGGGCCGGCATGAGCACCAAATCCAACCCGCAGACCGGGAAACCGCGCACCGGCAATCATTCCCGCTCAAGCTCCGCCAAAAAACGTCCTCAGACCAAGGCCACCGCGAGGCGCCCCACCCAGAAAATCCGTAACAGCCCCGAGCATTTCGATCTGGCCATCGTCGGCGGCGGCATGGTGGGCGCTGCCCTGGCCTGTGCCTGCTGCCCTCTCGGCCTGCGTATCGCCATCATCGACGCTCAACCGCCGCAGCGCAACTGGCCCATTGGTAGCATCGACCTGCGCGTCTCAGCCCTGAGCCGCGCGAGCGAGCGTCTGCTGCGCCGCCTCGGCGCCTGGCCACGCATGCTCGAACTCGGCGTCAGCCCCTATCGGGAGATGATCGTCTGGCAAGCGCCAGAGACGGGTCTCGGTCAGGGCGAACTGCATTTCGACAGCGCCGAGCTGGGCGAGCCGGATCTGGGTCACATCGTCGAGAACCGCGTCACCCGCCTGGCGCTCTGGGAACAGCTCGAACCGGCCGAGAATGTCAGCCTGCTGTGCCCGGCCACCCTGGATGCGCTCGAGATGAACACCAGTGGCGCACAGCTGCGCCTTGGCGATGGCCAGAGCCTGACAGCCAAGCTGCTGGTCGGCGCCGACGGGCGCGACTCGCGCGTGCGCGCCGCGCTCGGCATCGGCAGCGAGACCCTGCTCTATGACCAGCAGGCCATAGTCGCCACGGTGGAGCCGGGACACTGGCATCGCGAGACCGCCTGGCAGCGCTTTCTACCAACCGGTCCCTTGGCCTTTCTGCCACTGGCCGACGGGCGCTGCTCCATCGTCTGGTCAGCAGAACAAGGGCGCGCCGAGGAACTCCTGGCATTCGACGATGCCGCCTTCGCTGCCGAACTGGAGCAGGCCTTTGACCGGCGTCTGGGACCAATCCGCGCAGTGGGTCCGCGCGCGGCCTTCGGGCTGCGCCGCGCGCACGCCATGCGCTATGTCGCCGAACACGCGGCCCTGATCGGCGATGCCGCCCATGCCATTCACCCACTCGCCGGGCAAGGGGTGAATCTCGGCTTTCTCGATATCGCCGCCCTTTACGATGCCCTGGCCCATGCCAGCAGCCGTGGCCGCGACATCGCCAGCCCCGCCATCCTGCGCCGCTACGAGCGTGCGCGTCGGGCGGAAAATCAACAAATGCTGCTTGCCATGGATGCCATCAAACGACTGTTCAGCAACGACAACCCACTACTCACCGCCGGCCGTGGCCTGGGCCTGAGCGCCGTCGACCAACTGCGGCCGCTAAAGCTCGGCTTCATGCGCGAAGCCATGGGGCTCAGCGACCGCCTGCCATCGCTAGCGCGTCCCTGAGCCGATGCGGCCAGCGGGCCGAAGCCAAGCCAGCACCCGGCCTTTCAGGATGCCCGACTGGCGATCAAGGCGATTTTTTCGGTGCGCTCGGCATGGGCTTTGGTTACCCTATCTCGCCAAGCCGACTCGTCCAAACCCCAATCAGCCAGCCCCCATTACTCCAAGCCCCAAAACCCATCCCCCAAACCACATCCCCGGGAGACTTCCGATGCCCGCGAAGAATGCTTTCTACGCCCAATCTGGCGGCGTCACCGCCGTGATCAACGCCTCCGCCTGCGGGGTAATCGAAACCGCGCGCCAGCACAAGGACAAAATCGCCAATGTCTATGCCGGGCGCAACGGCATCATCGGCGCCCTGACCGAGGATCTAATCGACACCAGTCAGGAGAGCGACGATGACATCGCCGCGCTGCGCTATACCCCAGCCGGCGCCTTCGGCTCCTGCCGCTATAAGCTGAAAAGCCTGGAGGCCAACAGGCGCGAGTACGAGCGCCTGATCGAAGTCTTCAAGGCACATAACATCGGTTACTTTTTCTACAACGGCGGGGGCGACTCGGCTGACACCTGCTACAAGGTCAGCCAACTGTCCGAGACCCTGGGCTATCCGGTGCAGGCCATTCATGTCCCCAAGACAGTGGATAACGACCTGCCGATCACCGACAACTGCCCCGGTTTTGGCTCGGTGGCCAAATACATCGCCACCTCAGCGCTTGAGGCATCGTTCGACGTGCGCTCCATGGCCAAGACCTCGACCAAGCTCTTTGTGCTTGAGGTCATGGGCCGCCATGCCGGCTGGATCGCCGCCGCCGGTGGCCTGATTGATGATCACGGCATCCCGGTACTGGTGCTCTTCCCAGAGATCGAATTCGATCAGGATCGCTTCATGGCCAAGGTCAAGGCGATGGTCGAACAGCATGGCTACTGCACCGTGGTCGTCTCCGAGGGCTGCCATTGGCCAGACGGCCGCTTTCTAGCCGAACAGGGCACCAAGGACGCCTTTGGCCATGCCCAGCTCGGCGGCGCCGCGCCCGTAGTGGCAAACATGGTCAAGGAGGCACTCGGCTACAAGTTCCACTGGGCAGTGGCGGATTATCTGCAACGCGCCGCGCGCCATCTGGCCTCCAAGACCGATGTCGAGCAGGCCTATGCCACCGGTAAGGCGGGCGTGGAGTTCGCGCTGGCCGGGCACAACGCAATCATGCCGACCATCAAGCGGGTCAGCAGCGACCCTTACCGCTGGGAAGTGGGCGAGGCACCGCTATCGGAGGTGGCCAATGTGGAAAAATTCATGCCCCGGGAATTTATCACCGAGGATGGCTTCGGCATCACCGCCGCCTGCAAGGAGTATCTGCTGCCCTTGATTCAGGGCGAGGATTATCCGCCGTTCACCAACGGGCTGCCGCGTTTCGTCACGCTTAAAAACGCAGCGGTTGAGAAAAAACTCGCGGCTTTTGAGCTCTGAGCAAAGGCTGCCAACGACTTGCGCCAGTCGCGGACCTGCTCCCGCGACTAGCGTCTGGCGGTCGGGCCTCACCAAGCCCGACTGCGGACTTCCTTGCCGTCATCGCGCAAAACTTAATCCATGCTGTGCCGCGCCCTGACGGTTATCCAAGCCCCACTAACCCGATTTAGGAGCGAACTTAAACCATGGGAACCTTTTTTGCGATTCTCTGCGCCTTCGCAGCGCTCGGTTACGGCATCTGGTCCGTACAATGGATCCTCAAGCTCTCGCCCGGCAACGAGCGCATGCAGGAAATTGCCGGAGCCATCCAGGAGGGCGCCACCGCCTACCTCAACCGCCAATACATGACCATCGGTATGGTCGGCGGTGCCCTGGCATTAGTCCTGCTGATTTTCCTGGACTTCTACACCGCGATGGGCTTCGTGATCGGCGCCGTACTGTCCGGTGCGACCGGTTACATCGGCATGAACATCTCGGTACGCGCCAATGTGCGCACCGCCCAGGCCGCCAATGACGGGCTGGACGCGGCACTGCAGGTCGCCTTCCGCGGCGGCGCCATCACCGGCCTGCTGGTCGTCGGCCTGGCGCTGCTGGGCGTCGCCGGCTACTACGGCCTGCTATCGATGATGGGCGTGGAACAGGCAAAAGTCCTGCACGCGCTGGTGGGCCTGGGCTTCGGCGGCTCGCTGATCTCCATTTTCGCCCGACTTGGCGGCGGCATCTTCACCAAGGGTGCGGACGTTGGCGCTGATCTGGTCGGCAAGGTCGAAGCCGGCATCCCCGAGGATGACCCGCGCAACCCGGCGGTGATCGCCGATAACGTCGGCGACAATGTTGGCGACTGCGCCGGCATGGCAGCGGACCTGTTTGAGACCTATGCCGTCACCGTGGTCGCGACCATGCTGCTCGGTTCCCTGCTGATGGCCTCCGGCACAGCTGTGACTTACCCCTTGGTCCTCGGCGGCGTATCCATCATCGCTTCGGTGATCGGCACCTTCTACGTCAAGGCCGAGGAAGGCGACACCAAGATCATGAGCGCCCTGTACAAGGGGCTGATCGTCGCTGGCGGCATCGCGGCTGTCGCCTTCCTGCCGATCACCCTGATCATGAGCCCCGGTGGCAGCTTTGGCGCCAGCTTCTCGCTCTATCTGGCTGCCCTGATCGGCCTGGTCCTGACCGGCCTGCTGGTGGTGATCACTGAGTACTACACCGGCACCGAGTTCAGTCCGGTGCAACTGGTGGCCAAGGCGTCCGAAACCGGCCATGCCACCAACATCATCGCAGGCTTGGGTGTCTCGATGAAGGCCACCGCCGCCCCTGTGCTTGCGGTCTGTCTCGCCATCCTGCTGTCCTACTGGCTCGGCGGTCTCTACGGCATCGCCATCGCCGCCACCGCCATGCTCAGCATGACTGGCATCATCGTTGCGCTCGACGCCTTCGGCCCCATCACCGACAACGCCGGCGGTATTGCCGAGATGGCCGAACTGGATGAAAAGATCCGCAATATTACCGATCCGCTCGACGCCGTGGGCAACACCACCAAAGCCGTCACCAAGGGCTATGCCATCGGCTCGGCAGGGCTCGCCGCGCTGGTGCTCTTCGCCGACTACACCCATGCGCTCGGCGATGCCACCATCGACTTCAGCCTGAACAATCACATGGTGATTATTGGCCTGTTCATCGGCGGCATGGTGCCCTATCTGTTCGGCGCCATGGCGATGGAAGCGGTCGGTCGTGCCGCAAGCGGTATCGTGAACGAGGTGCGCCGTCAGTTCCGCGAAATGCCCGGCATCATGAAGGGCGAACAGAAGCCGGACTACACCAAGGCGGTCGACATGCTCACCCGCGACGCCATCAAGGAGATGGTCGTCCCCTCCCTGCTGCCAGTACTGGCACCCGTGCTGGTGGGCGTGATTCTGGGTAAAGAAGCCCTGGGCGGCATGCTGATCGGCACCATCGTCACCGGCCTGTTCGTCGCCATCTCCATGACCGTCGGCGGCGGCGCCTGGGACAACGCCAAGAAGTACATCGAAGACGGCAACTGTGGCGGCAAGGGCTCGGAAGCCCACAAAGCGGCCGTCACCGGTGACACCGTTGGCGACCCCTACAAGGACACCGCCGGCCCTGCGGTGAACCCGCTGATCAAAATCATCAACATCGTGGCGTTGTTGATTGTGCCGTTGCTGTGATCGGGGCGCTCTAGCCAGTCCTGGCATGCCACAATATGTTGCATGCCAGGACTTCTAAATATCCTGAAAAAACACCCTGCTCAAAACAGGTCGCACTGGATAACATCACTCAACATTGTCCTCGGTTAGTCAGTTGCTACATCGTTTGAACTAAGACATCAGAATTCCGTCTTCACGACCCTGTTGCCCTGCTCATCGACATGCCGGCGCAAGATTTTGAAACCAACCGTTCTTTTGTTCTAAAGCGCGGCCAGGTGGGGACTATCGTCATGATTTACGATGAACAAAACTGCGAGGTCGACTTCGCCGATGCTCAGGGAAGAACCCGTGCTTTACTGCCCGTTCCCACAGAGAAGCTGATGCGCCTGCATCACATGGCCGAGGTCGCAGCCTAAACCTGCGCAAAAAGGGGTAAAATCCCCGACTGGCCAAGGCCCGTTCAGGGCCTTTTTTGTTTTCAAGCTGGCCGACAGGCGCGAACAGCCCAGCCTTTCAGCCAAGTGTTTACTGGAGACCTCCATGGATTTAAGCAGCGTCCCGCGCGGCGACAATGTACCGAACGAAATCAACGTCATCATCGAGATTCCGTCGCATGCGGAACCGGTCAAGTACGAGATGGACAAGACCACCGGGGCCATGTTCGTCGACCGTTTCATGTCCACGGCCATGCATTACCCCTGCAACTATGGCTACGTGCCCCACACACTGTCGCTCGACGGCGACCCCATCGATGTGATGGTGGTCACGCCCTATCCGCTCATCCCGGGCTCGGTCATTAAATGCCGCCCCATCGGCGTGCTCAAGATGACCGACGAGTCGGGCGACGACGCCAAGATTCTGGCCCTGCCGATCGACAAGCTGTTCAAGGGCTATCGCAACATCACCAGCTTCCGCGACATGCCGCCGCATCTGCTCGATCAAATCGCGCACTTTTTTGAGCACTACAAAGACCTCGACGAGGGCAAATGGGTGCGTATCGCCGGCTGGGGCGGGCGCGAGGAAGCGCGCGAGGAGATCATGGCTTCGGTCAAGATGTTTGAAGAGGCACCTGAGAAGCCGAACTTCTAACCGCCGCACTTGTAACTGCCGAACTGGCAACCACCGCTTATGGTCCCGGCCACCCCGGAGAATGCATCCTTGTGATTCAGGGTCAAGCAAATGGCTGAGCTCACGCATTTCGACAACCAGGGTCAGGCGCACATGGTCGATGTGGGCGAGAAACCCGCCTCGCACCGCTGCGCCATCGCTTCCGGGCGCATCCTGATGCAACGCCACACGCTCGCATTGATTCAAGCCGGCGACGCCGTCAAGGGCGACGTGTTGGGCATCGCCCGCATCGCTGCCATTATGGCCACTAAACGGGCGGCAGACCTGGTACCCCTGTGCCATCCGCTGCCGCTGACCCATGTGGAGGTTAACTTTCAGCCGCAGGAGAGTCCGCCGGCGGTGCTTTGTACCGCACGGGTCGAGACCCAATCCAAAACCGGTGTGGAAATGGAAGCCCTGTGCGCGGTGCAGATTGGCCTGCTGACCATCTATGACATGTGCAAGGCCGTCGACCGCGGCATGACCATGGACGGCATCGGGCTGGTCGAGAAAAACGGCGGCCAATCCGGACATTGGCAACGTGACCAACACCAGCCCCCCGGCACCACGATGGCATGAACGCAATCTTTCAGCGCGCGCATTTTCTCTCCGCCGCCTCCGGGCTGGATCACGCCCCGCCCGATCAGGGCGCCGAGGTGGCCTTTGCCGGGCGTTCCAACGCCGGCAAGTCCAGCGCGCTCAATGCCCTGTGCCACCAGAACCGGCTCGCGCGCACCAGCAAAACGCCGGGGCGCACCCAGCAGCTGATCTTTTTTCAACTCGACGACCAGCGCCGCCTGGTTGACCTGCCTGGCTACGGCTTCGCCAAGGTCTCGGTCGCCATCAAGACCGGCTGGCAGCAGCTCATGGCCAATTACCTGGCCGAGCGCCAATCCCTGCAAGGTCTGGTGGTCCTGATGGACATCCGCCACCCGCTCACCGAGATCGACCGCCAGATGCTCGCCTGGGGCCAGGACGGCGAGCTGCCCCTGCTCATCCTGCTGACCAAAGCCGACAAGCTCAAGCGCGGCGCAATTGACAAAGCCCTGCATCTGGTGCGGCGCGAACTCACCGACTTGCCGCCAGGCAGCCAGCTGCTCGCCTTTTCCGCCACCAAAACGCTCGGCATCGAAGCGGCCCAGTCATGGATCACAGCGCAACTGGCGCATCAGCCATCCACCCTGTTGTCAACTGATGCCCCCTGATACACACCGGCATCAACTTGAAGGTTCCCACCTAGCGTCGCCCGACCTGATTGCCCATGATCCGGCAAAAGAATCATGAAACAAGAACACACACAAAATCAAAAGCCCCAGATTTACCCCAAAAACCTAATACCTCTTTACTGGCGCCGCAAGCTCAAGATCGCCCTTTATAACCTGCGTCATCGCCGCTCTGAGCAAATTTGGGTCCATCCTTCAGGGCTTGGGTTTCGCTTACAGATTGCGGATGAGAGCATCACCATAGCATCCATTAACCGCTGGTCAAAGTATCGCATTGGGATCGCAGCAGAGATGTACGAACTTGCGAAACGCTATGGCATCGATTCGTTAGCTTCGCTTCTGCGTGACCGTGTGGTGATCGATGTCGGCGCTAACATCGGCGAACTCAGCCTTTACTGTCGACAGCTGGGTGCCAAGGTCATAGCCATAGAGCCCGACCCCATCAATCACAGCGCACTTTGCGAGAATATCGACGGGACCGGGATTCAATCTTTCCAGACAGCGCTCTGGCATCAAAATGAAATCCTGACCTTTTACTCCTCGGTCCTGCGCGCCGACAGCTCTTTGATCCCCCCAGATCAATACAGCGATGCATTCGAAATCAAAGCTGTCACACTCGATCAGTTTGCCTTGTCCCGAGGGCTTGAACGCGTTTTTTTACTCAAGGCGGATACCGAAGGAGCTGAGCCAGAAATGCTACGCGGCGCAAAAAATGTGCTCACGCGCACCTGCTTCGTCAGCATCGACTGCGGTCCCGAACGCCAAGGTGCAAAAACCTTTGACACCTGCGAACAACTCTTGCAAGAGTTGGGGTTTTGCACCAGCGCCCTCGATGCGAAACGCAACATCCTGCTTGGCACCAATCCAAACGAACTCAAAACCCAACACATAGATTTCAAAGCGATACCCTTCCCCGCACAGTGGCCACCACCCTAAGACTGGTCCTTCAGGCAAAGCGCGCCCACTTTTTGGCGTACCGTTGAGTACTACATCCCTCTGCGCTTAGGCGCATCTGGGTCTATCGCCACAACCTGACCGCCTACCTTGCGCTGCTGGTGGCTGACGCACGCGACTGCCAAGTCATCTCTCGCGACCAACGTTTTGCCGCTGCCGCACCCGAGCGCATCGAGCTGATTTAAGAAATGTTTGCAACCCGGAGAATTCCGCATGCCCACGCTCAAAAAATCCAAACCTACGCCAAAATTGGTGATAGCGCCTGGAATGCCCTGCTAAGTGCTGCCTCCAAGCAGGTCGCAGCGGCTAGCGCTGCCGAAACATCTTCCGCCGACTCCCAGTCGGAATCGATTCCGGCGTCCACGACCACTTGACAAAGAGCCGCCTGAAAGCCATGGTTCCATGCAGAGCCCATGCAAAGGAGTCCGAATCATGGCAACGACTATTCAGCTTCGCAATGTGCCAGAAGACCTTCATCGCCAGCTCAAGGCGCGCGCCGCACTAGCGGGCCTGTCCCTATCGGATTATTTGCTGGGCCACGCACGCGCACTGGCTGCACGGCCCACAGCCGAGGAAATGCGCGCCCGGCTCAGCCAGCGCGAACCTTGCCGGATCAGCGAGCCGTCGGCGGAAATTATTCGCCGCGACCGCGACCGTGATGAAAAACCGAGATAAGCAACAACCGTGATCGTCGTCGATGCCTCGGCCGTCATTGATGTCCTGTTGCAAACTCCAGATAGCCTCGCACTGACTAATCGGCTGCTCGACGCTGGCGCCCTCAACTGTGCGCCGCAGTTGATTGACATTGAAATTGTGAGTGTCATGCGCCGTCTGGTCCACAGGCGCGAGATTCCGGAGGCAAGGGCGAGCGCGGCACTTGCTGACTTCGAGCAACTACCGCTCGAACGCTATCCCCATCAACTCCTGCTGCCGCGCATCTGGGCCTATCGCCGCCTAACCGCCTACGATGCAGCCTACCTGGCGCTGGCCGACGCGCTCGACTGCCGGGTCATCACTCGCGACAAACACTTTGCCGCCTCCGCGCCGGAGCGCATTGAGCTGATTTAAAAATATGTTTGCAACCGGGAGAATTCCTCATGCCCACGCTCAAGATTCAGACCAACGCCAAACTTGAAGACAGCGCCTGGGATGCCCTGCTGAGCGCCGCCTCCAAGCAGCTCGCCGAACTGCTCAGCAAGCCAGAAAGCTATGTGATGGTCATTGCTGAGCCGACGGCGAAGATGTGCTTTGGCGGCTCTCAGGAGCCGCTCGCCTATCTGGAACTGAAAAGCCTCGGCCTGCCGGAAGCGCGCACGCCGGAGTTGTCCGCAGCCCTCACAGCACTGGTTGGCGAGCATCTCGGGGTGCCGGCGGGGCGGGTTTATATCGCGTTCAGCGCCCCGCCGCGGCATCTGTTTGGCTTCAATGGTGGCACCTTCTGACCGGCCTCGTTAAACTTCAGGGTTTTACTTGATCGGTTCACGAAATGCGCCTGTCTCAGTTCCCCCTCAACACCCTGAAAGAAACGCCGGCTGATGCCGAGATTCCCAGCCACCAGCTAATGCTGCGCGCCGGCATGATCCGCAAGCTGGCCGCCGGCCTCTATACCTGGCTGCCGCTCGGCCTGCGCGTGTTGCGCAAGGTTGAGGCCATTGTGCGCGAGGAAATGAACCGCGCCGGTGCGCTCGAGGTCTCCATGCCGGCGGTCCAGCCGGCGGAACTTTGGCAAGAATCCGAACGCTGGGACAAATACGGCCCCGAACTGCTTCGCCTGCGCGACCGCCATGGGCGGGACTTTTGCTTTGGCCCCACCCACGAGGAGATCATCACCGAACTCGCGCGCAACGAGTTGCGCAGCTACAAGCAGCTGCCGGTCAACTACTACCAAATTCAAACCAAATTCCGCGACGAGATTCGCCCGCGTTTCGGCGTCATGCGCGCGCGCGAATTCCTGATGAAAGACGCCTATTCCTTTCATCTCGACAGCGCATCGCTCACCGAGACCTATGAGCGGATGTACCAGACCTACAGCCGCATTTTCAGCCGCTGCGGGCTGGATTTTCGCGCCGTACAAGCCGACACCGGCAGCATCGGCGGAAATGCCTCGCATGAGTTCCATGTACTCGCCAGCAGCGGTGAGGACGCCATCGCCTTCTCCACTGGCAGCGACTATGCCGCGAATGTCGAGCTGGCCGAGGCCATTGCTCCTGCGCAAGCCGCGCCTGCTCCGAGCGAAAACGCCCGCCTGGTCGACACGCCCAAGGCCAAAACCATCGCCGATCTGGTCGAGCAGTTCGGTCAGCCAATTGAGCGCACAGTCAAAACCCTGATTGTTGCCGCCGCCAAGGATGAGCAAGACGCCCAAACGGCCAGGCCCGGCCTCATCGCACTACTGGTGCGCGGCGACCATGAGTTAAACAGCGTCAAGGCCGAGAAGCTCCCACAAGTTGCCAGCCCGCTGCGCATGGCCACCGAAGAGGAAATCCGCGCGACCATCGGCGCCGGCTTAGGCTCCCTGGGCCCAAGAGACCTGCCCATTCCCTGCGTGGTTGATCGCGCGGCGGCCGTGGCGGCAGACTTTAGCGCCGGTGCCAACCAGGACGGCAAGCACTGGTTTGGGCTCAACTGGGACCGCGACCTGCCGCTGCCGCCAGTGGCTGACCTGCGCAATGTCCAGGAGGGCGACTTAAGCCCCGACGGCCAGGGCCAGATCACCATCGCACGCGGTATTGAGGTCGGGCATATTTTTCAGCTTGGCACCAAATACAGCCAGGCGATGAACGCCGTGGTGCTCGATGACGCCGGCAAGGCCATCACCCCCACCATGGGTTGCTATGGCATTGGCGTGTCACGTGTGGTGGCCGCCGCCATCGAACAACACCACGACGAACGTGGCATCTGCTGGCCCGCGCCCATCGCGCCCTTTACCCTCGCCCTGCTGCCGATGAAGCTCGGAAAGTCCTACCGCGTGCGGGAGGCGACGGAAGCACTCTACCAAGACCTGCAAGACGCTGGCATCGAGGTGCTCTTTGATGATCGCGATGCCCGCCCCGGAGTGATGTTTGCCGACATGGAACTGATCGGCATTCCCCATCGGCTAGTCATTGGCGACAAGCACCTGGATGACGGCAAGCTGGAATACAAAGGCCGGCAGGATCGAGACATGCAGCTCATCGAGCTGCATCAGGCCGTGCCCTTTATTCTGAAACAGCTTAACGCCCACACCGGCCTGTCAGACCTGAGCTGACCTGACCTAATCACATCAGTTCAGCTATAAGCTGATTTGGCCTGATTTGACCTGACCTGGTATCCGCGCACGCGCGGGAGCCTTTCATCGCCCGTTTTATCACACGGGCTTAAAGCAGTGGACACCCTAACCTAATGAGCAGAATCGAATCCCTCAACCGCGAGCAACTGCTCGCCTGCGGCCATGGCGAAATGTTTGGGCCAGGCAATGCGCAATTGCCCATCCCTAACATGCTGATGATGGACCGCATCACCCACATCAGCGACGGTGGCGGCCCCAACGGCAAGGGCGAGATCATCGCCGAGCTGGATATCAACCCGGACCTGTGGTTTTTCGGCTGCCATTTTCCGGGCGACCCGGTCATGCCCGGCTGCCTGGGGCTAGACGCCTTCTGGCAGATCGTCGGCTTTTACCTGGCCTGGATCGGCAACCCCGGTCATGGTCGCGCACTAGGAGTGGGGGAGGTGAAATTTAGCGGACAGGTGCTGCCGAGTGCCAAAAAGGTCACCTACAGAGTCAGCATGAAACGCGTCATCACCCGCAAACTGGTGCTCGGCATCGCCGATGGCATCATGGACGTCGATGGTCGCGAGATTTACACCGCCAAAGATCTGCGGGTTGGACTGTTTATGTCAACGGAGGGATTTTAGGACAGAGGGCATGGATCCCAGTTGCGACTTACAATTCCAACAAAGCATAAAAAAAGCGGCCCGAAGGCCGCTTTTTTTTATGTTTTAGAGGATCCCGAGGGATCCTCTTGTTGCTTCAGATCCAGACTCTTAGAAGCTGTGGATCATGCCCATGGAGAAGCCACTCCACTCAGAACCAGCAACGTAGTTCTCGAGATCGTCTTCGACATCTGTGTACATGACGTAAGCCTTTGTACGCTTGCTGAAGTTGTGATCGAAAGCGATAGCCCAAGTGCTACGGTCGCCGTCCCATGCTTTGACTTGATTGATGGTACCCACAGCCGCAGCAGGGAGAAGATTTGAATTGAAGCCGTAGTCACGATCAGCTTCACCATACATCGCTTTGATCTGATTGTTGCCAAATGCGTAGCCAGCCTGTATCTGCCACAGCTCCTGGCTTTCGATGTTGTTGGGGACTGCTACTCCTCCTACTACCTGAGAGTAGGTCTGTCCGCCAGGAATATTGTCCTGATTCTCATAGATTGCGCTCAGAGAAAAGCCGTTCCAATCGAGAATTCCCAAACCAAACCGCCATTTATTGTAGTCACTACTTACGCTACTACAGCTATTGCCCGCTACTAGGTTTCCGGCTGGATTGGTGCAAAAACTTTTGGCCGCAACCGGGTTGGTCACAACCCCCGTGGCTAGATTTGCAGTTGCAGGTACGGCGGGTTCATTAATTCCTGCGGTCACTGCGTTACTAGCACCGGTGTCCATGAACATTTCGCTGTTCAAGGATTCATAGGCGATAGAGGCGTAGTAGGGACCGTTGTTGTAGATACCAGCCAGTGACCAAGCGCCATTCAACTGATCTGAGTTGGCGTTTAGACCTTCACCGGCGGTTGCGCCACCAGGAGCAACCAAAGCACCCATGAACTGGAAGCCGGAGAAGCTAGGCGAGATATAGGCGATGGCGTTGTCGACGCGGAGATCGTTAAAGCCCACGGTGCCGTTGTAGTCCGCCATGGTGTCGGCAAACATATCCAGCTTGCCGGTTGAGATCTTCAGCGGGGTGTCATGACGACCGACCAGAACGGTACCAAAGCTGCCAGCCAGGCCAACAAAGCTGTTGCGGACGCTGAAGCTATTGTTGTTACCGCTAGGGATGTTGGCATCGGATGCACCAAAAGCGATACCCAGCTCAACCTGGTAAATGGCTTTCAGCCCGTTGCCGATGTCCTCGGAACCTTTAATGCCAATTCGGTTGGAGGGGCCTGCGCCAGGCATGTAACCGCCGCTAGCACCGCTACCGGCAAATGGCACATTCGGATTAGCCACTGGTCCCACAAGACCCCAACCGGAGCCGCCGTTACCGTTTCGGTTAACGCCCCAGCCTTCAAAGTCAGTACCGGCCGCGGTTTGGCGACCTGTAACTGGATTAAAGGTTGGAACACCAGCAGCGTTTTTAACATCTGCATAGTCGATGGAGACATGCAACTTGCCGTAAATGATTGCCTCGGCCATCGCGGCTGCAGGAGCAACCATAGCGGCTGCGACTGCCAGGCTAATGAGTTTCTTTTTCATCTTGTTCTCCGCTGTTGTGGGTGATGAAAGGTTATGGGAAAACTGTTGCAGTGATGTGCTGCAAGTTGAATATTAGACCATGATGCAACAGTGTGCAACTTTTTTTTGAAAAAAGAGACAATTTTTTCTAGGTGTCTCATACTTGCTACAGCTTCCGAGAAAATGGCAGTTGATCAACTTATTTTCAGTTACTTACAAGACAACGGGTCGCACAGCTCGAAACCTAAGCATGGCGCACGCAACGCCTGCGCGGGCAATGTTCCCGCAATCAATGGGCAAAATCGCGACACTGCGGGCTTTTTCTTGGCAGTCGGCAGGACAAAGTATGGCCCACAAAAAAACCCGCGCGTGGCGGGCTTTTTTTGGCAGGGAGATGCGTTGGGAGCCGATGTTGGCTGGGGGACTAGGATTCGAACCTAGGTTAACGGAGTCAGAGTCCGTGGTCCTGCCGCTAGACGATCCCCCATCTTTAGAACAGCAAGGCTTGAACAGCTTGCCTAGCGCTTGGAGAACTGCGGGCGCTTTCTGGCCTTGTGCAGACCAACCTTCTTGCGCTCGACCTCGCGCGCATCGCGGGTGAGGAAGCCGGCCTGACGCAGTGGAGGGCGGTTGGCCTCGTTGTAGTCGACCAAGGCTCGAGCGATGCCGTGACGAATGGCGCCGGCCTGCCCGGTGGTGCCACCGCCGGTGACGGTGATGCGCATGTCGAGGCGATCGAGCATCGAGAGGGTCTCGAGCGGTTGACGCACGACCATGCGCGCAGTTTCCCGACCAAAGAATTCGTCGAGCGGCTTGCCGTTGACCTCGATCTTGCCCGAACCTGTTGTAAGAAACACCCGAGCGGCCGCGCTTTTGCGGCGACCGGTGGCGTAGTGCATTTGCGTCATTGGTCAGTTATCCCTGGGCTAGATTTCAAGCGGTTGAGGCTGCTGCGCCGCGTGGCGATGCTGAGTGCCCGCGTAGACCTTGAGCTTTTTTAGCATCGCCCGTCCGAGCGGGTTATGCGGCATCATGCCCTTGACGGCTGCCTCGATCACGCGCTCTGGATGGCGTGCCAGCATCTCGGCCAAGTTCATGGAGCGCAGGTTGCCGATATAACCGGTGTGGCGATGGTACATTTTATTGTCGAGCTTGGTGCCGGTGACGCGGATTTTCTCCGCATTCACCACCACGATGTAATCGCCCGTGTCGACATGCGGGGTGTAGCTGGGCTTGTGCTTGCCGCGCAGGCGCCGCGCCAGCTCCGTGGCCAGACGGCCGAGTGTCTTGCCCTCGGCATCCACCAGATGCCAGACACGGCGCACTTCGGCCGGCTTTGCGCTTTCAGTTCTCATCGTTTATTGGCTCCGAGCCCTCACAATCGGGGCGAAGAAATCGACATTTTGAAAGATTTTGAGAATGCTAGCGCCCTTTGACGGACTGACAGACAGATTGGCGAGCAGTCCGGCTGGCAGTCGGCCATCAGGCGCGAATTCGGTAGCCGATTGGGAGGCGAATCGAGCCTCAATCAGCGAAAGACCGCGAACTATAGCCTAGCCCTGGCCTGCACGCAAGTGCCGGGGGCACAAAAATCAGCCAGCAGTAGGCGCATCCGGCAGGCGCAGGCGCGCAACCGGCTCGCCGCCAATGATGTGTGCCTGCAAAATCTCTTCGATATCTTCCTGACCGCTATAGCTGTACCAGACGCCCTGAGGATAGACCACAGCAACAGGCCCCTCGGCGCAACGGTTGAGGCAACCGGCAGCATTCACCCGCACCCCGCCAGGCCCAGCAAGCCCAAGCTCCTTGCTGCGCTTTTTCGCGAAAGTACGCGCCTCGGTAGCCCCGCGCGCATTGCAACAGCGACAACCTCCCTCACGCTGGTTAGTGCAGAAGAACAGATGATGACGATAGTAAGACATGATGATGATCTCGCATGATGCCAGGCAAACAACCTGCAAATATTTGGGCAGTTTGCCAATTTCCGATGAGCCCCAGACCCTGACTACCCGGACCGTACCAAAATCAAATAGATTCATCCTCCAGTGCAGCCGGCGCCATGGCGTCAATCTGCCGCACTAACCGAACTCGAGGCTCCGGGCCGGGTGAGGGTCGCGGGGGTCTCGGCGGCAGGACGCCGCCGGGAAGCCTACAGGGATGTATTCACGGCGTCCCCCGCGACCCTCACCCGGCCCGGAGTCCGGAACCCGCCAACCAAGTGCCAACTCAAGACGAACAAATTCGCCGAAAAAACGGGCTACCAGGAGAGGTAAGTGCGTCCACCAATGCCGCCTCACTCACCAGACCGGGAAGGCCCCGCTCCAGCCACCCCAACACATCCGCTCCAGCGACTGGGAAACAGACTCTCCAAGGTCCCGGAGCGGGTAAACAGCCCAACCCCCAAGGGATGCCCGCAATAGCGGACAATGACCTGTCCGGGACGAGAGTCTGCGCATTGCGCTGGCCGGGGCGTCAAAGTCTGACGAACCAGGTAGGCATTGCGCTGCTCGCGATCAAGCTCCATGACCTGCCGGCTTGCCATGCGCCCGAACAACAAAGCCCCGGCTGTGGTCAACTTGGGCGGGCGGATGTTGGTACGGAGAAAAAACAGCCCCCGCCCCTCAGCCGTCGGCAGCAAAGGCGCTGCATGATCCGCCGCCAGCAGATGCAACCCGCGCCGCGTCTGACGGTGCGCCATCAGACCGCGCCAGATATCCACAGGCCAGCCGTAATGCTCAGCCAAGGCCGGCAACCAGTGATCATCCTCCGCCGGAGTCAGCAGCTTCGCAAAGGCCCAAGACTCGGATTCCTGCCCGGATACTGGCTCTGATACTGGCTCGGATGCCTGCTCGGATTGAGGCGCATCCCCCTCCTTCTCCAGCACCGCGACGAAAAAGCCACCCGTATCGGTGCGCTGCGGCCATAACCGCAAACAATGCACCAGAGACGCATCAAACTGCTGCCCGCCCCAGGCTGTCAGCCCCGGACTTGTGGTCAGACCCTCCACAGCCACTGGCCGCAACGCCAGTCGCCCCGCCTGCTCCTCCAACACCCGCGAGACAATGGATTCATTCTCCTCCGGCGCAAAGGTACAGGTGGAATAAACAATCCGCCCCCCGGGACGGCAGAGCTGCACGGCCTTGCGCAGCAGCGCCAACTGGCGCCCCTGCAAGCGGCGATTGTTCGCGATCAAGTCAGGATCCAGCCGGCCAGCCAGGCTGCGGTTGCGCCTGAGCGTCCCCTCGCTTGAACAGGGCGCATCCACCAGCACCCGGTCAAAACGACCGGCAGCGGCCGGAAAATTCCCGCCATCGCCCCAAGTGGTGCTGACATTCACAACACCCAGACGATCCAGATTGCCCTGCAAGGCCGCGATGCGCTCGCGCGCGAAATCATTCGCCAAAACAGTCCCGCGATTACCCAAGGCCAACGCCATCTGCGCCGTCTTGCCACCCGGCGCGGCGCAGAGATCTAGCACCCGCAGCCCCGGGCGCAAATCCATCAGCCTCGCCGGCAACTGCGATGCCTCCTCCTGGGCATGCGCAAGTCCGGCGCAATACCACCAACGCTGCCCGGCCTTAAACCCGGCGGGCAAACACAGCGCATCTGGACTCCATGCCACCGGGGCAAGCACGGGCGGATCGGCGTTCTCTTCAGCCTGAATCAAATCCGCCAACTCCGACACACTCAAGCGCTCCGGATGCGCCCAAACGCAGGCCGGCAGCGGACGGCAAAGCGCGGCGATAAAATCCTCCCACTCGCCCGGCTCATCGGCCAGCAGCGGCTGATAGCGCGCCATGCACCGGCGCAGCAGGGCGGCTTGATCAGGATCGGTTGAGTTGTGACGTGATGGCATCAGGATAGGGGCGTAATAGCTGGTGTGATGTCCGGCGCAATGGCTAGTGCGGCGGCTGACGTGATAGCCGTTGTCAGGGCTAGCAGCCTGACTCAATCTGAGCGCCGAATTTTGATCGCGACGGTATAGAATACCCAGCACAATCACTCAGGCCAAAAACCGCCAATGACAGCTGCCTCCCCCCAGATTGCGATGCCAGGCGCGCCACCGCTGCGACAAATGCTAAGCGAATTGATCGCGACCGCGTCGGTCAGCAGCGTCGATCCGGCGCTCAGTCAGTCCAATCGGCCGTTGCTTGAACTGCTCGCCACCTGGCTTGAGGATAGCGACTTCGACGTCGAGATTTTGACTCTACCCGGCCACCCCGGCAAGGCCAACCTGATCGCGACCCTGGGCAACGACAGCGGCGGCAACGACAGCGGCGACGGAAGCAGCGACGCACTGGTGCTCGCCGGTCATAGTGACACAGTCCCCTACGACGAACACCTGTGGCACCACGACCCCTTCACCCTGACCGAGGCCGATGGGCGACTTTACGGCCTCGGCATCTGCGACATGAAAGCCTTTTTCGCCCTCGCCATTGAGGCCGCTCGGGGCCTGCGCGCGGGAGAGCTCAAGGCACCGCTGAGGCTGCTCGCCACCGCCGATGAAGAATCCGCCATGCACGGCGCGCGCGCACTGCTGAGCGCCGAGCGCTCCATCGGCCGGCACGCCATCATTGGCGAACCGACCAATCTGCGACCGGTGCGCGCGCACAAAGGCGTGATGGGCGAGGCCGTCCGGCTGCGCGGCCTAAGCGGTCATGCCAGCGACCCGGCGCTGGGGCGCAACGCAATCGACGGCATGCACGAGGTGATCAGCGCCATTTTGCCCTGGCGCGAGCAGCTGAAAACGCGCTATCAGGACGCGTTATTCTCCATCCCCTACCCAACGGTCAATTTGGGCCGAATTTGCGGTGGCGACAACCCCAACCGCATCTGCGGTGACTGCGAGCTATTGCTCGACCTGCGTCCCCTGCCCGGCCTTAACCCTGCAAGCCTGCGCGCCGAACTCCAAGCCCTGATTGCGCCCATCGCCGCAGCCCGAGGATTGGCCTGGGAGCTGGACTCGCTCTTTATGAGCATTCCGCCCGGCGCCACCCCCGCCAGCGCGCCTATTGTGCGCGCTACCGAAGAACTGACCGGCCTC
Organism: Thiorhodovibrio frisius; assembly: GCF_033954835.1. Lineage (NCBI taxonomy): Bacteria > Pseudomonadati > Pseudomonadota > Gammaproteobacteria > Chromatiales > Chromatiaceae > Thiorhodovibrio > Thiorhodovibrio frisius. The sequence goes on from NZ_CP121471.1 coordinate 4,757,411, forward strand.
AGCGCAGAGGCTGTCAACTTCGGCACCGAGCTGCCCTTCTTCAACCAACTCGGCATGGACACAGTCGTGCTCGGCCCCGGCGACATCGCACAAGCGCATCAGCCCAACGAGTTTCTCGCCATTGAACGCATCGAGCCAACCCAATCTTTGCTGCGGGCGCTGATCAGGCGATTCTGCCTGTCCGACACCGCCTGAGACGAAACGCAAATCTTTCTTTAACAGAGCGACACGCGTCAGAGAAACATGGCAAACCCAGACGACCTTTCCTGGAAAGACAAGTATCTGCAAAGCCTCGACAGCCTCGAGCATGAGCAGAAAACCCGCGAGCAAAGCGAGCAGACCCTCCGTCAGGCCCTGTCGCGACTGAGCCTGGCGGTCGACACCAAAGACACGCAGCTCAATGCCGAGCTTGAAAGCCTGCGCAAAGTCGTGCGCGGGGCTGGCAGCCTGAAGCAAATCAAACAACTCATGGAGGAAATTTCGGCCTCTATCCTGCGCCTTGACCAGCGCCAGAACAGCGTTAGCAGTATTGAGAACGCCTTAGAGGGATTCGAGCAGGCACTTGAGCAGATTCGCGTACCAAGCGGACTGCACAAGAGCACCAAGGAGCTGAAAAAACGCCTACAGGCCGCAGGCAAAAGTGGCGACCTTCGCGAGGCACTGGCCGCCTATCAAAGCTACACCGCAGGCATCATCGAATGGCTTAACACCCAGCCCACCGAGGAAAAATCCAGCCTGTTTGGGCGCCTGCTGGGGCGCCGGGGAGAGACGTCGGACGCGGACTCAGCCGATGCAACCGCCGCTCCCGAAGCTGCCCCGGACACCAACCCGGATAGCACAACAGATGGCGCGACCTCCGCCGCAGCCAGCGACGCAAATAATGAGGCCGGCACCACCGACCAGACGGATGGCACCAGCACCGAGGCCGAGGATTCCAGCCAACCCGAGCAGAATCAGGCAGCATCGGACCAACCAGCCAACCAGCCGGCTAGCCAGCCAAAGAGCCAGGATGAAGCCGCTTCCGCCCTGCCGCCCTTCAACCAGGTCCTGTTCGACCTGATCAACCGCCTTGACCTGCCAGTGGAACTCAGCCCTCAGGCTCAGCTGATTAGCAAGCAGCTCAATGAGCCGCCCTCGGCGGAACTCGCCGGCACGGCGGTGAGCGACATTGCCGAACTGGTGGCAAAAGCAAAGCGGCGGGTCGAGCAGGAAAAGCAGGACATCGAGCAATTCCTCTCCCAACTCACCGGGCGACTAAAGGAGATCGAGCAGCACTTTGGCGAATCGCTCGGCAAACGTCAGGCGGCCAATGCCGAGGGCAGCGCCATCGATGCCAACATGTCAGCCGAGGTTGAACAAATCCAACGCTCAGTGGCTGAAGCGAACGACTTTTCGGGACTAAAATCCTCCATCAGAACCCACCTTGAGAACATTCAGGCACAGATGGAAGCCCGCAAGGAGCTTGATCAAAGCCAGCTCGAACTGGCTCAGGCCGAAGCGGCGCAACTGCGCGAATCCCTTGGCAAGGTGCAAAGCGAAAGCCAGGAGCTGCGCCAACACCTGCAAGACGCCCGCAAGCGCGCGCTCCATGATGCCCTGACCGGCCTGCACAATCGCCTCGCGTACGACGAACGGATCGAACAAGAACTGGAACGCTGGAGCCGCTACGCCCACCCGGCTGTTCTGAGCATCTGGGATATCGATCACTTCAAGCGCATCAACGACACCTTTGGCCATACCGCAGGCGACAACGCACTCAAGGCCATCGCCAAGCTGTTGCAAGAGTTCACCCGCAAGAGTGATTTTCTTGCCCGCTTTGGCGGTGAGGAATTCATGCTGCTGCTGCCGGAAACAGATATAGACACCGCCCTGGAACTCGCCAACCGCCTGCGCGAACGGGTGGCCGCCAAGCGCTTTTTGTTCCGCGGCCAGCCAGTGCCCCTGAGTATTTCCTGCGGCTTGGCGACCTTTATCCTGAGCGACACACAAGAAGACGTCTATCGCCGCGCGGACATTGCACTTTATCGCGCAAAATCTGCCGGCCGCAACCGCTGCGTCGTGTTTGACCCCAGCATGATGGAAACCGAGTAATCCTGCGAGCAGTCCTCACCCTTCGGTGCGATATACTCTCGCGATCCATCGCTATCCATCGTTTTTCATCCAATTAACTCACCCCCAACGATTAAGGTTCGCCCATGTCTGACTACAACGCGGAGGATGTCCGCAACATCGCCTTGGTCGGTCACGCCGGCAGCGGCAAGACCAGCCTGGTCGAGGCGTTGCTGGTTGCCACCAAGAGCATCCCGGAAGCCGGCAGCATCGCCCGTGGCAACACCGTCTGCGACCACGACCCCATGGAGCGCGAGCTTCAACATTCGCTTGATGTCGCCATCACCGCGTTCAACGCCCATGGCAAGCACGTCAACCTGATTGACACCCCCGGCTTTCCGGATTTTCTCGGCCGCAGCCTGTCGGTGCTATCCGCCGTGGAGACCGCCGCCATAGTGATCAATGCTGACAGCGGCATCGAGCCGGTGACCCAGCGCATGTGGAAGGGCGCCGACCGGCGCAACCTGTGCCGCATGATTGTGATTAACAAAATCGACGCACCCGGAGTGGACCTTGCCGCTGTCACCGCGCAAGTGCGCGAGACCTTCGGCGCCGAGTGTCTGCCCATCAACCTGCCAGCCGAGGGGGGCAAGCGGGTGGTAGATTGTTTCTTTCAGCCTGCGGGCGGAGAGACAGACTTTTCCTCGGTCGAGGAAGCGCACAGCACCATCGTCGATCAGGTGGTTGAGGTCGATGAGAAATTGATGGAGGTCTATCTGGAGCAGGGCCAGGAACTGAAGCCCGAGCAGCTCCATGATCCCTTTGAGGAGGCTCTGCGCGAGGCGCACCTAATCCCCATCTGCTACTGCTCGGCCGAGACTGGCGCGGGCATCCCCGAGCTGATCACCATCCTTGAACGCCTGATGCCGAACCCGGCCGAGGGCAATCCGCCGCCCTTCATAAAGGGCGAGGGCGCTGAACGCAAGCCGGTGCAGGTCAGCCCTGACCTAAGCCAACATGCCATTGCCCATGTATTTAAGGTGGTGAATGACCCCTTCCGTGGCAAGCTTGGCATTTTTCGTATTCACCAGGGGCGCATTGTGCCGAACAGCCAGTTATTGATTGGCGATGCGCGCAAACCCTTTAAGGTGAATCATCTCTTCCGGCTGCATGGCAATGAGTTGGTTGAGGTCGACGAGGGCGTGCCGGGTGACATCCTGGCGGTGGCTCGGGTCGACGACATTCACTTTGATGCCGTGTTGCACGACTCCCATGATGAAGACCATTTTCATCTCGACAGCATCGAGTGCCCGGTGCCCCTGTTCGGCCTGGCCATTTCGCCAACCAAGCGCGGCGATGAGCAAAAGCTGACCGATGCCCTGCACAAGCTCGAAGATGAAGACCCCTGCTTCCACGTCGAGCACAACGCAGCCGCAAACGAGACCGTCATGCGGGGTTTAGGCGAGTTGCACTTAAAGGTGCTGATGCGCCGCCTGTCGGAGCAATTTCACGTTGAGGTGGAAACCCGGCCGCCGAAGATCCCTTACCGGGAAACCATCACCGGCAAGGCCGAGGGGCATCATCGCCACAAAAAACAAACTGGCGGTGCCGGGCAGTTTGGTGAGGTTTTTCTGCGCGTCGAACCCTTGGAACAGGGCGGTGGCTTTGACTTTGTCGATGCCACTGTCGGTGGCAGCATCCCGGGGCAGTTCATCCCCTCGATTGAAAAAGGCGTGCGCCAGGTGCTCGAAGAAGGCGCCGTGGCCGGTTACCCGATGCAGGATGTTCGGGTGACAGTGTATGACGGCAAGTTCCATCCGGTGGATTCGAAAGACATTGCTTTCGCCACCGCCGGGCGCAAGGCATTCATCGAGGCAGTGGAAAAGGCCAA